>CAYLRO010000012.1:0-65978 GCA_964386635.1 uncultured bacterium | reverse complement strand
AGAACATCAGAATCCATGTTCTGGAACCTGTAGTAGTCTGTTGCCCAGTGGTTCACAGTCTTTGTCTGCTCAACAGGATATGTCGAATAGTTTCCTGCTGGCATGAACGCAGGAAGATCCTCTCCGGCATAACCGAATCTGCCGTCTCCAATGGTTTCATCATCAAGGAAATTTGCCACAGACCAGTCAATGAATATGTCATCTGTATTCTCAGTGTATCCGAAATCATCCAGCACATTGTCATAACCGGCCATGGAGTTAGCCTGTTCCGCAACCAGCGCAAACACGGCATCGTGTCCTCCATACTGTTCGAAGAAATAGAGAGACCAGAGATATGTTTGAATGTAATCCGCCCACTCCCCTCCCCATTCGGTAAGGTTGTTGTCGGGATTGGAACTGAAAGATGAGATGTTGTCAGGATTCCCGAAGAACCACATGGCAAGCTCCGCCATTCCCTCATCAACCCACGAGGCTTCATTCTCGTCCTGCTTCCAGTGAATCAGATGTTCGAATTCATGGGCTATCACACCGTGCATGTAGTTACCGGAAGGACCTCCTGAACTCATTGTGTTCAGGTAAAGAACCTCGCACTCATTGCTGTGGTAATCCGGATATGTCCCCTCGGGATACTCATCAAAAGCAAAAAAGAAGCCGTCGGCAGCCACTTCAAAGTCGTACCACATAAGGTATATCCCGGGGTCGTTATCCAGCTCATCAGGCGGTGTCCCGAATGACAGGCTGTCTATCTCGTAAATTCCCATATCGGGATAGGGGCCGATACTGGAATTCTCCCAGTGCTCCAGGATTGCATCAACATCAGCCTGGTCAATACTTACAAGCCATTCAGAATCCTTTACCACAACATACCCTCTGTCTGATTTACCTCTTACAGTACAGACATGCTGTTCAAACTGCGGCGGCATGGGATACCAGATCCAGAGCCACCAGATCCAGGAATCTCCAACCTGGGGGTCCGGAGGCGGCGACAGGGGAACGTCGGGATCGGAGATGAGCACATCAGGGCCCATTTCCTCAGGGAGGGGTATTTGAATGTCTCTCACAGGGTAAGCATCTGCAAACCCTGTTAAGATCAGAACTGCAACGGTAAAAAGAGGAACAGCTGCTCTGCTATACATATCGTCCGCCTTCCATCAGTATTCATTCATCCATCAGCGAAGAATATAGCAGAGGACATGATCCAGGATAAGAGATCTGCTCAACCGTGATGACAGATAACTAGTTCGGAGTACGAACTAACCTGAAACCTGTGCTCTCGAACCCCTGACTCTGATCCATTGGCTCTCGGAAAGCAGATCTGCAGGCAGCAGTAGTTGATTCAAAGCATCCGCCGCGAACTATCCTGTCTCCGTTTTGTGCATCAATCCATGCGCTTCCATCATCAGGTGCACCATTGTAGTTAAAATGATAGCTGTCCTGACACCATTCAAACAAGTTCCCGGACATGTCGAAGAGATCCCACTGATTTGATATGAGTTCCTGTACCTGGTGAGGATTCCCACCAGCAGTGAAGGCGCACCATGCAAAGTTATCAATGTAGTTTGTGCTGCTTCCCCAGTAAAAAGCGGTAACCGAGGTTGCCCGGCAGCAGAACTCCCATTCGGATTCTGCAGGCAGTCGGTATGTATATGCGGAATCCATAATGTTCATCTGATTACAGAATTCCTGGCAGTCATCCCATGATACATTATAAACCGGATAGTTTTCTCCCTGGGAAGCACCTGCAGCAGGATTGCTGCCCATAACACTTTCCCATACACCCTGGGAAACCTCTATGCTCATAATTTCAAATGAGTAGTCAATGGTTACAGTGTGTACAGGTCTTTCAAGAGCGGTGGATCCCTCTTCATCTACCGAAGCTCCCATCTCGAACGTCCCTGGGGAGATCTCAACAAACTTCATGCTTTGAATAACTTCATTTTCGGAACCTGTAACACTGGATTCACAGGACAAGGTGAAAACGGCAAATACAGAAAACAGGACAACCATCCTCATAATAAATCTCCCCAATATTTCCAGTCATACGAATATTATGATTTTCACTGTGCATGCTGACATAATTCCTCTTACTTTAACAAGTATAAAGCAGGTCATTCTGTTCTGCAATATCTGAACCAGCTCCAGTGATTCAGGATACAATCTGTTACAAGCGGGAAACACTTCTGACGGGAAAGGAAGCAATCTTTGCTGTGAAGAAAGGAGTTGAAATGAGTTTACTGATGTTTTTGATACTGCTGGGATCCGGCACAGAAGTCGCAATTGATGGAACAGTACTGGTGGAAGTAACAGGATTCGAAGACAATTCTGGCCAGGCTGTTGTTGTATTGCTCACTGAAGAGGAACTGGGTTTCCCTCCGAATCCTGATGGAGCTGCTCTAACCTACAGAGCAAACATTGAGAGCCTTGCAGTTCATCTTGAAATACCTTCAGTGCCGGAAGGCAGATATGTGGCAATGGCATACCACGATGCTAACGAGAACGGCCAGTTTGACATGGAAGACGAATTCGTCGGGATATCCGGTGAGCTGCCTCAGATGGAGTCTCAGGGGGGATCAAGACCTGAGTTTGAGGACATCTGTTTCATCCATGAGGGCACCGTATCCAGTACAAGTATCACTGTAAGAAAAATGGAAGAGCCTCAGGGAGGTCCTCCTGGAGGTGGCGAAGGTGGAGGCCGCGGAGGTTCCGGCGGCGGTCCGCCCAGATAACTGAGTTCCCCTCCCGGTGCAGGTACAACTCCCAGCCTGCACAAGGATGGCGGCGGAACAGCGGGTTCCGCCGCCTTAATCTTCCATCATTTTAAGCTGACACATAAGAAGCTCTCCCGTGTTCTCGTCTCTCAGGTGCAGGCCGTTGCCGTTGCACCATTTCCAGTAGCTGCAGTCAGCGCATATCCCGGTTCTTGTCCAGTTTCTCTTTCTCATTACCTGAAAACGATTCTCCCAGCAGTCCAGGAAGTCATCCCTGTAGATATTGCCCTGAATGAAATCCGACCGCAGACTGGGACATGCGGATATTGAACCGTCAATAAGAACAGAAGCAACACTTATCCCGGCTCTGCAGTACATGAAGTCATCTCTGACTTCCTTTTCATATGCCCCCAGGAAACCGTCACAGCTGTAGCTGACTTTTATCTCTCCTTTTTTCCGGGTCTCTTTAATGAATTCCATTACACCGCGAAGCTGACTGCCTGTGAGTTTCATCTCCTGCTGATTCTCGGCTCTTCCCTTTGGAAAGATGCTGAATATCCTCCATCTTTTAACGCCTGTACTGATAAGAAGATCTTTGATCTGTTCCAGCTGGTTCACATTCTTCTGTGTAAGGCAGGTAACTGTGTCAAACACAGGCAGAGAACTCTGTGCCGCACATGACAGAGCATTCACAGCCCGTTTAAAGGATCCTTTTTTCCGCAGCCAGTCGTGGGAATCCTCCAGCCCGTCAAGGCTTACAGTCAGTGTTTTCATCCCGGCATTCAACAGTGAATTCAGCCTTCTTCTGTCCAGCGCCCATCCATTACTCACAATACCCCATGGATATCCCAGGAGAGCGATCTGCTCCCCGGCTTTCTCCAGGTCTTTTCGCATGATGGGTTCACCGCCTGTTACAGCAATGGTAATTCCGCCGGGATCCATTTTCTCTTTCACGGACCTGAGAACTTTCAGGAAATCCTCCGCAGGCATATCAGGGACAGTTGATGATGAAAAACAGTCGCTTCCGCAGTGGCCGCAGTTCATGTTGCACCGGAGGGTGCACTCCCAGAAAAGGTAATTCAGTTCATGTATTGCCGCCTGAAGTTTCCTGTAATGAGAGAAGAGGTCAAGGTGAATTCTTTTCTTTAAACCAGGCTTGAGTGAATTCATGGACTATCCATCGGGAATAAGATTGAAATCAATTACAAACTCCTCTTCCGTCTTCTCCGGATCAGTTGCCCTGAAGGTTTCTGCAGGAAGGTAAAGCCCGTTTGCTTCTCCATCTACATCCGTTGCCGTGATAAGAATGGAATCCGGCTTCTCTTCACTTGACAGGTAGTAACTTCCCATGTGACCCGACAGACTGGAACTGTAAACCTGACTGGAATCCATACTCAGAATCTGCAGTCTGATGCCCTCAATTGCTGTTGTATCGCTTCTAACCATTCCCTGAACAACCACTGCATGCACCGGTTCCACCCCGTAATCGCATGGCATGCTGCCGCAGGAACTGGTGATAACTCCGAACAGAGAGAGTATTCCTCCAAAAACCCTTGTACAGAACTTCATCAGGTTCCGTTCGGATTTCCTTATGTACTCAGCCATTTACTTTGACGGGTCCGGTTCCAGTTCGAAATCCACAGTGTAGTAGAGAGAACCTTCTTCAGGGATATCTGTGATATACTTTCCCTCAGGCAGATATGAACCGTTATCAGGCCCGTCTATATCCGAGGCTGTAATAAGAAGAGAATCAGGCCATTCATACAGATCTGCCCAGTAAGCACCATCGCTGCTGGTTTCTGTTGAATGATAAATGATTGATGAGTCAGGGCTCTGCACATTGATCTCGATACCCTGAACAGCGGTACCGTTATCTTTCACCAGACCGGTTATGAAACATCCGTCCGGGGGACCATAGGCCACGGGCTCAATACCGCAGGAAACACTGATGACTCCCAGCAGCCCCAGGATGAATCCGGTTAATCTGTCAACGTACCTGAACAGTTTTCTTCTCGCTGAAAAAACTGCTTCCGGCATTACTTCTCCTCTTCAGGCTGCAGATAGAAGTCGATGCTAAACATGGTGCTGGTTCCTATGTAGGGAGCAAAGATTATGGTATCGGCATCCTGAAAGTCTCCGTGCCAGCCTCCATCCATGTCGTCTGCAATGAGAAGAAGTGTGTCGGGCCAGTATATCTCTCCGCTGCTGCCCATACCAATAATGTAATTCCCCTCGCTGTCTGTCTGGGAACCACTGAAGCAATCTGATGAATCTGTATTCGCGAGAAAAAGATGGATTTCCTTGATACCGGTACTGTCCTCAGCTGACATGACCTTCCCCTGAACAGTAAGGTTGAAATTGTCCGGAACACTGTAATTCAAGGGCGGTAAGCAGCTGGAGCCGGTAATAACCCCCAGCAGCCCCAGAGTGTATCCAAGTGCCTTACTGCAGTACCTTATCAGTTTTCTTCTCGCTGAAAAGACTGCAGCCACTACTCTTCCTCCGGTTCCATAAATATGTCTGTTTCTATTTGTGCCTCTTCATTCACCTGAGGAGGAAAAACCAGAGTATCTGCACTGAGGAAAGATCCGTTTTCAGAACCATCCACATCCTGCGAAACAATTCGAATGGTATCCGGCCACACCTCATCCCAGGTTTCCAGGTACAGATAATAACTGCCGTCACTGACGGAAAAGTTCTCGAAGTACGATATGCTGGAATCAGGGCTGAGAGCTTTAAGATATATATCAGGTATCGTGGAACTGTCTGCAGCTGAGAGGACACTTCCTGTAAGAGTAAGAGAAACCCCGGGAGGACCGTAAGCAGGTACTGCTGAAAAGGTATCGCATGCAGTTGAAAGAACACCGGCAATGCCAAGGAGTGAAGCAACTGCCTGTGCATGAAACCTGAGAAGACTCTTCCTGGTTCTGAAAATGAAAACAGACATAGCACCTCTTACAGAATATTGATAAAGCTCCGTAGACTATTATACTGCCATGCTAAACAATGTTCCAGTCAGGATGACAAGTCATACAGCAGTCTGTAAAAATTAATTCTTGCAGGATCAGGTTCGATACAGTACTCTCTGTAAAACAGATCTTCAAGCCCGGGCCCCAGATTCCAGGTAACGCTCCAGGAGGCAACTGCAATGTCCCACCACCTGTCAGCAACTCCCAGCTCTCCCAGATCAATGAAGCCTGTGGGCTTCCAGTTCTCCAGAAGAATGTTAGGCAGGCAATAGTCCCCGTGGCAGACAGTAAGAATTTCTGAAGAGGGTCTCGTCCTTTCAAGAAGAGATACTGCTTCATGAACAGTCAGATGAGAAAACTCTTCATGGAGATCTGTTTCCCTGTTTATCAGCCCTTTTTCAGCCCGTTTTCTTACAAGTGCAATGGCTCTGTCCAGTGTGAAATCGAAAGGACACTCTTTTACAGGTGCCTTGTGAAAGGTTTTAAGACCGCCTGCAAGAGCACTCACCAGTCTTTCAGGGTCTTTCTTCCAGAATGGATCTGTGGCATCAAGACCGGGAAGACCCTTTGTAAGAAGCCACCGCACTCTGCCATCATATCCTGAATCAAGCACCTGAGGTACAGGAAGATACTCTCCTGCCCAGCGCATTCTTAAAGCTTCGTCCTGAAGAGAGGGGAAGTGCTCCGGAATGGCCAGCTTCAGGTATCTCACCTCTCCCGTGGGGCATGTGAGACGCCAGGTTATCGAAAGAGGAAGCCAGTCCCAGGCTTTCTCCCACTTCCAGTCAGAATAATTTACAGCGATTGAATCAGGAGGTTGCGGAAATCTGCTCACTTTTGACCCGGCAGACCATTAGCGTTTCTTAAACTGCCTGAGAGTGGAAAAACATTCTCTCTTTTCATGTAATCACCTTCCAGCGAAGCGAATGTGTTTTTAAATATATGCAACCCGACTGCACCGAGGATCGTTATGTAAACCTGTCACCATTCGCGGTTGACAATACGTAATTCTTTTTCCATTGTTCATGGATTCCACAGGAGGGTCATGAACAGGACAGCAGCAGAAATTGTGAGGCTTCTCAAGGCAGGTGACGGTGATGTCTCAGGGCAGAAGATTGCTGAGGAACTTGGTGTTTCAAGAGCAGCTGTAAGCAAGAACATCGCAGGTCTGAGAGATCTGGGTTTTGAGATACTCTCTTCGACAAAAGTTGGATACCAGCTGCTGTCTGTACCTGACATACCATCTGCTGAGGTCCTTTCATCTCTGCTTAATTCCAGAGTAATGGGAAACAACATTGAATACCATAAAGAGATCATTTCCACTAACCAGCGGGCAATGAGACTGGGTTATACAGATTCAAGAGAAGGAACTGTTGTTACAGCTGACACGCAGACCGCCGGGAAAGCACTGGATGGAAAAACCTGGGAAAGTCCCGCAGGGAAAAACCTGTACATGTCAGTAATACTCAATCCGGAAATACCTGTGGAAAGAACTGTGGAGATCGAGCGAATCGCCCTTGAAGCTCTTGCAGCAGCGGTAAGTGAGTTGTGCCCTTCTCTTCCTCTTACTCTTCTGAAAACCGGACTGTGGAGCGGCAGGGGAAAGATCGGGGGAGTTCTCTGTGAGGTTTGTGGAGAGATTGACAGAATCCACCACCTGGTTGCCGGGATTGGTCTGAATATTTCCCACAGAAACGCAGTTGCTCACAGCGAGTCAGTGTTTTCGCTGACTGGACAGATGGTCTCCAGGGCAGAACTCACAGCTCTGGTTCTTGATAACCTTGAAAAACTGTATTTGAAGTGGAAGAGAAATGAACAGATCAGAAGCTCTTAGCGTCCTTACCTCCATTCCCATGGAGGAACTCAGAGTGATGTGCATGGAAGCACGGGATACTGCTTTCACCAGAAGAGTTCGGCTGTGCGCAATAGTAAACTGCAAAAATGGCGCCTGTTCCGAGGATTGTGCTTTCTGCGCTCAGTCGCATTCTCAAGGCAGTGACATGCTGAGCCTTGAGGAAATGAAAGAGGCACACAGGTCTGTAACAGATGCAGGAATAGACAGGTTTTCCGCAGTTACAAGCGGCAGAGGTGTTTCATGGAAAGACCTGGGAAGAATATGCCTGCTGGCTGAAGCAGGCAAAGACCTGTGCCCTCTCTGTGCTTCTCTTGGAATAATTAACCGCAGCAGACTTAAGGCGTTAAAAAGATCAGGCATATCAAGATACCACCACAACATTGAAAGCTCTGAAAGATTCTTCCGGCAAATCTGCACCACCCACAGCTGGAAAGAGAGGGTGGAAACAGCCTCAGCAGCAAGGGAAGAAGGTCTGTCACTTTGCTCAGGAGGAATAATAGGCATCGGGGAAGGCGATGAAGACAGGGTGGATATGGCCTTCACGCTGAATTCTCTGAAAGCGGATTCCATTGCTCTTAACTTCTATCTGGATGTGCCGGGAACAAAGATATCCGGCGAAGATCTTTCACGGGAGAAACTGTTCAGAATCATTGCCCTGTTCAGGCTGGTGAATCCTGAATCCGAACTCAGGGTCTGTGCCGGCAGGGCAAAGCTTGAAGACAGAGCTGGTCTCATGTTTGATTACGGTGTCACCGGTCTCATGACAGGCTCTCTGCTTACCACAGAAGGAACTGCTCCGGAAGAGGACAGAAAGCTTGTCAGGGAGTCGGGGTACAGATTGTGAACTTCGCTCTCAGAGAACTGAGGAGCATTGAAGAAAAGGGGCAGCTGAGATCCCTTGTTCTCAGGAACAGGAATGTTCTGAACTTCTCTTCCAACGATTACCTGAACCTGTCAAAACATCCGCATGTAAAGCACAGAGCATTGGAAATGCTGGAGGAATACGGTACAGGTGCCGGAGGTTCCAGGCTTATGACGGGAAACCTTGCTGTTCACGAAGAGCTTGAGAGCGAACTTGCAGCTCTCACGGGAATGGAAACCGCACTTGTTTTCGGCAGCGGCTTTCTTGCAAATCTTGGAGTGCTGGGAGCAGTTGCAGGCAGGAATGATACCATTTTCGCAGATCGCCTGAACCATGCAAGTCTGGTTGACGGCGCCTGCCATTCCAGAGCAAAAGTCAGACGATACCGCCACTGTGATACTGAGCTTCTTCAGAAGATGATTGAAAATGATGAGTCCACAGGAAAAAGGATAATTGTCACAGACTCGCTCTTCAGCATGGATGGAGACAAGGCACCGCTGAAGAGAATCAGTGAAATCGCCCTGAAGTATGGCTGTCTTCTTGCAGTTGATGAAGCACACGCGATTGGTGTATTCGGAAAAGGAGGCGGTCTCTGCAGAGAGATGGGGATCACACCGGATATTCTCACCGGTACCCTGAGCAAATCTCTGGGAAGTTATGGAGGATTTGTATCCTGTTCCGGATCAGTGCGGGAATTTCTGGTCAACCGGTCCAGAAGCTTCATTTATACCACCGGTCTTCCCCCCTGTGCTGCAGGCGCAGCTCTTGGAGCACTTGATGTTTTGAAGGAGAATCCTGGAATGGGCGGTGATCTTCTTGAAAGAGCTGAACTGTTCAGGAAGAGTCTCAGAGAAGCCGGTATTGTTCAGTCTTCCTCCTCCCAGATCGTACCTGTATTTACAGGGAGCTGCTGTAAAACTGTGGAATCAGCACAACAGCTTGAAGCAAAGGGAATTCTCGCAGTAGCTGTAAGGCCTCCCACCGTTCCTGAGAACACAGCAAGACTGAGATTCTCCGTAACCCTTGCCCACTCTCCCGGTGATCTTGCTGCAACAGCAGCAGAGATAGGACGGCTGTAATGCAGATCGTATTCATAAGCGGCTGGGCAACCGGTGACAGGATATGGAAGAATGTTAACTGCCCTGGTCTGGAAAAAAAGTGCATCTCCTGGGACAGGATCATGAGCGGAGAATTCGAACTTCCGGAAAACTGTATTCTCGCAGGGTGGTCACTTGGAGGACAGATAGCAATGGACCTGTCAAGAAGAGCAGAAGTGAGGGGAATGGTTCTTGTGTCCTCAATGACATGTATTGCTGCAGGTGTGAACAGACCTGGAATTGAGCCGGAGCGGTGTTCAATGATGAGCAGAATGCTCACAAGAAGCCGCAGGGGTTATCTCAGATCATTTTTCATTGAATGCGGTGCAGCTGAAACTGAATTGCCACGGCTCCTTGAGCAATCAGACGAATTCTCCATGGAGGAGCTGATATCAGGGCTTTCTGTAATGTTCAACCATCTGGCTGTGCCGGATCCGTCTGTTCCGGTAACAATAATCCATGGAACCAGGGACAGGATAATCCCGGTGGAAATCTCCAGGTATCTGGCTGAGTTTGTAATGCCCCGGTGTAAAACGATTTCCATAGAAGGCGCAGGTCATCTCCTCCCGGTTAACCATGGAAATGTAATAGGAAAGGCTGTGGTGGATCTTGCCGGAAGTCTCTCTACCTGATCGAAAACTGATATTGAGTAATTTCTCCAGGGCTGCTGACGGATATGATGAATTCGCCATTCATCACAGGCGGATCGCAGAAGAACTTGCAGAAATGATAAGACACTCACAGCCTGATTCCGTTCTTGAGCTGGGTTGTGGAACCGGAATACTTTCAAAAAAACTCAACAGGCTGTTCCCATGTGCCAGCAAGGTTTTTACCGATGGTGCATCCGGAATGGTCAGGGTGTGCCGCACCAAGGTTCCTCCCTCTTTCCTTGTGCGGCACACCATCTGGAACTTCGACAAATCAGAGTGTAACCGACTCTATGACCTTGTTGTGTCCAGCTGCGCTGCTCAATGGGTAATGGATCCAGTCAGGTTCACCGAGAAAATCGCTTCCCTGGTTGCCCCGGGAGGAAGTACGGCTCATGCTATCCCTGTAAAGGGAATGCTGAGAGAATTTCAGCACAGTTTTGAGAAAACCGGTGTAAAGTGGAACTCTCTTAACTACCTGACTGGAGACCAGTGGGATGAACTTTTCAGAAGGTCAGGTTTCCGGATAGTGGAAAGCAGAACCCGTTCTGTCAGTGTAGGATTTTCCTCACCGGCCAAGGCGCTGAAAGCTCTCAATGGCATCGGCGCCTCCCTTTCCCGGCACGGCAATTTCTCATCAACTGAACCTGGAATACTCAGAAAGGCACTGAGGAAGTACAGTTCTGATTATGAAGATAAAAGAGGATTTGTACCCTCCACCTACTCCGTTCACTTTCTGAAAGCTGTCAGGCAGTAAGTTTGAGGAACCTCTTTATTACCGGCACCGATACAGACGCCGGAAAAACATTCGTGACAGCAGGAATAGTAAGAGCTTTTCGAAATGCCGGCATTGATGCTATCCCGTTAAAACCTGTACAGACAGGCTGCGTTAACGATGTTTCATCTGATCTGGAGTTCTCTCTCAACAGATCCGGCTGGTCTGCAGACCTCAGCGAGAAGAAGAGGCTCTGTCCGGTTCGATTTTCACATGAATGTTCTCCGCACCTTGCAGCGGAACTGTCAGACAGTTCAATAAATGTAAATGAACTTGCAGGCAAACTGCAAGAATTATCCCGTAACCATGAATGCATTGTTGCGGAAGGAGCAGGGGGAGTACTTGTTCCGCTGGGTTCAGGAAAAACCATGCTGGATCTGATGATTTCACTGGGCTGGCCAGTGGTGCTTGTAGCAGCAAACAGGCTGGGAGCAATCAACCATACACTGATGTCAATAAATACCATTCGCAATGCAGGGCTTGCTCTTGCCGGTGTTGTGATGAATCAGATCAGTGAGCCCTCTCCACTGTACAGCAGGAACAACATCGCCACAATCCGGGAATACGGAAAGACCTGTATCCTGGGTGAAATCCCATTTTCTCCTGACAGATTTCCCTTTGAATTCTTTACAGGGATATGCAGGAAACTCATGGAGTCGCTTAAAGAATGAACTACAGAGAATCAGATCTGAAGCACCTCTGGCATCCATACACCGACATAAACAAATTCATAGTAAAAAACTTCCCGGTGATTGAAAAGGCCAGGGGCGTTCACCTCTGGGATACCCAGGGCAGAAAATACATGGACGGTATCAGCTCCTGGTGGTGCGTTAACCTGGGCCATAGTCACCCTCATATCGTTAACTCTGTTGCTGAACAACTACTTAGAGTGCAGCATTCTATTACAGGCGGAATGTCTCACACCTCTGTAATTGAGCTCTCTGACATGCTTAGCCAGGTAACACCTGCCGGTCTCACGAGAGCTTACTATGCTTCAGATGGAGCAAGTGCTGTTGAGGCATCCCTGAGAATGGCAATTCAGTACTGGTGGAATCTCGGGCGCAGTGAAAAGAAAAACATCATCTCTCTGACAAATGCCTACCACGGGGATACACTGGGAACAGTGGCACTGGGTTTCATACCGGGATTCCACCAGCCTATTGCTCATGCTCTGAACAGATCCGTACAGGCACCTGCTCCCCACTGCTTTCACTGCCCTTTCGGCGAATCTCCTGAATCCTGCAGCACCAGGTGTTTTGCAGGAATGGAGGAAATACTCCGGAGGGAAGCATCCAGAACTGCTGCAGTAATCGCTGAACCGGTTTGCCAGGGAGCTGCCGGAATACGGATCTACCCGCCTGAATACATCGGAAAGCTCAGCAAACTCTGTTGCGAACTGGATGTTCTGATGATTCTGGATGAAATAGCTGTGGGATTCGGGAGAACCGGAAAGATGTTTGCGTCAGATCTCGCCGGTGTAACTCCCGACCTGCTTGTAGTCGGTAAATCTCTCACGGGAGGTTACCTGCCAATGAGTGCAGTGCTGGCAACTGAGAGGATTTACGATTCATTCAGATCAACGGGCAAAAAGGACAGAACCTTCTACCACGGCCATACCTTCGCAGGAAATCCCCTTGCTTCTGCAGCAGCAACAGCTGCCCTGCAGGTGTTCCAGGAGGAAGAGATCGTTGAGCGATCCTGCGTACCTGCAAAACTCGCCGGGGCCTTCAGAAAATTCCGAACCATACCCGGGGTCCACAATGCTGCCTCTCTGGGAAGCATGAGCTCCCTTGAGATCAGTGAAAGTGCCGGTGGAAAACGAGCTGCAGCTCTGGTGACCGAAATGGCCATATCAGAGGGCCTTCTCCTGAGACCTCTGGGACCGGTAATCTATCTGTGGCCTCCTCTGAATTCAAGTGAAAAGGAAACTGATGAGATGCTTGCTATATTCGGGGATTGCCTTCAGAATACTCTCACTTGACAGGAGGTTCCGGTGCTGAAGGAGCGATATCTTCATCTTCTCAACACCGACTCCCTGGGAACAGGTACTGTTGAGTGCCTGCTTTCAGGCACACCAGCCCTTCTCATACTTGATATGCAGGATTATTTCCTCTCTCCGAAATCCCATGCATTCGTTCCATCAGCCCCTGATCTGATCCCTGTGCTCAGCAAACTTGCTGACACTTTTGAGGCCAGGGATCTTCCTGTGATTTTCACAAGACATATAAATACTCCGGAGAATGCCG
This sequence comes from uncultured bacterium, assembly GCA_964386635.1. Lineage (GTDB taxonomy): Bacteria > Fermentibacterota > Fermentibacteria > Fermentibacterales > JCC-6 > Sabulitectum. Next base: position 52,819 of record CAYLRO010000012.1, on the reverse strand, counting down.
GGATGATGGATGTCTGGTGGAAGGACAGGATTTCTGAAGGGAATCCCCTGCACAATATCAACAGCTCTTTTGACACCTCATGGGGTGGAGTGATAACAAAGACGCAGTACGATGCTTTCTATAAAACCAAGATGAACGAACTGCTCTCTCAGCTGGAAGTAACTTCTGTAGTGATCACAGGAGTTATGACCCATCTTTGCTGTGAAACCACAGCGAGATCCGCTTTTGTTCACGGTTATCATGTTGTTATGCCTGTTGACGGTACAGCAACTCTCAACAGAGAACTGCACCGTGCTACAACGGCTAACCTTGCCCACGGGTTCTGTAAACCGGTGAGCAGAAGAGCTGTTTCCACAACTATCTGCAATGCTTACTGAATTCGCTGCGGTTATAGGTGCAGGGCCGGCAGGTCTGGCAGCAGCATCCCAGCTGGAGTTATACGGGATATCACCCTGTGTCTATGAGCCTGATACTCCGGGAGGACTGCTTCTGAATGCAAATTCCGTGAATAACTATCCCGGTGTCAGGAAGGGTATCACAGGCAGGGAACTTGCAGCTCAGTTTCCTCTTCCCGGAAGAATTGTAAAACAGAAAGTTCTTAAACTGACAGCCCTCCCCTCAGGCGGGTATGAGGTTCTTACTGCAAGTGAATCATGCAGATACAGATCTGTGATAGTTGCATCAGGCACAAAGCCTGTGCGAATCGAAATCCCGGACTTTCCCCGGGAGAACATCTTCAGTGAAGTGAAGAATATTCCGTATCAGCTGTACCGTTCGGCAGCAGTAATAGGAGGCGGTGATGCAGCTCTTGATTATGCCCTCACCCTGAGCCGCACCATGCCGGTGAATGTTTATGCCAGAGGAGATTTCTCAGGAGCATTGCCCGATTTAATCAGACGGGTGAAAAGCTTGGAGAAAATAAGCCTTTTTCCATTCACTGTTTTTCCCGTTTCACACAGCGAAGACATCGCCGTTGTGGCCTGCGGAAGAGTTCCGAATGTGGCATTTATTCAGGAAGAGCTTGTATGTTCGCCGCCTGAAGACGGTTCATTTCATCTATGTGGAGACTGCGTGAACAACAGGTTCAGGCAAACGGCAATTGCTGTGGGCAACGGAGTTAAAGCGGCGATGACAACAGCGGAGTTTCTTAAGTGAAAGTACTGGCATCAAGCGGAAGAGATGACCTTGCAAGGGTCTACATCGTAGAGTTTGACAGGAGAGGAAAGGTGGAATGTGCCGAGTCGGTGCAGCCCCCTCTTCCACTTCAGGAGAAATGGGTGCTGCTTGTTTCCACCCTTTTCGGGTGCCCGGTTGGCTGCTCAATGTGCGATGCCGGTTCGGAGTACCAGGGCAAACTTACCGCAGAAGAGATTATCTCACAGATAAAGATGATGATAAGTCGACGTTTTCCGGACATGCGGGTTCCGTCAAAGCAGTTTAAAGTTCAGTTTGCCAGAATGGGTGAGCCGGCTCTGAATCCCGCAGTGATAGATGTTCTTCAGAACATCCCGGATATGATCCAGGCTCCCGGTTTCATGCCTTCCATCTCCACTGTTGCTCCAGCGGGTACTGAGCAGTTTTTTGAAAGACTTCTTGATGTGAAGGAAAAACTGTACGGAGGTGGAAAATTCCAGCTTCAGTTCTCCATTCACACAACAGATCCTGTGTTAAGAAGAAGTATCATTCCTGTGAATACCTGGAGCATGAACGAGATAGCAGCCTACGGGAAAAGGTTTTACAGACAGAAGGATAGAAAGATCACACTGAATTTCGCCCTGGCAAAAGGCTCTCCACTCTGTGCTGAAACACTTCTTCAGCACTTTGACCCTGAAATCTTCCTCATTAAGATCACTCCTCTCAATCCCACTTACAAAGCTAAAGAGAACAAACTCATATCTCACATTGATCCGTATTCAGGTGCAGAGAGGGATGACCTGGTGAATTCCATCAGGAATGCCGGCTATGACGTGATAGTGAGTATAGGAGAACAGGAAGAGAACAAGATCGGCAGCAACTGCGGCCAATATCTGAAAACTCACATTGAATCCTCTGAAAAGATGGACGAAGGTTACACTTACAGCATCAGTGAATCCCGCTGATCCTGCCTGTTACCGAAGAATTACCGTTTTTGCGGACAGTCTGATACCATTCGTTTCCGTTACGGCGAAATAGGTCCCTGTTCCCAGTGCTTCTCCTTCTCCTGAGAAACCGTTCCATTCAACATTGTGAACTCCAGCTGCTGCGAAATCGTCTACAAGAGTTGCAACTTTTCTTCCTGACAGATCGAAAACTGACATTGTCAGATTACCATCACATGGAACTGTGACTTGAAACACTGTTCCTGCAGAGAACGGGTTGGGACCTGTCACAAGGAGCCCGGCAGAATTCTCCCCTTCCTCCTGCTCCTCCACGCCTGTCTGTGCTCCTGAAAGTTCAAGAGAAGGATCACCGTATAGATTGAAATTGTAGAGATTCATGTACTCGTACACCATCTCCCATCCGTACACGCTGTTTGCATGATACTTGCCGTTGTAGAGAGCATCACCGGTTCTGTCAGCTTCCTGGAACAGATATCTGTTGAATTCGTAACAGATCTGCTCTGTTCCACCGGGACTGTTCTTCCAGTCCCCGGAAATCGCAGCGGGCCTGGAAGCACTGACCACCCCGATAGATGTGCCCCATTCAGGCGATGCAAGCATGTCAATTCCACAGTTCCCCCACATATTTGGTTCCGGATAACCGACATCACAGGAGACGGCAAAAACAACGGAAGGGTGATCATTTTCCAGAACAGTGGAGAGAACATTAATGAAGTAAAGAGAATTGATCTCTCCATTTGACGTTTCAGGGACTCCGTCGCCATCATCCCAGCTCCATACTGACCTTGCAGCACCATCAGGCCAGCCATGACCAGACCAGTTCACAACGCTGTACTCCCCGGTTCTCCAATGGTTGGAAAAAATGCCTTCACTGATGGCAGGCCATGGAAGAAGAGACTTCTGCAGACCCCACTGCTCGCTCATGTGGGTGATGTTCATTCCTGTCATAAGCCCTGTTTCCATCGAGTCCAGAAGAACAGCTCCGTCAACCAGTGGATAACCGCCGTAATCCTGATTCTCAAAAAACAGAATGGTTCCAGCATTGAGAACATTGTTCTTCCAGCTGCCTGAATCCTGTTCGAAGGCCACAGTCCTGGCCAGAACATCCATTATCCACATGGGGTTGTTCACCGGTATTCTTCCCACAGCAAGCTCACAGAGGAAATCAGGCATGTCCTGTCCGAACTCCCCGGGGAATCCGTCTCCGTCAAGATCCCAGGATTCTGAATCCGGGAAAGAAAGATCTGCGTAGTAAGCATCTGTTGGTGTACCCGGAGCAACCAGACCCGGATTGGACGGGTCATAAACATGGAAGTCAGGATCGGGATAGCAGATCTGCATAGGTACAGACTCGTAATCACCAACAAACAGCACATACTCGATGCCCCATACGCCGTAATACTCTCTGAGGAAATTCCTTATCTGCTCAGCCTGGGATTCTCCCTGCTGGCTTGTGATAAGAGGATCCGAGACAGTTATGGTTTTAACGGAGAAACCTGTTTCCGTCTTCCAGGCGATGAAAGAAGTGGATTCCACTGCTGACAGCAACTCGTCTGTGGTTACTATCAGATAGTCAAAGACATCCTCAGAATCCGGTGCCTGCGGTAAGTAGTCAGAACATCCTTCAGCGAAATTGAAGAACATCTCCCCTGCCCTCTCATCTGCGGCGGTGTCGCCCATCAGAGATTCAGTCTGGCCGGCTTCCCGGCTGCCCGGCTCAGGCAACCTGTAGTGCACGGCAACCTGTACAGAACTGTGAAGAGTCAGTTGCCCTGAAGCGGCAATGTATGAAAACGGACAGAACGAAACCTGAGCATAGGAATATTTTCGCAATGTTCCGGCAGCTGACAACCAGGCGATATCTTCAGGAAAGACATTCCGGGAAGTGGAACTCCTTTCCATTGTTTGAACACGCTCATGGGCCAGGGCAATGTTACGCCGGTCTATGTCACTTTCCTCCAGACCCGGAATGACATACACACCCCCTGATGATTCCAGCAGATACTCCCCCGGGAGTTCTTCAGAATGCGTGCTGAGAACCTCGGCGGACACTGCACGAGCACCGGGAGGAAGCAGTACGGCAAAGTTTCTCCTGAGAAGACGGGGTTCTCCGGGAGCGGTGAAGGGAGAAAATCCATCCATCTCAATTCGCACTCCCTCACTACTCTCCAGGAGAGAATATTCAGAAGCATCGAATTCCACCAGCAGTACTCCGTCGGAAGCCCGGGCACAGAAGGATGCAACGATTAATACTGCAATAGTATAAGTTTTCATGTTCGCCTCTCACTTGTTATGAAAGAGAATAGCGGATCAATTCCAACCGGTCAACAAACCCTTGTGGAATACTCCGGTTCCAGCCATTGTATCTCCTGTAAACTGAAAGGAGATCCAATGTTCCCTTTGATTCCGCTTCTTGTTGATACAGCAATAGCTGTTGACAACCCTAACGCACTTCACATCGCTCACGAATGGGGTGTGGTGGTATTTGAGCAATCAGGATCGGTCTACTGCGGGGGACCGGAGCATCTTGAATGGATGGACCCGGGAGATGCCTGCGCTGAAGCACCTGTGGTCTGGATACACGGTGAGCCCTTTCAGGGCTCATTCATTGTAACAGTACCAGATGGTGAATCTATAACTTTCACACATCCTCAGCCGTCATCGTCAACCTCTGACAATGTCAGGTGGAATATTTCTGCCGCGCTGCCGGAATCTTATGAAGAATCCCCCCCTCCCTACAGTGGCCCCTATGAATGGGCACTTGAGTCATGGCGCAGTGTACCTTCAATACCACTGACCATCCATGGCACAGGAGAGGTGGAAAAATTTCTCTATTATGAATGCACTGTGAACCCACAACTCACCGAAAAGCTCTTCCACTGGGGAATGTCCGGAAACCCGGTAATTGATAATGAAGCGATTCAGGAAGCTCTCTACTTCACTCCATACGGCATTTTCCCAGTTGAACTCACAGGTGGGGAATTCATTCCTCTGGACCTGCCCATGGCTGGAGAAACAGATCCTGAGCTGGCTGAAGAAACCTTCTGCAGGTGGGCTGATTCAATGCTGAAATCTTCAGAGATAGAAGCCCTCTGGGAAACATGGAGACCTGTGTTTTCAGAAGAAGACTCCTACTGGCTTGTTTTCCCTATACCTGAAGCCTGCCACAACGGAATAAGCTCGATCTCTCTTGAAACAGGCAGGTACGGAGATGTGGAGTACCACAGACTTTTTCTTGGCGCTGTTGAACTTCAGAGACATCAGGAGACACTGTAATGATCCCTCTGATACCGCTGCTGGTGGACACGGACGTAGTTGCAATCAACAGTGATGCCATGAATGTTGTTCATGAATGGGGTGTTGTTGTCTTCCAGGAATCAGGGGATGTTCTGTGCAACGGTCCATGGGAACCTGGAGAGTATCCGGAATACGTTCAGGAGGCTGAAGCTCCTGTGATATGGATTCACGGCAGCCCTTTTTCAGGCTCTTTAGCAGTTCATACCGGTGAACAGAGCATTACATACACATATCCCGAACCTGCACAGAATGCCCCTGGGGTTACCCGGTGGGATATTTCAGCAAATCACTTCCTTACTGAGATGGAGGAAGAGCGTACCCTTTACCAGGGTCCATTTTACTGGGGCATCGATTTCTGGAGGGCTGTACCTTCGCTGCACCTGAGTCATTACAACACTGAGGTTGAGGAGAATTTCCTCTACTACGAATGTACAGTAGGACCGGAGTTTTCAGAATTGTTCTTTCTCAGAGATTCTGAAGGTGATTTCACATTCAATAATGACCTGATTACTGAAGGGCTTCAGTTCGCAATGGGAACTCAGTACCTGATGGTGATAAGGAATGGCACACTGATCCCTCTGAATATGACCGTAAACCCGGAACTTGCTCAGGAAACAATCTGCAGATGGGCGGATTCCAGACTGAATTCCACGGAAATAACAGCTCTATGGGAAACCTGGCGGCCAGTACTGGAGAATGATGAAGAAAACTGGTTCATCTTCCCGATACCGGAGGAATATCACAACCTGATCAGTACAATTGAACTCACAACTGACAGCGGGTCAGAAGTTGAATATGAGAGACTGTTCCTGGGAGCAGTAAAGATCTGAAACAGTTTCCGACTTCTGAGTTATTCTGTTCCGGTGACCTTTTCGAAATACTCCATACACTGCCTTACATATTCTCTTTTTTCCCTGTAACTGCCAGGGTAGAAGCTGCGCTTGAAGCCGTAGACCATAAGGTTCTTGATGTCCCTCAGGGAAAGATCGAAAGCATTTACTGCTTTGAATATTTCGTCTGTGACGGTTGTGTGTGAAACAGTTCTGTTGTCTGTGCAAAGCGAGCATGAGAGCCTGTTCTCCATCATGTGCTTCAACGGGTGGTCCTCCAGCCTCTTCAGCGTAGGATCGGTCTGCATGTTGGAAGTAAGACACACCTCTATGGTTATCCGGCGGTCTGCTATGAACTGCACAAGATCATCAACATACCTCTCTCTGTCTTCTATCCCTTTTTCAGTGATGGCATCAGGATTGAAAAGAGATGTACCGTGGCCTATCCTGTCAGCACCAAGCTCGGTTATAGCCTGGTAGATACTCTCAGGCCCGTACGCTTCTCCAGCGTGAACTGTTTTCTTCAGAAAGTTTCTCTGAGCCAGCATGTAGGCATCCCTGTGATGAATAGGCGGGTTGCCTTTCTCAGGCCCTGCGATATCAACCCCCACAACAGGGATCTCAAGTTCTCTCTTTGCCATGATCCCTGCGCCAACCAGTTCCATTGATGCAAGCCCGAATATTTTGTCGGGTTGCGAGAAGGAATGAACAGAAATAATGTCTTTAAAATAATCCGAGAAGTGTTTGTTGAAATACCTCATGGCACAGATAATTATGCCATACTCGAACGGTGGTTCCTCGCCGCTGAGTATGCAGGGTCTGTTGTTGAATTCCCTCTTGGCCCTGCTGAGACCTGCATGGACGGCCTGTATGGTCTCCAGAAGATTCATGTTGTTACCGGCGTGAAGCTGCGGGGCAAACCGGACTTCTATATATCTTACTCCCTCCTTCTGATTATCAACTGCGAGTTCGTAAGATATTCTCTCTATGTTTTCCCTGGTGCGCATTACAGCACAGGTATATCCAAAACCTTTTAGATAGTCTTCAAGGTCTTCGTAGTTATCCTTGAATACAGTCTCGCAGAGGCCTTCAACAGTGTAAGATGGAAGCTCCACACCCTCCTGTCTGGCCAGCTCGATAAGTGTTTCTATACGTATAGACCCGTCCAGGTGAAGATGCAGGTCAGTCTTGGGTATTCTTGATATTATCTCTTTTGTCAGATCCATGTTATTCCCCTCTTTTGTTCAGGGAATGATACAAACAGGAGTCGTGTTTGGCAAAGAGGTGTTTCAGTGTATCAACCAAGCATAATGTCCCGGGGATTCTCCGGATTAACTTTCACGGAAATTTTCATGCCTTTTCCGAACTGAGCCAGTTCAGTCAGCGGAATGACCTGCTTATGCTCTACCACCTGCTGCCCGTGCATTGGAGACTGAACCAGAAGCTTGAATTTCAGTCTGGGCTGATTGTTTATGTATGCGCCTGTCTGCGATACCTCCAGTATCTCAGCCTCTGCATCATACCAGTTCCTCTCTATCTCTTCCCGTCTCCTGTTGGAGATTGCCGCCCAGAGAAGAATACCACCTGAAGATAATGTAAACATTGCCGCCATTCCCCACATAAAAATATTCAGGGGGAAACCGTCATCTGTTTCTGCATTATCGGAAACAAGAAATCCCGCAACAATGAAACCAAGTATCACCACTCCGAAAATAACGAAAACATTCCAGTTGATCGATATTCTCATTGCCATTCTCCGTCACCTCTTCCTTCTCTGTGCAGAAATAACGTTTACCGGACTTTTGCGGTTCTACCCTGAATCAGTCCCTTCTCATCAGAATATACTTTTCTATCTCACTGATTCAACATGCTTTATCAAACCAGACCATATCCGGTGCTATCAAGCTTCTCTGGTAAACACAATCTGTCCGCAGGCGGGGAACTGCCAGTGGGAATCATTTACTTTTAAAATACATGAACAGCACTGGCCTTGAAGGATATCCAGACCGGTGACCCTTCCTGTATCTCAAGCTCATCAAGTGCACCGGTTGTTACTGCTACTGCAAACACTACTTCCTGCACATCCACTGTTACTGTCCAGTTAAGCCCTTTTCTCTCAAGAGAGGAAACAGTTCCCTGGAATCTGTTTCTTTCACTTGTTACACCTGGGACTCTGGAGAGAACAATCACCTCCGGGGGAACTGCGATGAAGCCCCTGCCCTGCCTGGATCCTGTATGCTTTACGGTAATCCCGCCGGTTTCAGCCATGTTACCGCAGAACACCGCAGAAAGAATGTTTCCGGTTCCAGTGAAGTCAGCCATGAATCGGCTCCTGGGACTGAAGAGTATCTGGTCAATGGAACCCTGCTGCTCAATTTCCCCCTGGCGCATCACTGCTCCCATGGTTCCTGCAGCAAGAGCATCGGTAAAATCGTGGGTAGCCATAAGAAATGTAGTTCCTGTTTCTCTGTGAAGCATCAGGAGAGATTCAAGGAACTCTTTCCTGAATGACGGATGGAGAGATGTGGTTGGTTCATCGAGAATCAGCAGTTCAGGGTTCAGAACAAGGGCCCTGGCCAGTGCGGTTCGTCTTGTCTCTCCCCCGGAAAGGGTAGAGGCATCCCGGGAAAGGAGTTCGTTAAGATCTGCAAGATCAGCAATCCTGGAAACTCGGGATACTGTCTCTTCCTTTGACAGACCCCTGATCTTCAGACCCCATTCCAGATTCTCAAGCACGGTTCCCTGAAACATCACCGGACTCTGAAAGACCGTGGCAATTCGTCTGCGTGTTTTCAGAAGCCTCTTCCCTGACCTGGGAACGGTTTCCCCCTGAAACAGGACATCCCCGGTATCCGGAGTGTCCAGCAAACCGGCAATTCTCAGCGTGGTGGTCTTTCCTGACCCTGTAGGGCCCATAAGTACAAAGAACTCGCCGGAAGGAATGTCCAGTGACACTCTCTTCAGAATAGTGTTCTTCTCTTTTTTTACAGTAATGTCTCGCAGCCGGAGGATCATTTCCTTCCTCCATGCTGTATGATGTTAACAGTGATGCTGACTATCATGGCAAGAGACAACAGGATTATTCCAAGGGCAATGGACTGAGCAGTTTCTCCCTTTCCTATTCCAAGGGAAATGGCTGTAGTGAGAGTCCTGGTGTAGCCTGAGATGTTCCCACCTACCATGAGAGCTACTCCCACCTCTGAAACAGCCCTTCCGAAACCCATGAGAACAGAAGTCAGAACTGCATACTTTGCTTCAAAAAGAACCTTCAGAACCATTCTTCCTCTGCTTGCCCCAAGGGCCAGAGCAGTATCCGCAAGACCACTGCCTACTCCCTGAAGAGCGGATATGGTCAGTCCTGTGATTATCGGAGCAATGAGAAACACCTCACCGATCACAATGGCTCCAGGGGAAAAAAGAAGCCCCATGGAACCCATGGGGCCGCTTCTTGAAATCATGAGAAACACAAGCATGCCCACAAAGACCGTTGGCACGCTGTACATTGTCTGTATGAACCCCACCACAACTCTCTTCCACCGAAACCGCCGGAAGTATATGAAACTTCCCAGAGGGATGAACAGCAGAGAACCGGTCAATGTGGAGATCGAGGCTATCAGCAGAGTCCGAAGTGTAATCTGATACACCAGCGGATCACCGGTAAAGATCATCCGGAATGCAATGCCCAAAGCTTCGATCAGATGGTTCATGGATTTTTAGAGATCTTCTCCGGCGCAAGGAGTAAACAGCTGCCTGCCATACTCTTCAACACCATACTCGCCAATCAGGACCTGAACTTCCGGGGAAACGAGGAAATCCACAAGAGCCTGTGCCATCTCGGAATCACGGGCAGTACTCACTGCAAGAACAGAGTATACATTCAGCAGCGCATCGCCCTGATCAACAACAGGAACAAGGCTCAGATCACCCTGATATGCAAGGAAAGTTCCAATATCAGACAGTGTGTAAGCCTGCATCTCGTCAGCCATGACAAGAGTAGGGCCCATACCGCTTCCGCCCTCAATGTACCATTCACCGGCTGTGCGAACATCAGCATCGTAGTCGAAGCCGGCATTGGTCCAGATAGATTTTTCCTTGCCGTGTGTTCCGGAATCATCACCACGGCTGACGAAAGTGCCTGCGCCTGTATCCATCAGTGTTGCAAAGGCCTCCTCAGGCTGCATACCGGCAATACCGGCAGGATCATTTTCAGGCCCTACAATGAGGAAATAATTATATGCGAAGGGTACTCTTTCAATGCCTACTCCGTCTTCAACCATGAGAATTTCACGGCTCCTGGAGTGAACTGTGATAACATCAACATCACCGCGGCGAGCCCAGTCGATGGCCTTGCCTGTTCCTGCATAAAGAACGTCAAGTTCAACACCGTTTGCTTCTTCGAACATGGGTTCGAGGTATCCCCACAGGCCTGTATCGTAAAGGCTTGTTGTTGTGGCAACCCGAACACGAATTGCAGAAGGAAGCGGCACCACTGCTGATGACTCTTCAACAATCCCTTCTTCTGTCAGTTCTGTTATCTGTTCAACCGGTTCCACCTGTTCACCGCAGGCAGCTGCCAGAAGGAAAAGAAGAAATACCGTCAGGATGGCGGTGTTTTTCATCCGAGTAACTCCTTTCATATCAATTAAATATACCATTCGATCCTTGCGATCGGGGCAATATATCCGTTATGCACAAGCAGCACAACCGCAGATGCAGCCTTTCACTGCCCGGAAGGGGAAAAGATCATTATTTTCCCTGAGGAGGGAGAAACATGATCACTTTCATATGCAACAGAAGTACAGTCACATCCAGTGACCCGGGAGGTCGTCCGGTTCTCGACTGGATCAGAGAGCAGCACAACCTCAAGGGAACAAAGGAAGGTTGCAGAGAGGGAGACTGCGGCGCCTGTACAGTTGTTCTTGGAAAACCGGTTAACCGGCGAATGGAGTACAACTCCGTCTGTTCATGCCTCCTGCCCATGGCAGAACTGCAGGGAGCCCATCTTGTGACAATTGAGGGTATCAGCAGAAAAGAAGGACTCACTCCTTTCCAGCAGGAGTTTTTTGATCAGGCTGCATCACAGTGTGGATTCTGCACCCCGGGAATGATAATGAGTCTTACGGGATTTCTCCTGGGCACCAGAAAGCTCACTCTGGAAAATGCCATGGAATCACTGGATGGAAACATCTGCCGGTGTACAGGATATGCTGCAGTTCAAAGAGCCGTGGAAAATGTAATGACCTCTGTTCCTGAACATTTTGCTGATCGTCTGGAAATGCTTATAAGCGAAGGGCATGTGCCTGGTTACTTCAGTGACATACCGGAAATGCTTCACAATATCGGTAGTCATTCTCCTGATGGCCGCGGGAAAACCCTTGTAGCAGGCGGCACCGATGTGTACGTGCATCCGGATGAACAGCTGGTTTCTTCAACGCCAGCTTTCATACTGGTACCTGATGGGATTTCCGTTTCATCCGGCACGGTAACAGTAGGGGCAGGAGCAACAGTGAATTCACTCAGGAACTCGGAAGTGCTCACTGATCTGTTTCCGGACCTGGACGGCTTTCTCCGAAGGATTTCCTCAACACAGATCAGATCCAGGGCAACTGTAGGGGGAAACATCATGAACGGTTCTCCTATTGGTGATCTGGCTGTGCTCTTTCTGGCACTGAACGGAACAGTTCATACCTGCAGCAGCAGCATACCTTTGAGTGAATTCTATCTGGGTTACAAGAAATTCAGAATTGAAAAAGATGAGATAGTGAACAGCCTGACTTTTCCGGTACCTGAAAAGGGTGAAATACTTTCCGCACTTAAGGTGTGCAAGAGAGAATACCTGGACATAGCATCTGTGAACTCCGCCTGTCTGATAAAGCTCTCTGAAGGAAGAATCATCTCCGTTTCCATGGCTGCAGGAGGAGTAGCGCCATTCCCGCTGCTTCTGAAGAATACTGCTGAGATACTCCGGGGTAATGAACTGACAGAGGAGCTGATCACTTCAGCCGGGAACACTGCGGCCTCTGAAATTTCTCCAATAAGCGATATCAGAGGATCAAAGGAATACAAAACTGAACTGCTGAAATCTCAGATCAGGGTTCACCTGACCAGGGGGATAAGCAGGTGAAACATTACGACGCAAAACTGCATGTAAAAGGAAAATCAATATTTACTTCTGATCTGCCGGAACCTGCCGGAACACTTCACGCATACGTGTTCACATCACCATCTGCACACGGAGAGATTCTCTCTCTGAACACGGACCAGGCTCTTGCATCCACCGGTGTTGTGAAAGTGCTGACTGCCTCAGACATTCCCGGTGAGAACCAGATTGGTAACATCCTTATGGATGAACCTCTTCTTGGAGAAAGGGAGGTTCACTTCATCGGACAACCGTTAGCGGTAGTGCTGGCCGACAGTTACGCCAACGCAAGAAAAGCCGCAGGAATGATAAGTGCTGAAATCAGAGAACTGGAAGCTGTATCTGATCCCAGGAAAGCCTGTGAGAATGGACAGCTTCTCACCCCTCCCAGAACATTTTCCTGCGGAGATGTTCAGGAAGCCAGAAAGAACTGTACTTTCATTATCAGCGGCACTGCTGAAACAGGTGGTCAGGAACACCTCTACCTGGAAACACAGAGTGCATTAACCGTTCCCGGCGAAGATGGAACATTCAGGATAACTTCCTCAACACAGGGGCCGTCCTATGTGCAGAAGATATCAGCAAGAGTTCTTGGCATTCCGATTCACAGTGTGGAGGTGGATGTTCCCAGACTGGGAGGAGCTTTCGGAGGCAAAGAAGACCAGGCAACTCCCTGGGCTGTTATTACAGCTCTGGGCTCATGGGCAACCGGGAAACCGGTAAAGCTTGTACTGAACAGGCATGATGACCTGATTAACACCGGCAAACGTCACCCCTACATCTCCGACTTCACTATCGGGCTCACAGATCAGGGGAAAATACTCCTGTGGGAGGTGGACTACTTTCAGAACAGCGGTGCATCAAGCGACCTTTCCACAGCTATCCTTGAAAGAACCCTTTTTCACTCCACTGCAAGCTATTTCATCCCGAATGTTCGGGCAACAGGCTGCTGCTGCCGGACCAACCTCGCCCCTAACACAGCATTCAGAGGGTTCGGGGCACCCCAGGCAATGTTCGTAATGGAAGCGGCAATTCACAAAGCATCAGCTGTTTCGGGAATCAATACCGAGACCATCCAGGAGATCAATCTTCTGAAAAAAGGTGACAGCTTCCACTACGGAATGGAATACAGTGCCGATGAAGTCAGGACCTCCTGGGATCAGTGCAGAACTTTTCTTGAGTCCTGCAGAGCAGACACAGATGAATTCAACGGGAAGAACAGGTGGATGAAGAAGGGGATATCAATGATGCCGGTGTGCTTCGGCATATCCTTCACCACTACATTCCTTAACCAGGCCAGCGCCCTGGTTCATGTATACACTGACGGCAGCGTGGGAATCAGCACCGGTGCTGTAGAAATGGGCCAGGGGGTAAACTCCCGGATCAGACAGACAGCTGCAATGTCGTTTGGCATTCCGGTGGGGAATATCCGCATGGAATCTGCAAACACAACGAGAAATGCAAACACCTCTCCCACTGCAGCCAGTTCAGGCGCTGACATGAACGGCAATGCCACCCGCCTTGCCTGCCGGGAAATACTGAAGAGAATACTGGCTGGAGCTGCTGAGGAGATGAACTGCAGTCCGGAACAGCTCAGCATGGAAAACAGCGTACTTCTGCTGGACGGGAACAGCACGGGAAAGAGCTGGAAGAGTCTGATCACCAGTTCATACATGAAGAGAATCAGCCTGTCGGAGCACTCGCACTATGCAACCCCTGGAATACACTTCGACAGGAAAACGGAAAAAGGCGCCCCTTTCGCATATCATGTTGCCGGAACTGCTCTCACTGAGGTTACAGTAGACTGCCTGCTTGGCACCTACAGAGTTGACAGAGTAAGAATAGTCCACCACGGAGGAACACAGCTCAACCCTGTTATCGACCAGGGACAGGTAGAGGGGGCTCTTGTTCAGGGGATAGGCTGGGTCACTATGGAGGAACTTGCATGGGACCCAAAGTCAAAAAGGCTTCTCACTGATGCTCTTGCCACATATAAAGTGCCGGACATTCAGTTCACCCCTGAGATTCAGGTTTCTTTCCCCCCTGGAGAAAAACTCCCGGAAAATGTTGGCCTGAGAGGTTCCAAAGCCATTGGTGAACCCCCGTTCATGTACGGAATAGGAACATGGTTCGCCATAGCCGGCGCCATGAAGAGTTTCAGTGGGGATATTCAAACTGAATACACCGCACCGATGACGCCGGAGAGGGTTCTCATGACTCTCAGGAAAGCCAGGTAATTTGAAGCTTCCCGAATACAGCACAGGCAATGTAATCAGAGGTCTTCTCATCTACTCTGCAGGTGACACAACAGCATCACTGATCATTTCAGAGTTTTCAGTCATCAGGATGGTTGGAATAATGGCAGTGGGGGCAGTTGTCTATGCGTGGGAGATCCCGGCCTGGTTCAGATATATAGAAAAGAAGTACAGCGGTTCTGCAAGAGCAGCCATGGCAGTGCTTTATTTCAATCCCCTCTGGATAGCAAGACATCTTGCCTTCATCTCTCTGTTTTCAAACAGAATCACGGATATACACTGGACCCTGCTTGCTGTTTCTGTAAAATCTTTCGCTGTAAACCTGCCGGTGGCTTTCGCTGCAAACTATCTGATCCAGAACAAAGTCTCTTTGAAATGGAGGTTCCTCTCAAGTGCGATATTCTCATCTCTTATGGCAATCTTCTATCCTCTCTGCATGGAAATTTTCAAATGAAAACGCTTGAACTCTTTGCCGGAAGTAAATCTGTGCTCTGTATTGTAGCTGAAACAACTGGAAGCTGCCCTGGAAAGACAGGGTTTAAAATGACGGTATCTTCAGATGGTACTCTTCTGGGTTCTGTTGGTGGCGGTACTCTAGAATTCAAGGTGATTGCCGCAGCCCGGGAGATGCTTCAGCAGAGCGTATCTGAAACTGCGCTTGTTTCGTACAGCCATAATCAGCTTGCTGAACCGGGAGAAAAGTCAGGGATGATCTGTTCAGGCAGTCAGAAAATCCTCCTGATCCCGTCACCTCCCATGAACCACATGATGGACAGCACCAGAGGAATACGAGTTACCGCTGAAGGACTTGAATTCACAGGATACCATAACCGGGAAGGTCTCACAGGGGATGAATGCTGGATCTACACGGAAAATCTTCAGCTCCCCTGGCCGGTGTTTGTTTTCGGCGGAGGCCACTGCAGCCTTGCCCTGACCCCTGTACTGAACAGTCTGAACATGAGAACTATAATCATTGATGACAGGGATTATGTGCACACCATGAAGGCCAATGATCAGGCCTGGAAAAAGATTCATATGAGCTATCTGGATGCAGGAAAACTTGTCCCTGACAACGGCAGGGCAATAGTTATCATCATGCCGGCATCGCATCAGGGAGATGCAGTAATCCTCCGTCAGATGCTGACAAAGAACCTTAAGTACCTGGGGATGATGGCAAGCAGAACAACTACTCATCACATTTTTTCAATGATGAGGGCTGAAGGATTCACAGAGGAACAGCTGGCCAGAGTTCATTCTCCAATCGGCATCTCAATTGGAAGCCACTCTCCATGTGAAATAGCTGTAAGCATAGCCGCTGAGATAATCAATGTATGCAACAGAAAATCCTAAGGAGTGGAGAACCCTTCTATCCTGTAAACCTCTACTCCATTTTCTCTTAGCATCAGCGGCATTTCTTCAATGCGTTCAATGTAAGATCCGTCAGGGATCATTCTTTGAATCCCGTCCAGATCAGAAAGAACCATTGAACACGGTGAAAGGATAACTGTGTAGGAAGCTTCAGGGGAGAGAGTTTCCCCCTCCCGAATTTCCCTTGCGGGACAGGGAGAGCTTACGGTACCGCACACAGGCTCTGAGTAATACGCAATGTAAGCTGGTGAAGTAAGTATGGTGTCTCCCAGTGATACACCGTATTCAACCGCTTCTCTGAAGCAGACCAGAGAACCGATTGATCCCCTGTCAGTACCGAACTGGTATCCATCCTGGTGAGATCTGTCGGTGAAAGCTGTGGCAATTATGAAAACCGCTGTAAAAACCAGAGCGGTTCTTGGAGAATAGTACCTGAACAGCATTACTATGGGAGCCAGAATAACCAGCGGAAGCGCCGGCATCAAATATCTGTAAAGACCCATTCCACCCCCAGGTGCAAATTTAACTATCACCACCAGAAAAATCACCATTGCTGCAGGCATGAGAAGAAAAAGGCTGAAAACCCTGCCCGGGACCTTGCGCTCTCTGAGAAGGTAAACGAAAATGAGCAGAACTGTAAAAACAAGAAAAGCGATTCTCTCCGGGGGATAGAAGAGAGCGGGAAACAGCAGAATGAAAGCAAATGGAAGAGTGTAGGTATTCCTTCCAGAGCCTTTGAGCATCCCGGCTGCCGCCAGAGTCACTGGAAGCCACCTGAATTCCGAAGCAATAAGGTAGCCACCGAAAAACCTGATCCGGGAAACCAGCCAGCCAGGTTCCATCTCACTTGCCGCACCCAGATGAGCAGGGAAGAAAAAGTATCCGTTCACCACCAGGTTCGCGAAACCTGTTACTGCTATACCAAGGAGAGGCATACACATGAGAAGCAGTTTTCCCGGTTTTCTTAATCCTCCGTGAAGAAGTTCTGCAAGAAAGAAAACTCCTGCCAGAATTACAGCCTGTTCCCTGAGCATTACTGCCAGGGTACAGAGCAGAGCTGCACTGAGGTAATTCTTCTTCACATAGTGCAGAGTTGACCACACTACTGCTGCGGCAACTGCGCTTTCAGGCATGGGTCTCAGCATCTGCATGTAGAAGATCGGAGTTGCTGCCAGCGCCAGGGCTGAAAGCCATCCGGCAGTCTCACAGGAAAGCCGCCTTCCAAGCCGGTACATCCCCCAGAGACAGAAAAAAGTGGAAACTGCCGGGAGAATCCTGGCAACCCAGAGGGAATTCCCTGCAACTGCAGTGAGAAGAGCCCAGACCCAGAAGAACAGTGCAGGATGCCCCATTGCCTGCTCCCCCCTTCCCTCTCCTGCAGGAACAGGCTGGTAACCGTTATCCCTCATCCAGTTCAGAGTGCGTACACCATAACCCAGGGTATCCCCGTAAAGAGGAACAGAAAGTGAGAAAACAAAAGCGGCTGCTACAATCACAAGAGCTGCTGCTAGAAAAGCTGTTTCCGTTCTCAAATCCGAATTCCTTTCAGCTCTGTCTGATCCAGGCTGCAGCGAAAAGACCGTCAATCATGGCGTCAGGAGGGAAATATGAAAGAAAACCCTGGGAATTAACCAGTGTCTCCGGCCCGGGAAAATCAACTCTACTGAAATCACTGTTGTTCTCTTCGAAATGCAGAGCGGCTTCCTGGTTCTCCTCACAGTCAATACTGCAGGTGGAGTAGATAAGCACTCCTCCTTTTTCAACAGCTGCTGAAGATTCCTGCAGCATCCTGCGCTGTATTCCTATCAGCTCATTGTGGAGTGTCTGTGTCCAGTTCCATCTGGCATCTGATCTTCTGCGGTAGACACCAGTGTTGGTGCAGGGGACATCGGCAATAACCTTGCTGAATTTTCCGCTGAAAGGAAGCTTTTCTGATTCAGCGGCAATTCCCATACAGTTTTTCCATCCCAGTCTTCTGCTGTTCTCCTGCCATCTCTTCATTCTGTCAGGCTTTGCATCAATTGCAAAAACAGTTCCTTTTTCAGCCAGATGAGCAGTTTTCCCCCCGGGAGCTGCTCCAAGTTCAAGCACACTGCTGCCGGGGAGTTCTGACATACCGAATCCAACAACAGCTGCTGATTCGTCCTGGATGTAGAAATCTTCCGGAGGATCAAATCGGCCGCCTCTTTCAAGAAGTCTGTACTTTTCCAGATATTTTCCACAGGTGGAGTTTTCAGGCAGGTCACCGAATGCGTAACCTCCAAGTTCAGGAACAGTATTGTTCCACTGCAGGAGTCTCTGAGTCTTCTCTGCTCCCAGCTGCTCAGCCCATCTTTTTACCAGTGCCTCAGGGTGGGAATACCTGATATGGAGAGGGATGTTTGACTTTTCCCTGTATCCCGCCACTTTTCTGAGAACAGCATTTACCAGCCCTCTTGTTCTTCTTCTTTCATGGGCTTCAACTGTGGCGGAAACAGCAGCGTGGGCAGGAGTCTTAAGGATAAGGAGCTGCGCTGCTCCGATTCGAAGACTTCTTACTATGTCCTGATCAAGCTTGCTCACAGGCTGGGATGTATACCGGTTAAGAACAAAGTCCAGGTACTTCTTCCAGACTACGGTCTCACGGAATATTCTCTGGGCAAAAGCTCTGTCAGACGGCGAAAGGGGGAGCCACTGCGAGCTCCCCCTGAGAAGCAGGCAAGCCTGCTTTCGTGATGCTGCCCCTTTACTGGAGGTTCTCAACACGCTCCATATCCGGGAAGTACTTCTTGAGTGTTTTCTCTACTCCGAACTGGAGAGTCATTGTGGCAAATGCGCACCCGGCACATGAACCCTGAAGCCTTACCTGAACTACTTTGTCTTTAAGTGCCACGAACTCGATGTCTCCGCCGTCTGCCTGAAGCATTGGACGAACTTCCTCGAGTTTTGCCCTTACGTTTTCTTCGTTAAGAACAAGAGTGTCAGTCATTCTATTTCCTTTCTCAGTGCTCAGCCCACCTGAACCTGTGCGAGAACAAGGGCGACTACTGTCATGAGTTTAATCAGAATATTAAGTGCAGGACCGCTGGTGTCCTTGAACGGATCGCCTACTGTATCACCAATTACCGCTGCAGCATGGGAAGGTGAACCCTTACCGCCCATATTCCCCTCTTCAATGTATTTTTTTGCGTTATCCCATGCACCGCCGCTGTTGGACATGAAAATAGCCAGAAGAACACCTGTCACTATTGATCCTGCAAGAAGGCCCCCCAGAGTCTCTGCCCCGTTTACGCCAAAACCGAAGTAGACCAGAACTGGAACAGCAATCGCCATGAGACCAGGCAGGATCATCTCTCTGAGAGCTCCTCTTGTTGCGATATCTATGCATTTCTCAGTCTTCGGTTCCGCTTCACCCTCCATAAGACCCTTGATGTTGTGAAACTGCCATCTGACCTCTTCCACCATTTTCATGGCAGTCTTTCCCACTGCTCTCAGGGTAATGGAAGCAAAGATAAACGGAAGAAGCCCGCCTACAAGAAGACCGGCTACAACATGAGGTTTCAGTATGTCTATTGATGAAAGATCCGACACCTCCGCATACGCAGAGAAGAGAGCCAGGGATGTAAGAGCCGCTGAACCAATGGCAAAACCCTTGCCCATTGCAGCTGTGGTGTTACCCAGAGCATCGAGTTTATCTGTTCGTTCTCTTACTTCAGCAGGGAGCCCTGCCATTTCTGCTATACCTCCGGCATTGTCAGCCACAGGTCCGTATGCATCAACTGACATTGTCATTCCCACATTCATCAGCATGCCCAGGGCAGCCAGGGCAATACCGTAGAGACCGGCAAAGTTGTAACTCACCAGGATAGCTGCCGCTATGAGAAGAATCGGAGCAACAGTGGATTCCATTCCTACAGCGATTCCCTCGATAATGGTAGTAGCAGGGCCTGTACTGGTAGAACGGGCGATTTTCTTAACAGGTCCACGGCTGGTGTAGTATTCTGTAATAAGGCCTATGGCTGTTCCTGCAATGACACCTGCGGCAATCGCCCAGAAAACACCCAGGTTCATGTTCAGAAGTTTGACCATCCAGAAAGCAGACACCATGGCAAGACCGGCACTGACAAATGTTCCGTTTCTCAACACCTGATCAGGTGATCCCTTTTTGAAGAGTTTGACGTAGAGAGCACCCACAAGGCTGGCAAGCGTGCCAAGGGCGGCGAGAACCAGCGGCAATGCAATAAGTGATGTTCTGCCTGAATGCTCCATTTCTCCAGGCAGGCTGCCTCCTGAGAAAATGGATGAAATCCCTGCAGTATCCATACCGAATGCAAGAACCATTGCTGCAATGATGCAGCCGACAAATGATTCGAAGAGATCTGCACCCATACCGGCTACATCACCCACATTGTCTCCGACATTGTCTGCAATAACTGCCGGATTCCTGGGATCATCCTCTGGAATACCAGCCTCCACCTTGCCTACCAGGTCCGCGCCTACATCGGCACTTTTTGTGAATATTCCTCCACCGACTCTGGCAAAAAGGGCTATGCTGCTTGCCCCCATACCGAATCCCGCAATACTCTCAAGGGACAGGGCATCCATTCCCAGGAAACTCTGAACAAAACTGCGTACAGTTTCAACCTCCTGAAAGACAAGATAAAAAGCAGAAACACCAAGAAGCCCCAGTGATGCCACTGCGAATCCCATGACACTGCCACTGCCGAAAGCTGCGGAAAGAGCCTGAGAAAGACTTGTTCTTGCTGCATTGGTTGTTCGGACGTTGCCCATTGTAGCAGCACTCATACCGGCCAGACCGGCGATCATGCTGCATAGAGCTCCTGCAATAAATGCAACTGATGTGGCTCTGTTGACTCCGAAGAAAAGAAGTATTGCAACAAGTACCACAAAAAGCGCCAGTATTCTGTACTGGGTTTTCAGGTAGGTCATGGCTCCGGAATGTATCATTGAAGCAAGGCGACTCATTTTTTCGGTGCCTGCCGGCTTCTTCTTTACGGAATTGTAGATAAGCCAGGCGGCGATACCGGTTCCCAGAGCGACAATTGGAGCAAAGTATACGAATAGAAAATTGAGATTCAAAACACCCTCCACGAGCTTGGTGACTCTTTATATGTACTTCTTTATTAACGGCGTTTATTGCTTAAAGAGATTGACCAGTCAACCCCTGCAGGGCTTCTCCAGCCTGAATATTCCCCGGATCTCTTTCCAGAGCCATCCTCCAGTACTCCTCTGCAGACTGGAAGTCCAACCTTCTGAAGGCAATGATCCCGAGGTTGTACAGAGCATCTGTTCCATTAAGATCGATACCGTCCTCTCTATCCATGGCAACTTCCACTGCCATCAGGAGAAGATACTCTCCCCTCTCCACAAGATCCTGCTGACAGTGGGCAACTCCGTCATGGAAGGCCATATTGACCCCCCCGGATCTTACCGTTGAGGAAGTAAGCAGCGCCAGACTCAATCCTGCCAGAACACCCAATGGTGCAAGGACAAGAGACTTACCCGGCTGTCTCATGAATCTCGGGGCCAGTAATATAACCATAAAGGGCATTACAGGCAGTACGAATCTGGCTGTGACGAAAAACGGCAGCACGCCACAGGCAAGGACCGCTGCCCACAGAAAAGGCCCCTTCTCCCTTTTATCAAAAGAACCTGCTGCCAGTGCTCCCGGCAACAGAAACCACAGGATAAGACCGGATACAGGTATCCCGGGAGATCCTGCCAGAGGCACCAGCAATGGTGAATAGGATGTGTAATAGTAAATGTCGTAGTTGCTGGGAATTGCAACCGGAGATACAAGATACAGTAATTTTCTCAGCAGAAGCTTTGTTGAATTGCCCGGCTCACTCCACACATACTCAAGAGTGCGGTGAATCCAGAGCCGGGATATCTCAGATGGTGAAAAATCTCCATTGAAAACCGCATTTCCTGCTGCCCAGACATTATCCACATACGGCAGATCATCCTCCGGTGCCCATCTACCCTCTGCAGCAGGTGCAAAAGAGGTATACCCGTCTGCCTCAGGACCACTGCCTATGTACAGATTGATACCGCCCTGACTGGAAACAATGTTGCCTGCATCACCCTGGGTCCAGTTCACCGTCCAGATAAATACAACCGGCAGCAAAAACAGCCAGCTGCTTCTCCAGAGTTGTCTGTAGAGGATGAAAGAAACAGGCAGAAGAAGAATAGCAGACGGCCTTGTTACAACAGCCAGGCCTAACACAAACCAGCCCAGAGGAGATGGTTTTTCCTTCTGAAACAGGAAAAACGAAAGGATCAGCAGAAATACATACATGGGAGTTATAAGAAGAGAGGAACTGTAGAAAAGGAATGCTCCATTCAATCCAACAGCGCAGGCTGCAAGAATGGAGGCTCGCCTGCCGGCTGATGCATACACCATTCTTTGCACCAGATGAACAGTGAAAAGACTGAAGAGATAACTTAGAATGGCCCCTGCGGTTATTGAACTGCCTGTCAGTCTGAAAACCAGGCTGAGAATCAGCGGGTAAAGGGGAGCCCTGAAATAGGGTGCATAAACAAAAGTGTTGCCGGAGGCGGCTTCATCTGCCCACAGATAATGCCAGGATGCGTCAATTACCGGATAGTGACCAAGGGGAGATGACAGTATTGGAACAGAGACAGCGATCCATAACAGGGTAAATCCCAGAAGAACAGAAAAAACATCTTTTCCCGACACTAAGTCAGATCTTTCAGAAGAGCTGTTGTGGAATAACCCTTCAGAACTGGAACAATCTCCACTCTGCCGCCCATTCTCAGTACGGTCTCAGCTCCCACAACGGTATCGACAGTGTAATCTCCTCCTTTTACAAGAACATCCGGAAGTAGGACAGAGATCAGTTCCTCAGGTGTATCCTCGGAAAATGGTACAACACAGTCAACAAAACGGATGGCGGAAAGAACTGCAACTCTGCTGTCAAGACTCTGTACAGGTCGTGATGGGCCTTTCAGCCTTTTCACGGATTCGTCAGTATTCACCCCGACCACCAGCAGGTCTCCCATTGCCCTGGACTTCTCAAGAATCTCCAGGTGTCCAGGATGAAGAAGGTCAAAGCATCCGTTGGTAAAAACCACTGTGTACCATGGAGCCCTGCGTTGTTCGAGGAATTTAACGGCCTCGCAGGCAGTCATTACAGGAGCTCTTTTCACCTCACTCAAATCTGCTGGCCTCCCGGACAATGTCTGACGGTTTCACTGCATAAACACCTGGCTCGGCACAAACTGCAGCAGCAGCAAGATTAGCCAGTCTGGCCGCATCATGCATGCTCATATCACAGCAGACAGCCAGGCCCATTACAGCAATCACCGAATCTCCTGCTCCGGACACATCGAAAACATGCCTTGCAACGGTGGGTATATGAAATAACTCCTCTGATTCACCCTGAACCAGTACAGATCCCTTCGAACCGAGAGTTAGAAGCACAGCACCTGCTGACAGCTGTTCCCTGATCTTCTCAGCAGCAGTAAATGCCTGCTCTACAGTTTCTATTGAAGTACCCAGGGCTGTCCCGGCTTCGTGACGGTTGGGTTTAAAGAGTGATGCTCCCTTGTATTCCCAGAAATTCATTACCTTGGGATCAACGGAAACCGGCACTCCTGCAGAAGATGCAAGACGGATTATGTGGTGGATCAATCCTGAAGAAAGAACTCCCTTGTTGTAATCCTCCATTATCACAGAATCAGATTCCCGGACAGCCTTCTCCAGAACAGATCTCAGCCTCAGGTCAACTTCAGGGTCAAGCGGGGTTGTTTTTTCCCTGTCCACTCTCATCAGCTGCTGGTTTCTCCCCATTATCCTGGTTTTAACGGTTGTGGGTCTGGCCGGGTCTGTGACAACTGCAGACACATCCACTCCTGCATCTGCAAGCAGGGCAAGAAGAAGCTTTCCATTAGTGTCGTTTCCAACAACACCTGACATACAGGGCGTTCCTCCAAGAGAGACTACATTCAATGCTACATTTGCAGCTCCCCCTGGTATCCACCTCTCCGAATTGTCTCCCAGCGAAACTACAGGAACAGGAGCTTCCGGAGAAATCCTTGAAACCTTTCCCTCAAGGTAATGATCCAGAACCAGATCCCCTGATACAAGTATCTTTTTACCCTTAAAGAGATCGAGAAGAGCTGCCGAGTTTCTTTCAGGTATCAATATCGCCTCCAGTCATCAAGCCAAATTGCGATCTCATCCTCTGTATTCAATAAGAATAACGAAAAATAAGCAGGTCGGCACTCCAGGCAGAATAGAGGTTCAGAACCGGATTGCTTGTGTATTGCTTTATAGTAACTCATATTAAAGGGAGTGTGTTCTAAAACAGGATGGAAAAGGAAGTAATGAAACAGAAACCACGGATCAATGTAAAGCCTGAAGAAGTTGACGGGACTTACAGCAATATGGTGCTGGTGGCCTTTTCCCGTGCAGAATTCGTGCTGGATTTTGCCAGAATAATGCCAGGTTCCACAGCAGCAAATCTCAAATCCAGAGTTATCATGTCTCCTCACGCGGCAAAGGCATTTGCCCATCAGCTGACTCAACAGGTAAAGACCTTCGAGGAAAAGAACGGCAAGCTTACAGATAACAGAGATCAGAACGCCATCGGATTCATCACGCCGGGCAATGAAAGCTGATCTTACTGGAATTGAGCGAGCGAGCAGGATTTTTATAGCAGTATTGCTGGGTATACTGATATGGATCTCCGCCATTGATCAGGAGATGTTCCCGGTTGAATACAGATTGCCTGTTTCAGTGAACATACCGGAGGAGTACATGATTCTGAGCACCTCAGCAGATTCAGCTACTGTGAGATACACAGGCAGTGGCTGGAGGATGCTGAGTTTTCAGATCGGCAACAGAATTTCCGGTATATCAAGGGAGTTTGTGCCATTGGAAGGAGGCAAGCTTCCCCTTGTTTCCAATATCCTTCTTACTTCTCCTTCGCTTGAGCCGGAAGCACAGATTGAACTTTCACAGGTACTTCCGGAACAGATATCCATCAGAGTGGATACTGTTATAACAAGAAATCTTCCTGTAGCCCCGGTTTTCAGTGATGGCATACCTGCGAGATTCAGGCATGTAAATGTTGATCCTGCCAGAGTAAGCGTCAGTGGTCCAGCATCAGTTGTATCCCTTATGGACAGTATCCGGACGGATAGCGTATTCCCGGGAATAGAGCCTCACTCAGCATCACTTGCTTTGCCTGCCGGTATGGTTGCATACTCGGAGGACTCTGTGATGGTTTCTGTTTTTGTACCGGAAATTCCATTTGGTGGCAGAGTGTTCAGTCCCGGAGCTTATTGACACTGTTAGATGGTCAGTCGTAAATTACGTGGACAGCTTTTGGAAAAACAAATGTAATAACATTAAATACCTTTCGGAGGGGTTTAAATGGGTTCAAAGGTTCTTGTGAGAGTGCTGATTGTGCTCCTTGCCGCATTGCTCATCTTCAGGATTCACCAGCGGGTAGAAATGTACAGAGTTCCTCGCGAGAACTGCAGAGTTCAGATGTTCACCCTTGCTGAATCAAATGTCGAGCACATGTACGAATACAATGGTTCTCCTGCACCTACACTGGATTCGCTTCTTGTTTACGGAAATTTCGCAGACACAATGTCAGTTTGTCCATCTCTCAGGGCAGCAGGCTTTCCTGACTCGGCTTATCATTACGATCCAAAACTGGCACTGGGTACCCAGTTCGCCATCTCATGCCCGAATCATGACAGACACGGGGGCGTTGTCGGCGGTCTTATAGACAAAGACTACCCCGACTCCCTTTTCATGGAAGCAGACTGGCTGGAAACTTTCACACGGATTCCCTTCCAGGAATACGCAGATAACAAGCGTGTCGAGGTTTCCAGATCGGCTCTTATCAGAGTCAGTGAAGAGCAGGCTTCATACCTTGCCGGAAGGTACCCTGCGCTTATAAAGCCAACAGATGTTGAGAACCTCGAGATTAACGTTTTCGAGCTTTCCGACCCCCTGGGTGGCGAATACGTCTTTGAGATCATGGAGGACACTCTTCTTACCTTCTGGGAGAATCCGGAAGCCAGAGGCCGTGCACGAGGCGACTCTCTCAACCTTCAGACATGGGTCTTTGTTGCTTATACAACATCCGACCCGGAAGCCTCAAGGGTAGAGGTCAGATATCAGCAGCCTCTCACTTTCCCCAGCAGAGCCGAGGGAGCCATTGCAGGTGACAATGACAATATCGCTGTTGTGAGAATGTGGGATCTGACCGAACTGGGTTATGTGAAAACTGAACTCAGAGAGGTTGACCTGGTGGATCCGCCAAAGTGGGAAATGCTCATGGAATACCACTCCGGTGACCCTGCTGACGAAGAAGTAGAATAAAGTAATACCTTCACTGATACCCCGGACGAGGAACAAGCATCCTCATCCGGGGTATCTTTTTGTATATTTCGCGTCACTATTTTCCGAAACAAGTCCAAACGCCGGCAATGGAGGCTCAGTATATGAAATCATTTGAAGAAGTTGAGAAATTGGCTGCAAAAACCACCAACCAGTATCAACTGGCTCTGGCCATGTCCAAACGGGTAAGGGCTCTCCGCGACGGAGCACCCTGCCTTGTTCCTGGAATGAAGGATACTCAACAAAACGCGATAAAGGCTGCAATGGCCGAGTTTGCTCAAGGGCTGATCACTTATGAAACCGATACAGTTCAGGGAAAAGACAACCAGGGGGTAAATAAATGATGATCCGGAAACTGATTTACTGCATACCTGTTTTTCTTCTCGCACTTTCGGGTTGCGGAACAAGACCACTGGCTTCTGATGAAGCGGCCAGAGTGGGTGATATAGTAATAACAATGGAAGACCTGGATGAAGAAATACTTCGGATTCCTCCCTACCAGAGAGCCTCATTTGAGAGTCTTCGGGGCAAGAGGGCACTGCTGGATCATATAATCGAAAGAGAGCTTCTTCTTCTTGCTGCCACAGATGCAGGTCTTGAAGAGGATTCATCAGTTATTGCCATGGTTGGAGATTCTGAAAAGCAGATCGAAGATGTTCGGACAAGAGCCATGGGGCAGGTTTTCTACCAGACAATGATCATAGAGGGCATGGAGATACCTGACTCCCTTGCTCAGGGATACTACGAGAGAAACATGCACGTCTACTATCACTATCCCACAGCTCTGGTCTCACACATTCTTGTAAGTGATGATCAGGCGCTTTCAGAAGCCCAGGCAATGCTTGCTGCCGGAATGTCCTTCGATTCTGTAGCAGTTCAGATAAGCGAGCATTCTGCAACAGCATCTCAGGGCGGCAGTATGGGCTGGGTTGGAGAAGATCTGGATATTCCGTTCGTAGGTGAAGACCAGGAGCTTCTTGCTCTTCTTCTTTCAACTGAACCTGGAACGGTTCTCCCTCCATACGAAACCAATCTCGGAATTCATATCTTCCAGGTTAACGATTACAGAGAAGAGTATTACGATTCCATGGAGGATGTCAGAGCAAACATTGATGATATGCTCAGACCTGCCCTTGTTAACGACTATTTCCGAAACACTTTCCTTCCTGAACTTCACGAGAGATTCCAGGTAACAGTTCATGATGTGCCTGTGGACGGTGTATACGCAGTAATAGGACAGGATGAGATTACTGAAGAAGACATCGCCCTGGAACTCGAAGCAATTCCCCCTTATCAGAGGGCTACCTATGAGACGCCGGAAGGCAAGCAGCTCATCGCAGGCAGTATGCTTGAGAGAGAACTCATGCGTCTTGCATCAGTTGAAGCAGGTCTTGACAGCGACAGTTCAGTTGTAGCTCAGGTGGAACAGGCTGAGAAGCAGGCGGAAGAAACTCGAAAGGGTGCACTGATACAGGCCTACTATCAGCAGTTTATAGTTGAAGCAGCACCGGTTCCTGAGGAAAGAGTGATTGCCTACTACGAAGAGCACACCGGCGACATATACAGACAGGATCCCCAGGTGAAAGTTTCCGTTATTCTCACAGAAACCCGGGGACAGATGGACCTTGCGCTGGCAGCAGTTGAGGAAACCTCATTCGAGGCTGCTGTAGCAGAGTACTCTACCCACCAGCCTACTGCAGCAGTTTCCGGTGACCTTGGCTGGATCCCGGTGAATGCACCTATTCCCTATTTCCCCGGTGACCTGGAGTTCGCTGAAGAGCTGTATGCCGCTGAGCCCGGAACCATTTTCGGACCTGCTCCTACGGATCAGGGACTTATCCTTCTAATGGTTACTGACAGACTCGAAGAAGGCGTAAAGCCGCTTGAGGATGCCAGGGAGTCCATTGAGGCAGCTCTGAGACCCAATATTGTTAACGAATACCTCTATGAAACCATATTCCCGCAGCTCAGAGAAACCTACCAGGTGGAGATCAATGAAGATGCATTCCTTCCTTCGGAGGAGATTGGTGCAGACAGCCTGATGACTCTGGCACAGGAAACAATGGCAACAGATCCCGAGACTGCAGTACGGTATTTCAAGCTTTACATTGAGAGACATCCTGAGAACGAGAGGTGCGACCAGGCACAGTTCCTCATTGGATTCACTTTCAGCGAACAGCTTCGTGACTACGACTCTGCCAGAGAGTCCTTCAGGGTTCTTGTTGATACCTACCCGGAATCAGAACTTGCAGATGATGCCCAGTGGATGATTGAGAACATGGAAACCCCTATTGAAGAGTTCATCCCTTCGGAAGACCCTGACGAGACTCCGGAAATCATCTGACAAATTGAATATCGTACTTTGGGGGCTCCCTTGCAGGAGCCCCCTTTATCATTGCAGAAAACAGCGGCAGGCGAGATATTTCAGGCTGATGTAACACGCAAACCGCCGGGGGGTACTTCATTTGAAACTCAACCATTCATTAGTCATTGTAATGATGCTTCTTGCCCTGACCTCATGCAAACCTGACATAAACGAAGATTCCACTGCTGAAGAAAAAGCTGCTCTGGCAGAAATCAAACTTGAGGAGGGAGACAACCAGAGAGCACTGGAGCTGTTTGAATCCGCTCTGCTGTCCTCGCCTTCAAGCCCGGATACTCCTTTCTGGGAAATGGGGAAGGCTGAAGCTCTTCTTGTTCTGGGGAATCCGTCAGAGGCCATCACTCAGGCATCACGGTATCTGTCAGCAGGTAACCCAGCAGTGAGATCCAGGGCGGCACTTCTTAAGGCTATGGCGGAAACGTCCACCTCGCCAGTATCATCTCTTTCCAGTCTTTCTCTTGTGGACCTTGAACTTCTGGATGCCAGAAGAGCAAAAGATGCCGTTGAGCTTTGCAGGGAACAGCTTAGCCATATACGCACTGGAAATCTTCCTGATCTGAGAGAGCAGGGTTGGTTTGAACTGTATGTTCTTCTGGAGCTTGAAGATCGGTACGCTCAGTCAGGAGACACAGAGAGAGTCATTCTTTACGGTTCCGAAATAGACAGACTCTATCCAGGTGCTCATGAAACCTACGGAAGACCAGAGATTCAAGGTTCTGCCGGTTCCGCAGACTCCTGGATTGCCCTTCTTCTTCCTCTTACAGGCCAGGGATCCGATTTTGCAAAGCAGGTAGCCGAAGGAGCACATCTGGCTTTTGACCGATACTCTGAGATGCACCAGAACTCGCCGGAACTTGTGAATTTTGATACAGGCGGTGTTTCCAGCAGACTTATCGATCTGGCAAGATCTCTGGCAGACAATCCCTCCTGTGTTGCTGTTCTTGGCCCTCTTACTAGTTCTTCCACACTGGAAATTGCAGCAATTGCAAGGGAATCCGGCTTGCCTGTACTGACACCCACCGCTACATCAGGAGATGTGGACAGGATTGGAGAACCAGTATTCAGGCTGGTGGTGAGTGAAGGTGATCAGGCTGCTGCAGTTGCTGAATATGCAATGCGGGAATGCGGGTACAGCAGATTTGGTGTTATTTACCCACACACTGCCCAGGCAACAGGCGAGGTTGAGCAATTCAGGACTACAGTGGAAAGCCTCGGGGGAACCATTGTCTCATCACAGGGTTACCAGCCGGGATCTACTGATTTCAAGGATCAGATAACTGCAGTAAAGGCATATGCGCCTCAGGCGATGTTTCTCCCGGTATCAGCCTGGGATGCTGTTCAGATTTCACCGCAGCTCAGGTTCTACAGCCTTGAAGTTCCTCTCTTCGGCACTTCCGGGTGGGATGATGAGCTTCTTCTCAGGCACGGGGGTGAGTATGTGGAAGGTGCTGTTTTCACTGCTGCTTTCGGTCTGTCTTCTCTATATCCAGAAACAGCCAGGTTTGTTTACACATTTACCAGAGCAACAGGCAACGCCCCTACCACAATAGCTGCCCAGGGGTTTGATGCCGCTGGAATGCTGCTGGAGGCCTGGGAAAATTCTTCAAATCCAACAAGAAGCCGTATTGTCAGAAAACTGTCTTCTGCCCCGGCTTATTACGGAGCATCAGGAAGGTGCGTACTGGGCAGCCAGTCGGAAATGAGAATCTCCTGGCCTATGATGACAGTTTGCGAAGGGGAGATCATTGGTATTGAGTAGAAGGCTGTTCTGGGGTATTGATGTAGGTGGATCCTTCACGAAAGTGGGCTGCCTTGGTGATTCAGGTTTTACTCTGGTTGAAGCTTTCAGCACAGGCGAGAACTCCACACCTGCCAGTGTACTGTCACATGCTGCTGAAGTAATACTTGAAAGAGATCCAAATCCCGCAGCGGTCGGTCTGGGTACAGCAGGGCTCATAGACAGAGAAACAGGTGTTGTGATCAGCAGCCCCAATCTCCCCCTCTGGTCAGGTACTGATGTAGTATCCGTTCTTCAGGAATATCTTGATGCTCCGGTTAAGCTGGATAACGACTGCAATGTTTTTGCCATCGGGGCTATAAACTCAGGAGAAATACCGGATAAGGGGCTCTGGCTCTTTATTACTCTGGGCACAGGAATCGGCGGAACGATTATCAATAATGGCAGGATCCTCTATGGAACCGGCGGTTCCGGAGAGTTCGGACACACCACGATCCGGGAAGGGGGATTACCCTGCTCCTGTGGCTCCACCGGTTGCTGGGAAAGGTATGCCGGGCGCAAGGCTCTTGAATGGTACTACAGAAGAATCACAGGCCATCACAAGTCCCCTGTTGAGATTTCCATCCTGGCTGCATCCGGCAACAGCCCTGCAAGAGAAGCTTTCAGAGAATATGGAAGGTGGTTTGGAATCGGGCTGGCCAATCTTGCAAACTGCTTTGCTCCATCGGGCTTTTTTATCGCTGGAGGACTGTCAGCAGGACTGACTCATTTCGGCATCCCGGCAAGGCAGGAGTACATGAAAAGGTGCAGACATCCCTGGAGTGTAACTCTTCTTGAAAACTCCCCGGAAGCAGGAGCCTACGGAGCGGCATCCATGGTAAGAGGATCATGCTGCTGATCCCTCTATGCATCCTGTTGTCCCAGAATGGCGAACCAACCCCTATGGAATCCATGGCCTATGCCGCTGATTCTCTGATCTTTGCTGTTAAGAGTGAAAACCTGTTCCTGACAGGAGCTGCATCTCTCGAGTACGGTCAGATGAGCATCTCAGCTGACACAATCGAGTATCTCTCTCAGGAAGAAACTGTCACTGCAAACGGCAACATGGAACTGTCGGACGGCGGGGAAACAGCAACAGGAACCGGTCTTATCTACCACATTCCCACCCGCACCGCCAGAACTTTTGATACCTCGTCATTGTTCGACAGAGCCATTTACAGCAGCGAAACGGTCACCATGCTCTCAAGGCACGAGTTTAACCTTACCAATGTCCGGTTCACCAGTTGTGAGAAAGATACCTTTGACTACTATTTCTGGTCAAACACAATGAAGGTGTTTCCTGATGACAAGGCTGTTGCCAGGCCAGTAATTCTGTATGTTGAAGAAACACCTGTTCTCTGGCTGCCGTATGCTGTCTTTCCCATCAGAAGGGGCAGATCCTCCGGATTCACAATTCCAACTCTGGGATCATCATCCCGTGACGGAAGATACCTGAGAAAGATGGGCTACTACTTCGGCTTCTCTGACTATACTGACCTTCTCATAAGTGCCGATCTCATGGAAAAAACGAGATTTCAGATAACAGCTACAGAAAGGCACTCACTCCGATATGTCATGAATGGCAGCTCCAGACTCCAGTGGCGAAGACAATTCGAGAATCAGAGAGACCGATGGCTTATTGAAACTTCCCATAACCATGAATTGCCAGACGGAACAATAGTGAAGCTTACAGGGAATTTCGTAAGTGACATATCCTATCTGGAAGAAACTCAGCAGACTCCTGAAGAGAGAATGGAAAGCGAACTGAGATCATGGCTGTCCTTTTCCAGGAATGTCGGTAGTGGAAGCGCACAACTCAACCTTGAGTACACTGAACAACTGGATGTATTGGCTGACACAATAGACAATGAACTCATCTCCGAACTTGTTGCTCCCGATTTCAGATACAGTCTTCCCTCAGCCCCTCTATTCAAGTCCCCGGCGGACCCGGATGATCAGATGCTCTGGCACAGCATCTACTGGAACATGAGTGCCCATTACCTTTCTGAAAACACTGAATGGGAAGATTCCTCATTGTACAATGCCGGATCAAGAATCAATTCAAGTCTTACTGCTTCCCACAGGCTGGGCGGTATTCTTGCTGTATCACCGTCCATCAGTGCAAAAGGCGTTGTTTACGACAGGGACATGCAGTCCAACAGATATCCTGCATGGATTCATGGTTCTGCAGGACTTTCGCTGTCAACAGACCTTTATGGAACATTCGCTTCCGACTTTCTCGGATACTCAGTTTTCAGACACGCTGTTACCCCGTCTGTTTCTGTTTCATGGTCGCCTGATCGTTTCGTTACTTCAACCCGGGGGATCATGGATGTAGACCAGGCGGATTCTCTCTTCTACAGTTTCTCAGATCTCTCTCTTCCGTCTTCTGGAACTGTTGTATCGCTCTCCCTTGTAAATACACTGGAGGGCAAAAAGCTCTCAAGAGGAAATATTGAAAGAAAAAGCCTTGCAGATTTTTCCCTGAGCACCAGCTGGAGCCCTGACAGAGAGGAGAATCAGTTCTCCGATATCAGCGCCTCTCTGAACATGACACCGGCAGGCTGGTTCTCTACAAGGATAGATGCCTCCTACGACCCGTATCTGAGAGAAACCCAGGATGTAAACCTTACCACAAGTTTCCAGCTGGCAGGAACAGACCCCACACTAAGGCCGGATTCCGGACTGGTCATATCTCCTCTCGCATGGAGAATAGGCATCTCCCACAACTGGAGCCCTGATCTTCAGGAGACGGGAATAGAGATTAACAAGCTGAGATTATCTGCAAGCATCGACCTGACATCCAGATGGTCCCTGAACTACAGGACATACTATGATATTGCAGCAGATGATTTTATAAGCCAGGATTACACCATAAGGCGCGACCTGGACAGTTGGGAAGCCATATTCACACGTCACGTCTCAGACATAGATACCGGGTTTTATTTCAGAATCAATATCAAAGCCTTCCCGGATATCAAGCTCGAGCAGCATACCAGCAGTTTTTAAAACACCCACGGATGCACTTGACAAGGCGCTTTCAAGGGTCTAGTGTAAACAGGTTACATGGGTTTTCACGTTACACAATTGAGAAAGGGGTAGGGAGTTGAACAAAAAGGAACTTATCAACCACGTGGCCGCAAAGGCTGATCTTTCAAAGAAAGATGCTTCGGCAGCAGTTGATGCTTTCATCGACGGGATTACAAACGTTATCGAGTCAGGAGATAAAATCACTCTGATCGGCTTCGGAACATTCGGTATCAAGGAAAGAGCAGCCCGTGAGGGTGTTGTTCCCGGAACAAGCCAGAAGAAAAAGTATCCTGCCAAGAAGGTTCCTTATTTCAAGGCCGGCAAGGCCCTTAAGGACAAAGCAATCTAAGCTGCTTCATACAGCAATGACGGGAAGGGCCTCAGGCCCTTCCCTCTTTGTATATTAATCCCATGAATTGGTCAGCCATAATAACAACCTATAACAGCGGTTCTGTGATTGAACAGGCTGTTGATTCACTGCTTTCTCTCCCTTCATCTGAAGCACCTGTTGATATTGTCGTTGTGGATAACGATTCCAGCGACTGCACCATGGACACTCTCGCAGGTTTTTCCCACAGGATCACAACTGTCCGCAATGGAAGGAATCTGGGGCTTGCTGCAGCAAACAACATTGGCGCTGCAAGAGCAAAGGGTGATTCTCTTTTCTTTCTGAATCCGGATGTCGTTCTGCTTCCAGGGGCCGCCGTAAAACTTCATGAGTTTGCTGAAAAGCACCCTGATGCAGCCTTGCTTGGCCCGGCAATGCTTGACGGAAGTGGAAATGTGCAGTCAACAGCTAGAACATGGCCGTCCATTCCTGTAATTGCTTCCAGAAGATCCATGTTCAGCAGAACCGCAGCCGGCAGAAGAATTTCCGCAGATCATCTTAACCGATTCTCAGGAAATGGCAGGCCTGTGAAAGCTGACTGGCTTGTAGGAGCAGCCTTGTGGCTTACCCCTGCTGGAAGAGAACGGGCAGGACTGATGTCCGAATCCTATTTTCTTTATTTTGAAGACGTTGAATGGTGCTGGCGGGCCTGGAAAAGCGGAATGGAGGTCTGGTACGTACCGGAAGCGGAAATCCACCATGTCTGCAGAAGGGAAAGTGCATCAGGAGGAACAACACTGAATTACCACATACGAAGTATGATCAGGTTTCTGATAACACACCCC
The DNA here is from genome assembly GCA_964386635.1 of uncultured bacterium. GTDB lineage: Bacteria > Fermentibacterota > Fermentibacteria > Fermentibacterales > JCC-6 > Sabulitectum. Next base: position 18,087 of record CAYLRO010000012.1, on the reverse strand, counting down.
CTGGCAATAGCAGGCTTCGGACCAGGGAGAAGAAAGTGAGAAGGAAAAAGGGCAACCTTCTGAAAATTCTGCCTCCAGCTGATCTCATTCTGATTGCAGCTGTATTCATGGGTGGATTCTGGATAAGACACTCACTGCTGGCAGGTATCATGGGCTACGATTTTCGTCTGTCAGCCTATCACTACATGCTGAGCGGTTTCGTTCTTGGTTCAGTTCAGGTAGCCTTCATGGCTGTATTCGGTGTCTACAGACGCGAATTCGGCCTTGGTATGATTGAAGAAGTAGCGGGAATAATAAGAGCATCTCTCATGGCAATGGTATTCACTTTCGCAACCACATTCCTGACCAGACAGCTGTTTTTCTCAAGATTTGTACTGGTGTTTGCATGCCCTGTTTCCATTATTCTCCTCAGCCTGTGGCACTGGGTGCTGAAAAGGCTTGCCGTAAGGTCTGGAACCCCTTCTTCGGTACTCATTATCGGAGACTCGGCAGAGGCGAAACAACTTGGGGCTTTCATGGAAACAAGAGCACAGCTCCCTTATAAAATCATCGGATACACCCCGCCAGAATCGCCACTGGAACAGATCACTGATGAAATTGACGAAAAACGGATAGACGAAGTTGTTGTTGCTGACCGGTCCATACCCGGAGAGAATCTCTCAAGGCTGATCCTTCATTGTGAGAAGATCGGAATACACTACAAAATCGCCGCAGATGTGTTTTCCCTCATAAGTCTTACCGCCAGGGTTGCCCATATGGGAGGAACCACTCTCATTGAAACTGCCCCTTCCCCTCTTTCAGGCTGGGGGCTCTTTCTGAAGAGAACCTCTGACATAATAATTACCACCACACTTCTTCTGCTCCTCTCTCCACTGTTTCTTTTCACAGGAATAATGATTCTGCTGGACAGCGGCAGCCCTGTTCTTTACAGGCAGACCCGTCTTGGACGGGACAACATTCCGTTTCAGATGCTTAAGTTCAGATCAATGAGAAAGGGTGCTCACACTGAAAAAAGCAAACTTATGGAATCCAATGAATCAACCGGTCCTCTTTTCAAGATAAAGAATGATCCCAGAATCACAAGATTCGGCAGGTTTATCAGACGCTGGTCAATAGATGAACTGCCACAGCTGTTCAACGTTGTAAAGGGAGAAATGAGCCTTGCCGGTCCCAGGCCCCCTCTTCCGGAAGAAGTGGAAGAATACAGCAGGCGTGACTATAAAAGGCTTCAGACCATCCCGGGGGTTACAGGTATCTGGCAGATATCCGGAAGAAGCGACCTTGGATTCGATGAAATGGTAAAACTTGACCTCTACTACGTTGACAACTGGTCAATCTGGATGGATCTGGCTATTCTGATTCTTACACCTTCCGCAATAATCTCTGGAGACGGTGCATACTGAAAAAGGCCGGGCAGAACGCCCGGCCTTTCAGAATCAGTAATTCCTAGTTAACAGGAAGACCTTCTGTGAACTGGTCCACAGTGGTTCTGATAGTGCTGACTTCAGCATCAATTTCATCGGTTATTGATGTGATCTGCTCTCTGGCGGAAACAAGTTCCCCGCGCAGGGCATCGATCTCAGCCTGAAGTTCAGCCATTTCAGGATCGGTATCCCTGAGCTCTTCAAGTTTCGCTGAAACATTATCCAGTGCCGCAAGGTCCGGAATCAGTGTTCTCAGTTCATCAGTCTGGGAAACAAGCCCGTCGAGTTTAACCTGAACTTCGTCAAGAAGCTCCATACCGGGAATCTCAATATCAGGAATGTCTGCATCCGGCACATCCGGAACATCCGGAACGCCAAAAGCAAGTGCGGTACATACCGCAAATCCAATGATCAGAAGTGATTTCATACACCCTCCCTTGTTGTGTCTTTCGCTCCCCTGGTTAACATTACATAATACAATGAACATGATTTGCATAAAAGGGGCTGGACATTTGACACACAGTCTTACACTGTATTTCGGAATAGCCTGAATAACAACGAGTTACAAACGGCATGCAATATGCTCTTTGAGAAGCAGGTAACAATGACAAACAACTTGCGAAAGGAAAAACAATGAAACAGATCAAAGGAAGCATGATTCCGGAAGTAACCGGAAGCAAAGATAAACTTACAGTTGTGGACTTCAGTGCTGAATGGTGCGGTCCCTGCAAGATGCTTCATCCTGTACTTGAAAGTCTTTCCGGAGAACTTTCCGACAAGATAGATTTCGTAAAAGTTGACATCGATCAGAGTCCTGCAGAAGCAAACCAGTACGGTGTTAGAGGAGTTCCCACAATGATAATCTTCCACGGCGGGAAAGAGATCGACCGTATGGTTGGCTTCAGAGACAAGGCATCACTCAAGCGTGAACTTGATGCTCTTGCCAAAGGTCAGCTTGGTTAATGGATTTCAAGGTTGGCATCATTGACGGCGGTTCCACTCCCGGTGTTAACAGCCACAGGCTGATTATCGCCGGGGGCGGCCCTGCCGCCCTTTCTGCAGCTATTTATGCAGCAAGGTATGGAATTGACCATGTGGTTATTGAAAGCTGGAAACCGGGAGGACAGGCAGCTCTTACTGCTGAGATAGAGAACTATCCGGGCTTTGTATCAATTGCCGGATCGGACCTGGCTGCAGCCATGAAGGAACAGGCTGTGAAGGCCGGCGGTGTTTTCCGTATGGAATCAGTTGAAAGCGCTGAAGCTGAAGGTGACAGAATCAAAGTAACTACTGACGGCGGAATTTACACAACTGACTACCTGATCATAGCAACTGGTGCAGCTCCAGCTACACTGGGGGTCCCTGGTGAGGATGAATACTACGGCAGAGGTGTAAGCTTCTGTGCCACATGTGACGCTCCCTTCTTCAGAGACAGGAAGGCAATAGTGGTAGGTGGAGGCGACAGTGCTGTGAAGGAAGCTCTTCATCTTGCCGATGTTGTATCGGAACTTGCTCTTGTTCACAGAAGAGACAAACTCCGGGCGGAACCTTATCTGGCCAGAAAACTTCTGGAGAACAGTAAGGTAACTCCATACTGGAACTCTCACCTTAAAAGGATAACGGGAGATGCACAGGGAGTAACCGGTGCAGTACTTGAAACACCGGATGGTGAAATTGAGGTTGCCACAGACGGTGTGTTCCTGTATGTGGGGACAAAGCCAGCAACAGAACCCTTCAGCACCCTGGTGGAACTTGATAAGAGGGGCGCGGTTGTCACTAAAAATATAGTTGGTACATCGAACCCAAGTGTATTCGCCGCCGGTGATGTAACAAACAACGGTTTCAGACAGGTGGTAACCGCCGTATCAGACGGTGCAAGGGCCGCCGCGGCAATATTCGAGCTGCTGCAGCAGACAGATTAGAGGAGAGAACAAATGGCATTACTTTCCCAGACCGACAGGGAAGCTGTAAAAGAACATTTTGACAAACTGTTGAAGACTGTTCCTGTTCAGCTCAGAAAAGCACAGGGAGCAAGCGATACAGAAGAGATACTGAAGGAACTGGCGGAGCTTTCTGAAAAGCTTACCGTAGAAGTTGTTGAGTCAGAATCAGGCGAGATGCTTCCCGCTCTGGACATAGGAACAACCGGAAGAGTACTGTTTCGCGGAACTCCTTCCGGGTACGAATTCAGCAGCCTTCTCACAGCGATCATAGACAACGGCAGAGACCAGGTTGTCCTTACACCGGAGACCAGAGAGTTTCTGGACGGATTAACAACAGATCTGCACATGAAGGTATTTGTAACTCCCACCTGCCCACACTGCCCCGCAGCAGTTGTGCTTGCTCACCGTATGGCAGCCTACTCCGACAGGGTCACCGCAGAGGCAATCGAGGCTAACGAGTTTCAGGATGAAGCCATGAAGTATCAGGTTCAGGGTGTTCCCAGAACAGTAATTAATGAAACTTTCGCCACTGAGGGTGCACAGCCGGAGTCTTATCTTATTGAAGCCCTGAAAAGACACATGGAAAAAGAGAGCTGACAGATGCTCCTTCTTATTCTAGCGCTGACCTCTGCCTGGGATCTTTCTTTTCCAGGAAGCAATGACGGATTCTTTGATGCCAGATATTTCTTCAATCCAGACGCAGACCAGCTGATCTATGCACTGATCCAGGATGATGCAGGCATTGTAAAGTTCGGCCCCGTCAGTTTCGGTATCGGCCTTGGTGTGGAAACTTTCATGGGTCAGAGCGACAAGGATGGTGACACCGCCTTCAATGTCTACGGCGCTCACTGGAACATCCGGGGTAAACTTGATGTGGACTACGGAGACCTTCTCTTCTCACTTTTCACTGACCATGAGTGTTTCCATAACATTGACATGGCGGATACCTGCGGTCAGTACATGAACAACCTGAAGCTTGGTGTAAGCAACAGTATAGAACCGGCAATGGAAGATCATGCAGTGTTCATGCCTGGAGGATGGACCCCGGAATACCACCTGTCCGCAGGTATCTACAGGCCGCAGAATGCATCTTTCCAGAAAGGGCACATCTTCGACTGGTCACTGCACAGTGTAATCGATTATCCTGTGGTCTCTTCAGGTGAAATGATCTATGGAACGCTGCTCCACTCAGATTTCTACTTTCACACAGACGGCGGCGAAAGCAGCAGGCATTTTGTTGAGATTTACGCTGATCATCCTTCAGGCCACGAGAAAATGGGTGTCTTTTTCAGACATCACATCCATGATACTCAGCCGATCAGGTCCCTCCAGGGAGAGACCTGTTTCGGTATACGATTTCAATGGTGATCACCCCAGAACAGTGAGAACTGCCGGAATCAGGAACATCCCGATAATTACAGCAGCTGCCTGAGCCGCTACATTGAAAAGCCAGAGTAGAAATGCCTTTCCGAAAGTGGTGCTGTAGACAGCCTGCAGAACCACTACTGTTAGAACAAGCCCTATCAGGAACCCCAGGCCAGGACCGGAGACCGGGATCCATGAAAAGAGCAGCGCAAGCAGCAGTGTAGACATTGCACATGCAATTGATGCCAGCACTGCTCTGCCGAAGGTTGCTTTTCTTACACCGGCAAGCTTTGCTCCCACATGGAGGAAGAATGAATCCAGCACCACTATAAGAACAACTGTTACAGCTGCACCGAAAAGACCCAGGATAGCCAGATCCATCAGCTCCTCCTAATCAGTAAAGGGATATGTCTGAGGGCCTGTCACAACAGGGGGAATCATCCCAGGGCTCATTCTGACAGCTTTACCCAGTATCTCCACAGATGAGAAGAGTTCAAGAGGTCTCCAGTTCCAGCGGAAATCCCGGAGCGGTTTCACTATCTTCCCGTTCTCAACCAGAAATACCCCGTCTCTGGTCATTCCTGTAAGCTTCAGGGTTTTCTGATCAACAAACCTGATGTACCAGAACCGCCTGATGAGAATTCCTCTGTCCACCTGTTTAACAAGATCTGCAACAGTTCCCTCTCCGCCGTTCATATCCAGAGTGCTCGGGAAGAAAAGAGGCGGACGGCCTGTCTTTTTTGCTGTAAATCTGTCGCAGGCAAGGTTCTTCACAATACCCCGTTCAATCCATGTGATGTCAGAAGCAGGCAGCCCTTCTTCATCAAAAGGACGGCCTGGTCTTGCACCGTGAAGGCTTGAAGAGATAGTTATATCGCTTCCTGTGATCCTCTTGCCCTCCATGTTACTGAAAACGCTGACACCTTCATCGGCACTCCGGGCATTCATCAGCCAGGGGAGGAACATCACAAGATTCCAGGTTGCCTGAGGTTCAAGGATTATCCTGTACTCTCCCGGCTCAACATCCACAGCGTCCATATCCATGGATACTTCACAGGCCACCTCTTCTGCCGCCTGGGGAATATCCAGATCGTCCCACCTTGTTCCGCTGAGAGATCTGTAACTTGAGGCCAGTCCTCTGTCCATTGTGAAAGACATGTCGAACTCAGTGGATCTGTGGAAAACCGAGTTGCCTGTAGATGTACACAAAGCTGTTTTTGCAGCAGTCATGCGGCACAACCCTGCTGCCTCATAACCCAGGGCTGAAGCCGTATCAATAACACTGCCTGCCGCTTCGATCCTGGGAGCAGCAGGGCAGGATGCGGTGCTCTCATCCCATGCTTCAGGGATGCTTTCATAGTTCTGTCCGGGAGGAACCGGAGGCATGTACTCAGGATCAACAGCGGAGGTCTGAAGAAGTGCTCTGGCCTCAGAGGCAAGAACTGGAAGAGAATCCAGATCCACCCTCTGAGAATTCACTGTTGCTTTTCTGCTGCCGTCGCCAACTGTAAGTCTCAGTTCACGACGGAAAATGTCAAGATTCTGAGTGATCCTGTTCTGACCAAACCGTACACTGGCCTCCCTGTTCTCAGTGAGTTCAGCGGTTGCATCCCTGGTTCCAGCTTCCTTAACGGCAGACTGAACAATATCAAGCATTTCTTTCCGGTTCATTATCTGCCTCCTCCCACTTCGATACCCCTGAACCTGCCGTAGCTTGCTCCGTGGGTCATTCTGGCACTCTGCATCGGCTCACCTTTCCCACATGTGAGAAGCCCCATAGTCCGGAAGTATCGTTTATCAGCTATCCCGTCCAGCGAACCCCAGAAAACAGGTGTTTTGCTCCTGTATATGACTTTTTTCAACGGACGTACCTTTTTCCCGTTCTTTATCTCCCAGAAAATATCTCCTCCGAACTGGAAGTTCTCCCTTCTCTGATCAATGGAGAATGATCCTCTTCCCTCTATCCAGATACCGTGATCGATCTCAGATGCCAGATCTTCAGGCGACACTCCATTATCAGCGGGGTCCAGGTAGAAGTTCGGCTGCCTGTTAATAGGGAAGCACTGGGCATTCATTGCTCTGCAGCATCCGGTGCTTGAATCTCTGCCTATAAGCAGAGCAGTCTCCCGGACAGAGCCGAACTGCTGAAAGATGCCGTTTTTAACAGTGTACCATTTCTGACCGGGAACCAGATCATCATCCCATCCCCAGCTTGCAACGCCATAGGGAAGTGTGTTATCGGCAATGAAATTTACCTTTTCCGAACCATACTTCAGAGAACCCTGGTCGTTTAGTTTAAGGAAGGTTCTTCCTGCCATGTTGGCTTCCCAGCCAAGGGCTCTGTCACTTTCAGTTGGATGCCCTACTGATTCATGCATGGTAAGACTCAGGTGGAGACCATCCAGAAGAAGGTCCATCTCGCCGGAAGGGCTCTCGTCTGCAAGAACCTTCAGAAGCGCTTCTTCTCTTGCCTTCTCTCCCCACCGGGCAAAACCGGAATCTTCAACCCACTCCCAGCCGGCTATTCTTGCCCCGTCCTGGAAGCTGCGGCTCTGGGCATCACCTCCGGAAACAGCTGTGGCAGTCAGTGATGGCTGAGTAAAGGTGAGATCTGTTTCAATCAGGTCTCCTCTGGTTGTTCCGATAACTCTGTTCCTGTTCTCGAACCAGAGCTCTGCCCAGCTGCTTTTGATTCTGTCATCTGCCATCATGTCATCTGAAATTTTCTGCAGGATGGATATTTTGTCCTCCCTGGACACCTCAAGGGGATCTTTCTCACAGGGGCCTGTATAAACACCCTGCTGTATATCAAGATCAGAAAGCTCCACCTTCCCGCGACCGCCGGCAGCCCTGGCGATCTCTACTGCCCTGGCAGCTGCAGTGTCTATATCCTCCTGTTTGAAACCGGTGCAGGCAGAAAAACCCCAGGCTCCATTTATCAGTACCCTGACTCCCACACCCTGAGTTTCCCGTACATCACATTCCTCAAGCCTTGCATTTCTGAATCCGGTATTCTCGGTTTTTACAGTTTCACATCTCACATCCCCGTAATCCACCCCTAGCGATTTCAGGTTATCAACAGTTCTCTGTGCAATGTTTTTCAATTCAGCACTTCCGTTTCCTGGCAGTTTTTCTCCACTATATCGGTCATTCTCATTCTGTATTCTTTTTTCTTCCCAAGCGTCCGGTTAACGAACAGGGCAATGATCATGCCGATAAAAAGACCGCCCACAGCCCCCAGAGCTCCCTGAGTAGTTCCAGCAGGCATCAATATCCAGTATCCGACTATCAGCAGCAGCACAGGCACCACAAAGGTAATGGAGATGATCTTCATTGTGGCACTTACAGGCAGTTCCAGCTGAACGGCATCTCCTTCGGAAGCTCCAAGTGTATTCTCAACGGTAATTACCTTGGCATCCGGTCTCTTTCCGGACAGGGTCATGCAGCTTTCCCGGGAATTACATGCACTGCATCCCTCTCCACCGCCAACCTCAACATCTGCCATTCCTTCGGCGACGCTTTTAACAATTCCTCTCTGGATCATGTATACCTCCTTGAACTGTCAATTTAACCAATGGGAACATCCATGTCACATGGAGTATAGACAGCGTTGTGCTTCAGTTGTATATCAGCGTCTCCAAGAACAAGAGGAGAGTTTGTCCTGTATAACTATTTTGCCTACGGTTCCAACATGTCTGCAAGAAGACTGCAGCAGAGAATTCCTGCAGAGCCTCTTGGCGTTGGCACACTGTCAGGTTTCCGGCTCTGCTTCAGCAAACCCAGTGAAGCAGATGGCAGTACCAAGTGCGACATTAAGGAAACGGCAAATCCGGATGATGTTGTCTACGGTGTGGTATACAGGATCAACCGGGAAGACAAACCCACCCTTGATGAGTTCGAGGGGCTTGGCTACGGGTACGATGCCCACACTGTAACAATTGAGTTCAGAGGAAAACCCCTTGAGGTGTATACATACAAAGCTCTGAATCATGATCCGCTGCTGAAGCCTTTCGCCTGGTACAAAAGGCATGTTCTGGAAGGCGCCATGGAGAACAACCTCCCTGCAGCCTATATAAACGCCATCAAAGAAGTTAAAGCCGTGGCAGATTCCAATGCAGAGAGGCGCACCAGAGAACTCTCGATTTACGACCCGATCTGAAGTCTCCTAGAAGCCTATTCCAGCTCCAACTGACACAAGCATGTCCTTGTCTTCTGCATCCCCTGCAACGTGGGTGTAAAGACCGAAAGTAAGATTTATTCCTGAAATCAGCAGCACTCCCTCGCCGCCAGCGTATGTCTGACCGGTCTCAACATTGCCCCATGTCTTTCCCCATGTGTAGAGGATAGAACTTTTCAGGCCCAGCCCGAATGTGTACTTCCAGCTGCCGCCTAATCCAAGGGCTGCTTTGCATCCCCCAACTCCGGGCTCCGCCTGAATGAACCACAAGCTCCTGGGCCGGTAGGTCAGTGATATGGAAGCAATCTGCGGAGTGGAAATTCTGGCTCCCACCATGAACGGATAAGCTGATGCAGCTGCAGGCAGCAGAGCCATTAGAAGAACAAGTGCTTTTTTCAATTGGATCTCCCTTCTTCAGCAGCACTATGTTAATTCACAGGATCAGAAACAAGGAAGGGGAGGGGCAATGCCCCTCCCCTGTCATCTGCTGAAACAGATGCTATCTGATAACCATCACAGGATTCACCTGAGTGAATTCAGGAGTGGTCAGTCTTACATGGTAAACACCGGCTGGAACGCTGTTGCCTGAGGAATCACTGAGATCCCAGAGAAGGCTGTGGCTTCCAGACTGCATGTTATCGTTTACAAGGGTTGTCACAACTCTGCCGCCAAGGTCGTACACATCAAGTGAGACCTGTGCAGGTGTTGCAAGAGTGAACGACAGTGCTGCACTCTCAACTGCAGGGTTGGGGCTCACAGGGTTGAAACAGTTCAGTGCCACAGGGCTGCACATCTGCTCAGTTCCCACGTCTGTTACCTCAATGCTGCCCATGTATGTGTTGCAGTTCCTGGCCCAGACAGTGGCACTCATTGTTCCTGTTGTTGCAGGTGTTGCATAGAGAGTGGCCTCACCGGAAGCGTCTGTGTAGGCAACCACATAGGTCTCACCTGTCTTCCAGTCACCCTTCTGTATGCAGACTCTTGCGTTTTCCACAGGATTGCCGCCTGAGGTAACTGTGAAGGTCACATCACCGGTCTGATTTATAGAAGCAGGATGGCTTACAGAGAGGTCTGCAGCAACTTCTGTCCACATTGGAAGCTCCGGGTCGCCGAAGAGGTTGTACTCTTTCAGACACCAGTCCATGTATGTGCTGCATGGAGGACTGAAACAGTCCATGCTTGTTCCATGGGCAATACCCAGGTTGTAAATGTCATTCTGCCAGTGATCCTGGTAGAACCTTATGCTGAGTGCCTGACTGGGACCGGTGCATGGTCCTGCGAAATTGCCCCAGCCGTAACGGCTGTTGAAGTTACCGAAGCCGCCTCCATTGGGGGAGTTCAGCCATGCGTCTCCACAGCACTCATATCCGTCAAGGTGACCGATAAGGCAGGAGATTGACTGCCAGATTGCAGGCAGATTACCACTCTGAATGTTCGTCTGTGCCATGATGTGAGCGGTTGTGTAACTGCTTCCGGATGAGGTCCACATGGAAGTTTCCGCACCGTGACTGGCGTGGTATACATGATGTGGTCCTGCATCGATCATGTCGATTGTGATCTGGTAACTGTTGTTACCTGTGAACTCGTAACACTTCTCCTCTTCCCACTCGACAGAGGGAAGGAATGTTCCGATGGACTCGGCATCGGAATAACCCCAGATATTGTACTGGGAAAAGAGCTCACCAGTTGAATAACCTATGCGCAGCTCTCTGGGAGCAGTCTCAAAGTAATCAACAGTCTGAATACCCTCGTAGATGAACACCTTGTCAAGGAAAATGTCAGCTTCTGCAGCGGTGTTCACACTGGCTCTTCCCACCCAGAGGTCCGGGTGATAGTCAACCTGGTCGTAACCTGCAGGCTGGGGATACTGGTACGGGTAAGGGACTTCGCCCCAGGTTCCGTTACCGTTTGAGTTCCAGAGATCTGCTCCGGGAGCGGTGTCATTTATGTCTACGAAATACAGGTCTGCTGGAGCTATCTCTGAGCTAGAGTTGTCTCCCACAAGTTTTGCATCTCTGCATCCCACTTTGTCATCATCACCGAAGATCAGAACGTAGTCTGTACCGTCATCGCGGCAGTCTGTTAGAAATGCTCTCATCTCCTGCTGAAGATCTGCGCATGAGTACTGAGACTCTACCCAGGTTGTGGTGTAGACACTTGCAGGGATGCCCTTCAGTGTCTTCCAGTCTGCAAGTTCCTGTGCCTGACTTTCGTAGTCAGGATGTGTGATGATTACATACTGGCCGTAAGTAAGGTCTCTTGGAGCAACAAGAGTTGCACCGGAACCGCTTACGCCTTCAGGGTTAACCACAAGGCGGCTGGCGATGTCCATAGCCATATTCTCGCTTGCGGAAGTTCTTCTCTCAACAAGTCTTACTGACTGGTCATCCTGGTAGGAAACACTGATGCTGAGATCGCTGAGAACCTGCAGATTCTTTGTCACCGGATTCCATCTTACAGGATTTACAGTAACATAGGCCAGAGGAATACCCCAGTAGACACTGGAGCTTGCAAGAGCTGCAACATGCCCCGGGTAGTATTCATCACGGTTGTAAATGTGGGGATCAGGCTCGGCCTGTACCTGGTCATAACCGGCAGAGATGGGAACGCAACCGCTTGCAGGCTGTATTTCAAATCTGCCTGAAACGGTTTCCCATTCCACACCTGTTACCTGAATATCAGTGGCTCTGCACCCTGTGGGAAGAGCAATTCTCACAGGCATTATCGGGAGTGCCGGAGATCCCTCGTTAAACACGGACAACATCCCGGGAATAGTGACCGATGTGAACAGCCCTTCCCTCTGGATGTTCAGATCTGTTCCCTGTAGAGGAACAGAAACTGTCAGCTCACCTGCAATACACAAGGTACTGACAATCATCAGAACAAAAAATAGTTTAACCAAAACAAAACACCTCCTGAATGTTTAATTTAACAGAACAACTAAAGATAGCTCGTATATATATACGGGGCAAGTGTCAGGGGCAGCGAAGCCCTACTTGAGTGCCTCGCTTCCTGTGAACTCTCTGTCCAGTCTCAGTGACTGCAGAACCATTCTGTCTGTATCGGTAAGCTCTCCTGTGATCTTCCGTGCCAGAACTTCACCTGCACCAGGACCCAGCATAAAACCCTGCCCGCACATTCCAACTGCTGCAAGGAATCCGTCCACACCGGTTTCTCCAATAATCGGTGAACCGTCAGGTGTCTGGGGGTAACATCCCCTCCAGGTTCTTCTCACTTTCAGATTGGCAAGCCTGGGATAAAGCTTGACCATCCGCTTTGAAACCATGGGAAGGAACTCTGAGGTTTCAGAAGTTTCGGTTCCCAGTCTGGGTGGATCCGGTGTTATGCAGAAAACAACCTGACCGGTGCTGTACTGGTAGAAATAGTAGTTGGTACTTCCCTCTTCCCCGCTGATATCAACCACCATGGGTTCAAAGAACCTCTGAACAGGTTCAGTAATACCGGCCTCGTGCATGTCGGGATAAACAGGCAGGTCTGCCCCAAGCATTGCCCCGACTTCTCTGGCAAAAGAACCGGCACAGTTAACAACAACAGGAGCCTGGTAGCTGCCCCTGTGAGTTACAACGGTGAAATCGTTGTTTTTCTCTATACTGAGCACTTTCTCACGGAATCTGAATTCTGCACCATTCTTCACAGCATTCCGGTGAAATGCATATGAACTCTCCAAGGGGCTGGCGCTGCCGTCTTCAGGAGAAAATGTACCGCCGAGAAGGCCATCAGGATTAATACCGGGGACAAGCTTCCGTATCTTTTCCGCTGAAAGCCAGTCAATGTTCAGACCGGCTTTCTGCTGATCCGGGATCATCGCCATGAGGGACTGTGCAATTGATCCGGTATAAGCTACAAAGGTGTATCCTCCCATTGTCCATCCGATATCCTCACCGTGGGTTTCTTTCCAGGTTGAGAATGTTTTCAGTGAATGGAGAGAGAGAGCGACCTTGGCAGGATCACTGTGTGTGGCTCTTACGCCTCCGATGGCACACTTGTTGTTACCCTGACCGGAAGAGCTGCCTGATTCAATTACCAGTGTTTTTACATTTCTTGCAGCAAGGGACATGGCAACAGGAGTTCCCGCTGAGCCGGCTCCGATGATTATCACATCGTACATTACTTGTTCTCCTTACCGCAGAAGATTCCCAGCCTGGTTTCAGCAAACAGCGGACGGTCGGTGAAGTCGGTTATCTCCGAGAGATCAATACCTTCTGATCTGATGATCCGGGGAATCAATGTACTGCAGGTTTTACCGCCGCAGGAGCCGAAACCGGCTCTTGTCAGGGCTTTCAATTCGTTCATGTCCCTTACACCAAGCCTGAGCTGTTCTCTTATCTCTCCTGCTGTTACTCTTTCACATCTGCAGACTATTGCACTGTCCGGAATGGGAATTTCCGGAACAGTATCTTCAGCTGCAGTATCCTCAGGAGACTGTACTCTCACACCGGCGACCAGGTTGGCAAAATCAGCAGGAACTCTCAGGTCCAGAAGCATTGTTCCGGGATAACCCGGGGCTTTTCTGAGGGCCTGAACCGTTCCCTCACCGAGGATATCACCCTCCCAGCCGGTAACCGTAACGACTTCTCCCTGGGCTATTCTCCATTCCCCGAGCTCCCAGGGAACGGTAACAACGGGAAACTGACTGTCCTTTCTCATGTCAACAAGAGTAACAGCCAGACCGGGGCAGATGGCAACACACTTACGGCAGCCGATACAGCCTTCTGAATACTCCGGAAGTCCCATTACAGGGTGGCCGGAAGTGGAAATAAGACCTTTAGGGCAAACGGTCATGCACGGATTGCAGGGGATTTCCTGCATACAGTGAATTACCGGATAAACACCTGAATTCAATTCGGACTTACGGTAACTCTCTGTCTTACCCCCGGGGCTTTTGAGTATTTCAGCCTTCTCTGTCCAGTCTGCAGGGATTTCAGACTCCTCACCCTTCAGTGAACATGCTATCCTGCGACCGCAGATTTTGCCGGAGAACATGGCGGCGCTTGCTTCAGCAATTTCCTCTGAATCTCCTGTGACCATTGAGGGTATACCGAATTCAACCGCTTTCCTGTGAAACTCGTTAACAGAGCTGAGACCAACTGCAACAAGGAGAGTGTCCACTTTGAAGTTCTTCTCTGTTCCTGGAACAGGAGTGAATGTCTCGTCAACCTCTGCAACTGTTACACTCTCAAGCTGCTCATCACCGTGAGCAGCCAGAACAGTGTGTCTTGTGTAAATGGGAACCCCCAGCCGGACAATCTTGTCGGCGTGAACCTTATATCCGCCGCATTTGTCCATACCCTCTGCCAGTCCCACAACAGTCATACCAGCCTGTATTGCATGATATGCTCCGATCAGTCCCACATTGCCTCCGCCGAGAATGAATATCCTCTCGGAGCACCGGATAAGATCCCGATTTACAAGGGTCTGAAAAGCTCCGGCTCCATATACTCCCGGAAGGGTGCATCCCGGAAATGGGAGAGATTTCTCACGGGCTCCGGCAGCAACAAGAAGCTGGCGGGGTTTAACTATTCTGTAACCCTCAGGCTTTCTGATACCAACAGTGCCATCCTTGAAAACCGCAAGAACTACAGATTCCAGCCATACATCCACTGACGAAAGATCTTCAAGCTCTCGGGCAAGTATTTCAGCTATTGTGATTCCACGGGTTCCCGCACGACAGTCATCAACGGAACCGAAGAACTTATGAGTCTGAAGAACCAGCTTTCCGCCCATTCTGTCCTTGTCATCAGCAATGATTACATTGTAGCCTTCCGATCCCAGTTCCTTTGCCGCTGCCATGCCTGACGGACCTGCACCGATGATCAGCACATCTGTTTCCACGGATTCTGGAGGGGATACTCCGGGACCCTGGATGTCTTCCAGTGGAGGCAGTCCCTCCACGGTCTGTACTTTCATTCCCTCTTCCAGGGGAACAATACAGCTTTTCAGGGGAACGCCATTGATAATAAGTGTGCACTGGGAACACTGGCCGTTGGCACAGAACAGCCCCTGGGGGCTTTCATCCTTGTGGTGATGGCCGAAAACGTGCTTCCCTGCAGCAAACACTGCAGAAGAAACCATTTCACCGCTGCGGCCCAGCATTTCAGTTCCGTTAAATGTAAACTTGACCCACTTGTCCTCAGGGGCGGACAAAATGGGATGTCGGTTGATCCTGGCTCCGAATTCCAATTGTGTCTCCTTATTGAATCACAGCAAATGGAGGTTAAACTATGTATCCCGCCATTTTCTGGCGAATCGGGTTCCACCTTTTGCCGATTTGACAAAACCTCTGCACTCAGGAAATTTCACACATCTCCACACCCTGATGTGAGGATACTGATACCTTTCAGTATCACCTCCACATAAAGGACATCTCGGTGTGTTACACCCTGTGATCTTCCTGTCCGCCTTTTTCTGCTCCTCTTCCAGAAGCCGGTACTGATCTTTTCTTGACGGACCGGAGAACGAGCTGAAGACTTTTCGAAGTATCAGAAAGCCCACAACAATCGCTCCTACCACTGGAAAAAGCCTGAGTATCTCCAATGTTTACGGTTCCTTTTCTCCGACAGAAATTGTGAATATCCAGGGTGATTTGATAATACAATATATACACCTCTGACCATACCCTGTTCAACTGTTGACAGGGCTATACCTTCCACGGTAATATTGAGTTTCTGAAACAAGCCCTGTAATAGCTATTTAATTTACAATGATGATAATAGCAATAACCATAAAAATCGGAGACAGATATGAAAAACTACACTCCCGAGAAACTGCGGAACATTGTCGTACTGGGACACGGTTCTGTAGGCAAGACCAGCTTCTGCGATGCAATGCTCTTCACAGGTGGAGGTTGTGAAAGACTGGGTTCCGTTGATGAAGGAACCAGCGCTTTTGATTACACCTCTGAAAGCAGAGAGAAAAAACACAGCTTCGGTTCCAGCGTCGGTAACTGTCAGTGGAAGAACCACAAGGTCAATATCATTGACACACCGGGACTTGCTGATTTCTACGGAGAAACCATTGGCGCCATTTCTGCAGCTGAGATGGCTGTCCTCCTCATTGACTGCACAGACGGTGTCGAGGTGGGCAGCTTCAAAACATGGAAATTTGCAGCTGAAGCCGAACTCCCTGTTTTCATCTATGTGAACAGAGTGGACAGAGAGAATGCCAATTTCGACAGGGTCATGGAAGAAGCCCGGGAGATGTTCCACAAGCATGCTGTTCCGGTTTCGTTCCCTGTGATGGAAGGCGATACCTTCAAGGGTATAGTCAATGTAATCACCGGTAAAGCAGTTGACCCTTCCGGAAAGGAAATACCTCTTCCTGAAAGCGCGAAGGAAAAATGCGGGGAATACCGCATGCAGCTTGTGGAAGAAGCAGCTGAGGCTGACGAAGCACTCATGGAAGCATTCTTCACCAATGAAACCCTTACTGACGAAGAGCTTAACAGGGGAATAAAGACAGCGGTGAAGAACAGAGGACTGTTCCCGGTATTCAGTGGTGCTTCTCTTCCGCCGACAGGTTTGAATTTCGTTCTGGATTCCGTAGTGGATTACGGTCCATCACCTCTGGATGCACCGGCAGTCAATACTGTTGACGGTGAACCTGTTCCAATGGACCCGGCAGGAGACTTCATGGCAAGAGCCTTCAGCACCAAGCTGGACAAACATGTTGGTGACATGGTCTACATCAAGGTTCTCAGGGGAAGTGCCGGCGGTTCTCACGAGGTGATAAACACGTCCAGAAGCCAGTCTGAGAGACTGGGTAACTACTACTACATAAACGGGTCTGCCAGGGAAGATACCGACAAAATGGTTACAGGCGACATAATCGCTGTGGCAAAACTCAAGAACACCATCACAAACGATGTTCTATGTGACAAGAGCTCACAGATCAAACTTAATCCCATTGCATTCCCGAACCCTGTCTACAGGGCGGCCATCACTCCCAGAAAACGCGGAGATGAAGACAAGATGGGTGTGGGACTGCACAAACTAGGCGCAATGGACCCCACCTTTGTAACAAAGAACGAAGCCAACATCGGCCAGACCACAGTGAGCGGAATGGGTGAACTTCATCTTCAGACAATGCTTACCCGGCTCAAGGACATGAATGGTGTTGAAGCAGAGCTCTTCAAACCGCGGATCGCCTACCAGGAGACCATAGTAAAAACTGCTGCAGGCTCTTACAAACACAAGAAGCAGTCAGGCGGCAGAGGTCAGTACGGTCATGTTGTCATGCGGGTGGAACCCACTCCCCGAGGAGAAGGATTCGTGTTCACCAGCGAGGTATCAGGTGGAAACGTCCCTACAAAGTACATCCCTGCTGTGGAAAAGGGTGTTGTTGAAGCAATGCATAAAGGCCCTATTTCAGGCAGCGAGGTTATTGATGTGAAGGCTGTTGTTACAGACGGTTCCTCCCACTCGGTGGACTCATCGGACATGGCATTCAAGCTTGCTGCAAGCAAGTGTTTCCAGGATCTTATGATGCAGGCTGGGCCGGTTCTTCTTGAGCCTCTCATGCTTCTTGAAATCACAGTCCCTGACGAATTCATGGGTGATGTTATGGGAGATGTTAACACCAGAAGAGGCAAGATACAGGGCATGGAGGCTCAGGGTGGCTTCCAGGTCATCAAGGCTGTTGTTCCTGAATCTGAACTCTATCAGTACACCAGTTCTCTCAGATCTCTTACACAGGCCAGGGGCAGTTTCACTCAGTCATTCCTGGCTTACGAAGCAGCACCAAGGGATGTCCAGCAGAAGGTAATGGAAGACTATCAGAAGGACGATGAATAAATGAAAAAACTCACGGTGGTATTGATACTGCTCACATTCTTTCTCAATACCGCCGTGGCCTCTCCTGCAGGCCAGGGCGGCGGCACCGAGTCCGATGCGGAAGAAACCAACATCTCCACTATTATTCTTATTGCTGTGGTTGCAGGGGTTTCCTGGCTTCTTGTAAGCGACATTCTGGCAGACAATTCTGTGGAATCCCAGGATGCCCTGTCCGGAATCGTGGAAGAACCTGTTACTTCTGAAGATACAGGCATAAACTGGGAAAGTGTTCTTGATGAGACTCAGGAAGCACCGGTACCGGTTGTTGCCTTCTCTGTTTTCAACGTTGATAACGGAAGAGAACTCACCAGCTACTTCACAGCTCTTCT
>CAYLRO010000011.1:0-70764 GCA_964386635.1 uncultured bacterium | reverse complement strand
AAAACCAGCAAACCAAGGACTGAAAACATGAACAGCGTTTTCATATATACCTCCAATAACTGCTCACCCGACGGATAACCATCAGCTGGGTGAGCAGTTACCAATAGACTTTCCCAGGCCAACTCTATCTTAGCAACAAGAATGAATCACCGACAATTACTTCTCCTGCACTCTCAACAGCATAGCAATACACGCCGTTAGGTAAATCAGAGCAGTTGCTCTCAATTCTGAAGAGACTTCGACCACTGTTGTCCACCTCCGGATTTATCTCCGCAGCAATTCGTCCTGTCAAGTCATAGACTCTGCATAATTGGGAAGGATCGCTCGGCAGATTACAACTAATGCTCTCTAACGTATTCCCATCATAGTTTACGGTAATGCTCTCGGTCGTCGTTCCAGACCTGACAATCGGCTGTGCACCGATAGTACCTACTGAAGGGTAGTAACATACGAGACAATCGGATTCATCTCCGTTGTTGTTTATTGTGGTGGCCAACATGCAGTCAATGTTAAGACCGTTTGTAATAAGGATTCCACAAACTGGGTCAATTGTTCGAACAGAGTTAACTCCCTCTATTCGCCAAGGTTGCCCACCATACTCGGTTGGGGGATATTGCTCGGTACCTGTAGATGTATGTGCCAGAATCACAGGCCCTGATTGCAAACTGGGATTTGTATTGTATGTCCACAAGGCGTTTGCAAAGACAACCGGATGGGATCCTATTTTTCCAAATGAGTGCCCCCTAATGAAATGAGAATTATCATCAGGAGTTACATATTCACTTGACACAGGATAGAAACTTCCGTTGTTTTTAAAAACGTACTTCTTTATCTGGCATTCATCTACACCATGAGAGATAGCCGGGTAACTTACTAATGCCAAAACCTCGAAACCGTCAGGAATTACTCTTGATAATAGGAGATCTCTAATCTCTTCTCCTTCCCGCACTCCTCTTCCGTAAATTGATTGGAGATGATTACCGTCCTCATCCAGATAGTAAATTGTTTTACCTAGCAGTGAGTTTCCACCTGCAGCAACTATGTTTCCGTTGGGGAGCTGTAAACAGCAATTGGCCCATTCGTCAACAGTGTTATCGCAAGATGTTGAGTAAGATGTCCACATCCAGTCATAGGTGTAATCTGTATTTAAACTTGCTACACAAGCAGAGCCTGTGTATGCAATGGTGAATGGTTGCCTTTCACCGGCAATGATGTAGTTGCTGCTGTTTCCTATAGCTATATCATATCCAGCAAACTCTCCAAACATTCCTGTGTTGAAGGAATCAACTACATCATTCTCACTGTCGTCAATAATTACAATTGGTAATTTATAGGCACTTGATGATACATCCTGTTTGACGACACCTGTAGCAACATATCTGTCTGTGTTGGGGATGGGCGTTATAGCCATGGCAATATTCACATCGTAACCAGTAAAGGCAAAGGATAACGGACCTCGTCCAATCACCCCATCCCATTCATCAGATAAAGAGTTAGTGGACTCACTGTAGACGAACTTCCGGAACCACATTGAACTTGAATGCTCAAACATGTCTATGTTACTCTGACCGCCGCAGGCTATTCCAGCAGAACCAAAATGACCCAGGCACATGTCGTAAGTGTAATCTATATTTAAATAGTCAATGTCATCCATACATTGAGCGAGTGCCAGGGGCACTATTGCTATCATCAGCACTATATATTTCATAATTGCCTCCTGTTATTCTGCTAGGGTATTGGTACTACGGTTGGATCACCAATCAGACACACACCAAAAATGTTCATTTTGTCTTCTTCACTGAATCCTCCATTTGCCGCAGCGCTGAAGAATGCAGAATATCCATCTCCAATAGACTGCCCGTTATCTATTCCATCAAACAGCTCATTTAGCAAATAGTTCAGCCCGGTATTGCCGTACATACTCTTAGTACAAGCGAAAGTAGCAATTCCATTTGATGAGTATTGTGTGTACCAGTTGGCAATGGACACAGGATTACCTAAGGATAGAGTCGAACACGTAATTAGAAAGTGAAATGAGGAGTAGGTTTGGGTTAATTCCAGTTTCTCAATAGTGGTTATGTTGTAAGGAACTCCGCTTTGCTCCCAGTAGTGCCCACTTTGATTTGAATGACATGACATCATAGTGAGAACATTACCATCAAGGAGGCAATTGTTTCTGTAGTCAACATCCTCAGTATTGTTATCATGTCTCAATACAGTTGGTGAAAACGCTCTGGCAACAGAGGCCTTTAAAACATTGGCTTCTGAAGATGAAATCCATTCATCAACATATACCATTGCATTATAGATGCTTGGAGGCTGTAACATTCTCCACTCATGTACTTTGTCTATGTAATCGCGAGAAATACTGACTTCATATCCTGGATTGTTACCAATCCATCCGGTCATAATTCTTCCGCAGTAAATTTCCGGGCCTAAATCCCCTGAGAAGTCATCATACCTCCCATCCCCGGGTGGATACCAAGGCCAATCTTCCCAGCTTACCATTCCCGTTACATTATCTTCCCACATACCATCAAGATCTGAATAAAAATAGTCCCAGGATATGTAAGGATAGGGAATATGATTGAATGTGTCTCCGAACTGCACAGTAGCAGAAGGAATATTCCCGAATAGAATTACTCCTATTAGATTACTGTTATTGTACCGGGAGAGCAGATATGCTCTGATGTTTTCCGGTGAGCAGAAATTGGTTTCAACAACCATGACTTCATCTGCATCGTCATTCAGAATATCTCGAATCCAAAGCTCCATATGTCTTTGACCAACCCCGTCAAAGTAACCTTCAGATACTAAAAGCAATACTTCTGATCCTGCCGGGTCTCCGTATGATGCTATCTCAGTAAATACAGGATCCTCATAATAATAATCAGTGCTACCTTCATTCCTACTGCGCCATTCTTCAGCTTCTGCAGCCCATTGTCGGTACATCTCTGCCTCTTCTTCTGTGAATACAACATCAATGCTTTCATATGCCGCAAGATTTGCTGATGTGTTACATATTATTATGCTTGCTAGTGTCATTAGTAATATCATACCTCACCTCTCTCAGTTATGGATTTAGTAGCGTAAAATAATATATCTTTATTATACATCTCTAAGTCAATGTCATGATTTACTGTATTTTGTTCTATTTTGTACTCTTGTTTGTCAACTATCTTACACTTCTATATCTGTTCTATTCAGTATCTTAACTTTTGCTCTTAATACAGACAGCGATATACACATTTTCATGATGTTTTGACCTGGCATACTGTACATATGCTGGTTTCTTTCTTAGTGTCATGTTTTGCTGAGTTATAGCAGATAGGAAACATATGCCTTGTTTACTACATCCGTGTTTTTAAGCTTTTATAATTATACGCTATTTCTCTTGTTAGCTAATCTGATATAAATTTTTTAACAACCGCGGATACATTTACATAATTGGTATAAATGATTGACAAGCTATTGAGTGGTAAGATTTTTGATTATATAGTCACTGCGATGTTATGCATTAACTTTACGGTATTTAGGAAAGCATTGCCATTAGATGAGATTAATTCAGGGAAATACGTACTGTGTGAATACAAGAAACGAATGTTATGGAATATAGTTATAGCAAAGTCTTGGAACAGCATTCCTAGTGGTTAAGAGCTTTGATTTGACTCGCTATCGAATTGGGCCAAGATCGGTTTACAATGCTGAGACCACATAAACACTTTTGATCGGAAACTGTTGTAGCCAGGACATTTCCCGTTCTTGTATATCCGATGACAGTAATACCGGCGGACAATTGTCCGCCGGCTGACAGTTACTTAAAGGCTGTTCCAGATGGTAGTGAATCCCAGATCAGCCTTGCCGGGGCAGCAGAGGTCATTTGCAAGAACGCAAATACCATACCTGGCTCCGTCTGGCCGGGAGATGATAAGGTTTATGCATCTTGTGTCTCCACCGTCACTGATCCAGCCGTATATGATGTTATCGTTCCCCAGCGCTGCTTCCAGATCAGCTGAAAGAGGCGGATTGGTGGACATCCGTCTTACCGCTCTGTTATCAAGTGAACCGTAAACTATCTCCATGAAATCCAGGCAGTCAGTGACGTTTGTGTAGTTAGGAGCAGTCTCTGGAGCTCCCTCCCATTCCCTCGCAACTCCACTGAATACTGTGGATGGATAATTATTCGTCAGCCAGCCATGCAGGGGCTCAAAATTACCGCAATGTATAATTGCCGCAAGAAGTCTCTCTCGAGAGCCCTGCTGAGCATCATGGAGCATCATCCACAGCTGAGTTTCATGCCGAACAAGAGTATCAAGGGGAAACTCACCGCTATTGTGACGAGAGACGCTGTAAGCTGCCGCTACAATATCAGGTGTGTCCATCTCAAACCGCGTGGTACCTCTTCTTGTTATTCTCTCCCCTGAAACAAGATCAACAACACCAAGACCGAAGGATGCTCCAGGAAGAGCTGCAACCTGATCAAGAACGGATCCCAGATCTGAAGGCAGTCCGCCGGACTGTTGAGAAGTGTATGAGTCAGGGTCAAGCAGCATGGGAGGAAGCCCCCCCTGCTTAACTGCAGAACCCGGGGCTGCCAAGAGGGCTCCTATCAAGAGTAAAACCATGAATTATTCCTCCCGCGCTTTCTACAGAAAGAGGAGGAGGGTTCCCCCTCCTCCCCAATAACTTCAGACCGGACTAGTTAGCGTTGCTTGTGAAAAGCGTAAGTCCCAGTGTGTTGTCCTGGTACTCAAAACTGAAGCTAACACTGGTGCCGTTCGCTGTGGATGCTTCAGCAACATTAATGTTGTACAGCTTGGCATAAGCGCTATTAGCATTGTTATAAGGAAGCTCGACGAACAAAACGCTGTCGCTTGTGTAGAGTTCCTTGCTTATGTACCAGTTACCGGAAGGATCACAGTTACCATAAACTCCACTTGCAGGAACCTGGAAGTATGAGGGATTACCATTCTCGTACTGCTCGCTGCCACTGTACAGGGACACATCGTAGTCACCCTTGCTGTCGTCGTAGGCTGACATATCCTGCTCAAAGCTTGTACTACCAGCAAGACCGGTAACACCGTATTCACCCGAAACAGTCTCAAAGATAAATCCACTTGGCATACTTGCTTCAGCAAACTGGTCGTAGATAGTGTAGGTGCTGTTGAAGATCATGGGCATTGTGGAAACAGCAGTAGCATAACCTGAAGAGGTGTTGTCACCGTCATAGGCCATTACACTGTACTCACCGGCAACAACTGCACTGTGTGTGAAGGTTGTGCCTGTTACATCGCCTGCCTCAACATAGTTGCCTGTTGCGTCAGCCTTGAAGTAAACCTTGTAGCCCTCAACATCGGCAACTGCAGACCAGACGAGAACAACTGTTCTGCCTGTGCTTGATGCGTCGATCTCAAGGTTCTGAACTACTTCCAGATCTCCAGTTGTACTGCTGGAGTCGTCACCGGCGCAGCCGGCGATCGCTGCAATCATTACAGCCATGAAAAGAATACCGAGTTTTTTCATTAATCTCTCCCCACTTTAGTTACTTTTTTTACCCGAAGAGTTATGCCCTTCGTTAGAGCAAAATAGCTTCACCGGATGTTAGTGTCAAACCCTGTGCTCCTGAATATCTCTACCGGTCACTGTTTATTCCATCCAGTGACCTGGAGGCCGCAGACCTGACTGAAAGGCATTCATCAGCTGCCAGTAACTCAAGCAGTTCAAGAGCATTCTCCCCCATTTCTCCAAGAGTGACAGCAGTCTGCCTTCTTATTCTCTCTGAATCCGAATCCGCGAAAGGTTCTAACACAGACAGCGATTCGAAGTTCCCGATATCACCAAGTGTTCGGATCAGAGTTACAGTTATTCCAACTGACTGAGAGTCCGCAAGCATTTCCTCCATTTGAGATCTTGTCTTCTCTCCGTCTGCATCTCCCAGCCACCCGATGATGTTTCCTGTTTCACCAGGAGCAAGGCTGTCCTGCAGCAGATCCATCATTCTGTCCACTGCGTAATCGGCATTCTCTGTGAAAACAGCTTTAACCGCTCTGTGCTCAAGGCCGTCCCAGGAATTTAGATGCTCTTCCAGAATGTAGTCCACAGCTGCTCTGCCTCTGGATGCCAGCTCATCTCTGTGGGCAAGCACCCTGTCGCTGTTGCCGGAAACACCCCACTGGGAGGCAACACTGAAAAGGGAATCTATATCAAGAGATCCCGGATTACCGATCTCTACTGTTTCATCCTGGGGAACCGGAGTAACGCCGGGGAAATCAGCTCCTGCCGAGTACTCTCTGATCCATGTTGACGTATCGGCTCCTGCACCCAGGTAGTAATCGGTATCAGCCAGGTCCAGAAACAGACCGGAGCCTGCAGAGCCCCTGGACCACCGGGATTCACCCTGTCCGAGACCTCTAAGCGCATACAGGTCACTGCCTGAAAGATCCATAAACACTGCGGCGGAATTGGTCAGGGCAACCCCCTGCCCTCCGTCAGTGGCGTAGTAGTCCTCACCTTCCATATCAATAAGGAACCCTGTTGAAAGATCATGTGCCGCACCCTGGGAAGGACCCCGTCTGCTTACGTACTGGTCGTCGCCATCTGCATCAACAAGAATTCCCGATGCCAGGTGAATTCCTGAACCCTGGCTGTACTGGGCAGCGTTGTACACATCCTGGCCCCCTGTATCAAAAAGGATGCCCAGGGAGTAGAAGTATGCCCCTCCCTGGCCGAAGACCTCGGCTCTGTATGTGTCATTCCCGGTTCCAAGGTCGCAGAGGGTACCCACTCCCCCGGCACAGAACGGGCGGAGACCGGTTCCAAAGCCCTGGGACATGGCAATATGGTCCCTGGGAAGCAGTGGTTCATGGGGATAGGTGAAACCTGCAAGATATGTATCACAGCCGTGTGAATCAATCAGGTTTCCATAGCCTGCAGGGCCTCCGAAACCCTGTCCGTATGCGCTTACCTTCCTGATGTCATCACCTTCAAGGTCAATGAAATGAGAGGTGCCGAGAGTTGCCGCTCCCTGGGAGTGGACGTCCGCTGTGCAGTAGTCATTCCCCGCAAGGTCTGCAAACAGTCCTCCACCCATCAGTGCCGACCCCTGAGCCATGGAGGAACCTCTGTAAACATCATCACCCTGAAGGTCTACAAGTGCTCCGTAGCCCATGAATCCTGATCCCTGGGAAACAGGGACCGTGGATATGTAGCTGTCATTTCCTGCCAGATCCGCAATGACTGAAACAGGTCTGCCTGTAACTCCTATGGCCTCAGCGCCGCAGAGATACAGATCATCTCCTCCGGTATCTATAATTACATCATAGACTGTTTCACCGGTATAGATGTTCCGTCCCCGGTCTCCCACAACCCAGGTGAGTTCACCGGCAAGGGAATAATCAAACACTCTGCCCTGAACTCCCGGGGCTGTCATGGTTCCGTAACCGCTTTCCGGTTCAATACCCATTACCAGCCCGATTATCAGCTCCGGATCCGGAATCTCTATTCCAGGCCACCTCGTAAGGAGCCTTGTGTATTCATCAAGCTCAATCTCCATATCATCTTCACTGAAAGGAATTTCATAACCTCTTGATGAGTAGATGAGCCCGAATTCACCGGGAGTTCCCAGAGAATCACTCACCGCCCACATTCCCCCGCATAGAATTGCCAGAGAATCTGCACATGAAAGTGTATCAAGAAGTGTTGAATAAGTCATCTTCAGTTCAGCCATGAGGTGGATCAGTGAATCAACTCCGCCGGGCACCTCTTCAACTCCTGCCAGGGTGATGGCCTCACTGCAGACTGAGTCAGCCACCTCGGGAAGCAGCCATACATCCTGAATGCAGTTGATAACCGTAGAGTCTGCAAGCTTCACCCCTGTAGCCCAGTGTCTGTCGAAGTTCATCTCCCCGGGGTTCATACCTGCGGCTTCAAAGGTACTCACAGCTGCATCAGCTGCTGGAGAGGGAAGTGACAGTGAAAAGGCAAGCAAACTTATAAGCAGCAACAATTGATTTCCTCCTAATGGTAATTGAGGGTGAATAATGATAGTTCAATTGTTTGCAGTCAATGTATGGTGCGGCTGAATTGATATGACCATTTCAAATGACCATGGTTTATGAAGGCGACATCATCTCTCCGGTTGATGACACCTGGAACACCTGCAAGTGACATATCTCCTGGACACTCACGCATGGATATGGTGGATGACTAATCCTGCAAAACTCTCCTGCCGTGTTCTTGATATTCTGTCTGACAGATCTGCCTGCACTGAGCTGTTTTTATCGGCGATCTCACCATGGGAATTCTGCAAACTTGTTGAAAAAAGAAGAGTAATCATTTCTTGTACGCCGCAGGAATGGCTGTCAGAGGCTCTGGATATGCCGGGGCTCACAATGGTTCCTCTTTCTCCTTTAATTGCCTGCAGATCCACTGAGCTTCCATCGCCTTTTCACGGTGATCCTGCAGATCAGATAATCACTTCTACTGCAAGATATTGCGGTTCTATTCTAATCACAAAAGACAAGCTTCTTCAGGATTATCCTCACGTAAAAACCGTCTGGTGACAAGCTGCGGTATTGACATCAATTAATACTTCTTCCAGTTTTGCCCGGTGGGTTGGGGGTGGCTTCAAACAGGAGCCTGAGAACATACCCCTGGAACTTGATCAGTTTTCTGCGGAAGGAAATCCATGAACGACACATTCAATGCAAAGACCGTTGCAGAAGCAGCAGCAAGGGTGCGAACAGCACACCCTATGATCCATCACATCACCAATACAGTTGTGATGAACTTCACTGCGAACATTACCCTTGCCATGGGAGCCGCGCCTGTGATGGCCCCGTCCGTTGCCGAATCACCCCAGATGGCAGGTTATGCCGGAGCGCTGCTTCTCAACATAGGCACCATTACGCCTGACCTTCTTATGAGCATGGTTGCAGCAGGGCATTCCGCAAACGAAAAGGGCATTCCAATTGTTATGGACCCTGTAGGCGCCGGAGCAACCGAACTTCGGACCAATGCGGTGAAGACTCTTCTTTCAGAGCTTGATATCTCCGCTGTCAGGGGAAATGCAGGGGAAATGCTCTCCCTTGCCGGTACCTCAGGTGCTGTCCGGGGAGTGGACTCTCTGGCAACCGGAGAAGGCCATGAAGAACTCTTCAGGGAATTTGCTTCAGAAACGGGAATAGTTACCGCTGTAAGTGGTGAAACAGACTTTATCACTGATGGCAGGGAATGGATAAAGGTACACAACGGAAACCCTCTTATGGGAAGAGTGACAGGCACAGGATGCGGTGCAACCACTGCTGCAGCCTGCTTTGCAGCTTCAGGACCACCACTGCTTCATTCCGTTGCAGCTGGAATCACCTGTTACAACATTGCCGGAGAGTTGGCGGCGAAAGCTTCAGCAGGCCCCGGTTCTTTTGTACCCCTGTTTCTTGACATGCTTGCCGGAGAAGATGTTTCCATGCTGGAGAAGATGGTCAGAATCGAAACCGGCAAATGAAAACAGACCTTATAGAAGCTCTCAGACTCTACCTTGTAACCGACCCTGTCCTCCATGGAGGACGGGGCGTTGCTGCAACCTGCCGGGAAGCCCTTGAAGCCGGTGTGAGATTCGTGCAGCTCCGGGACAAGACCGCCTCCACCGGAAATCTGCTGAACAGCGCTGTTGAACTGAGAGATATCTGCAGAGAGTACTCGGCATGGTTCGTTGTGAACGACAGGATCGATGTTGCCCTTGCGTGCAGAGCTCATGGAGTCCACCTGGGACAGAGTGATATGCCTGCGGACACAGCCAGGTCTCTCATGGGACCGGAAGCTGTCATAGGAGTATCCGTTAGAACACCGGAGGAAGCAAGCACTGCTTATTCACACGGGGCAGACTACATTGCCGCCAATCTTGTTTTTTCAACTGACACCAAAAAAGATGCGGGAGAACCCCTGGGTCTTGAAGCGGTAAAGGTTCTGGCTGATGTGTGTCCTCTGCCGCTTGTCGCCATTGGTGGGATCAACCCTGGGAATACCTCTTCCCTGATGGATGCAGGCTGTTCCGGCGTGGCAGTAGTCTCTGCAATAATGAATGCACCGTCACCGGCTGATCAGGTGAGGAAATTTCTAAGGGCTCTTACTCCCTGAATGCATCCTCTCTTCTGAAATCAGGGAGATAACTGTCAGGAGAGGATTCAGGTTCCTGTATGAGAGTTCTGCAGAGGCCGAGTTCCTCAGCAGTATGAACTGCACTCCAGTATTCTGATGGTCTCAGCTTTCTCGAGAGCAGGGGAAACTCGCTTGCACGGTAAACAGGGTTGTACTGTGACATGAGACTCACCGGAATGTCTGTGGATAGAGAAGCAATGAATCGAAGAATCTCTTCTGTGCCTGCCAGGTCATTGGGCAGAATAAGGTGTCTTACGCAGACACCTTTCTGCGCGATACCACCGTTTACCTGCAGAGGCCCTGTCTGTCTGAGCATTTCTTTTACCGCTGCCTGAGAGGCTGCCGGGTAACCGGGAGCAGAGGAATAGAGCACTGACTCCTCTTCGTTCCAGTATTTAAGATCAGGCAGGTAGATGTCCACAAGACCATGGAGAAGCTTCAGTGCTTCCACTGTCTCGTAACCGTTGGAGTTCCAGATTACCGGGATGGACAGCCCCTTCTCCCGGGCGATCTGTATTGTTTCAGCAACAAGAGGGAGATAATGCCCTGGAGAGACGAACCCCACAGTGGGACAACCCCTGTTCTGAAAATCCATAAGAACTTCAGCAAGCAATTCAGGGGTGTACTCTCTGCCTCCGCCGTTTCTGCTGATCTGGTGGTTCTGACAGTAGACACATGCCATGGAGCAGTGGTTGAAAAAGATGTTGCCTGTACCGGTTTCCCCGGTAAAAAATGGCTCCTCCCCTGTGTGGACAAAGGAAGACGCTACTTCCATCACAGTGCCGGCTCTGCAGAAACCCGGTTCACCTGCAGTTCTGTCCACACCGCAAAGGCGTGGACAGAGACTGCAGCTTGAGAAAATGCTAGAGGTAGGTATGAGCCTTTTCAATGGCTTCATTCAGAAGTTCAGTTCCCGGAAGAACAAATCTGCCCCCCTTGATGATAAACACTTCTCTGCCGTCGGGGTGTACTGCGGTGATGTAGTCCAGAGAGCTGTATGGAAGGGTAACATCAGTATGCTTGTTGGTATATGCCTTTGAAGGGTCTTCCTTCCTTACAAGGGTATGCTCATTATCCACGGCAACCATGGTCTTCCCTGTAGAAGGACTCGGCTTCTGAGCATCCTCCTGCCAGGAGAAACATGTGTCACCCACTGCAAAATGAGGACCCATTTTCTCAAGTATGAGAATAGGAAGAAGCCCCATGATTTTGTGCTTCAGAGCCATCTCATACACCAGGGTGTTCGTTCCTATGGCAAACTCTCCCAGGGGAAGAGTTTTGTGGGGGAAGAAAAGATTCTCATGGATGTAGTCTTTGCCCTTCTGAGCATCATCAAAGTTGTCACAGGACCAGTCTTCAACATAACCGTCTTTGAACTTCAGCCTGATGTTGTCGTACCTGAGCCCTCTCAGGAAGGATTCCTCCACATGGAGCATACCGGTTGTTCCCTTGAGCACAGGTGATGTGAATACCTCCCCAAGGGGAATGTTCACTGAGGCCAGGCAGTTGATGAAAGCGGTTTCCTTCTCTTTATCCTGAAGTGGACAGAGGGAGACTCTCAGGTCGGTTTCGTTTGCGCCGCTGCCTTTCACCTTTGCATACTCCGCCCCGTCCATGGCATCTACAATTGCCTGCTGCACAGGTCTGTATACCTTGTTCGAAAGAGTATTTACCCTGACAGTATCCCTGAATATCTCCTGGAAATCACCCTCTATCTCAGGTGAGGGGAATGCGATTATCTCGAAACTGGTTTCATTGCGGGGCATGTATTTATTCCTGAGAATGGAACTTCTCTGCATGAGCTGATTGTAAATACCTGAAGCTTTCTCATCAGCCTTGCATGCTGCAGGCTTGGGAACGGGACTGAAGGGAGGTTCACCGAAAACTTCCAGAACGGATATGCCGGAATAGTCTGTCATGAGGTTCTTTATCTTCTCATATACCTTTTCTGAAGTTTCAAGCTGTTTCTCAACACGATCCTCGTTAAGGTAGAGCGAGTAATCGAACCTGTGATCATAACTCGCCTGCCTGTTCAGCTTTGTTCCGCTTACCCCCTGAACGTAAGGACGAAGGCTGTATTTACTGAATTTCTTCATAAGAAGCGGGAGAACTCTCTCATAACCGGCCTGGAATATCATTCCAACTGTGTTCTTGCCGCTGTAATCCTTGCCGTCTTCTGTAAACCCCTCAATGTAGGCTTCAACCATTGTGTCAGCCAGGAGGGAAATTTCCTCCTCAGTCAGCGTGTTTACAAATTCAGCGGTTTTCAGGTCGTTTTCTGTAATTCTCACGCCGTATCTGTAGAGATAGGAGAGATCATCAGGAGTGGCTGACAGTGCAATGGAGGTGTAGGGTGAGGCGTCAGGATCCAGTCCCAGTCTGTAGTTTGCTTCGGAACTGGGGTAGTCCACCTCCCGCCATATTTCCTTCAGCACTTCTGTAAACCTGTCTTCACCTGCCGCAGCAACTTTCAGCCACTGATCCGCAGACAGCTCAATCCTCATGTAAAGACCGGTAAAGGCCGAGTTGTAAAGAGTAAACATTCTGTAGGCAAAGACAGATGCAAACTGCCCCTTTTCCTCTCCGAACACCTCAACGGCCTTAGCGGGATTCGAGAAAGAATTCTCGTATGCTTCACCTACAAGGGGCTTCTGGCAAAGTATGTTGATCTCTTTCACGCGGTCCGGTGAAGGATCTGACTTAAGCTCTTCAGCTGCTTCAAGGGTAAAGAGAAGTCTTTCGCCTGTCTTTCTCATGAGCAGTTGAAACGGATCTTCCATCTTCAGACTGCTGAGTACCTGTTTGATTTCCTGTTCTCTGTACATCACGTAACCTCCGATTCCATTCCCCGGATCACTCTTGCGTAGTCAGGGTTCCGCAGGAGAAGGTCCTGGTGTGTTCCTGTGTCTTCAAGTCTTCCTCTATTTATAAAAAGAACTCTGTTACTTTGCCTTACGGTTGCTTCCCTGTGTGTAACCACCAGAGTAAGGGGATGAATGTCTCCACTGTTCAGGTTCTTCCAGAAAGCTTCCTCCTTAACAGCATCCAGTGCAGCTGTGCAGTCATCCAGAAGAAGCAGTGACGGTTTACCTGCAAGGGCTCTGGCAATGGCAATTCTCTGCCTCTGCCCTCCGGAAGCACCAACGCCTTTCTGGCCCAGAATCCTGTCCATATCAAACTCGTCTTTGCCTATGCCGGCAATAACCAGTGCCTCCTGTATGTCTTCCCCGGATACATAGTCTCTGCCGAATCGAACATTCTCATCAACAGAATCTCCAAGCAGCACCGAATCCTGTGGCACATAGCCTATAGTACGGCTCATATCAGCATCACCTATGTCTATGCCGTTGATCCTGATTGATCCCGACTGCGGGGGAAGAAGCCCGGCAAGCATCTTCAGCAGTGTGGTTTTTCCTGAACCGACCTCTCCTACAACAGCAACTGTTTCTGAAGCTTCCAGGTTGAAAGAGAGATTCTCCAACCCGCCTGTTCCGTCATATCTGAAACCTGCGTCAGATGCTGCAACAGCAGTTACTCTGTTCAGTTTTTCCTTTGTATTCCTGCTGACCTGCTCAGGGAATTCCATTACTTCCCGCTCTCTGTCTATTGAAACAAAAGCCTGCCTTGAGGCTACAAACAGATTCGGGATGTCCATCATTGGAGCCAGAAGCATGTCCAGATACACATAGAATGCATAGAAATCCCCCAGGCCTATTTTGTCATTTATCACCATAAGACCGCCAGCCAGCATTACAGTAACTTTTCCCACCTGGCCTATCACACTGTAGAGGCCGTGGATGATCATCTCAAGCTTGATCAGTGAGTAATCTATGTTGAACCGCTCGTTCAGCAGCCGGTGCAGTCTGTCGGCAAGTGCCTTCTCCGCTCTGTAAGCTTTAACAATGGCAATGCCGTCAAAGGTGCTGTCAAGAAGATCACCTGTATGACTTGTAGCCTTTCTGCTTGCTGAAACCCTTCTGCCAAGCTTGTGCTCCACTGTGTAGAAGATGAACAGCATTACAGGAAGGGGAGCCAGGGCCAGAAGGGTGAGTTTCCAGCTCATGAAGAGCATAACTGCCATACAGAAAAGCAGACGGGAGCTGGATTCAAGGGCTCTGAAGAAAGCGCTGCAGCTGAACCACGCAATCCTTGGATAGTCTGTAATGTCGTCGGTGAGCCGGGTGGTGAGATCTCCCGGGCGGAATCTGTTGAAAAAACGCCAGCCCTTCCTCATTATGGAGGCAAAGACATCATCTCTGATGAGAACACCTATTGCACTGTTGATAATGCCTCTGGCACAGGGATAGAGACCTGCAACAAATCTGGCCAGGGCAAGCCCTGCAAGTATGAGAATGATCTTGTTGAAACCCGCTGACTCAGGTGTACCCAGGATTGTTTCCACATTATCCAGAAGGTACCTGAATACAAGAGGGAACCCCAGGGCAACCGCACTGGAAACCACTGTAAAGAATATCAGAAAGAACAGATATTTCTTAACCGGCTTCCAGTAATTGAAAATCCACTTGAGGTATTCAGACCACTTCTTCATTGATTCAGAGAGTGACATACTCACCTCCGAACTGCAGCCTGTGAAGCCTGGAGTAGATACCGCCTTCAGCTATAAGCTCCTGGTGAGTACCCCTTTCCGCAATAACTCCGTGGCGGACAACAAGGATTTTCGTGGCATGCTCAATTGTAGCAAGTCTGTGGGCAACCACTATTGCAGTTCTGCCCTGAAGGGCAATATCAGTTGCCCTCTGTATCCTCTGCTCTGTTCCTGGATCTACACTGGAAGTGGCTTCATCCAGAACCAGTATCTCAGGCTGTCTCAGCATTGCTCTGGCAATGTTTATCAGCTGTCTCTGTCCCATGGAAAGGTTGGCTCCACCCTCGCTGATCATGCCGTCCAGCCCCCCGGGGATCCTCTCAAGCAGTTCTCCGGCTTCAATAGTAACAAGTGCCTTTTCCTGCTCAGCCGGGGAAACGGAATGGTTGAACACTGTCAGATTGCCTGAAAGAGTGCCTGAGAACAGATTGACTTCCTGCAGAACAAGCCCCAGACCGCTCCTCCAGGAGTCAAGAGTAATTTCGTTGACATTAACACCATCAATGGTAATGGTGCCTTTCTGGGGATGATGGAATCGCATGAGGAGGGCAACAATGGTGCTCTTTCCTCCTCCGCTGTCTCCCACAAGGGCAATGGTATCGCCACGGTTAACGGCTAAGTTCACGCCCTGGAGAGCCCAGTCGCTTTCATCCGAATACCGGAACCACACATCTTTAAATTCTATTCTGCTCCAGGGCTTGGGGAATCCCTCACTGAACATGGTTCCGTCAGGTGTAAGAGTTTCAGTATCCAGAATTTCCAGAAGTCTTTCTCCTGAAGCAAGCGCTCTCTGTATCTGATTCAGTGTTTCTCCGAACATCACAAGAGGGCCGAAAAGCCTTCTTGTGTACTCAACAAAGAGAACCACTGTACCTACTGTAAGAACACCGCTTATCACACCGGGTCTGCCTGCAACAAGAATCACCGCTATGGCGCCAATTTCAAGAGTGCCGAGAAAGCTCCAGTAGCCGTAATCCAGTATGGAGGCCTTCATCTCACGCCTGAAGTACTTTTTCCCCTCTTCGTGCATCTTCTTTCTGGCAAAACCCGCAGTTCCGAACACCTGCATTACCGGAACAGCCCGGACAAATTCCGATCCCACCGCGGCAATAGCGGCATAGGACTTCCTTACCTTGCCCCAGATAACTCTCATTTTTCTGAGAACCGGAACGGTGACAATACCCACTGGAATGGTAATAGCGATTACACGCACAGCTATGTAGCTGTCTGCCATGTACATGATAACCAGCGTACCAATTACCATGGCTGCATTCCTGAGAAGGGCCATGCTGGTCTCGCTGAAGAGCATTCTGACCCTTTCAGTGTCACTCTCCACCCTTGCCATAAGTTTACCTGAAGGATTTTCGTGAAAGAATGCCATGGAGAGAGTAAGCACATGATCAAAAAGCTTCCGCTTCAAAGTACGCACAATCCCAAGGCCTATCCGGCTGGCGATTATCACCTGCACATAAGCAATTGCCATTGTAACAAGGAAGATCAGTGCAAACAGAACGGAAAGTCTGACTATCTCTCCGGTATCTCCGGAAGGAATGGCATCATCTATGACCATCCGGAGCAGAAGAGGACCGGCAAGTTCACCTGCTATTGCGAAGAAAAGCAGGAATATCGCCACACAGAAGGACTTCCAGTGCGGTTTCATGTAAGGGACAAATCTTCTGAGCAGCTTGATCGAGCTTACTCTGAGCTTCTTGTCCTCACTGAAATCATCGTAAAAATTTAACATCTATAAAGAACTCCGTTCAACTGGAAATACTGACCTGCATACTGGATACAGGTTATGAAGGTGCGGAAAAGGATCAGGCGAAACGCCTGTCTAAATGACTGAGATCCTTGAAATCATATGATAACCTCCCTGGTTGAACGGTCTGTATATGATAACTGAGAAGTTCATTTTGTCAATTTGCCTGCTCTGGAACATCCTCCAGCAAATTCAGGTATCATCAGAAGATAGAAAAGGGAGGGGAAATGAACAGATCATTGATTGCACTGATGGGCACATCAGTTGTTTTGTCTGCGCAGGCTGAAGAAATCGTTCAGGAAGATTTGAATGTCATCACCGGTTCAGAGGACTGGAATATCCTGAGAACCGCCTGGATAACACTGAACAAAGCAGACGCGCCGGAAGATCAGTTGGCTTTTACAATGGCAAGCGAAAAAAGAGATTCAATCTGCTCTCTGGTAAATGCCCTTTTCCAGGATGAACTGCCGGCAGCACCGGAAGTGACACGGGCTGTGCAGATGCTTAAAGACATCACCGTTATGAGAGCCACCAGACTATCCAGGATCAATCCCCTGCTCATGACCAGAATGATGCCTCCCTGGACCGCCACTGTAAGGGAAGACCTGCTTTTCAACTTTGAAATCAGAATACACGCTCTAACCGAGCTTCTTCTTGAGGGAAACATCTCGGCGTCAGAGTTTATAGCAGGGAGAGATTCTCTTCTGGACAGGTCAATGGTGATCATGCTTCTGGAAACAGTCGATGAAATTTACCAGACCCCGGACTATGGTTACGCCTATCCGGATTATCAGGAAGTAACAACGGATTCTGTTCTGCACCGCCTGGACATGACTTACAGAGCAGCACTGGACTCACTGAGTCTGCCATATGCACACCAGTATGCAGATCATTACAAATCAATTGTGGAACAGCATGAAAGGTTTCTTCTGGAATACAATGAATTCAGAAATGCTGCTCCGGTTTTCAGGATTCTCCTTGAAACTCTCATGGAGGCGGAAGACTGAAAAACCTCTGGTTTGCTTTTGAGGTTACTGCAAACTGTAATCTGAGATGTTTATTCTGCTACAATGTATGGACTGGAAATAATCAGACAGTTCCTTCAGAGCTTTCTCTCCCTCACATCAGACTTCTGGCTTCAAAGCTTGGTAGAATTAAGGCTTTCCGTGGTGTAACACTAACCGGTGGAGAACCTCTGCTGAGAACAGATATTCTGGACATTGTCAAAGCCTTTTCCGGAACAGGTATCAGCACTGCCATTGCAACCAATGGTACTCTGCTCACCAGGGAACTTGCAGCTCAACTGGCAGATTCAGGGGTGGAACACTTCGACATAGGCTTTACAGACCCTTCCCATGAAACGGTCATGGCACTGACACATGCTGTTCGAACAGGCAGAACAGTTACCGCTTCTCTCTGCATTCACAGGGGCAACTATGAAAAAACAGGCCTTCGTGTAAGAACTGCTGCTGCCCTGGGCGCTGATTCTGTCTGTCTTAACAGATTCGTTCCAACTGGAAGAGGACTGAAAAACATTAAAGCACTCTCCCTTTCAGAAAGCGAGCTGTATAAGGCACTGGAGCTTGCGCAGAGAGCAGCAGACTCATGCCCGATTCACATGTACACAGGAATTCCAGTTAAACCTTATGAAGAATTCCCCGGGATTATTTTCTCCACATGCAGATGCGGCGACACCAAGTGGGCAATTGATGCAGAAGGAAACCTTCGAACCTGTGAACAGAATTCCAGCATTCTGGGAAACCTTCTCACAGAGAGCTTCGGGGATATAGTCAAGAGCAGGGAAGATGAAATCAGGAAGTTCAGAAAACTGCCGGTAAACAGGTGCAGGTTTCTCAGTTAAAGACAAGCCCTGTCCCCTGTGTTATAGTAGAAAAACTGGACAGTACGGTCAAGTTCTCAAGCAGAAAGGGTTTCAGAATGCTTAAGTATTTTTTACTGATCATCATTCTTCTCCCTCTTTACGCCGCAGAACGGGATGGTATTACCTATCCTGATGAAATCACGGTATCCGGCACTCCGCTGGTTCTGAACGGGCTTGGCACCCGTGAAGCAACAATGTTCAATGTGAATGTTTATGTTGCTGCCCTCTACGTTGAAACACCATCCTCGAGCGGTTCTTCCATATACGAATCAGACGAGGCAAGAAGGCTGATTCTTCACTTTGTCCGGGATGTAGGCATGGATGACATAACCGGTGCCTGGCAACAGGGTTTTGAGAACAATGCAGCAAATCAGGTAGCTTCAATGCAGGATGATATAAACCTGCTTAACTCCTGGATGAGGGAGATGAAAGACGGTGACCGGATGCAGTTCACCTGCATTCCCGGTACCGGCCTGGAGGTTTCCGTGAAAGGCTCGGTTAAAGGCACAATCCCTGGAAACGATTTTGCCGGCGCCTTCTTCTCCATCTGGCTTGGTGACAACCCGCCGAATTCAGGGTTGAAAAACGGCCTCCTGGGGCTGGACTGATATGCCACTGGCAATAGGAATACTTTCCATTCTGCTTGCGGGAATCCTGGGATATCTTTTCAGAAGCCACAGGGAAGAACCCAACAGAGATAAACTTGCCCGACTTCAGACCAGGGAAGAGGATTACCTGAAAGCTCAGGATCAGCTTTCTGAAAGAGCCGCCAGAATTGAATCTCTTCAGCAGACAGTATCAAGGCTGGAAGCAGAATTGACCAATGAGAAACGCAATACATCTGAAAAGATCAAGCTCCTTGAAGACTCTGAAGCAAGATTGAAGAAGGAATTTGAGATCCTTGCAGGGAAAATACTTGCAGAGAGAAGCCAGTCTCTATCGGATCAGAACAGAGAAAAGCTCTCCATACTTCTTCAGCCTTTCAAGGAGCAGATGGAACTGTTCCGGAAAAGAGTTGACCAGGTTCATACAGAAGACACTCAGCGGTCAGCACAGTTACTTACCCAGGTCAAGCTTCTTCAGGAGGCAAGCAGCAGGGTAAGCAAAGACGCTGAGAACCTTGCCAAAGCCATTAAGGGAGACTCAAAGGCACAGGGTGACTGGGGTGAACTTATAGTGCAGCGGATATTTGAAGCATCCGGGCTGGAAGAGGGCAGGGAATACGAAACCCAGGCTTCATTCAGAGATGAAGAAGACAAGTTGAAAAGACCAGATTTCGTGGTAAATCTTCCTGGAGGCAGGATAGTAATTGTAGATTCAAAAGTGTCTCTCACTGCTTATGAGAGATTCGTCAATGCGGAAGATGACCAGTCCCGTGAAGTAAACCTCAAGGCTCATGCCCTGTCAGTGAAGAAACACATTGAAGAACTTAAGGCAAAGGATTATCAGAACCTCATGGGCAACCGGTCTCTGGATTTTGTTATCATGTGCATTCCCCTGGAACCTGCATACCAGGCCGCTCTCCAGGCTGACCCCAACCTTATCTGTGACATATCAAAAACCAATGTTGTGCTGTCGGGACCCTCTACTCTTATGACAACGCTGAAGCTTATCGGGCAGATCTGGCGCAGAGAAAATGAGAGCCGGAACGCGGAGATGATCGCAGACAAGGCAGGAAAACTCTATGACAAGGTTATCGGAATAGTGGAAGCTCTTGAGGACACCAGAAAGAAGTTTGACAGTGCTTCAAAAGCGCTGAATACTGCATTCAAAAGAACCACTTCCGGAAACGGCAACCTGGTGGTGAAAGTGGAAGAGCTCCGCCGCCTGGGAGCCAAAACAACCAAGTCTCTGCCCGGTTCACTGGCAGACAGTATTTCAGCAAGCGAAGAAGCCCCGCTGCAGTAAACAGCAGGGCTTCTTCAACTCGATGCTAGCCGATCAGGGTTTTTATGTCACCCTCCACACTTGTGATTCCACTGATTCCGAAGTTCTCAACAAGAACATTCACCACTGCAGGTGAGAGGAACGCAGGAAGTGTTGGTCCCAGGTGGATGTTCTTCACACCCAGAGCGAGAAGGGCAAGGAGAACTGTAACGGCTTTCTGCTCATACCATGCAATGTTGTAGACGATTGGAAGCTCGTTGATGTCATCAAGACCGAATACTTCCTTCAGTTTCAGCGCTATTAAAGCCAGTGAATAGCTGTCGTTGCACTGTCCTGCATCGAGAACTCTGGGGATGCCGCCTATGTCGCCCAGATTCAGCTTGTTGTAGCGGTACTTTGCACAACCTGCGGTAAGAATCACAGTATCTTCAGGAAGAGCTTCTGCAAACTCTCTGTAGTAATCTCTTTCCTTGTGTCTTCCGTCACAGCCTGCCATCACAACAAACTTCTTGATTGCACCGGATTTCACCGCATCTATCACTTTGTCTGCCAGAGCGAAAACCTGCTCATGGGCGAATCCGCCAACAATGCTGCCTGTTTCTATTTCAACAGGAGGAGGAAGGGTTTTAGCCATGGCAATCATTGCAGAGAAGTCTTTTACACCGTTCTTTTTCCTGTCGGGTATTACCGGAAGGCCGGGGAAGTTGGCGCAGCCAGTTGTAAACACCCGGTTCTTGTAGGATTCCCTGGGAGGAACAAGACAGTTGGTTGTCATGAGAATGGGGCCGTTGAACGACTCGAATTCACTGGTCTGAAGCCACCAGGAGTTACCGTAGTTTCCAACGAAATGGTCGAACTTCTTGAATGCCGGATAGTAGTTTGCAGGAAGCATCTCGCCGTGTGTGTAAACATCAACCCCTGTTCCTTCAGTCTGCTTGAGAAGCTCTTCCATATCCTTCAGGTCGTGGCCTGAAATCAGGATTCCAGGGTTGTTCCTTACGCCGATGTTTACTTCGGTGATCTCAGGGTTACCGTAGGCAGCCGTGTTGGCCTTATCGAGAATTGCCATTGCGGTAACAGCAGTCTCTCCCGCCTTCATTACCAGCCCCACCATTTCATCAACGCTGTGGTTTTCTGTGGTGGAAGCCATGCCCTGAATCATGAAGTCGTAAACAGACTGGTCCTCTACTCCGAGTACAGCTGCGTGGTCAGCATAAGCTGCAACGCCCTTGAGGCCGTAGACCAGCAGTTCACGCAGAGAGCGGACATCTTCGTTCTCTGTGGAAAGAACACCGATAGTTGCCGCTTTCCTGAGGAACTCCTCCTTACTGTCAGCCATCCATACAGCTGAGTCATGAAGATCGCCTCCTATATGGTTTTCTGATTTGATTCTGTCTCTCAGGACAAGACCCTGTTTGATCAGCCCGATCAGGCTGTCATCGTCAAAACTCACATTTGTGATAGTGGTGAAGAGAGCTTTGGTAACGAAATGACTTACCTCGCTGTCGACCTTACCCGTTGCCAGGGCAACAACACTGATGCCCTTAACCGTATAGATCAGAAGATCCTGAAGAATGGCCGTATCGCCCTTTTTACCGCATACACCATTCACTGTACAGCCTTTGTTTCCCAGGGCTTCCTGGCACTGATAGCAGAACATGCTCATGATTTTCCTCCTACTTTTCTTCCAGGATATCGCCCTGGATGCCTATTTTTATTCTTCTGTAAGGAATGACTTTCCCTGACATGGAAAGAGCTTTCTCTACCATGACAACAAGCCCTGAACAGCACGGAACCTCCATATGGGCCACAGTTACACTGGCAACACTATTACCGGCGAAGATCGCAGTAAGCTTTTCGAGATACCCCTCTGTTCGGTCCAGCTTGGGACAGGCGATAACTACTTTTCTGTTTTTCAGCAATTTTTTCTGAAAGTCTCCGAACGCTACAGGAACACAGCTTGCGGCAATAAGAACATCAGCACCATTCCACCAGGGAGCACCGGGGCCTGCAAGATGCAGCTGTACAGGCCACTGCTCAAGCATGGATTCCTGTGCTTCAGCTGATCTTTTCTCTTCTACCGGTGGCTTCCTGAAACTTATTTCTGCAGTACCCGGACAACCGGAGTGAACCGGTTCAGGTGTTTTCAGAGCTTCCACATGAGCCATGGCGGCTTTCTCGTCAAAGTCATCAGCCTCTCTCTCCTGAATGGTTATTGCTCCCTGGGGGCAATCTCCGAGACAGTTACCCAGGCCGTCACAGTAGGAGTCCTTTACCAGTTTCGCCTTGCCGTTTACAATCGCCAGAGCGCCCTCTGCACAGCTGGGAACACACAGACCGCATCCGTCACATTTTTCTTCATCTATTTTAATGATCTGTCTCTTCACGATCACTCAACCTCCAGCTTGATGTTTCTCTTTTTAAAACTCTGCAGGGTAACTGATCCAAGGTGTTTTTCTATAAGCCTGTCCGTGTCTGAAAGGAGTTCATGGAAAAGGCAGGTTTTCAGAGAGCAGTGAACTCCCCTTCCGAAAAGACAACCTGAGCTTGAAGGTTTTCCGTCAATTGCCTGGTAAATTTCCAGAAGAGTTACGCTTTCAGGCGACCTGGCCAGCGTGTACCCGCCGGAAGGCCCCCTCACAGCAGTAACGAAACCCTCTTTCAGAAGTCTCTGCATCACCTTTGAAGAATGATTGGCACTGACATTGAAAGCCTGAGCAATCCTTGCGTTACTCACAGGATTGTCTTCTTTTTCTGAGAGCAGAATAAGGGCATGTATGGCTATGGAAGCCGCCTCGGATATTTTCAGTGGTGTTGCCATACCGGTTCCTTTCTTAATTAGTATACTGGTACTCTAATGCCACTTTTATGAATGTCAACCCTTTTCCCCGGATTCTCTTTCATTCATAGTATTGCTAAAGAACGACTGTGAAAGTGGTGTGCCTGTGGAAACATTCATAAAAAATTTGAGAGAGACATTGCTGCCTGAAAGCTTTGAGATTGCCTTCACCCGACTCTCATTCGACACCGGGAAGGAATTCCTGGAGGCAGCTGAAGACGAGATACTGTTCAGGGCTCTGGGAGACACGGTAACAGGCATTCAGTGTGCTGATGTATATGTGGACCGGTTCGAAAGCGGATTCCTGGGTGCTTACGCTCTTGCACTGTGGTTCATGGAGTTTGATCAGGACAACTGGTTCTCCTTTGAAGACATACATTCATGGACAGGAGACCTGCTGAACTCGAGACCGAAACTTAAGGACCGTATGGAACTGCGGCTTCTGAAGGGTGAATTTCCCCCGATGATGCTTGATCAGCCGGTAATTGTTGATTACAGAGACCAGGCCATCATTTTCCTTACTGGAAAGCTGAATGGCTGATCAGAGCTTTATGGCGTATTTCTCCCGCTCCTCAGGACTGATCTTAACAGTTAGAAACTCTCCTTTTTCAGTGATTACTGTAAAAGGTCCATGGGATTTGGTATAAGAAGCAATAATTGAAGCCATTGTTTTGATGTTCTCTTCTGTAGTTGCTCCTATAAGAATGCCATAGGGACTGGGAATATCCCTGATCTCCATACAAAATCCCTTTCCCATTCTCTCTAAAGCACTGTTTTCCTGCTCAGATCTGCCTGAAAGACCTATTGCACCTGGAAGAAGGAACATTCTGCCGTACTTCATAAGCTCGGCATTCTCAGATGAAAGCAGCCCTGCTTCCATGAGCACCCTTAGTTTTTTCGAGTACCCCGGGTCAGTGAGAAGACAACCTCCTGCAGGAGCCGGTACAAAAGAAAACCCGTATTTCACAGCCAGACTTATCTGCCTTGATCTTCCCCTGCCGCTT
Source organism: uncultured bacterium (assembly GCA_964386635.1). Taxonomy (GTDB): domain Bacteria; phylum Fermentibacterota; class Fermentibacteria; order Fermentibacterales; family JCC-6; genus Sabulitectum. The sequence goes on along the minus strand of CAYLRO010000011.1, from coordinate 46,632 downwards.
ATGTCCAGAAGGCCGTTCCTGTCCACAAGACCGGAGATCTCCACGGGAGTAGGGGGAAGCAGTTTAGCGGAAAGCGGCCTGAGAAGAACCTCTGATGTACCGGATATGTTTTTTACCCTGTTCAGAGAACCCTTGTTCTGACTCATGGGTCTCTGCCCTATCACTTCACCGGAAAAGATGAAATGGAAACCCTCCTCTGCTGCAAGACAACTGAGCTTTCTGAACATGGCTGCATGACAATCGATACAGGGGTTCATGTTCTTGCCGAATCCGCTTGGCGGATCAGTAAGAAGTTCCTCTATTTCGCTGTAAAAATCAACTCTTCGCCAGGGGATGTTCAGCTCTGCTGCAGCTTTTTCACCGGCAGCCACATCGAAAAACGGGCTGTTGAAAGTAACTGCTTCAACAGCAATACCCTGAAGCAGAAGCACCTTGGCAGCTATCATGCCATCCAGACCACCGGAGAAAGCCCCGAGAGCTCTTACCTGTTCACTGTCGCGGGTCAATTACTCTCCAGCCTTTCTCATGAGCCAGTCTGGTTAGTTTCCTTCCGGGATCAACTGCAACGGCATCACCGCAGAACTGCATGACAAACCTGTCTGCCCATGAATCCCCAATGGCAAGTGCCTCGTCAGGAGCAAATCTGAACTGTTCCAGCAGGGCAATTGCCGGAGGAACCTTTGCCTGACCCCAGGGACGCTGACCAATCAGGTGCCCGGTAAGCTTCCCGTTCTTTACAGCAGGAATACTCCCGCGGAAGCAGTCAAAACCCAGGTTTCTGGTGATGGACTGTACTATTGGAGAAATGGAGGCGGAAAGAATGCATATCCTTGCACCTTTATTCTGTTCCTCTCTGAGCAAATCCAGAACCTTCGGCCTGATCCTGCTGAGAAGATATGGAATATCTTCCTCCACTTCCTCCATCATAACCGATACAGGAAGACCTCTGAAGTAACCCCTGTTCCACCCTCTGCCCTCTGTTACAGTTCTAACCGGATGCTTTACATAATGGCAGAAAAAGTGCCACAGCAGAGGGAACGAGAGCACTCCTCTCTTGAAAAGCCCTTTGACGAACACAATCTCACTGGAAACGGAAACAAGAGTCCCGTCAAGATCACAGATTACGATTCGATTGCTCAACTTGAGACCAGAACTCCCCGCCCGGTTCCAGGAGTATTGTCAAAGGTTTCAAGAACATGAACAAGAATACCGGGGAACATTCTTGGGAACTCTCCATGGAAATAGGAATGAGCGAGATTGGTGTACTGAACTATCTGACCTGCGTAGTCATCCTCAGGAAGCCCCTCCCCGTCAACAAGCTGGCCTATTCCGCGCACTTCGTAGGATTTGCTGTCAAGGAAAACAAGGCTGGTCACAGGTTCATGCATAAGATTAAGGAAGGTGTGGGTTTCAAAGGTGGGAGTGGAATAGAGTTCAAGACTGATCAGTTTGGTCAGGTCAAAATTCTCTCTTGCAGAGTAGAGATCCTTCAAAAACTCTATTTTTTCCGGCATTGGATTCTCTGCAGTATTCCTCATATGCTCGATCTTCTCAGAAATGATGTCCCGGCCCGGACAGAGCCCCATACCCTTGAAGGCATTGTTCATGCTGAGAATACTGTCGTTTCGTCTGGCACCTCTTGTGGCCATGGCAGCGTTGTGAGGACCGGCAAGTGATGGAGGAGCCCCTCCCTGTCCTGATACCATGGACAATATCCTGTCCAGAACTTCTATCCTGGCTTCCAGATTCCAGTCCAGAAAAGAGTCAGGCAGATTCTGTACTGAGTATTCTCCCCAGACGCCGTCAACTCTTGCCCGAATAAGACCCTGGGGTTCCCCGGCGGCGTCAACGCAATCCTGCAGAAAAGAACCGTTGCTCCATAATTGTTCCATACCGTGTTCCATTTCACCTGCAAATGCCTTCCCGGCAAGGGAGGAAAGAAGAAGCGCTCCACCTGCTTTAGAGGCTTTTTCAAGGAATTCACGTCTGTTCATTGTTTCACCTCTCAGAGGAAGACTAACACCGAAGTCAGTAGAATGTTATTGTTCAAAGAATGTATTGAACAATACTACAGGAGAGGAAATACAATTGTCCAGACTGACAGAACTGGCCGAGAAATCCAATACTGAGGGTTTTGAACGGGAGTGGGAGAAAGCTCTTGAGTCCAATCTCCCGGTAAAGAAATTGCTTGAAGCACTTAAGGTGTTTAAAGACACCGACAAAGATTCGGCACTTATGCTGGCGGAATTTGCAGCAGAACACTTTGACTCACACAGTGAGGAAAAAGCTTATGAATTCTGCTTTGGAGCTGCTCAGATGTTTGACAGGTCAGACACCATTGCTTCCGTTCTGGCTGAATCTCTGAGAGACCGTTATCTCATGTTTGAACCTCTTGAGGCTTTCATTGCAGCCAGTGGTCTTCTTGGAAAGAAGAAAACTCTGTCAGAGAACTGGCGCAAGCTTCAGGATCTGCTGCTTTATACCCCGGGCAGCTTTATTCTTCACAAGGAATTCGGCCCAGGTGAAATTCTCCGTTTATCCAGGAGTTCTTTTACTGTTGATTTTCAGCGAGCCAGAGATCATGATCTTACCATAGAGGCCCTTCTGGATTCAACAAGACCAATCACACCAGACTCTCTCTACGTTCTCAGATGGAAAAATTCAACTGAATTCGCCAATGCAATACAGACAGGTGGAGAATCTCTTCTTAAAAACACTTTCGCAGACATGGCAGTGAACAACGCTCTTACAGAGGTTAACCTGTTCAAGCTTCTTGAAGGTTCCGACATAATGCCCCGAACTATGTGGAAAGCATTGAAGAAAGCTGCGGAGGAATCAAGCAGTTTCATTCTGATGGGTGATTCGATTATTCCTGCAGACAACACATCCCTTACCACTCAGGTAAACGCTGTACTGGCCACAGGGAATCTTCCAATGTCCGAGAAAACGAAAACAGTGAATGCCCTGATCAAAGCATCCACCGCTGTACAGGCAAGAGAGCTTAACGTAATCTTCCATGAGGTCTCAGAGATAAAGGACATTGAAAAGGGAGCCGTGTTTGAACTTGCATGGCTCTGTTCCAACAGGGGCAGGGAAGATGATTTCAAAGAGAGGACAGAACACCTCATTGAAAAAAAAGCTGTCAGGGTGGAAAGAGCAATGGGAGAGATCCATTCGGTCTCCTGCAAGAAACTCTATCTTCAGAGATTCTTTCAGGCATCTCCTGATGCTTTTGAGGCCACAACTCTGGTACACAGGCTTCCCAGAACTCTCAGGGAACAGGCGGCAGATCATATTGCTGAGTTAAGCCCGGAAATTCATGCGGAATATGTGCTTGGAGTCCTTGATAATCCCGGAGAAACAGAACATTTCATGTGGGCCCTGGAACGGGCTGCAGTTCTCCAGAACTTCATGGAGCCGGATACTATCGTTTCTCTTGCACTGAAGAATCTCAATTTCGCCAGATCAGATATGCAGAGACGGGTGTGCAACCTGCTCATGGACAATCTCAGGCCACAGCTCGAGCAGCATATTTCTCTTCTGGACACAAGAAGACTTGAAACCCTTACAGGCAATCTTGAAGAAAGTATCGGTGCACAGGAAAGCGGTCTGGTTCTTCTGGCCAGAAGAGAGCTTTCAGGAAGGCGTACCGGTGGTTTCACAAACATCAAGAAGTTCTGGGAGGGCGACACAATCTTCAGCAGCAGGAAAGGCATTGCCCGAAGAATAAAGGAACTGGAAAACATACAGCTTGAAAAAATCCCCGCTGCTGCAAATGAGATAGCTGAGGCGGCCTCCCACGGAGACCTCTCTGAAAATGCCGAGTACACCGCTGCTCTGGAGAAAAGAGACTTCCTTCTGGAGACCCTGAACAGGTTCCGCAAGGAACTGAAACTGCTTCAGCCCTATCCGGTGGGGCAGGTCAATGCTGAAACTGTCTGCCCGGCAACAAAAGTTATCATGGAGTCAATGGGAGCTGAAATAGAAATCAGAACCCTCTGTATTGTGGGACCGCTTGATTCAAATACAGATTCAGGTCTTATAAACTACAAGGCTCCACTTGGGGCAGCTCTCCTTGGACTCTCAAAAGGTGACACGGTACAGCTGCCGGGAGAGAGAGACCTCAAGTGGAGAATTACTGAAATCTCAGTACTCGAGGAATATCTGTAGTGCACTGTATCCATTGCGGAGCAAAGTGGTCTCTGGAAAAAGTGGCATTCAGTGCGGTATGTGAAAAGTGCGGGTGCTGGCTGCACAGCTGTCTTCAATGTTCACTGTGGGATAAAGAAGCCGGCAGATGCCGGTCTATGACTACCGAACCGGTTTCTGACCGCAACAGCAAGAATTTCTGCGAAGAATGGCAACCGGGAACAGGCAGAAAAGCCTCGCCGCAGCACAACTCGGGACCTGACAAGTTCAACTCACTTTTCGGAGACTGAGATTCCATGCGCATACTTATAGCTTCAACCCACACTATCCCGGCCTTTTCAGGAGGATGGACCACTCCTCTGGACCTGCTGGGGAATGATCACCAGGCAATGTACGTTATTCGCAATTACCCGGCGGTGCGGAGAACTGTAGAGGGTATAATGGTTGTGGGAACCGGAACAGTCGGTCCTTTCAAGTCACGCTGGAATTACTTTGAGCGGTACAGATTCTCTGCTGTAAAAAAGTATTTCAAGTATGTACTTGAGAGAGAATTCCACAGGTTCAAGGCAGATTTCATTCTCTGTCTGGACCCGGAGGCTGCCCTGGTTACCCTTACCACAGGGCTTCCATATGCCATGAGGTTCCATGCCCCTCTGGACCCCGGTCTGGGGAAGGATCTCCTTGCTGAAGTACTGAATAATGCACTGTTTTCAACAGCAAGTCCCAGAACCTATATCCCTGGAGTAGAGGTTCTTCCTCACAATCAGGACCTGACCCGATTTAAGTTCAGAGATCACCCTTCAGCTGAAAGAGCCATTCTACTTACAAGTCTGAATCCTTTCCGTGAGCCGGACCTGTTCATTGAAGGGATAATGAGTTCAAAGGAGATGAAGGGTGATATTGTCGGCGCAGGGAATCTCAGGAAGTCAATTGGTTCCATGTGCAGGAAGACCGGAGGCAGGGTCAGACTGCTTCCACCTGTGCCCAGACTGCAGGTACCGGAGCTTCTCAAAAACTATCAGATTGGTGTTGCAACAATAAAGAAAAGGCCGGTTCATTATCAGATGAAGGTGAACGCCTACATGGCTTCAGGTCTATTCACCCTGGCAAAACCCTGGACTCACATTGCTGTTGAGGCACCGGAGCTTGTCAGGACTTTCATAACCCCGGAGGAACTTGCAGAGCAGCTTGACTGGACAAGGGAGAACTGGTCTGAAACTCTTGAAACCAGACGAGCAGCAAAACAATGGGTTTATGACAACTACTCCGTGGACAGTGCCAGAAAAAGATTCAATCAGATCCTTGAGGAAACTTTCAGCAGCAGAAAATCCTAACTCCGGGATCTCTTTCTTATCCTGGAAGTTACAGCATTGGATATTCCCGCCAGGGTTGTACTTCTCATGAGATACAGAAATCCGAATGAGGCTGTAAGCCCGGTTGTTCCGTAGGCTCCAAGCTTCAGAAGTCTTTCCGAGAAGGAAGCTTCTGTGCTGAACGGCCATATGTTGATCAATACAAGACAGAGAAGAACTGCTGTCAGGTTGGATGCCAATATCTTCAGTTGCTCCTTTGCTATCAGGTTAAGCCCCAGGCCACCCATTTTTCTGGACAATGACCAGACGAGATACACTGTTTTGGAGGTGGAAGCAACAGTGGTTGCCAGTGCAAGCCCGCCTATTCCAAGAGGGCCGATAAGTATAAGATTAAGAAGTACATTGACAACAACGCCAAGAATTCCGATGGTCACCGGAGTTGCCGAGTCTTTCTGGGCATAGAATGCCCTGGAAACCAGAGAACCTATCCCGAACTGGGCCAGCCAGGGAGCATAGAACGCCAGGGCATATCCTACATACTTTGCGTTTTCTCCTGTGAAATTACCTTTCTGAAAAAACACCGATACCACAGGCACTGCCAGAACACAAAGAAGACCTGCAGTGGGCAGCATAACCAGAGAGGTTGTGTTCATGGACCTTCTCAAGGCAGTGAGAAGAGACTCCACTTTTCCCTTTGCCGCAGCGGCAGAAAAATCAAGGTCAGCAAAAATAAGGAAGGGGCCGAACACCACAGAGCGTACGATGGTTTTGATTCGGTTGGCATAGTCTATTGCAGTAACAGAACTTTCAGGCAGGAATGACGCCAGCATCTTGTCCGCTACAGGAGCAAAAAATCCCACCATGGTTCCAAAAACAACCGGCATGGACATTCTGGCCAGCTGGCCCACAAACGGGTCTTTGTCCATTGTGAGGTTCATCCGGAAACCGCTTTGTCTGCAGTTAATGAACAGATATACAAGTTCTGCAAATCCCCCTACAAGCATTGAAACAGGCAGGATTCTTACACTTATGCCGTCACGGACCACAAGGATCACAGCCAGGGAAACTGAGAGATTTATTATCCCTGCCAGAGGAAGTATCCTGAATCTCTTTTCGTACTTGAGATAGTTTGCAAGAATCCCTCTGAAAGGGCCGAGAATAACAATTGGAAGAACAATTCTCAGAAGCAGTGTGGCAAGCTCAATCAGATCCGCAGAGCCACTGGGACTGATTATCCTGACCAGTGTACCGCTGAAGTACCAGAGAATAACCATGAACAGCAGACCTATAATGAAGAGCCAGGCCAGAACACGATTGACGAACCTGATTCCCTCCTCATATCCCCTGCTCTCTATCACTCTTGAATAGATAGGAATGAATGTGGATCCGAAAGAGTGACCCACCACCTCTTTAAGAAGCTGGGGGAATACTGTTGCCACCGCCAGAGCATCTGTTTCCCAGTTGGCTCCGAAGATCGCTGTTATCTGAGCAAACCGGAAATACGCCAGAAATGCAGTGACTGCATTCCCAACTGAAATCACAGAAAAGCCCAGAAGTTTTCCGTCTCTGGGTGGGGTTCTCTTCTCAGCCACAGGCTCTCCCGGGAAGAACGGGAGGAGTGTTTCGTGCTATCGCTTTGAACCCCTTGTAATAGCCGGCGGCACTGTCAGGGTTCAGAAATAAAAAGAGAGCCGCTCTCAGCAGGCATTTGAGAAGAACAAGTCTGCGAGCGGTTCTGTAACTGTCAGGGCGATGAATACGGAAGAATTCCACAAGTCCCCAGTGAAAAGTAGACAGCCTGAGTTTTGCAGAACCGGAAGAACCGGTGCCTTCAATGTGTATAAAACCTGCACCGGGAACAAAATTCATCTTCATCTGCATTGCCTCTGCTCTGGCACAGAGTTCAACATCTTCGAAGTAAAGAGGAAATCTCCCGGAGAATCCTCCCATGGAGACGAATTCATCTCTGTTCACAAGAATCAGCGACCCCTGTATCCAATCTGTTTTCCTCTCTCTCCACAGGCTTTCAGCCTTCCCTGTTATCTGGTGCCTGATCCATGGTATGTCCGGCCAGATCCCGGTAGAATGTGCAGGTTTTCCGTTGCTGTCCATGGTAAGGCCTGTGGAAAACATGTTCCTGCTGTGCATTCTTATCAGTTCCGGAAGGGAATTCCCGTCAACCGGTAAGGTGTCGGGATTTGTTATGAGTACAAGAGGTGTTTCCGCAGCTGCAACTGCTCTGTTAATCCCTGCTCCAAATCCTGTGTTGCAGGTATATGGCAAAACAGTTACTCCCGGAGAAGGATTCGTCTTGAACACTCCGCCATTATCGGAAATAATCAGATGATCTGAACAACCGGACCATTCAGCAATCCAGGTCTCCACAGCAGATGAGTTCCCGAAAGCCACAGTGACAACAGTAACAGCAGCGGGCAATACATTCCTCCGGAATTGAAATACAGAAGGGAAACCGATCATTACCTTCTAATATAGCCTTCGGCTCAGGGATAATCACCGGTGGTCTTTCCTTTGGCTCGCTGTTTCCGTATTTTCGCATTCCCGAAACCTTTTCGCCAGTATTCTACAGAACAATGGAACGATAATTTTGAAAGAACTTCAGCCGGCTAAGATCGGTGTGCTCCTTGTTAACTACAAACAGTGGGAACTTACAGAGAAATGCATCCTTTCTCTGAAAGAAGCCGGTGATGTGGAGATCATATTCGGCCTTGTGGACAACAGTTCATCAGGAGAAGCCCCTGAGTGGATCCGCAATGATCCCTCTATTCTGCTCCATGAGAATAATGCCAATCTCGGCCTGACCGCCGGAAACAACAAAGCTTTTGAGATGGTGTCCGGGGAAAATGTGGAGTACGTATTCGTTCTTAACAATGATACCGAGGTTTCTCCCTCCGCACCTGGATTGCTGGTTCGGTGTCTTGCTGACAGTGATGCCACCGGGATTGCAGCACCGGCAATTTCCTATGCGTCAGATCCTGAGAGAATCTGGAGTGCCGGCGGGATTTTCAGCAGGGTCCGCATGTCCCTTAAGCAGATATACCGTACTGTGGATGATCTGCCGGAGCACCCCGCCGACATGGAACAGGTAACAGGCTGCGCATTAATGATGCGAGCCGGAGAGTACAGACTTGCAGGAATGCAGGACCCTGACCTGTTCGTTTACTACGAGGACACTGATCTGTGCTTCAGAGTTTCTGAAATGGGCAAGCGGATAACGCTTGTACCCCAGGCAAGAGTCCTGCATCATGTTTCCATCAGCGTGGGAGGAGTTTTTTCTCCTTTTGCCGTGTATTTTACCCACAGAAACAGGTTTATTATTGCTTCCAGGTTCCTTAAGCCTCTGGAGATATCTGCATTCTTTTTCTACTACCTCTTTGTAACTTTTTTCAAGACATTCGCCTATCCTGCAAAAAGATCCGCCAGGCTGGTGCGCTGGATGTGGCTGGGATTCTTTCACGGTCTTACCGGAAACGCAGCTGCGAGACCTGCAGGTCTTTTTAAGGAGAACCAATGAAGATCACAGTGATAGTTCCAAACTACAACGGCATCAGCATGTTGAAGAACTGCCTGAATTCTCTTCTTTCTCACGACAGGAAACCTGATCAGATAGTTGTTGTGGACAACGGTTCAACAGACGGATCAGCAGGAGAAGTACGGTCAGGATATCCATCGGTAACCCTTGTGCCCCTGGACTCAAACACGGGATTTACAGGAGCAAACAACGCAGGGCTGAAAGCTTCCGAAGGAGACTTTGTGGTTCTTCTGAACAACGACTGCATTGTTGAACCCGGCTGGTTGAAGAATCTGGAGCTGAGAATGGAAGACAGCTCTGTTGCTGCTGTTACCAGTTCAATGAGAAACATAGCAGACCTGAATATCATGGACTCTGCAGGCGGCGAGATAGACTGGATGTGTTTCTCAAGAGACATAGGCAAGGGCATGAGTGCCGGAAAATTCACCCGGCCCATGGAGCTGCCGTTTCCCTGCGGCGGAGCAGTAATGATCAGAAGAAGCGCTCTGCCTGATCAGTCAACTCTTTTCTGGAACAGACTTTTCATCTACCAGGAGGACCTGGACCTGGGATTTGAGCTGCTTAGAACCGGCTGGAAGGTTGTTTATGAACCCCGTGCAGTTGTCCGGCATATGCACTCTGCAACAACCGGAAAGGGAAGCTTCTTCAAGGAACATCTCTGCATAAGAAACAGACTGCTTGTAATGAGGAAGCATTTTGACCGGGATACTTTTACAGCACTTCTCCCTGTGATCAGGAAGTGGCAGAACCTCTGGGCAGCCATGAGTCTTGTCAGAGGAAGAATTACATTGACAAAAGCGGTGCTGAGAGGAACATCAGACGGGCTTTCCATGGAGGTGCCTGATTTCAGCGCAGACATTTCCCTTAATGATGTTTTTGCTTCACATGCCAGGAAGTACACGCCCTGCGGCAGAACAAAAAGCGGCCTTTATCTGAAGGCGGAAAAAATCATCAGGGATTCCCTCTGAACAGTCCCATCCTTTTCAACAACCTTTTTGCAGCATAGCCCGGACCTGCAGAAATACTGAGTTCCCTGAACAGTCTGATGAGATAGCCTGTACTGTTCATTGAGGAAACTGTCGTTCGGCCAAGTCTCTTCTGTGGAACCCTCACAGGATTACTGCACCACTTGAGAAGATCTTTGAACAGGTGCTCCGAAGATCCCTCTCCTGCACACCACTTTCTCTGAGCTTCACGAATACTTCTGCAACGGCTCTCTTCATCAGCCAGGGAGCAATATGCCCTGGCAAGAGCCTCGGAATCACCGGAGGGTACAACAATACCCAGCCTGTGTCTGGCGATATCATCTGCAATCTCTGCTCCAGCGGTACATACAACAGGAATCCCCCGGGATATCCAGTCCAGTACACGTGTTCTGGCTCCAAGGAAGGTCTCCGGTGATGGGATGTCAGTGTATGTTGCAGCCCCTGCTGAAGAATAGACTTTTTCCAGTTCCTCTCTGCTCACCCAGCCTGGAAGAGAGAACCGGTCTTTGAAACGGCTTGATTCAACCAGTTTCTCAAAGTCGGGAAATTTATCCCTGGAAAATGGAATTGCTCCCCCTGTAGCAGTGAATCGAATGGATTCATCTGCCTGCATGGCAGCTTCCAAGGCTTTGAACAGAACTGCTTCATCAAACCAGATGTTGAACGATCCTGTTGAAACAATCCGGAAAAGTTCAGAGTTCGTTTTCATGGAGTCATGGAATGGCTCTGCACAATGAGGGATCGGTGCAACGGTAATACCGTTACTGCCATTGAAACAGGTTCTTCCCAGAAGGAGAAGCTCTCCTGTAACACTCGCCGCCTGTCTTATTGACGGAGTAGAAAACCCGTCTCCTCTGGCCAGGAGAGAGTTTTCCAGTGCCAGTATTCTCAGAAATCTTTCTCCATGTCTCCTGTCATCCCGGTTCTGCAGCTGGAGCTCCGCAGGGTGCATACCGTTAATGTCTATCCACAATGGGAGATCTGTTCCGCTGAGCACTGCACTTTCAGCAGGAAAGGGACTTATGGCGACCACAGAGCTGAACTCTTTTTCAGCAAGCAGTTTTCTGATCCTGATAGCGCCGACTCTGCCTTCACCGGGAGAACAGCATGTTACGGAGAATCCACCCTGAAGAAGGGCGTTACTGAAGCGTTTTGTTCTGGCCACACAGGCACCGGAGCCTGCTCCTGCAGATGAGTCATTGCCGGAGTCTCCCACAAGCAGGACACTATTCATTATTCCTCATTTCATTGAACATCGATTCAAGTCAGGAAGATACAACAGCATGCAGAGCTCAGAAAGACCTTCCCAATCCCGCACAGGCTGAATATCTTAGCCGGGTGATTCAAACAAAGAGGAGCAGGGAGCAATCAGAAGAAGACTGGCGATCTTTCATATGCTGCCTTCAGGTGGAGGCATCCGGGTAGCGCATCAGCTTGCCCGGGGATTGAAGAACCATTTTCAGGTCAAACTTTACAGGCCGGAAGGGGGTTCTTCAGCAGGTACCGATTCACAGATCACAGAATCAGTAATTCCATATCCCATCTGGCAGAGGCCTTCCGGAGCATTGAAAGCAATTGCTCCTGCTTTCCTCATGTTGAGACTGGCGTGTTTCCATAAGGTGTGCAGGGAAGCAGCAAAAAAGATCAACCGCGAAGCTGACATGGTGCTTGTTCATAACACCATGCCGGTTGCAGCCCCTCCGCTGTTCAGGCACCTGACAATCCCTTCTCTGTATTTCTGCTACGAATACCCCAGACACATATATGAAAAGGACATCATAAGCAGAACAGACAGCCGCTTCCGGGAAGCACTTCTCTCTCCGCTGGAAAAACTCGAGAGAAAAATGGATCTTGATTCGGTTTCAAATGCTGATAATCTGGTAACATTCTCCAGATGGATGAAACAGCAGATGCAGACTATCTACCATCGCAGCGCAAAGATAGTCAGGCCTGGAATAAACACTGATTTCTTTACGCCTGATCAGTCTGCAGAGAGAGAGGGTTATGCTCTTTCCGTAGGAGCTCTGTGGCCTTTTAAAGGGCATGAAACAGCAGTGCGGATACTTGCCGGTATCGAAGAAGTCCGGAGACCGGGGCTTGTAATCGTTGCCGACAGGGGTTATCCCGGATACAGGGAGAAGCTGATCAGCCTGGCGGAGTCTCTGGCTGTAACAGTAACCATCAGAGAGAGCATTTCCGATGAGATCCTCAGAGAACTGTACAGGAAAGCTGAGTTTGTTTTCTGCTGCCAGAGAAGAGAGCCCTACGGCCTTGTTCCCCTTGAAGCCATGGCTTGTAAAACTCCTGTAATCGCCATTGCAGAAGGTGGATTCATGGACAATATAGTCCACGGTGAAACCGGATTTCTCTTTGACGGCACTGTCACAGACGGCACATCTGTTCTTGCAGGAATGCTTTCAGACAGAACGAGAACTTCATCAGTTGCTGAAAGGGGCTTACACTTTGTAAGGAAGGAGAGAAATCTGGATTCCGGGGTAAAACAGATAGCGGAGGTTATAGGAAAACTATGAGAATTGCGTTCAATATTGACTACCAGTACCCGCATAAAACCGGGATCGGCAGATACGGTCTTGAACTGATAAAAGCCATTATTCGAATGGATGTTCCATGTGATGTCTGGATGACCGGATACATGAAAGAGTTTCCCCCTGCCTCCAGGGAAATCACAGAGAGAACCAGCTTCTATCCCTGGCCGAGAAGAATTACCGACTTCTTCTGGCCGGCTATGGAATCAAGACGGCTGAACATCGGCTGGGTTCACAGCTCAAACGGTCAGCTGCTGCCCAGGAACAAAGCGTTCAGACAGGTATGCATGATACATGACATGGGCCCGTTCAACTATGGCCACATGAAGGAATCCACAGATACGAAGATATGGAGAAATCGAATCAGAAATATCGTGAAGAACGCCGAGTGCATCGCTGTAAACTCAACCTCAACAGCAGATGATGTTCTCCAGCGTTTTCCTGAAGTTGCCGGTAAGGTTTTCCTCACTCCTCTTGGCATCGATCACTTTCAACGGAATGAAGAGCCGGCAAAAACAGGAGAGCACATACTGAATGTTGGAACTGTGGATCCAAGAAAGAATGTGGACAATCTCATCAGAGCCTATGCCATTCTCTCCGGACACCGTGATGTCCCGCCGCTGATCATTGCAGGTAAGGACGGATTCAAAGCCCGGGAGTGCAGGCAACTGGCTGTAGAACTCGGGGTGGACAGCAAAGTGAATTTCACAGGATACATATCCGAGGAAACCCTGATTGATCTTTACAGCAGAGCGGCCTGTCTTGTTCACCCTGCCCATCATGAAGGATTCGGCTTCACCGTTCCAGAGGCATTCCCCTGGGATCTTCCAGTTGCCGGATCATGCACAGGGGGGCTGGGAGAGTTTTTCGGAAAGTGCATGTGGCAGGTTGATCCGGAAGATCCTGAATCAATTGCCGCAGGGATGGAGAATGCTCTTTTCAAAGGTGTCACCACAAAGCAGAAAGCCGCTAGAGACAGTGTGACTGCCTCTCTAACCTGGGAAAACTGCGCTGCCGCTACTCTGAAGGCCATGAAAACCATCGAAAGCCGTGAAAACTCCTGAAGCTGTGCAGGAAACGCCTGTTCTGTTATTTTACGCAGTTAGTGACAAGTAAGATATCCACCTGGTGGAAACACCGTCCTGTATAATTCTAAGGGGGAAACATGAGGAAAAGGGTTCTGATAACCGGAGGAGCCGGTTTTATCGGTTCACATCTTGCAGACCTTTTTCTTGAAAAAGGATATGATGTAAAGGCTTACGACAATCTTGATCCGCAGGTACACGGACCTGATGCAGAAAGACCGGAGTACCTGAACAGCGAGGTCCAGCTTGTTGTGGGGGATGTTCGGGATGGAGATTCTTTCGCCGAAGCGCTGAAAGACTGCAGTATTCTGGTGCATCTTGCTGCTGCTGTGGGTGTTGGTCAGTCAATGTACGAGATAACAAGATACACTTCAATCAACACTATGGGAGCTGCGGTTGTTCTTGAAGAGGCAGTGAAGCAGAAAGACAGTATCGAAAAGATGCTTGTGGCAAGTTCCATGTCCATCTACGGCGAGGGTCTCTACCGCTGCAGCAGCTGCGGTGAACTCACTCCCAGGCTTCGACCGGCAGCACAGCTTGCTTCCAGGCAATGGGAAATGCTCTGCCCTGAATGCGGAAAACCCTGTGAACCTGTTCCTACACCGGAGACAAAACCGCTTCACCCTACAAGTGTATATGCTGTAAATAAACGAGATCACGAGGAGTTGTTTTTGTCAGTTGGAGATGCCTACGGTATACCTTCAACTGCTATGCGTTTCTTCAACGTTTACGGAGAAAGACAGGCTCTTTCCAATCCCTATACAGGAGTTGGTGCTATTTTCGCTTCAAGACTTCTAAACGGGAACCCGCCGGTTGTATTTGAAGACGGTGGACAGAGCAGAGACTTCATTCATGTTCATGATATTGCCCGGGGGTGCATAAAAGCCATTGAAAGCAGCAGCTCAAACGGCAGAGTGTACAATCTGGGAACCGGACGCAAGCTTTCCATTATGCAGGTTGGCAAAGCAATAGCCGAAGCACTGGGCCGCCGGTCAGACAATTTCATAATCAGAAATCAGTACAGGGCTGGTGACATAAGACACTGCTATGCTGACGTTTCCAGAGCCGCTGAAGAGATCGGTTTCAAGGCTGAAACAGTGTTTGAAGACGGAGTGGCAGAACTGTGTGAATGGGTTGCAAGCCAGACAGCCACTGACATGGTGGATAAAGCCACCGAAGAACTCCAGCGAAGAGGCCTTGCCAGATGAGCCTTCATGTGCTCTTTGATTGCCGGGCGGTTCAGAAGAATGTAGACGGTATCAGCAGATTTGCCCTTAACGTATCCAGATGCATATGTGATAGCCATCCTGACTGGGAGATATCTGCCCTGATGCGTGAAGATGCTGCATTCCACATGAATGATTCAGGCACAAAAATCATCACAGACAACTCCTCAAGATTTAATGCTTCAGCCAACAGGGCCCTCTCACAAAGAATAGATGAACTGTCTCCGGATGTTTTTCTGAACTTTTCCATGGCCGGCCCTCAGCCTTCGGCACCTTCAATTGTAACAATACACGACCTGATGGTGTTGAATCTTCCCTGCT
This sequence comes from uncultured bacterium, assembly GCA_964386635.1. GTDB lineage: Bacteria > Fermentibacterota > Fermentibacteria > Fermentibacterales > JCC-6 > Sabulitectum. The sequence continues at coordinate 31,456 of CAYLRO010000011.1, read as the reverse complement.
ACTTCGGAACCAGCGTTATAAGAAATGCTCTCAGCCGCAGGGTCTTTCAAAAATCACTTTCCAAATCCGTTGGACATGCCAGTTATGTAGCTGTGCCTACAATGACAACCAAACTGGATGTAATAAGAAGGTTTCAGTCATCAAATGAGAAGATTTTCATAACAGGAGAAGGCCAGGCTCTTTTTACAAAGCCTGTTAACAATACCAGAAAGAGAGAAAACTTCTTTCTTTATGTGGGTAATGCTCGAGGCTACAAGAACATACCTCGATTTCTCACTGCTTATGGAAGACTCTGGGCAATGGATCGAAACACCCCGCCTCTTACCATGGTGGTGCGAAAAGACCGTGCGTGGCATCAATTCAAAAAACACCTTGACTCCAATCCCGCCAGGTCGGCTATAACGGTTCTCACCTGTATCTCAGACCATGACCTTCGAGAGCTTTATATGAAATGCAGAGCTCTTCTTATACCGTCTGTCTATGAGGGTTTTGGTCTGCCAGCCCTTGAGGCAATGGCCACAGGAGCTCCGGTCATGGCTTCCAAAGCCACCGCTCTTGAAGAAGTTGTAGGAGACACGGGAATCCTGATCGATCCATACTCCGTGATAGACATCATGCGGGGAATGGCAGAACTGAAGGCCGCCACGCCTGAACAACTGTCTGCAATGGGCGAAAAAGCAAAGGTGCGCGCAGCGGACTTTTCCTGGAGAAAGACAGCAGATTGCTTCCTCCGGAAGATAGACGCACTCGTATGAAAATAGCAGCTGTAAATCCGCCTTTCATGAACAGCCGGTTCTCCCGGACTTCCCGGTCGCCTGCTATTGTTAAAAGCGGTACAATGTACTGGCCGCTGTGGATGGCGTACGGAGTAGGCTCACTGGAAAGGGAGGGACACGACCTTCTTTTTCTTGATTGTCCCGCAGAGGGAATATCAGACAAAGACCTTCTCCGAAGGCTTTCAGAATTCAATCCTGCTCTTGTGTTTATGGATACCAGCACTCCATCGGTGAACAGTGATCTCATTGTTGCAGAAACGGTAAAGAAAGCATTGCCGGAATCATTCCTTGTTCTGGTAGGAACCCATGTGAGTGCTCTGCCTGAAAAGGTACTGAAAGAAGCACCGTATGTTGATGCAATCGCAGCACAGGAATATGACATTACTCTGGTTGAAACCGCAGCAGCTCTCTCCTCAGGTAACGACCTGAAGGAAGTCAAGGGGCTCTGGCTGAATACTCCTGCCGGACAGATGCACACAGGTGACAGACCTCCGGTGGAAAACCTGGATTCTCTGCCTTTTCTGGCAGATGTGTACAGAAAACATCTCAAGCCTGGTAACTATTTCTTCGCTGCTGCAAGATTCCCTTCAGCAATGATGATTACCAGCAGGGGTTGCCCGTTCAAATGCTCTTACTGCGTCTGGCCACAGGTGCTTCACGGAGGCAGGTACAGAGCCAGAACTGCAGAAAATGTGGCGGATGAATTCATGAAGATGCAGGAGTACTTCCCTGAGCTGCAGGAGATAGTGTTTGAAGATGACACGTTCAGCGTGGACTCCACCAGAGTGGAAGAGCTGTCAAAGGCGCTGATAAAGGCAGGTAACAGATTACCATGGACCGCAAACACCAGAGCCAATCTGTCACTTGAAGCAATGAGAATGATGAAGAAAGCCGGATGCCGGCTTATCATTGTGGGCTACGAGTCAGGAAGTCAGAAAATACTTAACAACGTTGTAAAGGGTACGACTGTTAAGCAGAATCTGGAGTTTGCAGACCGGGCAAGAAAAGCGGGTCTTCTGGTGCACGGCTGTTTCATGGCAGGTAATCCGGGAGAAACCAGAGAGACTCTTGAGGAAACATTCTCCATGGCTCTCCGGCTGAAACCTGACACCGCTCAATTCTTTCCCATAATGGCATATCCAGGCACCAGGCTCTACACACAATTGAAAAAACAGGGGTGTCTGAGAACCGAGAACTATTCTGAATGGCTTACCGCGGAAGGTCTTCACAACTGCGTGGTTGATCTGCCGGACCTGCCATCAGAAAAGATTGTGGAATGGTGTAACAATGCACGAAGACGATTCTACCTCCGTCCGTCATATCTGTTCTACAAGGCTTTGCAGTCTATTCTTCACCCGATGACAGAGGGCAGAAGAACTCTCAGAGCTTTTTCCACATTCAAGAATCACCTGTTCAGGAGAGCCAGATGAGAAGAATGGCAATTTCCGCAGGGATGATCATGGACGGTATGGCGGTTTTTCTTGCTCTTTACATCTCCGCTCTTGCTAAATTCAGATGGGGGATGTTTCCCGGCGTCTCTTCTATCTCAATGGATGTCATTATTGCCGGCAGTATTTTTTCCATCTTTTACTGGTGGATAATCTTCACTGCTACAGGGGCTTATCGACTCCACTGGGACAGAAGCTGGACAGATGAGATCCGAATGGTTTTCAAACCGGTTATTGCAGGTTTTGTAATACTCTCACTATTTGCATTTCTTGTTACCCCTGAAGCTTCTATCGGCAGATGGGTCTTTTTCATCTATTTCACACTGATCAATCTGTTTGTGTTTGCCGCCAGATGCTCTTCAAGACTTTTCGAGAGAAAACTGGCAAAAAAAGGGCTGCTTCACAGGAATGCCCTTGTAATAGGTCTGGGCCCCCAGGCAAGGGATCTTGTGGATTATCTTGCCATCAATCCCTCTCTGGGATATTCTGTCATAGGCTTTATCACCCCTCCCCACCCTGTGTCGGATCCTGCGATAACAGCAACACCCCTGGGTGAGGTGGGAGATATCGATGTTCTGGCAAAGGAATACCTGATCACGGATCTTCTCGTAACCATTGCCTCGAACTTTCACGATGACATTCTCACGCTTCTCATGCCGGCAGTTCAGGGGGGCTTAAGGGTAAAACTGCTTCCAGACCTGTACGATGTAGTTGCAGGGCATGTCCACAATACTCAGATACTGGGACAGCCGCTCATGGAGCTGATCCCCGATCGGCTTTCATTCTGGGAAAAGCTGGTGAGAACAACAGGTGATTACATTATCAGTCTCACAGTGATCCTGGCAGGACTGCCCCTCTGGCTTATTGTCTCAGCTTTGATCGTCATGGATTCCAGAGGCGGGGTTTTCTACAGACAGCTCAGGACAGGAGAAGGCGGCAGAGAATTTCGCATTTTTAAATTCAGGTCCATGGTAAAAAATGCCGAAAAGGGAACAGGAGCTGTCTGGGCAGGCAAAGATGATGCAAGGGTGACAAAGATGGGCAGGTTCATGCGAAAAACCCGTATTGATGAAGTGCCTCAGTTCCTTAATGTTCTTACTGGAGACATGGCGTTAGTGGGACCTAGACCGGAAAGACCGGAAATAATCAAGGAACTCCGGAAGATCTACCCGTTCTATGACAAGAGACTGACAGTTAAACCCGGGATAACCGGATGGGCTCAGGTTAAACTTGAATACGATACCACAATAGAGGATGTTTCAAAAAAACTGAAACACGATTTTCAGTACATAGAGAACCAGTCACTGTTCCTGGATCTGGAGATACTTGCCCGGACCGTGATAGTGGTTCTCACCGGAAAAGGTGCTCACTGACCTTTCGGAAAGGAAATCATGGCTGTACCGTTACTGGACATCAACAGACAACACCTTGAAATAAAGGAAGAACTTAAAAAGGTTTTTTCAGATGCACTGGACACTTCCAGATTTATAAAAGGACCTGAGATGGAGGCTTTCGAGAAGGAATTTGCAGCCTACTCAGGAGTCAGAGAGGCTGTGGGCTGTGCTTCTGGAACAGATGCACTTATTCTGGCACTTCAGGCTCTTGGTCTCAGATCCGGTGAACTTGTTCTCACCGTTCCTTTTACATTTTTCGCCTCAGCCGGAGCGATTGTAAGATCCGGAGGCAGTCCTGTTTTCATCGATATCCTGCCTGACACCTACAACATGGACGCAGATAAAGCTGAAGCATGGCTGAATGAAAACTGTGCCATTACTGAAAGAGGAGTTGTCCACAGAGAGTCCGGCAGAAGAATTGCCGCTATAATGCCTGTTCATATCTTCGGCCAGGTTTCCAACATGGATGCGATTTCTCTTGTGGGATCCAAATGGAATCTTCCGATTATCGAGGACGCAGCTCAGGCTGCAGGAGCAAAGTGGAACGGCAAAAGAGCAGGCTCCCAGGGGGATGCAGGCTGTTTCAGCTTCTTCCCGTCCAAAAACCTCGGTGCTCTTGGTGACGGCGGTATGATAACTACCAATTCTGCGGAAACAGCAGCAGAACTCAGAAGGCTCAGAGAGCACGGCGGTCAGGGTTACCTGCACAGTGCTGTTGGCACCAACAGCAGGCTTGATGCTATTCAGGCAGGTTTTCTCAGAGTGAAGCTTCGCCACCTTGAGAACTGGCATAAAGGCAGAAGAGAGAATGCAGAGAGATACAACAAGGCCTTTGCAGATCTTGAACAGGTGAAAACGCCGGTTATCGATCCCCGGGCCTGGTCTATTTACAACCAGTATACTCTTATGGCGGAAAAACGTGATGATCTTCTTGTATTCCTCAGAGAGAGGCAGATAGGCTGCGCCATCTACTATCCTCTTCCATTGCACATGCAGGAATGTTTCAAGGATCTCGGATACTCAGAGGGCGATTTCAAAGTATCCGAATCCTGCAGCAGAAAAGCTGTTTCTCTGCCGGTTTTCGGGGAGCTTACAAGGGAAGAGCAGGATGAGGTTATTCAGTCAGTCAGGGAGTTTTACGGCGCCTAGAAGCCTTTTGCTTCTGCTGCTGGCCTTTTCAGCTGTAGTAGCAGGTGATGTTCCAGGGAACACACTTGAAACAGGAGAAAGGCTTTTTGACAGGGAACCGCTGATTGTAATGGGCACTGGACTCACATGCTCATACCTGGCCTACAGAATTGAAAACAGGAATGGCCATACGGGCTTCCTGAAGGGCAATGCCTTTTCACTGCTTGACACTGCTGACAATTTTCTGTTTGGTCCTGTTCTTCCAGCTTCAGCTGCATGTGTCTGGATAGCAGGAGGGCTCTCCGGCAGCAGCAGGACAGAGGAAACAGGAGAAGCTCTCTGCAGAGGATTGCTTTACACTTATGGACTAACCGGAGTGCTGAAACTCACCACCAGACGGAACAGGCCGGATTTCAGTGACCGGAGGAGCTTCCCTTCAGCTCATGCAGCAGGAGCTGCCTGTACAGCTGCTGTTCTCTGGCGGGAGCATGGAGCTTCCGCAGGCATCCCTGCAGCAGCCATTGCAGCTTATACCTGCTTTTCCAGGGTAAATACCGGCAGACACTACCCTTCAGACGCAGTCATGGGAGCTGCCATAGGAATTGCCTGCGGACTGGCGGCAACTGCAATTGATAACTCACGCAGCGGTGATGACGGCAGGGCTATTTCATTCTCTCTTTGCATCGACACCGAAGGAAGGATTTCTCCAGCCATATGGTAAGAAAAAGGATCAACAGTTTCAGATTTGCCTTCCAGGGACTCCGGACCCTTCTTTCAACCCAGGCTAACGCCAGGATTCACCTTGGGGCAACGATCTGTGTAATTGTACTGGGCTTTGTTTTTCATGTCTCCAGGGCGGAATGGGCAATTCTGGCCCTTGCAATCGGGCTGGTGTGGACAGCAGAGGCCCTGAATACAGCAGTCGAGTTCCTTGCAGACAGGGTTGCCCCGGAACAGCATGAACTGATCCGGAAGGCAAAGGACACAGCTGCAGCAGGGGTACTCGCCGGAGCAATTTCCGCAGCAGCGGCAGGTCTTCTTATATTTCTGCCTCATATTCTCTAGCAGTCTCCCGGGAGGAAGAAATGCTTGACCGTAAAAGAATCAAAAAAGAGCCCGAACTGGTTGCCAGGGCGGCCAGGGCAAAAAACGAAAAAACAGACATACAGCTCTGGCTGGATACTGAGGCCCATAGAGGCAGTCTGATGCTCGATGTAGAGAAACTCAGGGGCCAGCGTAACCAGCTTTCTAAAGCTGTTTCCTTAAAAAAGCGCCAGGGTGAAGACCCAGGTGAAGACATGGAGCTAAGCAGAGAAATCGGCCAGAAACTTGGGGCCCTGGAAAAGGAGCTTTCTCAGCTGGATTCCCAGATGAAAAGTATGGAACTCACCTTTCCGAATATTCCTGACAGCGACGTTCCCGAAGGTGGCGAGGAGAACAATAAAATTCTTGAAACCTGTGAGGATCTCCCGGTTTTCAGCTTCACGCCAAAACCTCACTGGGAACTGATGAAGGATGTATACAGCCCTGAAACTGCCGGCAAGATTACAGGATCCAATTTCATCCTGTTCAGAGGCTGGGCAGCCAGACTCCAGCGTGTACTGATCAACTGGATGCTTGATTTCCATACAAGCCGCGGCATGGAAGAGATCTGGGCACCATTTCTGGCCAACGCCGATTCAATGACAGCAACAGCTCAGCTTCCCAAAATGGCTGATGACATGTATTCCGTGGATGGAGATCGTCTTTATCTTATTCCTACTGGCGAGGTTCCTGTAACGAACACCTGCAGAGACACCGTTATCAGCGAAAAGGACCTCCCTGTAAAGCTCTGCGGCTATACTCCGTGTTTCAGAAGAGAGGCAGGGAGCTACGGCAAAGATACAAGGGGACTGAACCGGGTGCACCAGTTTGAAAAGGTTGAGATGGTCCGATTCGAACATCCGGACAGATCTGACGAAGCCCATCTTGAAATGATAGAACACGTAAAGGAAATGCTCTCTCTTCTTGAGCTTCCTTTCAGAGTTCTTCTTCTTGCCACAGGAGACCTGAGTTTTGCTGCTGCCAGGTGCTGTGATCTTGAGATATGGTCAGCAGGACAGGAAAAATGGCTGGAAGTTTCTTCCGTGTCAAACTACAGGGACTTCCAGGCAAGGCGGGGCAATATGCGCTACAAACCGGCAGCTGGAGGAAAGCTCCAGTTCGTACATACGCTGAACGGCTCTGGACTGGCCCTTCCAAGGCTGATCATTGCACTTGTTGAAAACGGCCAGCAGGAAGACGGTTCAATTAAACTGCCGTCTGTTCTGGCAGAGCGAATGGGCGTGGAAGTGATCCGCTGACAAGGCGGATCACTTCTTCTTTTTACGTAAACTGAGGTCTTTCCGGATATCTTCCTTGAGATCGTTCCATTTCTTCCATGCTTCAGGATCCTTCTTCTCGAAGGCATACCACTTCTCACGGGCAAAGAGAAAGGCACTAAGCATGGCTAAAGCTATGGCAAACACTTCTATCCAGATAAAAAGCTTCTTGGGTTTGCTCTTCCAGCCTGGATGTCTGGGAGGATCAAGGATACGGAGAGAACTGTTAATATTAGCTTCCTGAATCAGCGCCTGCTCCACCTGCAATTCAAGAGCAGCCACCATTCTCAGGTTCATCTCGAAATCGGTTTTCAGCCTTGCGTACTCTATGAGAGCAGGGGGAAGATTGTTCAACCCCGGCCCCATGTTCAATCCTGAATCATCGCTTGAACCGTTCTCTAGAAGTTCTATGGCTTCCTTGAGAGCCTGCGCTTCTGTTTCCATCTCAAGTATCTGAGAATTTGTGCCGTACCTTATGCCGTTTCGAATCGCATTTGCTGTGAGGGTGGTCTCTATGTACCTGCCCTTCATCTCAGCAAGAACGCTCATTATCTCGGCTATTTCTTCTTCAGGCATCAGGGATCCGTATTCTTCCTCAAAGCCGATAAGATCACTGGATGTTCTCTCAAGAGCGCTCTCAGCCACCACAAGCTGATTCTCGGTTAGTTCCCTGCTCTGCTGCAGACGAGAAAGAGAAACAGAAGTATTAATACTGTCCAGAAGGAAGATTACTCTCTCTGAAACTGCTATTGAGTAAAGCGGGTCTCCTGTTGTTACCTCGATCTGAATGAATCCTGACGAGGTTACTTTAGCCATGTAGTTCTTGTTGAAATTCAGCCTGGCCCGATACATGGCAACTTCCGGGGAGTAATGCTCGAACAGATTCAGTGAATCCGCATATCCCGTACTGATTATGACATTGTCAATAAGAGACCTGCTGTTCAGGATCTCTACGTACACATCAGACAGAGTGGTCATAAGAGGGAGAGAGTATCCCATTCCTCCGCTGAAGAATCCGGCAAACTCCCCGAGAGAAAGGCCTCCAAGGCTCAGGGAAGGCGAAGCCTGCTCTTCAGGGGGAAGGATAACTGTTTTAACGGTAAACGACTCGTTCATGATGTATGTAATGCCCACGGTAATGGCCATGACAAGCAGAAGGCTTTTAAGAATGAATTTGCGGTTTTTCAGTAGGATATAGAGGAAACCGGTTGACAGATTGCTCATAACTTCTCCATTTACTGGAACAGACTCTGGTAAGAGATCACAACTGTTGCAACACCTGTAAGGATGGTCAGATACTCCTGCCAGAACTGTACTGCTACTCTGGGAACATTCACGATGCTTCCTGGAGGAACAACAGTATTCAGTTCAACATCCTGCTCCGAGCCATCCCTGTGGATTATTTTCAGGGATCCCTGTTTGGCAGCCGGTGTGAATCCCCCGGCCATGCCTATGTAAAAACTCACCGTCATGCCTGGTGAATACATTATCGGCATAGGAGATCTCACCTGGCCTATGACACTGATGTATCTCTCTGAGAAAGGTATGACCAGACGGTCTCCCGGTGCCAGTGAGACAACTTCGGTATTCAGCTGAAAGTCGAAAGGTATGATTTGAGAAGATCCATCTTCAGTTACCCGCTGAATGAAACATCCGTAAATATCAGCTGAGTCTGAAATTCCCCCGGCTCGCTGCAGAGCTTCCTGAGGTGATTCACCATTTATATACTCAAGCACAACACGCCCGGGGACATAGGTGTCATCCATTATCTGGGGGGAAATGGGAGTCAGCTGGTCATTAACTGAAGATAGAGCTCCTTCGATAACTATGCTTGAAACGGCGGAATTGAGATGAATCCTTGTATTGCGATGCATGAGAGGATTGGCATGAATATTTCCATTGAGAAAGAAATCATTGAGATTGAAAAAAGATGAGTCTCCTGCTGCGGAGACAAGAATAATTCTTGACATGGAAGCAACAGCAGTTTCTTCACCGGCTGCCTCAATAGCCTCACTCAATCTTGTCAGCCCGTTAACAGTTATCATACCCGGCTCGTTCACCTGGCCTGTAACCGCAATTTCAAAACTGGCAGACCTGGCAAGCCCGGAAGAAACGGCAAGTCTTCCATAGTTTGACCTTATCATCTGATCGATCTGCTGATTAAGCTCAGAAAAACTCAGTCCGGAAACATCCAGCGGGGCAAATCCCGGGATACTGAGCTTACCGTCCAGGCCTACAGGAAGAATAATGGTTGATACAGCCTCATCCTGGCCGGCAAAAGGCACTCCTCCTGGAAAAGCCAGCCAGATCTGATCCCCGAAACCCACCAGATATTCATCAGGATCGAAATAGTCAGCAGATGTAAGATCAGAGACTTCACCCAGTGAACTTATGTAATCGCTGCTCTGCAGCGGAGAAGCAATGCAGACTGCTGCAATAAGCAGCAAACCGTGAAGAATCAAGAGAACCTCCTTCAGTAACCTTCTCTACCTGGCACTGTGGTCCCAGACAGCAGCTGATTTAGCTTGAAGAGCCTTAAAGATTCCTGTAAGTGATGCAATGCACATCAGCCAGAAAAAGTAGGGCAGCCTTAAGGCAGAAGGCATACTGTTTTTTAATAGCCAGCCTGCAAAGGCAAGCATGTTGAATACCATAACACTGAGAAAAAAAGTATTTGAGAAAGAGTCCAGGAACCCCAGGGCGATTCCTGCAATGGATGCCATAATAGCGAAAACACCCATGTTCCATCTTAGAATCTTGTGAACGGCAAGTTGAACTGCAAGTCCCACCCTGCCGGCTTTGAGGGCCTTCCAGAGAAGAGAAAAGGCTGAGCCGATCATCCAGCTGACAATCCTTACAAGTCTGTGATACTGACTGGAATCGTTCGGTGTAGGTTCAGCTGCAACTGCGTTGGCATTGTATACGCAGGAGAATCCCTTTATTCTGGTTGAAACTGCAGTCTCAAAGTCGTCAGCCCTGGAGGGAACAGGAGAATCGTAAAGGGATTTGCGAACAGCGAAAACAGCTCCGGTAGCCCCCAAAACAGCTCCCAGGCGGCTTCCAAGGGCCTTCAGCATCTGTTCATAACGCCAATAGGTTGATTCACATGTAACCTCGTCAAGACTGTTCTGCTTGGAACCGTCCACACAGCCAACGGACTTGTCGGCAAAAGGGCTTACCAGTTCCTTTACAGTGTTTTTCCTGAACTGTGTGTTCGCATCTGTAAAAACAAGAATTTCTCCCCGGGCCATTTTGGAAAGCTTCACCATAAGGGCTGACTTTCCAAGGCGCTCCTCGGATCTTACAAATCGGAGCCGGGAATCCTTGAATGATTCTACAATAGAATCTGTTTTGTCTGTGGATACATCAGAGGCAACAAGAATTTCATATTTGTCAGAAGGATATTCCTGTTCAAGCAGATTGCTTATTCTGGAACCTATGCATTTCTCCTCATTTCTGGCAGCAACCATAACGCTTACGAAGGGAAATTCGCTAAACGAAACAGATTTTCTGCGCCTGAATATTACACCAATTATTACCATAACAATTGGATATAATACTATCGGCGTCAGTATAAGCAGAAATGCTACCCAAAATAACCATTCCCAGAAAGCTGTCAGGACAGGCTCCTCCCTTTGGCATAATGTTCAAAATCTATACTGAATCCTCACCGTTACTGCAACATGGATATGCCATTGCAGTCATAAGTGCAAATACTATCCAGAAAAAGGCCCCTGGTTGCGGCCACGGGATCAGGTTGTCAAACATCTGATGCACTCCGAATCCCAGCATACCGCACATAAAACCAAAACCCACTGCGGAGTCAACACCGGTTGTCAGCAGTTTCCTTGCAGAAACAGATACTGCTGTCAGCAGCAGCAGGAGAGATACAGCAGAGAGGATACCACCTTTCAGCGGCATTTCCAGAAACATTGAGTTCAATCCTCCGAACCTGTTAATCTTATCAATGCTGTCCTCATGTCTGACCTCCCAGAAACCGTACAAAGATGTTCGTCCGTGGAAAAACTCGGCACAGCCCCAACCCTCTCCACCTATTGGATCCTTCGCTATTTCATTAAGAAAACCTTTGTATGAAGTGTATCTGTGCAGCAGACTGGTGTCCATCATGAGAGCTCTGGTATCACCGAACATGGTCAGCTGCCTCTCAAATTCACCGGCATTACCCACAATGAATCCAACAAACACAGCAAGGGACGTAACAGGTATCCACATTCTGGATCTGAATCTGTAAACAAGGAAAAGAAGACTGGTTCCGGAAACAGTAAGAAATCCTCCCCTGGAGAAGGTGTAGAGAACATTCAATATCCCCAGAATCACAGTAACGAAAGCAAACCCTTTCCAGAATTTCTCCTTGAAAAAGAACATGGCTGCAAGGGTGGATGGAACAAGAAGCTCCAGAACACCGGCATAGGCATTCGGTCCACCGGATATTGTAGAGTAAACTCTTCCGGCAAGGTCAAACCCGCATGCAAGTTCTCCCAGGCTTTCAATGTTGCCTGATGTATACTGATAGATCCCCACAATGGACATGACAAAGAGCATTGATGTAAGAACTTTCAGAAATCTCGACAGCCAGATTCCCCTTCCGTACCAGTAATAAACAACCGGAAGAAGAAGGGCTGAGACAAAATACTTGTTACCATCCCGGAGTGTATTGGAAAGATCCCCGTCATGGGTGTAGATAGAGGCGAAGACGGAACCCAGTTGAACCAGATAGGCAACAACTACTATCAGAAACGGGGTGGGCATATCGTATACTCTTTTAAATCCGGAATTTCTGTGCAGGAAATAAATCCCGGCTGTTATCAGTATCCCTATTGTTGCTGCTGAGGTATAGAATGGGCCGTATTCGAATCCCACTCCGCCGAATGTTATGAGAACCAGCAACCCCAGAATCCAGATCTTTATCTCTCTGATAAGAAAGAGCGAACTCACAAAGAGCGGAAGAATGGCAACGATGTAACGTATAGGCTTCGGCTGTTTCATGTACAGAAACAGATAAAACAGAGCAAAAGCAGTTATTGAGAGCCAGGTTCTCCTTGAAGGAGAGAACGGCGCCACGCCTGAATACACTGATCCAGTACTTTTTGTCAAAACCACTTCCGATTTCATCTGAAATGCCAGTCTCTGTCATGCGGCGGGGAAACATGCAGAGAAGAATGCTCTCTAAATTCTTCAGGGCGATTATGAATTGAAACCATTACATCTGTAAAGGGCTGGGGAGATAGTCTCCCTGGTTGAAAACACCATATTCGTTAAAATGACAGCTGTGAATAATATCAATGCCTTCCTTCAACCCGAAAAAGGCATGCTCTCTCAGGTGGGTATCCGAGCCCAGAGTTATCCTCTCGCCTCCGGTTGCTCTGTACATACTGATCACTTCACCTGACGGATAGGTTGTTCTTTCAGGCCGTCTCAAACCAGCGGTGTTCACTTCAAGAGCTGTACCTGTATCAATCATTGCAGTAAACAGTTGTTTCAAAAGCTCTGGGAAAAGCTGGATCTCGTGAATGTCAGTGGATAATCCGGCTCTTGCCATTCCCCTTCTGAAAATCCCCAGATGCGCAAGAATGTTTACCTGCCCGGAGGCTGCAATAAGCAGATTCTCCCGGTAATATCTTTCCACCAGCTCCAGGGGATCTTCTGTTTGAAACGGTTTCTCGTTCAGTATAAGGTCTTTTCCAATCCAGTGCAGAGCTCCGGTTAAAAAGTCATACTTCTCTTTAGTAAAACAGGCTGATGCCTGTTCCATATAGATATGAGGTTCTCCTATCTCAATTCCTCTGAGAACCTTGACACAGGTATTTTCCGAGGCCCTGCTCAGCTCATCCATGTAATTCTGTTCATGGAACCCGCCGAAACAGAAGTCATCAGGATGCATATCAAGATGCGCCACAAAACCAATTCTCCCTACTCCCAGAGATTCTCCTGCCCTGGAAAGCTCAGCAGCAGGAAGCTCAGCATCCGGTGAAGATAATGTGTGAACATGCATATCGCTATACAACAATGACTTAACCCTTCGCTAACATTTTCTTAACAGTTCTTTTATTATATACAGTTACGCCTTGAAAGCCGGGGCGCTCAAGACAAAGTAATATACAATAAGGAGATAACTTTGAGATTCATTACCCTGTTCTCATTGCTTGCCTTTGCATTAAGCGCTGCTGCGGCAACAGAGATCTGCGGCTGGGAAGGCACAGACACAGTCCTTGGAACATATGAGGGAATGCTTGCCACCATAGAAACCGTTGAACCCATTCACGGCGGCAGTCAGTCCCTTGAGCTTGAGCAGACTGAATCACTGGACGGAAACACTCAGGCTTACGTTGCCTGGATCACAGGTCTTGCAGATGGAGATGTGGTTTCCGCTTCTATCTGGAGATACGACAACACTCCTGATGCTGCTCCATCCGGCAGAATCTGGGGACACTGGAACGATGATCCCGCAGACATCACCGTTTACAGCGGCAGCGCCGGCGGCAACTCCGAATACGGAACCGGCGAAGGCTGGGACCTTACAGAACAAGAGTGGACAGTAGCTGACGGGCACACCGGCCTTGTTGTCGAGTTCAGGGTTTACTCCGATCCCGGTGACATCGTCTGGGTTGATGACCTCACAGTCACCGCTCCGGAAACCGCAACTATTATTCTCCCTGAAGACGGTACCGCTCTCAGCGGGAACAGCTGGGCGGCAATCAAGGCCTCATTCTAGAGATGATTATTCATAAGATACCCGGCCCGGTGGTAACAACCGCCGGGCTTCCTTGTCAGTAGGTAACCGCCAGACCGAATACCACCAGGTCTCTGGTGAGATCCATAGGAACGGAAAATTCGAATCCGAATGACTCAGGCATCCAATCCTGTTCAGAGGGAGGAAGCATGTACTGAAGCCCGGCATTGAAAAAGTGGTGAAACTTGTTCTCCACCTCATCCCAGTCATCATGACCGTCTGAGTCCTCGGGAATATTTATCACATCAGGGCCGTAGCCCCCTTCCCAGCCCCCGTAGGCCTCAAGAGACTCTCCGAAAGAATATCCGGCAGCAATACCGAATCTGGTTCCCAGAAGCTTTGCTGGAATTATGTAACCGGCCCCTGCATTGACTGAAATCGCATAGGGCTTCACAGGATCAAGCAATCCAACACGTACAAGAGGACCTATCCCCCACGCTCTTCCATATGCACCAACATCTATTCTTTCAGTGGCTCCAGAGAGAAATGTAACTGCAGGAGAAACGGGGACATCATCTATACTGCTCTCCCCGGCTTCCCTGCGGTCATCAGCTGAAAGATAAGCAGGCAGACCCACAGAGCCTGTAACCGTCATGTGGTTCCTGCCCAGAGTTCTGGCTCCTGTCATGGAACCGTAGTAGCAGCCCTGCACCATTATCAGAATGAAAGCCCCAAGAATAACAACAGTGTTTCTCACATTTTCCCTCCTGTCAGATCACCTGCTTATGTTAACATATTAGATAACGAATGCGAGTGTTCTGTTCAGGGTGCAACAGCAGCAGGAAGGATTGAAAATGAAGAAGGCAGCGGTTCTTCTTTCCGGGTGCGGGAACATGGACGGTTCAGAGATCCATGAAACCGTGTCCGCTGTAACTGCTCTCGATCTGTCCGGATGGAAAATTGTATACACCGCTCCAGATGTGCAGCAGACAAAAGCTGTCTCATACATAACAGGCAGCCCCATATCCAGCCGCAATGCCCTGGAGGAAGCAGCCAGAATAGCCAGGGGCAACATAGAACCTCTTGACCCTGCAATTATTGACAGAGTTCATGCGGTTGTTATTCCAGGAGGTCTTGGTGCAGCTCTTACTCTCTGCGACTTTGCCGAAAAGGGTGCAGAGTGCAGTGCGCACCCCGGAGTACTGGAGTTCCTGCAGAAGGCTCACAGAGAAGGGAAGCCCATTGCTGCCATGTGCATTGCCCCTGCACTGGTGGCAAGATGCATACCTGGAGCTACCGTAACAATAGGCACAGACAGAATTACAGCTTCAAAGATAGAGAAAATGGGATGCCGTCATAAAGAGTGCAGAACTGAAGACGCTCTGGTTGATAACCTGAACAGAATTATTACCACCCCTGCATACATGACTGCAGCAGGCCCTGGAGAGGTGTTCAAAGGTGCTCTGAAAATGGTGGAGGAATTGAATCGAATGGTCTCGGAGGACTGAATGAAATATGACTTTGACACCATGCCGGACAGAAACGGCACAGACTGTATCAAATGGGATTACCTGGAAGGATTCTTTGGAAAAAAAGACCTGAATGCTCTCTGGGTGGCAGATATGGATTTCCAGGCACCTGATGAAATACTTAAACCTGTCATGGAGAGAGCAGCACATGGTGTATTCGGATACACTGCGAAACCTGAGGGTTTCTATAAAGCCGTAATCGACTGGTTCCGGAAAAGATACCACTGGGAGATTAAAAGAGAGTGGATAATAGCCACTCCAGGAGTGGTACCGGCACTGAATCTGGCCATTCAGACTTTCACTGAGCCCGGTGACGGCATCATAATTCAGCCTCCAGTATACTTCCCGTTCATGGAGTCTGTTGAAAGCAATGGAAGATCTCTCCTGAACAACCGGCTCATACTTGAATGCAACACATACAGAATGGACTTTGAAGACCTGCGGGAAAAGGCAGAGAACGCTTCAATGCTTGTTCTCTGCTCACCTCATAATCCTGTTTCAAGAGTCTGGACAAAGGAAGAGCTTGAGAGGCTGGGAAAAATCTGCAGAGAAAATAATCTGATAGTGTTCTCAGATGAAATCCACGCAGACATCATCTTCCCCCCACACAGACACATTCCCACTCCCTGTGCAGACGAATACCTGCTGAACAATTCCATTTCCGCATACGCAACAAGCAAGACTTTCAATCTAGCCGGCCTGCAACTGTCGGTAAACATCATTCCTGATGAAAAGATCAGAAAGGAGTTCAGCGGGTCCATTGCAAAACTCCATCTGAACATGTCCAACATTTTCGGAATAGTTGGAACGCAGGCGGCATATTCACACGGGGAACAGTGGCTTGATGAGCTTCTTCCATACCTATGGAACAACTGTCTGGAAGTAACTGAGTACATTGAAAAATACATTCCGGACATCTCTGTGATAAAACCTGAAGGAACTTTTCTTCTGTGGCTTGACTGCAGAAAACTGAACCTCACAGACCTTCAGCTTGCACACCTGTTTGTTCACAGGGCGAAGCTTGCCCTTTCAGCAGGCGAACTGTTTGGACAGGGTGGCTCAGGCTTCATGCGACTGAACATCGCATGTCCAAGAGCAAATCTTGTAACAGCTCTGGAGGCTCTTAAAACAGCTCTTCAGGACAAAACTCCTGTCCCTGAAGACAAGTGCTGCAAAGGCGGCCCTGACGATACCTGATAGATCATTTCGGGAGCAGGTGCATCCCGTACTTCCTGAGGTTTATCCTGCCTGATTCACTGAACACGATACCTTCACTTTCCAGGAGAACTCTCTGCAGGTTTCTGTCATCATCTCCCTGTATTGTTCTTCTGGAACTTATCTCACCTCTGGAATTGACAACCCTGTGCCAGGGAATTTCCATTCCCCGGGGTATTGCCCTGAGAGCATAACCAACAGCCCTTGATGCCCGGGGATTCCCGGCAATGGACGCTATCTGTCCGTATGTCATCACAGAACCCCTGGGGATGGATTCCACTATCCGGTGCACTGCACTGAAGAAACTCTCCACATTCCCCTCCTGTCCGCTTCAGGATGCTACAGCAATATATTACCTCTGTCGGCAGCGTCAGGGAAGCGGGTGTGAGTCCCGCGCGGCCCCGCCGCTGTAACCGGTATCGGAGAGACAACAGCCATTGCAGCACCGTCTGCGAGAAGGCGTCTTTCCTAAATGACCGGAAGCCAGAAGACCTTCTGCCGGCTTTTTTTCTTCACCTTCGCGGGAAGGGTGAGGGGACATTCCTCTCCATTTTTTCACGCGGCCGGAACAATACGGGAGAACACATGATTTCCATTGGAATCGGCCTGGCTCTGCTTTCTCTGATATCAGGGGATGTGCTTGTTATAAGCGGCGGAGACCTGGCTCACATTAACACTGCCTCCGGAACAGTAACTCCTTCAGTAGGCCTGCTTCATACCTATCCAAACGATGTAGTGATTCATGACGGCAATGCTTTTGTTGTAAACTCCGGAGTCGATTCAGGTGCGCTTCAGAAATTTGAACTGGGAAGCTGGGCACTTACTGAGCTTAACATTGGAAGCGGATGGAACTGCTGGGCCTCCCTTCCTCTCTCAAACGGCATGCTTGCAGTATCAGCCACACTGAACAACTCCATAGAAATGGTTGACCCTGCAACCATGCAGATACAGCAGTCGATTCCAGGAGTTGGCTCCTTCCCGGAATGGATGGCAACAGAGGGAGACTTTCTCTACACAGCATGCGGCGGATGGGGTGCAGACCAGTCTGTAGTTCTGGTCAACACAGCATCAGGCACTGTAATCGACACACTCACCGCAGGAGTGAACTGTCAGTCTGTTGCTGTTTATGCAGGCAATCTGTTTGTTACCTGCAGCGGCACCTATGGAAGCAACCAGGGGCACGTGGTTGTTATCAACGCCGTAACCGGAACAGCAACAGATACTCTCTTCCTTGGCGGGTTCCCGGGTTTCAGCTCAGCAGTTAACGACATACTGTACACAGGTGATCCCTGGGGGGCTGGTGTCTATTCAATAAATATGGCAACAGCCACAGTTCTCCATGACAGCAGTGACCCCTTCTGCTCCGGAGGTAACGGCATTGCTGGAGACGACCAGGGAAACCTCTGGATCTCTGACTGCATGAACAACGAAGTGCGGGTTTATGATCAGTCTGAGAACCTTGTTCACACTTACTCTGTTACTGCTCCAGGTCCCCTGGCGGTGAACGGTTCATTCATGGGGCTTTCAGGAGATGCAGGCAGCAATGGCCCTGTTATCTCAGTGCTTCCCAATCCTGCAGTGAACACAATCAGCGTTTCAGGTACGAATCCTGAAAGTGAAGTCTGCATATACAACATTGCCGGCAGACTTTCCCGCAGGGCTACAACAGCTTCTGACGGCTCATGCTGCATGAATGTTTCAGAGCTGGAAGCCGGTCTGTACACAGTAGTGTCAGGCAGATCAACAGCACGATTCGCGGTGACCGCAAGATGATCTTCCTTATTATATCCATACTTGCAGGCGATCCCTGGGGGGATGCGTCACCTGCAGTGCAGTACGGTGAAGGTGCAGGCTACGGTCAGAGCTATTACCCGGACAACATTCTGGGGCCGCCGGACCCTGATGCCACCCCCACTGCTCCCGCTTTCGGGGAAGATGAGCTTCTTACACCTGGAACAGACGGCTGGGTGGTTATCGAATTCACAGACAACACTGTTGTTAACGGTGATGGAGTAGACTTCACCGTTTTTGAAAATGTCATGCAGAACGGCACCAGTTACTTCAGAGAGTGTGCTTTTGTTGAGGTGAGTCAGGATGGAACAACCTGGCAGATGTTCCCGTGGAACCAGACCACATACGACGGGCTGGCAGGGGTATGGCCTACAACTGGAGAAGACCCTGCAGATCCCGCTGTTTCCGGTGGTGATCAGTTTGATCTTGAAGATCTGGATCTGGACTGGATCAGGTTTGTACGGCTCACCGATTGCGGTAGTTCCGTAGCAGATGGCGGACTGTTTGATCTGGATGCAGTTGCAGCTGTGAACTGGATAACAGGAATGGAAAAACCGGAAACCTCTCCGGCGCTTCTGAATGTCACCTCTCCATTTACCTCATCTTTCACTCTTCATACTGTGGAGAGAGGAACATTGCACTGCTACACCGCAGATGGAAGACTCAGAGGAATGTGGGCCATAGCAGATGACGCTACCGTTCTGAACGGTGAAAATCTCCCTTCAGGAGTACTTCTCTTCGCCATTAATCAAACATCATTCCAGGCAGTGAAGCTGCAGAACTGATCCCGGCAGCCGGGAGGTGCAGTGCATCTCCCGGCTGCTGCCGCACAAATCAAACTGCCTTCAGCACCTCAGACGGAGAAGTGAGGAAGAACTCCTTATTAAGAATCCTCTCTTTCAGAACAACGGCTATTTCTTCTCCTGTCTTTCTGCTGGAAAGGCTGAAAGTTCTTGACTTCACCCCTCGCAGCTCGATCTCTCCCGAATAGAGATCTCTGTAGGAAACATGCCCCAGAATTCTGCCGTTGCCGCAGGGATAGTCTGAGGAGTAATCAACTACCGGGGCTAGAATGTCTTTATCGGCTACTCCTGTGAAGGCGGCAATCTCTTCATTCAGCACCGGGATGGGAATACCAATGCCTACAGAAAGAGATACTCCGTATCCCTTTATCCATATGCCCCGGAGATACTTCGGCTGCATGCCCCGGAGATCTCCTCTCACGGATATGGTTCCCCCTCCTTCAACAGGCACTCCGTTGGCACCCCTTCTGGGATCCGGAGTGTGCTGAGTTCCAGGGCCGGTTATCCAGCCGGAGCCGCCTCCCAGAAAGATTCTTGTTCCGGTTCCAATTGTCCTGAAATAGGGGTCATTGATCAACGGGCTGAATTCACCGCTGCCGCTGTACCCTGCATTGGCAAACTCCGGTTTCAGTACCCCCAGATAAGTCTGCTTCTCAAGGCTGGACCCGTTAACCGCCACATTGTAATTCTGGTAGGCATTTCTGAAGTTGGTCAATTCGGCACTTCTTAATGAACCAAGGTTAAAAGGCTTGCGAAGCCCGGTTCTTGGATAGCAGTCTGAGCCATGCCCTCTGGCCTCCAGGTAGACTGTTCTGCCGCTTACAAGGTCCTCAATCACGTGACCGCCGCCATAACAAGGGGTGTCGCCCCGGGCTGTGGCTCCCAGGAACAGATCCACCGCTGCAATCCCGCAGTAGGCTGGAACACCGTTGAGAAACGCCTCACAGTAATTGATCTTCGGGGATGAATGGCCTGTGTTCAACAGCAATCCGCTGGAGCACATAGGGCCGAAAGTTCCTGTTGTAACAACATCAACCAGCCTGGAAGCTCTCTGAGCTCCCTGCTCCGCAACCAGCCGGGTCATTTCTCCCGCATCCAGCACAACTGCTGTTCCAGATGCAATTTTCTCATTTATCTCTTCAACTGTTTTTCCCATGATCAGGCCTCCTTCCTTAATCTGATGTCTCCCCAGATCCCCAGGGAATCTCCGCATAGAGCCAGTACGCCTTTCAATCTTCGGGAAACGGCAACTGCTTCCACCGCAGATGTGATATCCGAAGCGCCCTGGACACGATTTGCCAGAGATGTTGCTGCAGCATCAGCCACCGCTCCGCTTCTGTGAATGGCCGTTACCGAATCGGCTTTGCCAAAAGAGAAGGAAGGACCAACAATTCCGCTTGATGTACAGACAGAGATCCCTTGAGATCCGTCCACAGTGAAGGTAATCCCTGCCGAGAGAGGAGATGCCTCTCCGGGATAGACAAGCATCTCAACAGGATAAGGGGACAAAGCCCACACGTCGCCGCCGTTCTCCACCACCACTCTGTCTGAATAGTTCAGAAGAGCCTCTCCCACATGCTGTGCAATTGCTCCTGCAACTGCAGCCATGGGACCGGTGTTCCATTCCTTTCCCGCGTTCTCCATATCCTGAAGAAATGGATCTTCAGTTCCTGTATTAACAGGTACCAGAGAGGTAAGAAACTCTGGATACAGAGCAATGTGGGTACTGAGTTTTCCCCTGACATCCTTCAGAACTTTCAGGGCTTCTTTTCTCAGGTTTGAGTCTGCGTATATCTGCAGATCGCTTTCTCCGGCAACTACTCTGAATGACTCATAGCGTCCGGATAAAATCCAGCTTCTGTAAAATCTTTCCGTGTACATGATTCTCCACTTGTTAAGGCTGTTTCCGCTGTTTCATGGATAGGGAAGGCCCTGTGGAGTGCGGTCAGAAGGCTTCTGCAACCGTCCTGTCCCGAACCCCCCAGGGCCCGGACATCATCATGCAGAAAGAAGAATGTGATGGGGAGAGCCTGAAATCGGCTGCTTCTGAGATGTATAACGCTGAAAGCATTTTCTCTCCCTGAAAAAAAACCGCCCTGCATCAGACAGAACGGCGTGCAGGTTGTTTTCGGTTGTTCCGCACATCGGCTATTGCCTGCCACCGTGGACCTGCGTCTCGGTTGGCGACCCTTATCAAGGGTGACTCCTGATGCTGGATAATTTAATAACAGGAGCATTCCCTTTCTGTCAACACGCCTTTCCTGCAGGTATCGTTCCTGTTATTTTCGCAGACTACAGATTAACAGAAAAGGTGCCAATGCGAATCGCAGACCTCTACAGATGGGAAAAGCCGGTTCTTTCCCTTGAAGTATTTCCACCCAGGCCTGAGAACAGTCTGGAAACGGTTTTCAAAACTCTCGACGGGCTTAAGGATCTGAAACCTTCTTATGTCAGTGTTACATATGCTTCACAGGGAACATCCCGGATCAGATCGGTTGAAATCGCAGCCAGGGTCAGGGATCAGTACCACTGCGAATCCCTGGCACATCTGACATGCGTTGGCCAGACGGAAATGCAGGTTTCCGAAATACTGGATATTCTTGAAGAGAAAGGGATCTCCAACATTCTGGCCCTGAGAGGCGATCTCCCGGATAACATCGGAAACCTGCCGGAAGACTTTACCTACGCCAGTGAGCTGATCTCCCGCATTTCCAGCCGCGGTGGATTCTGTACTGGAGCAGCAGCCTACCCGGAGGGTCATTTTGAATCCGGCAGGATCAGCCAGGATCTGGCAAATCTGAAGAAAAAAACTGACGCAGGAGCAGAGTTTCTGATCAGTCAGCTTTTCTTCGACAACAGGATATTCTTCGACTTCATTGAACGGCTTCAAGCTTCTGGAATTCAGGTTCCCGTTATCCCTGGAATAATGCCCATCCTGAATTACAAACAGATCAAGCGTATTCTTCTCATGTGCAGAATATCCATTCCAGCAAGGCTCCTTGAGCTCTTCGACAGATATTCCGGAGATCCGGTCTCTCTGGCAGCTGCAGGGCTGGATTATGCCACTGAGCAGGTTTCGGAGCTGGTGTCGGAAGGGGTACCCGGAGTGCACCTCTACACAATGAACAGAGTCAAGCAGATCAGGCACATTGTAAACGCTTCCGGTCTGCGAAAATGAAAAGGCTGGATGTTTCTGTCTACCCTCCGGTTCCTTCCATTCAACAGGTTCTCTGGAGGGCGGGGTGCCCTCCTGACAAAGCGGGAGAGAGAATAACAGAGCAGGCCAGGGACTCAATAGAAAAGCTTAAAAGTGTTTTCAGCGAATCGTGGTGCGGAGCTGTTCTTCTGGAACCTGGAGAGAGGCCCGGGTTTATTGAAAACCTGTGGCCGGAAAAGCCTTTAACTGTAATGGCCGCTACACTGGGAATGTCGCTCCAGACTCTTCTTGACAACTCAGGTGACCTGGACAGGTTCATGATGGATTCAGCTGCTTCCGTTGCTGTTGAATTATTTATGAAGAGGCTTCAATTTTCCCTGTCTGACCTGCTCCGGATGAACCCCACAAAGCGTGTTGCACCAGGCTACGGAGCATTTCCTCTGTTCTGGCAGAAAGAAATAATCGATATGTTTCCTCTTTCGGGAATCACATGCAGTGAGGCATTTATGCTCTTCCCGGTTAAAAGCATGACAGGAGTTGCAGGATGGGTCAAGCAGGAAAACTGAGAGAGCTGCTTCAGAATAGAGTTGCCTTCCTTGACGGAGCCATGGGCACAATGCTCATGAACCGGGGAATGCCTGCAGGCGTCTCAGTTGAAAGATGGGCAGCAGCTCATCCGGACATTCTCATGTCCATCCATCAATCCTTCATTGAAGCCGGAAGCGATATCATTCTTGCCTGTACTTTCGGAGGCAGCAGGTTCAATCTGGGTGACGACTGCACTGGGATTAACACGCTGCTTGCTGAAACAGCCCTGAAAGCTGCTGCCGGCAATAGAATAGCCGCTGCAAGCATGGGCCCCTCCGGTAAGCTGATCTACCCTGTGGGAGATGCCTCATGGACAGAGGTCTACCAAAGCTTTTACGTGCAGGCCAAAGCACTGACGGCGGCAGGAATAGACGTTTTCTTTCTGGAAACCTTCACTGACCCCAGACAGTTGAAGGCTGCAATCCTTGCCTGCCGCGATGCCTGTCCTGATGGTTTCATCAGTGCACACCTGACTTTTACCGACCACGGAAGAACCGGAGCAGGCACTTCTCCAACAGCTCTTGCAGTCCTCTGCGAACAGCTGGCTGTTGATGCTGTGGGAGCCAACTGCTCAACAGGACCTGAAGGACTTCTCCCGGTTATCAATCAGCTATGCAGAAGCAGCTCCAGACATGTAACAGTGGAGCCCAACGCAGGGCTGCCTGACAGCCGGGGCAGATATCTGATGTCTCCTGAACAGTTTGCAGGAGCAACCGAGGAAATGGCATGGGCAGGAGCATCCATAATCGGGGGATGCTGCGGCACAACCCCTGAACACATAAAAGCACTGAGAATCGCTGTGGGCATTAGAAAACCGGAAAAGCGAAATGTTGAGCCTGTTGCAGCTTTTTCTTCCGTGGACACCCTTGTCCCCATTGGCGGAGCCATGCTGAAAGTGGGTGAATCTGTTAATCCCACAGGCAGAAAAGGTCTGAAAAGGGCCATCAGAAATGGCGATCATCAGTTTGTAATCTCCCGGGCCAGGGCTCAGGAAGATGCAGATCTTCTGGACATAAACATGGGACTTGAGCGACTGGTTCCTGCAGGCATGATCCACAGGGTAACCGCCGGTCTCTGCACAGGCGCTCCACTCTCAATAGATCTTTCATCTCCGGAGAATGTAGAAACAGCGTTTCAGGAACTTGGTGGAATTGGCCTTCTTAACTCCATGCTTTCCACACGGCAGAGCATTGAAGAACGGGCACCTGTTCTTATGAGGCACGGCGGGTATACGGTTCTCCTTCCTATTGATGAAAACGGCCTGCCTGATAAACCTGCAGATCGGTTGAAAGTTTTGAACAGAGGTCTTGCCATTCTGAAAGAATTCGGGTTCCCCGGCCACAGGGTCTTCGCTGACCCCATTGTTAAAGCAGCGGCAACAGGCGCCGACCCCCGGATTACACTTGATACACTGAAGCTTTTCAAGAAGAACGGATTGCTTGCAATAGCCGGGGTTTCCAACATATCCCACGGACTCCCTCACCGAGCAGGGCTTAACGCGGCTTTTCTTTCAATGCTTGCAGCAGAGGGCCTTGATGCAGGCATCGTTAATGTAAACGATCCCCTCACAGCACCACTGACAGCCGGAGCAGCGGTTCTCTCCGGACGGATAGACCCCGGGGACATCCCCATTCCCCTGGAAGAAGACATGGATGAACAGGAGGATGCGTTCTCCTCTTTAAGAAAAGCCCTGGTCACAGGAGACAGCTCTGCATCAGAAAAAACAGGCTCAGCACTTCTTCAGGACGGAACAGGCGCAAGAGAGATAATCACAGAGAGCCTGGCTCCTGCAATGGATCGTCTGGGCAACCTGTACTCTGCCAGGAAGATTTTTCTTCCCCACCTCATTGCAGGTGCTGAAGCAGCCAGAGCACTTATGGATGTTCTTAAACCTGCCCTGACCACAGAAGAAGAAGCATCCCGCGGAACCATCGTTCTGGCCACAGTACGGGGAGATATTCATGATATCGGGAAGAACCTTGTTTCTCTCTTCCTGTCAAATGCAGGTTACAATGTAATAGACCTGGGCAAAGACATCCCTTCAGAAAAGATCGTGGAAGCGGCAGAAAAGCACAGAGCAGATGCTGTAGCCCTCTCTGCTCTCATGAGCACCACTGCATCCAGAATGGAAGAGGTGATTTCTCTTCTCAGGGAAAAGGGGCTGAATATCCCTGTAATGGTAGGGGGAGCTGTAATTACAGGAGAGTTCGCGGAAGAGATCGGTGCCCACTACGGAGGAGATGCTTACACCGCTGTTGAAACCGCCGGTAAACTCATTCAAATCCTGCACCAATGATCGGTGATTTTGTGTTAATTATTTCCAAGTGACGAAATAGTCATGTTTTGCACAGAAACAGTGCAGAATTTTATTTAACTCCACCCTTATAAACTGCTCAAAGTTCATTTCGAATTGCTGACCCTTCTTTTCCAAAAATTACTATCTGCATACAATCCAACCATATACAAGGATATGTATACAAAATAAAATTACATGCAATAAGTGTGCCAATTCTTCTGGAATTCCTGTGCATAACTTTGTGTATAACTCTTAACTTGTGTGCTGACATGGAAAAGCAGAGAAGATCTCAGCTCTTTACTGACACTTCAGAACTGATGGTGGGAACTGTGACAATTCGCTGGGCAGTATCTACAGAAGATTGTCGGTGTGCTATGATGAGACAGGTTCTGTTTTTCAGCAGATCTTTTACCGCAGACTGTATCATCTCTTCGCTTCCGGAGTCCAGAGCGCTGGTTGCCTCATCAAGAACAACTATCGGCGGATCTTTCAGAAATACCCTGGCAAGGGCAATCCTCTGCACCTGTCCGCCGGAAAGACTGCTGCCTCTTTCCCCAACAAGAGTGTCGTATCCCCGGGGAAGCTCTGTGATAAACTGATGTGCGTGTGCTGCAACAGCAGCAGACTTGATTTCCTCCGCAGAGGCATCCGGTTTCCCCAGCCTGATGTTTTCAGCAACAGAACAGTGATAGAGAAACGGATCCTGAAATACTACTCCGATAAAATTCCTCAGGGACTCAAGAGTGAACTCCTTCACCGACCGTCCGTCGATCAGAATATCTCCTGAATCAGCCTTGTAGAATCTCAGCAGCAGGGAGACCACAGTAGATTTTCCTGCTCCGCTGTCCCCTGAAAATGCAACAGTCTCGCCTGCGCTGATCTTCTCGCTGAAATGTTTCAGAACAGGTGACCCGTCAGAATAGCTGAAGCACACATCGCGGAATTCAATCTCCCCTCTTACTCCTTCAACAGAAACCGCACCGGGCAGATCCTCCACTTCAGGTACTGTATCCATGATTCCGAAAACTCTTTCTGCTGCACCAAGGGATTTCAGTACCTGCGATGCGACCCCTGCAATGGATCCAACAGGGCCGAAAAGCATTCCGAAGTAGCTGATGAATGCAATAAGAACACCTACCTGCATTTCACCGTTGATAACCTGATTCCCTCCCAGCCAGATAACCAGGATCAGTGTGGAAGAGGCCAGAATTGACCCGGCATTCAGCACAAATCCCTTCAGCGTCATCTTTATTCTGGAATTCAGCAGAGAGGTCATGGACTCGTGGAATCTTTCGCTTTCCGCGTTCTGACGGTTAAACGCCGCGGAGGTCCTCAGCCCTGCAAGCTGCTCCTGCAGTATGGCACTGAACTTTGCCCTTCTGTCCTGCACCTCTGCACTTGCTTTTTTCAGCATTGTCCCTGCAAGAGCAATGATCAGAGCGAAAAGAGGGATTGACGGAACCGCCAGAAGAGTAAGGCCGGGGTTAATGGTTATCATCACAGCAAGCACAACAAAGAACCTTATGATTTCACTTACCGTGCTTGAGAGGGTTGACGAGTAAAGACCCTGCATAACAGGTACATCGCTGGTGAATCCCGCCATGAGTTCCCCCAGCCTCTTCTTTCCGGAATATGCCACGGAAAGAGTATCCAGTTTCCTGTGTAGTGTCATGCGAAGATCTATACCGGCTCTCTGCCCCACCCAGCTGAAGAGCAGTGAGCTTGCCATTCCCACCACAGTACCCAGAAGAACTGCCCCCATATATGCGAAGCATATCTTTACCAGAAGCCCGGTGTCCCCCTGTATCAGTACTTTGTCTATAAGAAGTCTGCTTACCCAGGGTTGAACCAGAGCAAGGCCGGCTCCGATAATCGTGAAGAAAAGCCCCAGTACGTGCCAGCGGAGCCAGGGCTTGAGAAATGCAAGGGTGCGAAAGAGCAGCCGGCGGTCCTGCCAGAGTCTTCTCAGGTCGGATATCCGGCTGCTTTTCAAATTACTTTGTTATCTGGTACTGGTCAGCCATGCTCTCGAACCAGCCCCCGATGCTTCCTGCAGCAAGAACTCCGATGACTCCTGCGATAATCGCAATACCAAGACCTATAAGCGCCCATATCAGCATTGCCTTGCTGTAGTTCTGAAGGTTCACATTGGTGGATCCTGAAAATGCAAATATCAGAAGCAGTATCAGGTTCACCACTGGAATCATCAGAACAAGCTGTACCAGAAAGAAACCGCCTGTGGAAAACGGTGCAGTTCTGTCGTCGGCCATTTTCATTCCTCCCTTTAACCGAGTACATACTTTTACACAATTCCAAACAAAGATAACACCTAACGTGCTGCAGGAAAATCTTGCCTTTTCCCTGAAATCAGCAATGTTAAGAACAACGGAGGGAAATCATGTTTTTATTCAATGTCATTCTTGCTGCATCTCTGATACCTGCCGGCATGCATTCCGGTTCAGTTCTCCACACAAACATCTCAGGCAGTATTCTTCTGCTGGAAAACGAAATCATCTCGTCAGAAATGGGTTCAGGCCTGAACCCGGCGAGTTCCTCAGGTGATCTTTTCTGGAAAGAGTGCCCTGTGGACCTGGATCAATGCATAAAGCGAATAGATGGAACAACGGTATTCAGCCGGCCATACTTCAGCGGTCCCTTTCAGGCCCCTGAAGGGAGAGGAATCATGGTTTCCATTCCAGGGGAAATACTGATTCTAAACCGGAACGGTGCAATTGAAAGAGCATACTCAACCGGCGAATACCCCGGCAGCCTTACTGCAGGCGCCGGTTACATCTGGTTCGTATCATCCCGAGACGGAGTATTGAAGAAACTCAACCCTGAAACCGGCAGTATCTCCATGATAATCCTTCCTTTCACCCCCTTAACCATAGAATTCACAAACAATCAGTTTCTCATTGAAAGATCAGACAGGGGATATTCGCTCGCAGATACTGATTTCAATGAAATCATCAGAATTGAAAACGGTTTCGCCGGAACAATTCTGGAAAATGGTACACTTGCTTACTGCAGATGGCAGGAATCAGACGGCTGCGAAACCCTCACATGGGACAGAGCTGAATACTATCCCGACGGCACTCACAGGTCCTTTCCCCTGGAAACCCCTGAACCCTCCAGTGAGTCAGCCACTGCAGCGAACGGTCTTGTAGAACATTTCGATGTTCCCGCCATCTACCAGAGATGGGACACACCAGACTGGTTCAACGGCAGCTGGAGCTGCGGCCCCACCTCCTGCATGATGGCTGTTCAGTACTACAACAGACTGACCCCGGATTCCATCTGGTGCAGCTATCCCAGCGGACACTGGAGCCGAGTGGGGAACTACATTCCATGCGAATACACCTTCCTGGGCTGCACATATGACATTCTGGGCATAAATCCGGATGATGACTGGGTTCCGGGAGCCCACGGATTTATCTGCAGAGAGTGGGGCTGTGCAATATGGGCCTACATGACATTGTGGATGGAGCAGCACGGTCTGGAATCGTCCCAGCTGGGAACAACATGGAGTGCCTGCACAGCAGAGCTCGATAACCTGTGGCCTGTTGTCGCATCAACCACAAGCCCCTACACAAACGGACATATCCTTCTGTTCAACGGTTACTACGACGATCACTCGGTGGTCTGCAACGATGCTTACGGCAATCAGAATGTGTCAGGCTGGGGCACAATGATGAACGGCAAGGATGTGGTTTACGACTGGCCGGGATACAACAACGGGAACACCCAGCTGGGCATCTCACAGCTTTTCAGCGCCAGGTCTGAACCTCTCACGGAAGCAGCGGAACTTATTGACGACAGATCCCTGGGTTACGAAAAACTGGGCCCCTGCCAGTACTGGCACGAGCAGACAACAGGTTACGACGGCTACTCATGGTGGACATACTCCACAGGTGCTCTGCCTGATACCTGCCTTGTAAAGTGGAACCCGGTACTTGCTCAGCCTGGAGAGTACCTTGTAGAGACATACATCCCCTCATCGCATTCCACGGCAACAGGCGTCTATCACATAAACACACAGTCCGGCTGGCAGACTGCCACAGTGAATCAAAGCAGCTACTCTGACCAGTGGGCTCCACTGGGTACATGGCAAATGGATCCTGCAACTGTTCAGGTCACCATGGGTGACTACACAGGCACACAGGGACAGTATATCTCCTTTGATGCTGTGCGGTTCACTCTGCAATCATCATCTGACCAGCAGACGGAAGCAGCCTTTTCCCCCCGGTTCACGGTTTCATGCAATCCGGTAAGTGCAGGTAACGCCATCTCCTTTTCAACACCAACGGGATGTTCAGGAGAAATCCGTATCTATGACACATCAGGGCGGATTATCATGATCACCGGCACAGAGATCCCTGCCGGTTCCCTCTCTCCGGGAGTTTACCACGCTGTGATTTCAGGAAAGGAAAATCTGTTCAGTTTGAGAATTACTGTTTTAAGATAACGCCCTTGCTGTTCGCCTGACTTGAAAGCATTATTCTTCCTCGGGATTTCATTATTCAAAAGGAGGGTAATCTTGAAGATTCTGCATATCTGTGCCATGTTGTTATTTGTTTCAATGGCAGCCGGATTTACCGGCACAAGCACTTTTTCAGTTATCACACCTGAAGGGGCAGCACTGGAAACAGCAGCTGGAGAGTACACCGCTGTTCCCGCCCCTGCACCTGTTTATGACCCACCGGAGATTCTCTGGCATTTTTCAGATGCTGCAAGTATGACCCAGAAAGTCTGTCCAATTGGCAATGGAGCTTCCTATGTTTTAACCGGAGGCTGGTACGGCGGAGCAATAATGTTCGACGGAGTTACCGGTGACGGCACAACACTCTGGACATACGAGCCGGCATCCTGGACTGGACTCGGCACAGGAACTGCGGCGGCAGAGGGTCTGGATGTATTCTACGCCGTTCAGAACTGGGACCCTGTTGATGGAGCAAACACAGCGGTTCACTGTTTTGCCGGAGGATCGGCCACTCCTGTATGGACCTACACCGATGCTTCATTCAACTCAGGAGGCGTAGACACTCCAGGTAAGTATGCATGTTCTGAAGACGGATCAGTTTTTGCTGTTGGCGGGGCAATCGACGGTCATCTCGCAATACAGTTCTTCGAGCCTGGCAGCTCAACCCCGATCTCCACATACCAGGACGAGGCTCTTGCCTACTATCCCAGACAGCTCCGAGTGACCTCTGACGGCAGCAAGTGCATCTTCAGAACCAGCGCAACCCTCTACAGGGTAGATACAGCCACAGGAACCCTTGAGTCATCCTACGCTCTGGACGCTTCAAATGACTGCTTCGGAGTGTCACCGGACGGCTCAGTTGTAGCATACGGATTCACTGCAGCCAGAATAGCAAAATGGAACGGCTCAGAATACAAGCTGGTAGACGGTACAGCAGTATCAGGCTACTACGGTGGCGCCGCAGCTGTTGCTGCAGACAACTCCACAGTTTACTTCGGCTTCTACAAGAACACCTACATGACAAACAGAGTAATACGATTTGATCTCGACACAGGATCAACAACCTGGACTTACGATTATCCCACGGGTTCAGGAAGCTATCAGAATGTTGTGGAGTGGATGGAATGTTCCTCAGACGGCAGATGGATGGTTATTGGCTCATGGGGGTGCGAGAACGGCGGAGGAGCCGAGATTAATGTGTTCGATGACCTTAATCCCCTGGAACCAGTTTTCTCCATAGACTCCCCGGGATCCATCTTCCATGTTGATATCTCCACTGACGGCCGCTACATAACTGCTGCCGGCAAGCATGTTCATGCCAACGAGATGGGCTCCGGCACAGACGTTTACATGGCGGAAATAGACGTGATGGGTATTGAGGAAGAGGCTTCTGCTCTTTCCCTCTCACTCTACCCCAATCCAACCAGCGGTTCTTTCTCTGCAGCAATCAATCTTCCGGACCACAGCAGTGCCCGACTGAGCATCTTCGACCTCACAGGAAGATGCAGACATGAGGAAACTGTCACAGCAGAGGGTTCACATGCAGTATCTGCCTCGCTTCCTGCTGGTCTCTATGTGTGCAGAGTTACATCAGCAACAGAAACTGTTTCAGCAAGGTTCGCAGTTATCCACTGAACCTTTTCAAACTGAATCTGTTCCTGCGGTAGAAGCTTCCTTATACTTCAGGGAAGTTTCTACCGCACATAACAGAAACAGGAGAGAAAATGCTGAAACTCATTTTGCTTCTAGTTGCAGCGCAGCTAGTTTTCGCCGGGGTAATCAACTCACCTCATGAAGCAG
>CAYLRO010000010.1:0-72781 GCA_964386635.1 uncultured bacterium | reverse complement strand
ACAAAAAAGGGCGGAGCCGAAGCTCCGCCCATATTGATACTGTATCTATTTAGTCCAGGTCAGACAGTGTAACGATGAAACTGTTCTCATTCACAGAAGCATCGCCGTAGTCTTCGGCATCCATTCCCAGGAATGTGTATGTATCACCGTCAACATCTACAAGCTGAATATCGAAAAGATCTGTGTCCCAGGCGTAATCCTCAAGGTCGAAGTAGTATGTGTCGCCATCAGCAAGGATGTCGTTGCCCAGCCAGTCGCCACCCCAGTCGTCCTCTGAGGAATAACTGATGTAAACGTAATAGATGTCGTATCCGGTTTCGTTGGAAATCTCGAAGTACTGTCCGAATGAGACAAGTGCGAAGAGAACAAGTGCTGTAAGTGCAAGTTTCATTTTTCCCTTTCATTGAAAGCAACCGGGGCAGGTGCATCCTGCCCCGGGGCCGAGAACCTACAAATTTATGCCCATGGTCGGTAGCCAGTCGAAAAGTAGAAACTGTGTCTGACCGATGAGAAGGCTGATACGAGCCATGACGGTATAGCCGAAACTGGCTCCGAAGGCAACCATGAGAAGTGTAATTCCTACGTTTGCTGCTCCTCCCACTACCCCTTTGTGCGGCTTTGAGAAGAAGAAGTACACAAGACCGCAAACAACTCCCGTTACCATTATGATGTTGCTCACCCAGTCGAACCATCCCCCGCCCTGTCCCAGAGCGATAATGGTTCCGTTCACCTGAGCAAGGGCATTGGTCTGCAGCATGGCTGTCATGCTCAGGCCGGCACCGGTTCCCACAATAAGAGCCAGAGAAAGCCGGCTGTACCCTGAAAGTTTCGGGACAAGCCTGAACAGCATGAACAGTCCCAGGACTCCGGGGATCAACCAGATAGGCTGCATGCTGCCCTCGGCAGGAACAAGGTTGTTCCACCAGTTTGGTATAAGCACATTCATGATTGTGTAAATCACCCAGTAACCTGCACTCATTCCCACGAACAGATGCTCGGCAAACTTGTAGAACGGATTGTCTTTGTAGAGAAAACTGTAGAGGCTGAGAGAGAGTAGAGCCCCAAGCCATATTCCAATAACTTCCCAGCTCATCGTAACCCTCCCTTCTTCTTTCTGGATGAGAGATATGCGATGTTTCCTATTATTATGAACAGCATAATAACCAGATGTGCCACAGACTGGGCTGCCATACCTGGTGTTGCTGTTCCTGCAGGAGCATCGTCAAGTTCCGCCCTGACCATTGTCTCATAGTCAGCAGCACCCTTAAGGCCTCCCAGAAGCCCGATCATCTGCCCTGTTCCCAGATAGGGATAGAACTGAGGTGCACTCACGGCGGTACAGCCTCCGCCGATGGGAATGTTGTACCTGTCACCGGCCATCATGACCCATGCAGGTATACCGGGATCGCCTGCAGAGAGTGAGATGATCATGTCCAGGTCACCGAGTTTGTTCACGCCTTCCATCACAGGCATGCCATCCACAGGATTACCGTTGTAGTCATCCGGGAATGCAGCCTGAATGTCGCTTCCCATACGAACGATAAGCACTCCGCCGCCTGTCTTGTATCCCAGGTTTACCCAGTCTACATACTCCTCTTTTCCAAGGCTGTCTCCTATGGCTGAAAGAGCCTCATTACCCAGACTGACTCCCATTGGCCACAGGGCAAGGGAAACTATTCTTATATCCTTTGTCATCAGATGCTGACAGAGAGCAACAGCCATTGGCTGAAGTTCAGGCATGGTTGATGGATCGTAGTCAAAACTCAGAAGAACTCGCGAACCCTCAGGGAGAGCATCAATGGCATCGTACATATTCTTGCTGGGACCTGCTTCGATGGGAATCGGCAGGTTCATTCTCAGCGCAAGGGGCAATATTACCGCGAGAGCCATGAGAATGAAAATTACCCTTCTGTCCGTGTTACCCAGTTTTTCAATGAATGTTGACATCAGTCCGAACCTCCCAGATAACTCCGCTCAATGCCGAAGATCATTCTAAGAGAGGTTGCCACCATTCCCATGGCTGCACCTATCATGACTGCCCTCTGCCCGGCAAGGTTGGGAACCTGCATTATCCATTCACTTACAAGGGGAATCTTATTCC
Organism: uncultured bacterium; assembly: GCA_964386635.1. GTDB lineage: Bacteria > Fermentibacterota > Fermentibacteria > Fermentibacterales > JCC-6 > Sabulitectum. Next base: position 70,680 of record CAYLRO010000010.1, on the reverse strand, counting down.
AGATCATGGAACCTATCGGTACACGGCCCAGCATGACAATGAATGCACTCGCCAGAAGGAGTGTTGCCCGCCAGTTACTGGCCCTGAAGGCCCTGAAAGCTGCACTGGCCACGAAGAACGCCAGAAGACTGAACATTGTGGCACCCATGGGAACCATCATGCTCTGGAACATGAAGTCGAACGGTCTTCCCGGCTCAATGCCCATGAGTATTCCGGTTATTACCATTGCAAAGAATCCGAAAATGGTCACGGGACTGTACTTCCAGTTCTTTGCCCTGAACCTGATCTTGTGTATGTGAATGCTCATGAGATTCATGGCACCGAGGAAAATTGCAAAGCTGGCCACGATCATGTACCATTCCTGAAGGCTCTCACCCATGGACTGTGTGGCTGGTACGAAGAACTGAAGGATCATTATCATTCCGGCCACGAATGTGATCATCAATGGTATAGCAAGTCTCACTTCCACAGCCTCCTATTCTACTCTGGTGATCAGTTTGAGGAATTCCGCCACTTTAGCAGCAGGTTCCCAGCTCTCACCAAGTGTTGCTGATAAAACTCCCACAACTATCACCACCATGAAGAACAGCTTCGCCATATCCTGTCCCCGAAGGCTTCCCAGAAGTTTGGGCTCCTTGGAAAGGTAAGCACTGGCTGCAAAAAGCTCCTCACCTATGAGTGTATAGTCACATGCGGCAACAAAGAATGGAATCTGGCTGGGCATGGCGGTTCCGGCTATCTGAATTGCTCCCACGCTTCTTCCAGTCTCCGCAAGGATGAGACTTTCAGCATAGAATGTCCCCAGCATGAAAATTGCTGCAGGTCTTTCTCTCACCATAATACCGTCTACACCTGCTGCGTAACCGAACTGGTCATCGGTTATGTAATTTACGTTGTCTCTGATGTAGGCATCAGGTCTTCCAACCTGAACATAAGCTTCCTTTACAACTTCCTGGGCAACGCTCATAACAACAGAGCGGCATGTAGGAACCATAAGAGGTGAACCGTATTCAGCAGTTTTCATGGCAACACGACCCAGAATTACCATACTGGCGATTGTCTGAATGTCGTCCATGTCCATTATGCCGGGAATATAGAGAACAGGCCTGCCCATCTCTGTGGCACGGCCCACTGCATCCTCTACAGCAGTTAGTCCGGCAATCCTTCTGATGTAAAGATCCTTGCCTTTCTTGCCCTGCTCAATAAAGTAGAAGATAACAAGACAGATAAGAGTAAGAATAACAAGCATCCCTATCCTGCCTGAATGTATCCACTGCTTTTGAGGAAATGCAGAAACAGCATCACTGGAAGCCTGAGCAGAACCTGCGTAGAAAGGTACTATCCTGTAGAAATACTCTGTTCCGTCTGCCAGACCGGCATCTGTTTTCCTGCCGTCGATAGGAGCAAGAGTGGCAATGGGAAGCCATTCTCCGGCACCGTCCATCCTCTCCAGAACCATGGAGTCCGGCAAAGCGGTATCCAGGGCGACTGTCCAGATAAGATCTATTCCTCCTCCGGCATCATTGGGGGCATCTGCTGCAGTCAGTGTCTGTATGAAACAGTCACCGCAAGGTTCAGCGCTCCCGCAGGGCTCATCATGCCCTGTGCATCCGCCGCACTGCGACCAGGAAATCCCGGACAGCACGAGAAGAGGAATAACGAAAAGCAATTTTCTCATATTGCATGAACCCCTTTCGCTATACAAGTTACAAAATACAGCTTAATGATAATACATTGCCGGAGGAAACCCTGCAACAATGGCAAGAGATCTGGGGTTCACGCGCTACAGGCTGTTTCTCAATTCTTCTGCGGTTTCTACAGGAAGACTGCATGCTCCATTTATGCACACTGATGCCTGAACAGCAGTGTTACCGGACCTGTCATCCAGCATCACCGTGGTGAAGGGTCTGAATTCAGATCTCAGCACCTGGAGCATTTCCTGCATCACCTGATCATCAGGGTCACCTGCAAGAACTACTTCCGTTCCTGTCTGCTGTCCAGACATTATCCCTGAAAGCATCATGGAATAAGCCGTTGGAGATAATGCAACCGAGTTTCCGAAAGCAGCCTCCATGGCTTCAGCCCGTTCCATGTATGAGAGATCTCCTGTAAGTTTCCACAGAGTGATCAGATTGATAAGTTCCACTGAATTTCCTGAAGGCACAGCTCCATCATAAGACTCAATGAGTCTTGTGACAGGCTTATCGGTGTAATCTCCTGTGAAAAAGTAACCTCCACCGGACTGGTCTGCAAAATGCAGGTCAAGCTCTGCCTGAAGATTCATGGATAACTGGAGATACCTGGGGTTAAGAGTGGATCTGTAGAGCTCAAGAGAGCCCGTGATCAGGAAAGCATAGTCATCAAGAAATCCATCAGGACCCTGTCTGCCCATGGCGTAACTGTGACATAGCCTCTGATCCTCTTTCATCATGTTTTCCAGAATGAATTCGAAACTCTCCACAGCAGCATTAAGATACCGCGGGTTTTCAAGAACTGCGGAAGCTCTGGCCAGAGAAGCGATCATCAGACCATTCCAGTCTGTAAGGATCTTCCGGTCCAGGGCCGGTCCCTGTCTGTGACCCCTTCTTTCCAGAAGTATTTCTCTGATGCCCTCCAGCTGAATCAGCTGCTCAGGTGAAAAGGTATTACTGCCGGACTGATGAAGAATCCCGGAGGAATCGGAAATATTCCAGTATTCTGCAGCGAGAGCGGCCTGGTCAGCCGAAAGAACCTGAGACAGCTCTTCTGTGGACCATGTGTAGTATGCCCCTTCTCCCCCGGGACTGTCTGCATCCTCAGAAGCATTGAATGCTCCGTCCGGGGATGTCATAACCCTGAATACGTATTCAATCATCTCAGATGCTGCAGTTGCATAGAAAACATCACCTGTAGCCTGATATGTTTCCAGAAGGGCCATGGTGAACAGAGCCTGGTCATAAAGCATTTTCTCGAAGTGTGGAACCAGCCACTCTCTGTCAGTGGAATACCGGTGAATCCCGAAACCGATCTGATCGTATATACCGCCTTCACGGATTGCTCTCAGAGTAGACTCCACCATTTCAAGAGCTTCCTGTTCACCGGATACTTTCCAGTACCGGAGTAAAAAGAGGAGATTGTGCGGTGAAGGAAATTTCGGTGCCCTCCCGAAACCGCCATAAGCAGAATCATATGAAGCCCTGAATTCATGAAACCCGTTATTCACTGTTTCCGAAGAAACTTCCACCGGCACTGACGGGCTGTTCACACTTCTGAGAACAACTTCCTCTATCTCACAGGCCCTGGCAGTAACTGCATCACTGCCGGCTTCCCATTGCTCATGTATAAGCGGGATCAGCTGCATCATCCCGGTTCTTCCAAAAGAAGTATCCTTGGGCAGGTATGTTCCAGTGAAGAAGGGTTTTCCGTCCGGGGTCATTATCACTGTCATAGGCCATCCGCCGCTGCCTGTCATTGCCACTGTGAATTTCATGTACAGATTGTCAATGTCCGGGCGTTCTTCTCTGTCCACCTTGATGCAGATGAAGGTTTCATTCATCAGGGCTGCCACCTGGGGGTTTTGAAAACTTTCTTCCTCCATAACATGACACCAGTGACAGGAGGAGTAGCCTGTAGAGAGGAAAATCGGTTTATTCTCAGACTCGGCAGCGGCAAAAGCCTCATCTCCCCAGGGATACCAGTTAACAGGATTATCCGCATGGGCAAGAAGATAGGCACTGGTTTCCTCTGACAGTCTGTTCATTCTCCCTGACCTCTCCAGTTTGATGTCTGGCAACTCTCCATTTGTTTCTGGAATACAAAATGAAAGGGTTCACGGTTCCAATAAATCAGATTGTATATTAGGCGGGAAGTCTGAAAACTGTAACCAACCGGGATGGTGAAACATGATCAATTCCTTCTGAAAAAGCGGCAAACACTCTTTTTCTGAAAGGAATTTCATGCACAGCTGCCATATCATTTTTGCAGATGTTTCATATACGTATCCAGGCTCTGTCAATCCTGCAGTGGAGAAGCTTTCCCTTAATCTGAAATCAGGCTGGTCTGCCTTTGCAGGCGCCAACGGCTGTGGCAAGACCACAGCGCTTAAACTGGCCTGCAGCCTGCTGAAACCGGAATCCGGTTCTGTTGTCTCAACAGGTTCAGCAGTCTACTGCCCTCAGAGAACGGAACATCCGCCGGAGTTTCTGGAAGACTTCACTCTGGACTGGAGCAGGGAAGTAATTGCCCTCAGGAAAACCCTCAGGCTGGAAGACGACTGGCCTGACAGATGGAATACTCTCTCCCAGGGAGAGAGGAAAAGACTGCAGATCGCAGTTGCTCTCTGGAGAAAACCTGTTGTTCTGGCCCTTGATGAACCCCTTAACCATCTTGATACAAAGGGGAGGGACTTCATACTAAGGGCCATGGAGGAATTCACCGGTTGCGGTCTGCTGGTAACTCATGACAGACAGGCCATGGACGACATCTGCTCTTCAACGGTTCTTTTCAGACCGGACAGCATCAGCTTCTACAGATCAGGGTATTCCCTTGCATTTCAGGAGGAGAAGAGGCAACGGGAACTGCTTGTGAAGAGAAGACTGGAAGCCAAGGAAAACTATCTCAGGAAGAAAAGAGACGCGAGACACAAAATGCTTAAAGCCAGGACAATTCAGGCACATTCAACAGGAAACCGCGTATCCTTCAAAGATATCTGCAAGTACAATCTCGACGGCGCTTCAAGAGTAGACGGCATTGTTCAGAAGGCCGGTCAGAGAAGCAGGGAAGCAGCCGGTAAAGCTGAACGGGCACGCAGGCACATGGAATCCATTACCTACAGGAAAGTACACAGAAGCGGAATTGATCTTGAAGGGGAAAGGTCCGGGAGGAATTACCTCCTTGATCTGCCTGAAGGTTCATTCAGGACAGGGAGCAGAACAGTGAAGCTGCCTGAACTTGTAATCACTCCGAAGAGCAGAATAGCGCTTACAGGACTGAACGGATCAGGCAAATCTACACTTCTTCGTCACCTTTTCCCCAGAATGAACTGTCCTTCTGACAAACTGATCTGGATACCGCAGGAAATATCTTCAGAAGAATCCTCCAGGTGTCTGGAAACTGCTTTAAAACTCTCCGGGGAAGAGCTGGGAGCAGTGATGACGCTGGTGAGAAGGCTGGGCAGCGATCCGGAAAGACTGCTGGATTCAGCGGTACCCAGCCCAGGCGAATCCCGAAAACTGCTTCTTGCTCTGGGGCTTTCTTCAAATCCCTGGCTTGTGGTAATGGATGAACCCACCAATCACATGGATCTGCCCTCAATCCAGTGCCTTGAGTCAGCATTGAGGGACTTTACCGGAGGGCTGCTCCTGGTGAGTCACGACAGGGCCTTTTTAAATGCTGTGACCGTTATGGAATGGAGAATCAGCGGAAACAGACTGGAAATTTTATATTCCGAATTAACAGGAGTACAGAAAGGACAGCATGAGCCTTGTGATCAGAGAAGCAGCAGCCGGTGATACGGATGACCTGGCGGAAATTTCCAGAAATACCTGGGATGGGCATGATTATCTGGAGCAGGTATCGAGGAACTGGCTTGCAGACGGTGGATTCGTTGTTGGAGAAGCAGACGGCAGGGTGGTTGCCTGTGCCAAGATAACCGGAATGCCCGGCAGAATTGCCTGGCTTGAGGGCCTCAGGGTCCATCCTGACTTCAGGGGCAGAGGCTACGGCAGACTCATGAGTGATCAGGTACTTCGGCTTGCTCTGGAAAAAGTTGAAGCCGGTGAATTCTCAGCGGTGGAATTCTCCACTTACACAGGCAATGTGGAAAGCAGAACCATGGCAGAGAAACAGGGGTTCCGCATAACTGAACTGTTTCATGTTATCGGTATTGAAAAACCTTTTCCTTCACGAGCATCTGTGTCCTTAACTGAAACAGCACTGTCATCCGGTGATCTTTCAATATATTCTGAGCACACACCCTGCGGATGGAAATACATTCACACGTCAGCAGCTGATACACCGGCGTGGTTGAAAAGTCATGCTCAGTTCTGGCAGACGGAATCCGGTACAGGATTTCTCACATCCAGCAGAGGGGCTGAAGTATCCCCGCTTGCATCAGCTCTTGGTGACCCGGAAAGTTTTATCACTGGTGCTCTGTGTCTGGCTGCCTTAAAAGGTATGGATTATCTGGAGATGATGATTCATGATTCCCACAGGGAACTGTTGAAAACCGCACTTGAAGCAGGTTTCTCATACTGGGAAAACAATGGAGAAGCCAACATACCCCTGTACAGGTATTACGGCCATTGTATCCCCTCAGGGAAGCAGGTAAGCAATTGAGTTTTCTGAGAACCGCAAAGTGGCCCCTGGCAGTAGCAGTTCTGTTCATTGGACTATGGTACGCTGTACCTGGAACGCATCTTGTAATGGACGAGGGATACAGACTCCTCCAGGCCCGGTCGCTTCATAACTCTATTGCTTTTCCGGTTATCCTTGACTACCCCGGGGGCCATCTGCTTGGCTCCAGCGCTGATGAAGCAAGGCCTGTACCGGCACATTTCGGATGCCTGCGAGAGAATGGTCTCTTTTCTTACTATAACCCGGGCACAGCCCTGCTGTCTTCACCTTTTCACGGCAGAGGTTTTCTGCTTCCAACTCTGATATCCGGTTTCATTCTCTGGTTCCTCCTCTGGCGGAAGCTGACAGAAAAGGGTTTTCAACCACTTTCAGCCGCTGCAATACCCCTTGTGTGCACTCCGGTTCTGTATTTTTCTCTGGGTATGTGGTCATATCCGCTGAGCATCGCCCTTGTTTTCCTGGCAGTGGAATCTGCTGAAAAAAACAAGGCTGCAGCTGCATTCTTAATGACTGGAGCTGCTGCTCTGTTCAGAACAGAATTTGCAGTGGGATTCCTGCTGGTATTCCTCACTCTGGACGGAAAATGGTACAGGAAAATACATCCTGCTCTTCCCGCTCTGGTGATTCTGCTATTGGGCAACTGGTTCTTTTCCGGCGGTGATATAATGGGAAGCCATCTTCTGTCAGGGGTGAAAGAACAGGCTCTCTACAGTGCAGACAGCGGCAATGCTTCCATGATTCAGTTGAAAATGGCTGCCTGCGGCAAAGCACTTCTTTCTGTTGTACCGGGAAAATCAGGGGGATTGTGGCTTGTACCCGGAGCTGTTCTATGGGGACTGTGGTCTCTGGCACTGGGTAACGGAAAAGCCGGCACCACTGCGTCTGCAGCAGGAATGCTTATCTGCCTGGGAGCATGCTTATTCTGGGCAGTAAGGGGATACCCTTTCCTGGATGGCTTCACAATGAAACATCCTCTTCTTGTATTCCCGGTACTCTGGCTGTTTGATGGAGACATGTTAAAAAAGAGCAGGAGAGAGCTTCTGATTTTCGGGATTCTGCTGATTCTGCTCCTTCCAATGCACACAGAAGGGCCTGCATGGGGAGTCCGTCACCTTTTTCTGCCTTTCTTCCTCATGCTGAGACACCTGAAGCCCGGGAAAATAAAAATGTACAGGATACTGGGTCCAGCCGTGCTTATTACAGCCTCAGCTCTTCTGTTTCTGGGTATAAACAGAGCAAGGGTAACAGAGTTGAACAGCACTGCCGAAACAAACGGCGACTGCATGATAACCACCAACTGGATCCTGCCGGGCTGGCTTACTGATTCCATGGCCGCAGGCAAACCTGTTGTTTATGCAGGCACTGCCGGTCTGCTTACTGAAACTCTCAATGCACTGAATCACATGGATCCGGTAGTTATCTGTCTGGGCAGGGACGCTCTGCTAACCGCGGAATTCCTGAGAGACTATGATGACCGGTTCAGAGTCTGCGGTGAAGTGTCATTCGGAAAAAGTCTGAGCTGCGTGCTCTTCAGCAGGAACATCCAGAGGGACTTGCTCCCTCCGGACACATCTCACTAACCGGTTAACAGCTCCGGGTCTGGCGCACATGAAAATGGGGGCGCTATAAGGCGCCCCCACTGTCTGTTCTAAACTCAATCAGCTCTCGATAAGCTCTACATTGGCCCTGGGTACAGTGAATTTCTTGCCGTTGTCAAACAAAACCTCGAGAACTCTCACCTTGGCCTCAGAGTCAACAACCTGAAGTTCAGGTGGAAGAGATGCCACTTTACCGATCATTCCAAAGAACGGAGCACGGATACATCTGATGGTGGATCCGAGATCCATGGCACCAGCCTGCTTCGAGGAGGTTTTTGCACTTACGGCATCTGCGGCAAGGGGTATGACTATCTCCGGTCTCATAACACCTGCGCGGATCTGTGTCGCACCGTTCACACTGGCAACCATTCCCTGGCGCTTTTTCAGGAGATCGAATGTTCCGCCTGCCATGTTCATTCTTCCAAAGCCTTCTGTGAGAACCAGGGTAAGCCCCTTCTTCTCATGGCCTGTAATGGCAACTCCCAGATCGTAACCCAGAAGGTCCTTGAGGTCCTTATCGTCAAAACCTCCGACAACTATAGCCTTTACTCCTGCAGCCACAGCTTTCTTCAGTGTTGCATGACTGATGTAGCTTCCGCCAAGGAGGATCTTGCCCTTGCAGTCAGCAGTAATCCTGTCAGGCGTAATCTCCTGGTCAGGTGAGGAACACACAACCTTGATCTCTCCGCGAACCTCGCCGCCTATACCGAAGATCCCCTGCACGAATGTGCAGTGAGTCTCTACGATAACGCCTTCACCGGGAAGTACCTCAGTTACTTTTCCGTTCACATAACCGTCTATTTCAACAGGTATGGGCGGCTCACGAAGAACAGCCTGACCTGTTATCTCGTTGAAACTTTCAAAGACTCCCTCGATGGGACTCTTCACAGTACTCTTGAACCACTTGCCGAAAAGTCCCTTGCTCATAGCAAGAGGTTCGCCCTCGGCAATAACTTCCCCTTCTTTCTTCAGAAGAAGTTCAGGGATGTCTGATGCAGGAACTCCCATGAGGTTGGCAATGTTGAACATCTTCACATTGCCGGGGAGTTCTGTTCTGGCTACAACTGTATCCGCAGCGATCATGTCACCTTTTTTTACAAGAACCTCACCTCTCAGGGGAAGTCTTCTTGTTTTGGCGATATCTGCAACATCGGCCACTCTCAGACCGGGTGTGTATGCGAATGCCATTACTTGTCACCTCCCATACTGAGGAAGCGTTCAGGATATGTATCCAGAGTCTGTGACCAGGTCTGGAGCATCTTCACTCTCCTTGAGTCATCCTCAGGAAGGTTGAAGGGATGTCTTCCTCTTCCGTCAAGAAGCAGGCCGACAATACCGCCCTCAAGTTTACCCTCCCACTTTTCGCCGGGACCGTTGCCCACATCAAGACTCTTGAACGGAGTAATGACTGTGTCAGCTGATTCTCCTACGCCAAGAGGGATAAGCTTCATATCACCAGAAAGGATTTTCTCTTTCCTTACAGTGCCGTCAGGCATTGTCATTGTAAGCTCAGCCAGATAGGGAGCTTTCTTGTAAGGACCGGAAGGAGCTACACAGTGTCCCAGTTTGATAAGACAGTCGTTGTTGAACACCTCGACTGCAGCCTCGGGATGAACCTCGCTGAGAACACCAAGGTGAGGCATCATGAAGATGGAGTCAACAGCAAGCATTGTAACACCCTCCGGAAGGAAACTGTCCACAAGCATGTGTGCAGTCTGGCTTCTTCTGGGTGCGTGGCTGAGTACACCGCCTGAACCGATGAGAAGATCAAGATCCATCATGTTAACAAGAGTTGCGCCTGTCTGAGTCTGCTCGAAGGCATCACCGATGGTTCTTTCCTGGGCAACTCCCTTGAGACCTGTTGCGAGCTCTTTGTGCTGAACAAGAGCCAGTCTGAGAGCCTCTCTTGCAATAGCCTGCTCGATGATCAGTTCTTCCAGCTCCTGTGGAATCGTAGTGGGACGGATCATCTTGTTCCTGATCCTGTTCCGGAGATCGGCTTCGTCCATGTGGAACGGCACCCACCTCATTACATTGTCCATCCCGGCACTTGCCAGAACATTGCTTACAGAATAGCTCATGCCCAGATTGGCACTCACCGTTCTGTTGAAGACAGGTTCTTCATTGCTGTCGAATACACTGAAAACGTCTGTAGTTGCACCGCCTATATCAACACCCATTACATGAATGTCCTCCTGCTTCGCAACCCGTTCGATCAGCTTACCCACCGCACCTGGAGTAGGCATGATGGGAACATTTTTCCACTTGCCGTTCACATAGTGCCCTGTCCACTCCATAAGTTTTGCGTAGCCTGGAGCCTGAGCCATTACGTGTTCCATGAAGAGTTCGTGGATAAGGTCTCTTGCAGGTCCCAGGTTCTCTCTCTCGAGAACAGGCCTGAGGTTGTCAACTATCTTAAGTTCCACAGTGGAACCAAGCTCTTTTGAAACTGCACCGGTGGCATTCTTGTTACCTGCAAAAATAACCGGAAGCTTGAATCCCACACCGAATCTGGGTTTGGGGTCTGCTGCCCTGACTATTTCAGCCAGCTCCACAACATGATCAATGGTTCCTCCGTCAATACCGCCTGAAAGGAGTATCATGTCCGGACGGAGCCTTCTGATGTCTCCCACTTTTTCGTGGGGAAGTCTGCCATCGTTGGATGCAACAACATCCATGACAATAGCCCCGGCACCAAGAGCTGCTCTCTGAGCACTCTCGCCGGTCATGGACTTAACAACGCCGGCAACGGTCATCTGAAGACCACCACCAGCCGAAGATGTTGAGACATAGAGATCCACCCCGTCACCGGAGCCTTCCCTTACATTCACACCGTCTGTATCCTTTTTAAGGAAACTTCTTCCTTCAAGATCTTCGATCTCACCAACGGCATTCAGTACGCCTTTGGTGACATCTTCCGCAGGAGCTTCCACCGTTGTCGGTGCTTCTCCTCTTCTCGCGAGACGGTAGCGACCATCACTGTCACTGTACTCAATGAGTATGGACTTGGTGGTGGTGCTGCCGCAGTCGGTGGCCAGGATCGTTTTAACTCTGTCCGTGCCCACTGCCTCTCCCTTCGCTTTCCTGCATCCCGTCATCCCCGCCCAGACGGAAGAAGCGTTTGAAGAAAGACCTGCGTTTCTGCCGTCTTACCTTCTTAGCCTCACGCCTGAGTCTGGATGCTTCTGCGTTTTCTTCTTCTATTGCCACTGTCAGTTTTTCTATGTTTTCCCGATCCTCTATCATTCTTACAAATCGATAATAATCCCCTGTTTGTACTATAAGGGAAACAACCGGATTTGCGAAAACCAGCATCTGGCTGCCAAGGAAAGAAACCGGTTTAATAGATTCCAGAAACATGATAGCAGGAACTGTCAGGTCCCTCTCTACTATTTTCACGGCAATCTTTCTGCACAGTTTCTCATAGTCTTCAGGAGTGTCATTCTGAAAATCTTCAGGATCCAGTCCTGGTCCGAATAAACTCAAGAACTTCCTTTCTGTTCCCGGAGAACTGCACGCTGAGTCCCCGGAACTTGGCCAGTCTGGTAGGTTCAGCAAAAGGGCTGAGAAGAACTCCATACCTGTCAGGTACGATACTTCTCACTTCCCTCCACTTTCTGACCTCCTCACCAAATGGTGATTTCTTTCTCACTCCGGCTCCGTCCATTGTGAATCTCACCGGCAGGAAATAGTTCCACATGGAAAGAAAAAGAAGGGCAAGCCCGACAATTCCCCACCACAGATTTCCCATGAACATTGATGCAGCCCAGGATGCTGTTATCATAATGAACACAAGACAAGCTGTGGCTCCCGGTCTCTCCCGCATAGGCAGAGAGGTCCATTCCAATACTTCTTCAGAAACTGTGTCCTGAAGTTCCGGATCCGTTTCAGTACTCAACAGGCTCCACCAGTTCAAGGTCCTTTACAGCCTTTACCTCATCCAGACGGAGCACAGGAGTATTCACCGGTGCATCTGTAACAAGATGGGGTTTTTCCTCAACTTCACGGGCAATTGCAATCATGGCATCCACGAATTCATCAAGAGTCTCCAGGCTTTCCGTCTCGGTGGGCTCGATCATCAGAGCTTCCTTCACGATCTGCGGGAAGTAGATAGTGGGTGCATGAAAGCCATAGTCAAGAAGTCGCTTGGCTATATCCAGGGTTTTAACACCCTTTTTTGCCATGGCAGCTCCGCTTGCTACGAATTCATGCATGCATGGCCCGTCATCGTTGGGCACATCGTAGTAGGGCTTAAGCCTGGCCTTGAGGTAGTTTGCATTTATAAGTGCAACCTGCGATGCTTCTTTGAGACCATCTCCACCAAGGGTTCTTATGTACGCGTATGCCCTGTACAGAACTCCGGTGTTTCCATGAAAGGCAAGAAGTCTTCCCAGTGATTTACCGGTTTTACCGGTAAGGGAATATTCCTTACCGTTCTTCTCCACTGAAGAAGCAGGGAGGAAGGGCTTGAGGAATTCTCTGCAGCACACAGGACCTGCTCCTGGTCCGCCGCCGCCGTGAGGAGTGCTGAAGGTTTTGTGCAGGTTCAGGTGGCAGACATCAAAACCCATGTCCCCGGGTCTGGCAATACCCATCATTGCATTCATGTTTGCACCGTCCATGTAATTCAGACCGCCTGCATCATGAACTATTTTTGTGATCTCCTGTATGCTGCTCTCAAAAATACCCAGTGTGTTGGGGTTTGTGAGCATGAAGGCACAGGTATTCTCACCAGCCTTGCTCCTGAGATCTTCAACATCGACTCTGCCGTGTTCATCGGACTTTACGCTTACAACCTTAAGGCCTGCAAGAGTGCTTGTGGCAGGGTTGGTTCCATGGGCGGAATCCGGCATGAGAACCTCGTTCCTGTGCCCCTGATTTCTGTCCTCCTGCCACTTTTTTATCAGCATTATTCCTGTGAACTCACCCTGAGCTCCTGCTGCAGGCTGCAAAGTCACCGATTCAAATCCGGTTATCTCGCAAAGTGATTCACCCAGATTGTGCATGAGTTCAAGAGAACCCTGAACCGTGCTGTCCGGAGAGAGCGGATGAACAGAAGCAAGCCGATCTATCCTGGCAAGGTATTCGTGAAGCCTGGGATTGTATTTCATGGTGCATGATCCAAGAGGATACATTCCGCTTTCAATACAGTAATTCTTTGTGGAAAGCCTGACAAAGTGCCTGAGAACCTGGTTTTCCGTCACTTCAGGCAGACCGATCCGGCCGCTGCGGCTGAAATGATCAGGAATTGCAGTTTCAGGAACATCAAGCTTTGGAAGGGCAACACCTGTGCGGCCCGGACAGCTGTGGCTGAATATGGTCTTCTCCATTACCTGTCCCTCCCGACACATTCTGCTAAAGCTCCTGCAAATCCGTCAATCTCTTCACGGGTTCTTTTTTCTGTTGCGGTAAAAAGCATTGCATTCTCTCCTAGACCAGGCAGAGGGAGCCCTGCCAGGTATCCTTTTTCCGCCAGTGCCTTTTCCGCTTCCTCAGCTGAAACAGGCAGGTCCAGTACAAACTCCCTGCAGAAGGGAGCATTGAAATGCCGGGAAACCCCGTCTATCTCAAGAAGACTCTTCTGGAGATAATGAGATTTGTGCCAGCACTGTTCAGCTATTTCCCTGAAACCAGTTTCGCCGGTAAGAGACAGATACACCACATTAGCCAGGGCCATCAGAGCCTGATTTGAACAGATATTGCTTGTAGCTTTAGCTCTTTTTATGTGCTGTTCTCTGGTCTGCAGAGTAAGAACGTATCCGGTATTACCTGCTCTGTCTTCAGTTTTTCCCACTATTCTTCCAGGCATTTTTCTCAGGAGTTTTTCCCCTGCAGCCATGAATCCGGCGTACGGACCGCCGTAACTCATTGGTATTCCCATTGGCTGACCTTCTCCTACAACCACATCAGCTCCGAGATTTCCCGGTGCTTCAAGTATTCCCAGCGCAATTGGGTCAGCTGCCACTACTAAAAGACCGTTGTTACTGTGGATAAGGTCTGCTGCAGCTTTAAGATCTTCAATCCCACCGAAAAAGTTGGGATACTGAATAACGAGAGCTGCGGTCTCACCTGAAGCAAGAACACCGGCAGCGGTGAGATCAGTAAGTCCGTCAACTCCGAAGGGCACTTCATTAATGGTGAAATCACCATTGTCCATGTAGGTATGCATTACATCCAGTGTTCTGGGGTTCACTGACCCTGAAACAAGAACTCTCTTCTTTCTGGTGGCTCTGATTGCCATAAGAGCTGCTTCAGCAACAGCGGAAGACCCGTCGTACATGCTGGCATTGGCCGCAGCACACCCGGTGAGTCTGGCTATCATGGTCTGGTACTCGAATATTGCCTGAAGAGTACCCTGACTCACCTCAGCCTGGTAGGGCGTGTATGCTGTAAAGAATTCGCTTCTGGTAAGAATGTTGTCTATGGCAGCGGGAATGAAGTGGTCATAGGCTCCAGCTCCTCGGAAACAAACAAGATCAGCAGCAGTATTCTTCTCTGCAAGACTTGAATACTCCCTTTTCAGCTCCAGCTCGCTGGCAGGCTGTGGAAGGTCAAGGTCCTTTTCGAGACGAACAGCCTGAGGAACAGGAGCGAGAAGATCTTCAAACTTCTCAACTCCTATCACCTTCAGCATCTGCTCCCGCTGCCCCTGACGATTGGGAACGAAAATGCTCATGAACTACTCTCCTATATGGGTCTTGTAATCCTCAGCAGAGAGGAGAGAATCAAACTGTGTCTCGTCAGTTGCCTTAACTGCAAAGAGCCAGCCCTGTCCGTATGGATCCTCATTGATTAATGAAGGGTTTGCCTCAAGCTCTTCGTTAACCTCTATCACCTCACCATCCAGAGGTGAATAAAAGTCTTCTGCTGTTTTTACAGCTTCAAGGCCACCGATTGATTCCGCTTTTTTCGCATCAGAGCCCACATCCGGAAGCTCCGCCATGACTATCTCGCCCATCTCGTGCTGAGCATGGTCAGTGAGTCCGACTATGTACTTGTCGCCATCCTTGCGGGTCCATTCATGGGTTTCAGTGTATCTGACATTATCTGGAATACTGCTCATTGTAATTCTCCCTGTTTTTCAGAATATCTATTTTCTGCTTCCATCTTTGTAAAACGGTATTTTCACAACTTTTACCGGAATCCTTCTCCCGCGAACCTCTGCTTCAAGTTCGTTCCCTGTTTTCTGGAAACCCCTCTCCACATAACCCAGGCAGATCCCTGTTCCAAGAGACGGGGCGATGGAACCGCTTGTAACGATACCCACCTTCCTGTCACCGCTGAATACAGGCGTGCCATGTCTTGGAAATCCCTTTCCGGTTACATTCATGCCTACAAGGTATCTACCGGGTTTTTCAGCTTTCTGCTGCTCTATGAACTCTCTGCCTATGAAATTCTTGTCAGTCTTCAGTTTAACCACCCAGGAAAGCTTTGCCTCAACAGGTGTAGTACTGTGGTCTATATCATTGCCGTAAAGGGGATAACCCACTTCAAGCCTGAGGGTGTCCCTGGCTCCCAGACCCACAGCTGTAATATCATACTTGCTGCCGGCTTCCATGACTGAATCCCAGACCTTCTCTGCATCGGGGTACTTCATGTAAATCTCGAATCCGTCTTCGCCTGTGTATCCGGTTCTGGCTATAAGAGCACTGACACCGGCAAATGTTCCGGTTGTGTGTTCGTAATACCCGATAGAATCAAGGTCACTGTCGGTAAGCACTTTACAGACTTCCTGCGCCTTTGGTCCCTGAATAGCCACAAGAGCAGTATCATCGCTCTCGTTTTCCACCTTCACATCGAAATCCTGAAGATGACTCTGAACCCAGGCCCAGTCCTTTTCCAGATTGGCAGCGTTAACCACCATGAGATAGTTCTCGTCAGCAATCCTGTAAACGATCAGGTCATCAACGATACCGCCATCGGGATAGCACATTGTGGAATAATATGCCTTGCCTGGTGCAACATCTGCATCGTTAGTCAGAAGATGATCCAGGAAAGCTGTTGAGTCTTTTCCGGTTACTCTGAATTCACCCATGTGTGTCAGATCAAAAGCACCAACACTATTCCTTACAGCCATGTGTTCTTTTTGTATTGTTCCATACTTTATTGGCATTAGATAGCCAGCAAATGGTTGTATTGTAGCACCTAGCGCTATATGCCTGTCGTAAAGTGGAGTCTTCTTGTCCATTACTGCCCCTTTTCGGGAATAACTGTTAAACATAAAATGTAACCATAATTGTAGTCAGGGAACAGATAATTTAGCCAAACAATTGAAGAAATGCAAACGTCATTGACCGGCAGAAGAAGCTGCGATGATATTCTTCATCAACATGTCTGGAAAGGCACATATGCAAAGCATCTCACTGTCTCCTGGAAAGCTGAAAACTATTGCCCGGGAATCTTCCGGCAACAGTTCTCTGCAAAGACAGCTCTGCAGGGAATCAGTGTGCGCCAAGTGGTTGAAATCCTGCAGGATTCCCTGCTGGAGAAACCCTTCTCGATCCGGATACAGCATCCTGTTCTCAGACGGTTCAAGAATAATGGTTTGCGGCTGCAGAGATGCCGGGCTTTCTCTTGAAAGTGCAGCGGCAGCCGGCTGCTTCGGTGCTGTTCTGGTGGAAATGGATGATGACCTGCGGAGAGGCCGCATAACTGGCTATCTTCCACTTGACAGGTTCCCGGAGGAAAACGTTTGTGTTGACCTCTCAACAAGAGGCCTTGAATCACAGGTGAATTTTTTGCATTATTCGCATGGACCTGCTGGATATCTGCTTGTATTTTTTATATTCAGTGTCAGGCTGCTGCTTATTGGAGAACCGTTTCCTCCTGAGAAGCGAATCGGAGAAGTAGTAAAGTTCACACCGGCGCTGACTGGAATGCGGGAGGAATGATTTGACCCCAGAGACTGACCCTGTGTCTGCAGAAAGTGGAAGTGATTTTGTTTCCAGGCTTTGGGAGGCTTCATCCGGAGCACTTGTTCTCTGTGATTCCAACCGCAGAATAATTGCGGTTAATGATGCATTCACAGAACTTTTCGGTTTTTCTGAAAAGGAATGTACCGAAAGAGATCTGGACATTCTTATAACACCTGCCCCTTTCATTCCAGAATCCGAAACTCTTTCGGATATGGTTCTGGACGGCAATCCTGTCTCGATTACAACCCTGAGAAAAAGGACAGACGGAGAACTTATCCGGGTTTTTCTTTCATCCTATGCCATTGCTGCAGATGATCAGCACTCTCTCATTCAGTTTGTCTTCAGGATGGTCCCTGGAGGCAATGAGAAAAGATTGACTGATCAGCTCAGCAATAACAAAATACTGGAAAATGCTTTCGAGAACTCCTGCGAACCTTCTCTGATCACAGATTATTCCGGAATAGTAAAAACGTGTAATTCTGCTTTTTCCGCAGATTTCAATGTGGCACTGGATATCATCTCAGGAAGAAACGTTACAGAATTTTTTATACCGGAGGTGATTCTGCCTGAAGCAGATTACATAAATGCAATGGCAAGAGCAGATCGCCCTCTCAGGCTGCAGACAATGAGGAAGAAATCAGATGGCAAGGAAATCCAGGTTTCACTTGTTTCTGTTCCTGCCGGTAAAGACCTCATGAGCAGAATGTTCCGTACCACTTACTCCACCGCTATCACCAGAGCTGACCTGTCAGAGAGGAACAGTTTCAAGGGATACCCGAATCCCGGTACAGGCAGCGGAATGATATTCCAGTGCAGAACAGACAGAAACAGAACCATGGAATTCATTCTGCCCGGTACAGCGGCATTTACAGGATACTCAGAAGAGCAGATCCTCTCCGGTAAGGTTTCATACGGTTCACTTCTGGTGGACATGGACAGGGAAATGGTTCTCAGGCACATACAGGATTCACTGAAAACCGGCGAACCCTACAGCATCACATACAGAGTCAAGAACAAAGCCGGTCGAACTTTGTGGATAATGGAGCAGGGACAGGCAAGAAAAACCGGGAACGACAGTATTGACTTCTGTGAAGGCTGTATTGTGGATATAACAGAAACCATCGAGGAATCTGATACCGCTGAAAATGCCAGAGAGAGAATAGAGAGGCTTCACAATGTTGCCGGTGAGCTGCAGAAAAGCAGATCAGCAGGGGAGATCTACAGGGTATGCGCAGAAGCCGGAAGTTCCGTATTGAATGGAGCATGCAGCTGCATTTTCCTCCAGGATCGCGACCAAATGAAAATAGTCGCCTCCTCCGGCAGAGAGAATTTCCCATGCGAATCCGGATGCAGCCTGGATATGGCTGCAATTGCACTTAACACTTCAGGCCCGTGTTACTTCCGATCAAGAGACCTGTCAGAAGGATTCTGCCCGGCAGGCAGCTCAGGAGTATGCTTCAGGCTCGGGAGCAAGGCAGTGTTCCAGATCATGTCCAGCAGCAGCAGCGTATTCGGGATTGTTGACTCCCGGATTCTTGAGCTTCTCATTGGATACACTGAACAGGCTTTAAAGAGAATTGCACTTCAGCACCAGCTGATAAACCAGGCCCTCCACGATCCGCTCACAGGCATTTACAACAGGAATTACTTCAACAGGCTGATACAGCTCGAGGAGCACAGAGCAAGGCGGCTTGACTCAGCCATCAGCTTCATAATGGTAGATGTGGATAATTTCAAGAATATCAATGACCGCTACGGCCACCAGGCAGGCGATCAGGTTCTTCAGGAAGTGGCAAAAGCACTGGAGAACGCTCTGCGCAAAACGGATACAGTACTGAGATACGGCGGTGATGAATTCCTGATCATCCTGACCAGAATGACCAGTGACTATACTCACATTGTGGAAAACAGGATAAGCAAAGCGATCGAAAAGCTTCAGGGCTTCGCCGCTATCGATGGCAACAACATCACAGTTTCAATGGGACACGCTTACTGGACTCCAGATTCGGAAACCACAATAGATGAAATTCTGAAAGTGGCAGATCTTGTGATGTTCGAGAACAAGAGGAATAAATCAGCTAAAAAACAGTGATCTCATACCCGTCTGTAGTGATTACAAAGGTACCGTCCTGGTCCGTTCTGTAAACTGGAATCCCTCTGCTGGAAAGCTTATTGATAACCTCTGAGTGAGGATGCCCGTAGGGATTGCCTGCCCCGACTTCAATTGCTGCGTAAGCAGGATCAACAGCGTCCAGCCATGCATTGGAAGTAGCATCACTTGACCCGTGATGGCCGATCTTCAATACATCTGCCTGGAGATCCTCAGGGTTGTAAAGTGAA
Source organism: uncultured bacterium (assembly GCA_964386635.1). Taxonomy (GTDB): domain Bacteria; phylum Fermentibacterota; class Fermentibacteria; order Fermentibacterales; family JCC-6; genus Sabulitectum. The sequence goes on along the minus strand of CAYLRO010000010.1, from coordinate 51,494 downwards.
AGAACAACTTCTTCGCCGTCATCTGTCTCAAGATCTCCTGCGAAAAGAAAAGATACAGCCTTGTATTCAAGGTGAATAACTATTGAGGCATTGTTCTCGTTCCCTGAGCCTGGATAAGCCTCGGGGTGAATTACTTCCACAGTGAGCTCAGGATCCCAGTCAAGTATCATCCCTCTGCTTGTGGCAATGTACTGAGCATCGGATTCGGCTACAGCGTTCAGGAAGTATTCGTAGGCTCCTGACACATCACCTGTCCAGGCGCAGTCCCACACTATGTCCACAGGCATTTCTTCCAGCACGTCGCTTAATCCGCCAATGTGATCCGAATGTGGATGGGTGGCTACAATGCCCTGAAGGTGATCAATACCCAGGCTGTCCAGCAGAGGTATGATTCTGTCCTCACCGCAGCTCCAGGTGCTGGTCCAGGATCCTCCGTCAATAAGATAGTTGTTGCCGGATGGAGTCCGAACGAGCATTGCATCCCCGGACAGCGAGCCATATGTGGGATCTATAAAGAATACGGTAAGATTATCAGGCTCATTCAGCGGAATTGTAAGGGTTTCTTCGTTGCTCCATGCGGAAAGAAGAGCCGTATTCCTTGTTTCAAGAACGTACCAGTAGGTCTCTCCCGGCTCCACTGTGATATCTATCCAGGTGTTCTGCAGAGGATCACCTGAAATGATCTTCACTGCCTGTGCCTGAGAAGGATCCGCTGCTATTCCCGGAGACTGACTCCGCCAGACAATATATGTGTTGAAATCTGTGTCAGTACACTGATTCCAGCTGACATAGACCGTAGAATCCTGATATAGCTGCGCTGTAAGAATGCTGGGCGTAGGGTTTCCAGATAACTCAGATGGAGTGTCTCCACATGAGGAAAACAGAAACAACAACACAATGGAAAGCAGCGCATATACATAACTGTGTCTCATTCAGCTCCAGCCTGTTTGTAATCAGTCAGTAGTCTGTAACGCTCCTCCGCTCACAGGAAGAATCGGAGCATCACCATGGTGAACAACGAATATATCATAGAACTGCTGAAAGAGTCTTCTGGAATTGTCGCCGAAAATCAGATTGAATTCAGGGTCATCAGAAACAGCGACCATTCTTTCTGCACTGCAGATAAGTCTCATTTTCCAGTCTGAAACAGAATACACCCCGACATACTGGAAGGTTCCGTCCTGCAGCTGGCTCCATTCATAACTGTCGCTCTCGCCTTCAAGAAACGGAAGAGTGGTTGAGCCGGTGACAAGCCTCAGCAGCTCATCTCCTGTAACAACCGGCAGAACACCTGAGGAGCTTGAAACAACACCTGCCTCAAGCTGTTCTCTGCGAACCATGAAAGGCTGAAGCCTGCAGAGGAATTCAATTTCAAAAGATTTGCTTATGCTTCCGCTGGAGGAAGTAGTGTATACAACCACAGGTTTTATCTCAAGGAACGCTCCATCTGTTTCAGAAACACATCCTGTAAGAGTATGACGTTTCCAGTTCCCATACTGAATAATCTCAACTGCTCCCCCACCCAAAAGGGGTCTTCTGGTGAAAACCGTATCAGGTTCGTCCGGGATAAGTGATGTCTCCGGAGGTTTCTGTTCCACATAGACAGTATCCGGTTTGTAATGCTCGGAACCTGAGTGAGTGGAGTAATCATAAACATTTACAGTGCATGCCAATGTGATCAGAAAAAGTGCTGAAACAAAACTTCTTTTCATGGTAACTCCCTTCGTGTCTATCATACGTCGCCTGTGAGGAAAGTGTTCCATAAATACCATGCATTGGAGATTCATTATGTTTTCATTGAAGGAGGTTTCAGAATGATGACAGCTGCAGTGATTCTGACTGCTTTTGCTGCAGTCCTCTTCCAGGATAACTTCAGCGACGGCAACGCAGACGGATGGTTCCAGGTGGGTTCGTCAGACTACACAGTGGAAGATGCTCAGTATCACTTCTACGGTGGCGGAGCCGTAAATGATGCTACATCCTACAGGGGCGAACAGGGAGAGACCATGAGTACACAAGACTACTCCCTGACCTCGGATGTAAGGATAGATGTAGGCACTTTCGGCGGTTGCATGGTCAGGTACAGAGAAGATGGTCCCTACAATCTTCTGCTTGTTCTGGGACTACCGCAGCAGTCTCTGAACCTCTACAGGTGGCACTGGAACTCCATTGAGCTTCTTGATGCCTGTCCCATGACAGTTATTGAAGACACTTACTACACTGTAAGATTTCAATGCAACGGAAACACATTCTCCGGAAGGGCATGGGAAACCGGCACCTCTGAGCCATTGGAATGGTCAGTATGGGCACAGGATACACTTTCCGCGCCTGGTTCAGCAGCGTTGTTTTGTGCAGGAGTGTTCAAAGAGGAACCAAGGGTCTACATGAGCTGCTGGTTCGACAATGTCATTGTGGAAGATCCGGAACCCTGGGCTCTTGTACCTTTCACATGGACGGAGATAAAGACAGGCTTCTAGTTCTCCCCGTTACGCCACTGAAGAAGATAGAGGTTGTAGTAGATTCCTCTCTTTGCAAGAAGCTCCTGGTGGGAGCCTCTTTCCATTATGCGTCCGCCGTCTATCACAAGGATTTCATCACACTTCTGTATTGTTGAGAGCCGGTGGGCTACAATAATGCTTGTTCTGCCCTTCATCAGCGTTTCTATTGCCCTCTGAATAAGCTGTTCAGTTGTGGGATCCACATTGCTTGTGGCTTCATCAAGAACCAGAATTCTGGGATTGTGAGCAAGTGCTCTGGCAAAACAGATAAGCTGCTTCTGCCCAGTTGAAAGTGTTGCCCCCCTCTCGGCCATCACGGTGTTAAAGCCCATGGGAAGCCTCTCGATGAAATCTGTAGCCTGAACAAGGTCAGATGCACTCTTAACCTCTTCATCAGACAGATCTGTACTGAGCCTGATATTGTCTGCAATCGAACGGCTGAAGATAAATGCATCCTGCAGAACAATGGAAATGTTTTTCCTCAGAGTTTCAGTGGAATGATTCCTGATATCGGTCCCGTCCAGAAGAATGCTTCCGGTGTCCACATCCCAGAATCTGGTGAGCAGGCTGATCATGGAAGTTTTACCGGCACCGGTGGGTCCTACAAGAGCAACACTTCTGCCAGGTTCAATTTTGAATTCCACATCCTTCAGAACATGAGCATCCGGAGAATAACTGAAGTTGACCTTTCTGAATTCCACATGGCCTTCCAGCCTCGCTGCAGGAAGAGCATCTGGAGCCTCCTCTATCGCCGCCTCAGTATCCATTATCCCAAAGATCCGTTCACTGGAGGCCATGGCGCTCTGCATGATGTTGTACTTCTCACTCATGTCGGATATCGGCCGGAACATCTGCCTCACATAACTTATGAATGCCACAAGAGCGCCGATGGTCAGGGCTCCTGAGATTGTGCTGAGACCGCCGTAAATCACCACTATCGCTGTGCCGGCCTGAGCAACAATGTTTATCACCGGTCTGAATACACCAAAGATATAGAGCTGCTTCATGCTGGCCTTGTAGTAGTTGTCGTTTACTCTCAGATACTTCTTTCTTCTGGCCCGCTCCTGCCTGAAAATCTGAACTACCTTCACCCCTGAGATGTCTTCAGCAATTGTAGAATTCAGTTCAGCAAGATACTTCCTCACCTCTCTGTAGGCTTTCCTTGCCTTGATCCTGAAAAGAATGGAGATAAAGACAAATACAGGAAGAACCACCAGAGAAATCAGTGCAAGCTTCCAGTCCATTACCAGAAGAATAGCAACAGTACCGAAGATCAGCAGAAGATCTTTAACCAGGTTCACCAGAACCGCACTGAACAGTTCATTCAGAGCCTCAACATCGTTTGACACCCTTGTGACAAGTCTTCCCACGGGATTCCTGCTGAAGAAGTTGAGGCTCAGGGTTTGTATGTGGTTGAAAAGATCAGTCCGCACATCGTACATTGACCGCTGTCCTGCAATGACCAGTGTCATCACATGTCCGTAACCTGCGAAAAGACTCACTACCAGAAGACAGATGAAGAACACCGCAAGCCTGGTTATGCCCTCTACATCCCCTTCCCGAATACTGAAAAGAACATCAGGGGGAATTTTTCCTATATCCGCTTCCGGTACAAGCCAGTTGTCTCCCTGTGTCCATCCTGTCTGATTTTGAAAGCTCTCCGCAGGAAAAAGATAGTATGTCTCCTTCTGAAGATAGCCCTCTGATTGAAGTGTGTATGCCGTTGCAGGATCCATTCCGTCCAGAGAAGCCTTCCTCACAAGAATGGAGTCCGGGGACATCCTGATGAAATCACCGGAAGCCGGTTGAAGAGCAATAAGACTGTCACAATCCGCCGGCGCTGAAGTGTAAACCTGGTAGAGTCTGGCCAGGTAGCGGTCAATTCCCTGCTTTGTTATGTAAGGAAGCAGCAGTTCTACCCCTGAAGTAATCAGCATGAAGAACATCGCCAGGAATACAAGCTTCCTGTGCGGAGCCACATACCTGAGAAGCCTTTTTACCAGTCTGGAATCGTAGCCGTTTCCGTCAACTGCATCATCAACAAAAGGGCTGTCATGGGGAGGAGGCATCAGCTGTCACCTCCTTCACTGCTCTTCTCTGCTTCTTTCTCAAGCTGCTGCATCCTGTAGAGCTCCATGTAGTAACCGTTCTTTTTAAGAAGCTCTGCATGTGTTCCCTTCTCCACAAGCCTGCCTTTGTCCAGAACCAGAATAAGATCAGAATGCTGCACTGTGCTTATTCTGTGAGCTATCAGAATGTTCGTTATCCCTTCATTCTCCTCCTTCAATTTCTCAAGAATGGCGGACTCAGTCTCAGTATCAACAGAACTGAGTGAATCATCCAGAACAAGTATGGAAGGATTAACGGCAAGGGCACGGGCAATTGCAATACGCTGCTTCTGTCCGCCTGAAAGAGTTACTCCCCTCTCTCCAACCATTGTCTGATAGCCATGGGCAAAACTCTCTATCTCACTGCCGATCTCCGCTACATCTGCCAGGTGTTTAATGGTTTCTTCAGGAAGATCACCAGCTCCGAAAGAAATATTCTCAGCAACTGAAAGAGCGAACAGGAATGTTTCCTGAGGCACATAGCCGAACAAACCCCGAACCTGTGCAAGGGTTCTTTCCCTGATATCATCCCCGCCGACAAACACAGTTCCTTCAGGTGGGTCGTACAATCTCATGAGCAGCTCAACAAGTGTTGTTTTACCACTTCCGGTTCTGCCCACAATACCAAGTGTGGATGATGCAGGTATTGAGAACGAAATATTGCTGAGAACCTCTGCATCAGTATCCGGGTAGGTATATGACAGGTTTCTGACAGTTACAGCAGGTTCAGGTTTTGTATCTACGGGACCGTTTTGAATAGCAGGGGAAGTAAACATGATCTTCTCAAGCCTTCCCATGCTTGCTGCTCCCCTCTGAAGAAGGTTTACAACAAAGCCTATGGCCATCATGGGCCAGGTGAGCATGGCGAGATAACTGGAGAAAGCCACGTACTGCCCGAGAGATATGGATCCCCCGATCACTGCACGGCCTCCAACCATAAGCAGAATAGCACCGCTCATCATTGCCAGACCAGCCACCAGTGGCTGCATGAAACCCCAGATCCTGGTAAGCCTTATGTTCTCTCGAACACAGTCAGAAGCTTTCTCTGCGAACAATTCCCTTTCGGACACTTCATCTCCGTAGGCCTTCACAACCCTGATCCCTGAAATTGACTCCTGGGCCTTCTCCGACAAACCGCTGAACGCCTTCTGAACAGCCTCAAACCGTTCGTGAAGCATGCCTCCGAACTTCATTACAAGAAGAGCAATAAGAGGCAGGGGTATCATTGTAATGAGAGTAAGCTTCCAGTCAATGAAAAGAAGCATGACAATGCTTGCTGCACTCATGAAAATGGCGTCGAATGAGGCTATGGTTGCCATCCCGGCTGCCATTCTCACTGCATTGATATCGTTGGTGGCATGGGCCATGATGTCGCCCACACGGGTTGTGTCGTAATACTGAGCAGGAAGTTTCTGAAGATGAGAATAGAACTCAGCCCTGAGGTCCTTTTCAAGCCTCCGGCTGGCTCCAACAATGAATATCCGCCAGAAAAATCTGCATATTGCCATACCAATTGCAATGGCAACGATGGAAAGCCCCATGCGCCAGACAAACTCGGAGTCGGCTGCACCTCGGGCAAGGCTGTCTATCAGTTTTCTGAAAACCTGAGGAATAAGAAGCTGCAGACCATCTACGCCAATCAGGGCAAGAATGCCTCCAGCAAGGGCTTTTTTGTGTTTGAATATCCGAGAATAGAGGTTTCTCAGGCTGGTTCTGTCAAGTTTTGGCCTGCCTCTGTCGCCCTGACTGCTCAAAAAACACCCCCGAAAACGGCTTGATATAGAATGGCGAATATAGGCCGTTTTCAGGGGCACGTGTTAATTACAAATCAGAATCAGTACTCGCTGGATTCCTCCAGACCAAGGAAAGAATAGTCTGATACATAGATTTTTCTCAGGTCCTCGCGAACTGAATATCCCTCGTCTGTAAATTTTCCCAGCACCGAGGTTATCATGCCGTAATCCGGAATGATGTCGAAAGCAAGTTCACCCACAAGGGCAAACACTTCTCCTGTTGCATCATCGGTGAGGATAACAGTTTCGGACCTGGTTCCAGCATGGAGCACATCAACAATGCCCTGGACTCTGACAATATTTCCCTCTGTATTCTGCTCAACTGTGGCTGTACCGCAGGACAGAAGGCTAAGCAGCAACAAAGCCGGTACAATTACTTTCACTCTTTACTCTCCCTTCAATGGCAGGGGTTTGATCTCACTAATCTCAATAAGACTGCTGTCAGCTATGATACCCCATCCGGCATAATCTGCCCATACCGAAAGAGCGGCAGCAGCTTCCCCGGTTGATATATTCTGAAGGGCCTCCTGAAGAAGGTACTGTCCACGCCAGTCTCCGGTGGATATATAGCCTGAACCCAGAAGCATGCACTGGTTCTCCATGGATTGAGCCCGTATCCCCTGAATTGTCCTCTGATTGTTCGCGATTCCAGTTACAAGAGACTGGTCCACATCTCCCCTGGCAACCTGTCTGAATACCTCTGTCATAAGTACAGCTGCTCTGGCAGGCTCTGGAGTGCTCACATACATGTAACCCCAGTTTCTCAGATAGGTGCCTGTTGCTCCTGCGTATGTTGCATAGGTAAGGGCATTTTCTGTTCTCAGTACCTGCCATAGTAGCTCGTCTATCACTGCACAGGCTGTGATGAAAGCAGTTCTGTCCCTGTGACCCGGCGGTGGACCGTTGAACTTGACAACACAATAAGCAGTTTGAGTCTCCTGGTTCTCCAGAATAAGTGTATCCGATGCAATACTGAATTCCGGCACATCCGGCAGCGAAGTTACGCCTTCAGGAATCAACCCGAATGTCTGATTCAAAAGCTCCTCCAGTGCCCCGGGATCAGCAGGCCCTGCATGAGTGATAACAATGTTGCCCCCTTTTATCCGGTCTGTCAGCCATAGACGCGCATCCTCAACAGTGAACCCGGCAATAGTTTCAGGGTATCCCTCAGGCCTGAGCATATACCTGTGCTCTTCCCCCATGAATCCTCTGTTGGCAACTATCCAGACCCTGCTGTCCGGGTCCTGGAGTTCAGTCTCTGCAGAGGCTTTAAGGGCATCTCTTACCCTGGCTGCAGCAACAGGATCCAGCTGAGGATTTAAAAGACAGTCTGAAAAGCCGTCCAGAAGAAGAGGAAGGTCTTCAGAGAGACACTTGAGGTGATATCTTGAATAGTCGTAATTGTACGAGGCATCCCAGATGGCAAGTGTCTGGTCCATGATCTCCCGCCACCGCCAGTCCGGGAAACGATCACTCCCGGTTAGAGCAGCCTCAAGAGCAAAAGCCTCGATGCCCTGGTTGGTTTCATCCAGAAGCCTGCTGCCTCCCACAAGAAATACACTTACACCTTCTACCTGTCCTCCGGGAACGGTTCTGGTTATCACATGAATTCCGTTGGCCAGATCAAACTCCGTTACATCTGCGGGAATCGCCAGGAGACCCAGCATAAGAAGGATCGCCGTCATTCTGGCCACTCTCCTTCCGGGGAAACCAGGAATGCTGCAGAGGGTCTGTTCTCTATCCATCTTCCTGTAAAGCTCTCTACATCCGCCACTGTGACAGAAGCAAGGTTCTCCGGGTACTGAAGGTAATAGTCGAGACCTCCGCCCTGAACCCACCAGAACGGAAGGGTCTCAGTGGCCATATCCCTGCTGGATTCCTCTGTGAAAAGCCTGTGCCTTCTCAGCTGCTCCACTGCAACGGCAATACCCGATTCAGTGAAGTAGCCGTCTCTCTGCATTTCCGAAATCTCATCAACCATCATTTCATAACCCCGGGCAAGCCTTTCCGGGTCTATGGTCCCCCCGAATGTGATGGCAGGTTCAAACCTCTGTGAATAGTAGCTTGCATAAGCACTGGTGAACGGACCGTGGGTTACCAGACGGGTCTGGAATTCTCCAGTCATTGCCGCCATGTACTGCCCCCAGACATCAGCGGCATAGGTCCATTCCTGCTGGTCAGCCATTGAAGGTCCTGCGAAAACGATGCTCAGGCTGGCAATACCGTCAGGTCCTTTAACTGAAACAACAGTGTCTTCTTCTATGCTGATGTTCAAAGGCAGTTCACTGTAGTTTGACCTTCCACCGTACTCCCATCCGCCGAATATCTCAGCAGCAACTCTGCCTGCTCTATCAGCAGTAACATCTCCGGTAATTATCAATGCGGAGTTATCAGCAGTGTAGTAGGTGTGCTGAAATTCAAGCATGGTCTCAGCTGATGCTGACTGTATTACTGCAGGAGCGCCTATTGCACTGCTTCTCCATGGGTTAATTGTAAGCACTTCCTCACGGGCTTTAATAACATTCCACCAGGGTTCTGCAGTGTTTCTCTGATACTCATTCATTATGACGGATCTTTCCCTGATGATTTCTTCTTCATCGAAAAGAGGACCGGTAATGGCATCATACATAAACTGCATGCCTTCTTCGAACTGATTTGAAGAAATTGTGAGATGATACCTTACAATTTCAGAACCGGTACTTCCGTTTCGAATTATCCCCAGTTCCCTCATTCTTTCGTTGTAAGCGGTCTGGTCAGGCAGAGCACTGTTACCCTTGAAAAACATGTGCTCATAGAAGTGGGCCAGCCCGTTAGTTTCAGGTGTCTCGCAGGTAGCGCCTGTGTTCACCGTAACACACACTGTGACCACGGAAGATGCGTGGTCCTCTCCGATAATCAGATCAAGTCCGTTGGGAAGCTCCTGCTGCTCCAGCGGAATTCCTGTAATCAGAATCAGGAGAAAAGCTGTTATCAAAACATATCCTTTCTGTACAGCGGGGAACTGACATTCTTTGCATCTTTGATTATAAGAACCTGTGCAACCGCAGCATCACCGGGATGAAAGATTCGGAGGTTGAAATGATAAAAACCGGGGCTACAGTTCAGGCCCACGTACATCTCTGCCAGACCCTTTTTCGCAGTATGGCCGAGAACCGTACTCTGATGCACTGGCTGGAAGAGCGAATATGGCCCCTTGAGGCCGCACACACTCCAGAGACCATTGCAGTTTCCACAATACTCTCACTGCGGGAGATTATTTCAACCGGGTCCACAGGACTTCTTGATATGGGCAGTGTTGAACACTCGGATGCAACTGTGGCAATTCTCAGAGAATCAGGCATCCGTGCTGTCGCATGCAATGCTCTTATGGACAGAGGCCCTGAGTACATTAAAAAAAACCTTCCCTCTCTGATCAGGGAATCGGAGAAGGTTAAGGCAGCATGCGGTGATCTTGTTTCCTATGGTCTTGCTCCCAGATTCGTTCTGTCATGCTCTGAAGAACTCTGGAAATGGCTGGCCACTGAGGACCGAAACACTATCCGTACCACTCACGCAGCAGAGGCACCGGGAGAGATGGCTGACAGTTGGATCAGAGAAGCCGGTGGCAACATACATCTCCTGAACCGTCTTGAATTCCTGGGAGAAAAAACCTGCCTTGCTCACTGCGTTCATCTTCAGTCAGGCGAAATGGATATGTTGAAGGAAACAAAAACCGCAGTGGTGCACTGTCCATGGACTAACCTGAAACTGGGAAGTGGGATTGCTGATGTTCCAGAGCTTCTCAACAGCGGTATCAGGGTTTTCCTGGGCAGTGACGGTGCTCCCTGCAACAACAGGCTTGATCTCTCCGGAGAAGCAAGGCTGGCCTGCAATCTGGCCTCAGTCAAAGCTGCCCCGGGGATGGTACCATCAATGAAGTGGGTGAACATGACCGGCAGGGATGCCGCATCATTTCTTGGATTCACAGGCTTCAGGGATGACTATATAGAGATGGAGCTTTCGGAAGCAGAGCAGGCTGAAATCGAACTTTCCGAAGACAGAAACAGGTCCCTGATGGAAGTTCCCAGAGCCGGACGGGTGCGGAAAGTTGTCTGCGCAGGGAAAGTCCTCTTCGACCATGGAGAATTCCCAACACTTCCAGCTCTGCCCATAACAGTATCCACGGCCAGGGAAATCGTATGGAACAGAGCGTTGAAACTGGGCATGAGACCGTGACGAAAGTTGTCTCTGTTGCAGTGCCCAGGCCTGTATGGACCACATGGTCATACATCCTGCCGGATTCCATGCTGGGCGGTGTTCTCAAAGGGTGCAGAGTAGTTATTCCCCTGGGTGGAAGCCGCGTAGCGGGAATCATCTGGGAAACCGATCCCGAGGTGCCTTCTCACATAACACTGAAACCTGTTCTTGAAAGACTTGATTCAGCCCCGCTTCTCCCTGATTCAGTCATGGATCTTCTCAAGTGGGCTTCCGATTACTATCTGTCGCCTCCTGGAATAACTGCAGCAGCAGGATTCCCCCCTGGAATGCAGGGCAGAGCAGTAAGGATGGTGCAGATCAGCTCCAGGTCTTCACTGAGGGAATTCTGCAGGGATAAACCGGTGGAATACAATCACCTTAAAAAAACGGTCGGGGAAAAGGTTCAACTGGACAAAGTACTGGCCGATGAAGCTGCGAAAGGATTTGTTCGAAGCTGGTGGAAACCGGACAAACTTCCTCCTCCGAAAACAATGTCAGTGATTGAACCACTGGTGAAACCGGAGGTGCTCACAAGCGCCGGTCAGTCGCTCAAGAGTAGAGCACCAAAACAGGCAGAACTTCTTGCGTGCCTGTCAGTAGCCGGGGCAACACCTAAAAAGGAACTGCTGCGCATGGCAGGAGCAGGCAGCAGCTCCCTTGAAAGGCTTAAGCACCTCGGTCTGATCAGGGAGGTGACATCCCAGGTCCCCAGAGATCCGCTGATGGCAATGGCTCCCCTTGAAAACAAGCCTGTTCCGCAGCTTTCAGAGGAACAGAAAACTGCGGTTGATACTGTTCTTCAGTCATCCTCAGGGACATTTCTTCTTCACGGGGTAACAGGAAGCGGGAAAACCGAGGTCTATCTCAAACTCATAGAACATTCAGTCAGGGAAAACCGCGGGGCAATCGTTCTGGTACCGGAAATATCTCTAACCCCTCTGGCAGTAAGCAGATTTAATCTCAGATTCCCGGGACAGGTTGCTGTTCTGCACAGCGGAATGTCAAAAGGAGAAAGACTTGATGCCTGGAACATGGTGCAGCGGGGAGAGAGAAGAATAGTAATCGGACCGAGAAGCGCTGTGTTTGCCCCTGTTCACAATCTGGGAATTATCGTTGTTGACGAGGAACACGACGGCAGTTACAAGCAGAGCACAATGCCCAGGTACAATGGCAGGGATCTGGCAGTTGTAAGAGGCGGGATAGAAGGAATACCTGTTGTACTGGGTTCTGCAAGCCCTTCTGCAGAAAGCATGCTTAACACACACAAAGGCAGATACACACTTCTGAACCTGTCTGGAAGGGTCACAGGAAGAAAACTGCCTTCAGTGTCTCTTGTTGATTCTTCTCTTCACAGGCATTCTCTGCTGTCAGATCAGCTTCTTGCAGCAATAGGGAAACGAACTGCACTGGGAGAACAGAGTATTGTTCTTATTAACAGAAGAGGTCATTCTCCTATTCAGATGTGTTTTGCCTGCGGCCATGTGGAGAAGTGTCCATCATGCGGTATTTCCATGACCTACCACAAACAGGGAGAAATTCTGAGGTGTCACCACTGTGGAAAATGGAAAAGTGCCAGGATGCGCTGTCCCCAGTGTTCAGGAGAGGAATACACAAGACAGGGCCCAGGAATTCAAAAGGTTGAGCAGGCTCTGAATGAACTGCTGCCGCTTACCAGGGTAATAAGAATGGATGCAGATACTACCAGAGGAAAGTCTGCCCACTGGAAGATAATTGACAGATTCAACCGGGGTGAAGGTGATGTCCTTCTGGGCACCCAGATGGTGGCCAAAGGCCACGACTTCCCTGACGTGACACTGGCAGCTGTTATCGGTGGAGAGATGGGGCTGTACCTTCCTGACTTCAGAGCTCAGGAAACAACATTCAGCCTTCTGCTGCAGGTTGCCGGCAGATCAGGCCGAAGCAGTAAACCCGGTGAAGTAATAATACAAACCATGGATCCGGAGAATCCTGTTATCCTCCTGGCATGTTCCCATGATTACAGAACCTTCATTGAGGCAGAACTGAAACAGAGAGAAGCAATGGGATTCCCGCCTTTCACAAGAATGGCCAGGCTGCTCTGGACAGGTGAAAAGCTTAGCAGTGTCAGAAATACAGCCATACAGTCATGCCGTACGAATATCCCTGCCGGCTGCAGACTTATGGGCCCAAGCGAAGCTGCAATGGCCAGAATCAACGACAGGTGGCGGTTCAGCTCAATTCTTACAGCACATAACCACAGAACACTGAAGACAGCAGTGACGCTTATCAGGCATCAGTTCGAATCCCTGAAATGCAGAGGTGTCCGTATGGATATTGATGTGGATCCCAGAAACCTTATGTAGCTGCTTCCCTTTATCAGTTATCCTTCAGAGACTGGTCGTACTCGATTTCGAAACGGAGCTTGTGCTTCGCTTCTTCCCGGGCAAGCGCCAGAAACAAATCTGCTGCTTCCTTTGAATCAACCATACCGGCAAGACGGGTATAGAGTTTGAAGGCGGCCTTTTCTTTTTTCATGGCCACTACAAGGGCATCTTCAAAATTCTCGATCTTGTCTGTTGAAACATCTGCCACATAATCAGATATTTTCAGATCAGTGATCTCCTTTTCAGGAGCTGTGAACTTTTTCCCGTCCTTTACAGCCTGAATCCTGGCTTTGTGACCCCGCTCTTCATCTGCAAATTCCAGGAAGACATCTTTCATCTGCCTGTTACCCGCCATGTAAGCAAGCTCCGTATAGAACCCTGCTGCATTCTCTTCTTCGCTTATTGCAAACTCGAGTATCTCATTAACAGACATCCAGCTTTTCATTCTGCCTCCTCTGAATCAAATTCATACCTGCTGGTTGAATATAACAAGGGGGCGGGAAAACCCGCCCCCTTCTGTGTTCTTAAACCGGTGCTATATGGCACGACCGAGAATGATGAACTCGATACGCCTGTTCTGAGCCTTGTTAGCGGCACTGGTGTTGGGAACAGAAGGCTGCTCTTCACCATAACCGATTGTGCTCAGTGCGCCTGATGGAACACCCTTGTTCACCAGGTAATCGCGAACAGCATTGGCTCTGCGCTCACTGAGACCCTGGTTGTAGCTGGCACTGCCGTCACTGTCTGTGTGACCTGCAATGCGGACATTAACGCCCTGGTTGGCGATAAGTGTCTGGGCTACCGTGTCAAGGATTCCAAAGCTCTCAGCCTTGATCTGTGAACTGCCACTCTCGAAGTAGATATTGTTGAAGCTGAGAACCTGTCCCTCAACAAGTTCAGGACGCATCTCAACATCGAAGAGTGTGGTCTGCTCAGGAACCATTACCTTAACCTTCACTACGTTAAGGTAACCTTCAGCCATTACCTTGACTGTCCAGTTGCCTTCAGGGATCTCGATTGAGTAAACACCATTGGCGTTTGTTGTTGCGGTACCCTCGATACCCTCAGGAAGGTCCTCCACCATCACTGTAGCGCCTGCGATGACTTCGTCTGTCTCGCCGTCTGTAACTGTACCTGTAAGAATTCCGTTGTCAGGCACAGGTGTCATGGCGATGTCAAATGCATGGTCTTCACCGGCAACTATTACAACAGTCTCAGTGAATGGAAGATATCCATCAAGTGCTGCATTTACCGGGACTGAACCTGCAAGAAGCTCAACACTGTAGAATCCATCCACAGCAGTTACAGGCATTACTGAAGAAGCCGGGAAGCTTACTTCTGCCTCAAGCACCTCTCCGGTCTCTCTGTCGGTTACAATACCGCTGAGAGTACCGTGAGTGGGATCTTCAAGAAGAACGGATGAGAAGATAAGGTTGAGACCAATACCGTACTCAGCAGGATATCCTCCCGGGAACGGGCTTCTGGCGGCTCTTTCCTCTTCAGTCACTGTACCTGTGGACTGATAGATTCCGTGACCCATGTCGGACCACTCGGGATCGAAGGTGGTCATAGCCATTGAACCTGTAAGGTCAAGTGCTATACCGTAGGGAGAAACAAATCTGAAACCACCGTCAAGAACAGCGATCTCGTCGTATCTCTCATCGTTGCCGGACTCTTCGTCTCTGTCCAGGAATCTCTTGTACTCCATCTCAACAAATGGAGTAATTGCGCCAGCCTGGTACTCAATACCGGTGGCAACCTGGATTACATTGTCATTTACTGTAAGGTCGACTTCCTCTGAACTTGTCAAGTTGCCATACATGTCACGAGCATTGTCAACATACTCGAACTGCTGGGAGTAGTAATGATAACCGGCGTTCAGGTGAAGACCGAGACCGAAGTCTGCGTTGTAGGAGATAAGGGCATCGCCGCCGAAATTGTAGTTTCCGCTGTTAAGCATGCAGCGCCGCATCTCGAACATGGGATCATCGAACCACCAGATACCATCTGTACCGGCATCGTACATGGTTACATAATCGTTGTCTCCACTGCTGATTCCAAAGCCCACGGAAGGCATGAATCCCAGCCAGAACTGACCGTCATTAGTGGGATTGAACGAGAGCTTAAGGGAAAGAAGGGCTTCGTTAAGAGCATCATCGCTCTCCCACTCGCCTGTTCCTCCGTCACGCTCAGCGTTGCTCAGATCTCTCTTGTATCCGTTCCACCAGTAGGAAACCCTGCCGGCCATCTCGGCCATTTCATTAATTCCGTAACCGAAAGCAAGGTAACCTGTGGCATCGTACTCTGTGTCCTCAGCTGTGAAATAACCTGTTTCCGGGAGCCAGGCCATTCTGTCATCGTTGCTGATTCCACCCTGGGTGAATAACCCCACGGAATACTGATTTGTCTCAATAGGCTGTGCGTCAACAACCCTGTTAAGGCCTCTGAGACCATAATAAGACGGCAATGCCATTGCAGTTGAAGCAGCAATGAGCACAACCATAAGACTGATAATTACTCTCATTTTCCCTCCTGTTTTCACGTTTCTGACTATAGGTATCCGACCCCACCCTTTCAAGGCGAACCAATGAAAAATAATACGGCTGCCATTTCTACAAGTCAAGACGCGCCCTGTCTGAATCAACTTTCAGGCAGGGCGCGTGCTTTATTGATACTGCTATCGTGAGTATTTGTCTCTGATAGCCTTTGGAACCGGCTGTTTTCTGTCCCAGGCAACTGGAATTCTGCCCTCTTCCATGTGAAGAATTTCCCTGCCTTCTCTGTGACCCAGCTCAAAAGCCTGAAGGTTCATTTCGAGAAATGCCGGGGGCACTGCAAGCTTTATGGCGTCAGTCCAGATTTCCAGCGTGAAGAATCTGCTCAGAGCGCCGAACATGCCTATTGCAATCAGGTTTGCAGCAATCTTGCTGCCGAAGGTTTCAATACACTTGTCCGTGAAAGGAAACTCATATACCTTGCCTTCGGGAAGCTGATCCACGTATGTGGAATCCACAATGCTGAATCCGGTTTCCTTCAGTTTGGGGCTGTACTTGTCAGCACTCTCCTGGTTCATAGCCAGAAGGATATCCAGTTTCCTGCAATTGGGAAACAGAATAGGCTTGTCGGAAATGATAATGTCCGTACGGCTTGCGCCTCCCCTTGCCTCAGGGCCATAGCTCTGAGTGAAACAGACCTCGCTGCCGTTCAGGATGGCAGCCTGGCTGAGGATCCTTCCTGCAAGTCCGAGACCCTGGCCTCCGGCTCCTGCAAGTCTTGTCTCGGAATACTTCATGTTTTCACCTCCGGACTCACCCGGCTTACAAGCTGATTGTATCTTTCAATGTAACCCTTCTGATCCTTGTCGGCAAAGATACCTCTGACGATCTTCCCCTTCATCTTTTCCTTGGAGAGTTTCGCCGCCTGGGCTGCATTCACTGTATTATCTCTGAGCAGCTCCATCATCTTCACTGCGTCGCCCTGCCTGTTGGCTCTGCCGAAGTTTGTAGGGCATGGAGACAGTATCTCCACCAGTCTGAAGCCAGGACCGTCAAGAGCTTTCTTGATCAGCCCGTCAAGTTCCATTACATGATAAACGGTTCCTCTGGCCACGAAGTTTGCCCCTGCAGCATCAGTGAGTTTGCAGGCATCGAAGTCGGGTTCGATCATCCCATAGGGAGTCGTTGCTGTTTTGGCACCCATAGGTGTAGTGGGAGAGAACTGTCCGCCTGTCATGCCGTAATTGTTGTTGTTAACAATAATGGCTGTAATGTCCATGTTCCTTCTGGCAGCATGTATGATGTGATTACCGCCGATGGCCAGAGAATCACCGTCTCCCATTACTGCAAGAACCTTGAGATTGCTGTTGGCCATTTTTGCTCCGGTTCCGAACGCCAGAGCTCTTCCGTGGGTTGTATGAAGTGTGTTGAAATCCACATAAACCGGCATTCTGCTTGTACATCCGATACCGGAAACCATAAGAACATCATCCAGAGCCCAGCCCAGGCTGTCTACTGCCCTGATGATAGAGCCCATGACTATTCCTATACCGCAACCGGGACACCATACATGTGGGAATTTCTTCTTTGCTCTGAGATATCTGTAGGAATACGGAAGTCTTGCAGGCATCACATCACCTCCTGTATCGCTTCGACGATCTGTTCAGGTGTGATCTCATAACCGTCGTATCTATGAAGAGGAATTACCCTTACATTGTCAGATGTGAGTCTTTCAACTTCGTGCACCATCTGGCCCTGATTAAGCTCCGGAACAAGAATGATCTCCTTGCCGTCCAGTTTTTCCTTTACGGTTCTGTCAGGGAACGGCCAGAGAGTAACAGGCCTGAATATGCCCACTTTCTTCCGTCTTTTTGCGAGAATCTGCTGAGCTGCAAGAGCGCTCCTGTATACGGAGCCATAACAGAAAATGACAACTTTGCTTTCCTCCACCTCGTGAAGCCTGTTGTCTTCAAGAAGATCAAGCCTTCTTGTTATCTTCTGCTTAAGCCTGTTCATCTTTGAGATAACTTCGTCCACTTTTCTTGTAGGGAAGCCGTGGACATCGTGAGTTAATCCTGTAACATGGAACCGATATCCGGTCCCGTATCTCGCCATGGGAGAAACACCGGTAGCAGATGAGTGATAGTGCTCATACCATTCAATGGGTACATCAGGAGCAGAAGGAGGTGTGATACAAATCTCATCCTGCCTGGGGAAAGACAGTTTCTCCCTCATGTGACCGATAACCTCATCCGGCATGAGGATCACAGGAGTCCTGAAAGACTCAGCCAGATTGAATGACCGGATGGTGAGCCTGAAACACTCCTCAACGTCAGCAGGAGCAATAACAATAGCGGGATGGTCTCCGTGGGCGCCCCACCTGGCCTGCATCACGTCACCCTGAGATACCTGGGTGGGAAGCCCTGTTGAGGGTCCGCCACGCATTACATTCACAAGTACCAGAGGCACCTCTGTCATGCATGCATACCCGAGGCCCTCCTGCATGAGACTGAATCCGGGACCGCTTGTTGCGGTCATTGACCTTCCACCGGCAAGGCTGCCACCGATAATGGCACTGATGCTGGCGATCTCATCTTCCATCTGTATCCATCTTTTGCCTATGAGAGGCATCTCTCTGGCAAGTATCTCCGCCACTTCAGTGGAAGGGGTAATGGGGTAGCCTGCAAAGAAATCTATTCCAGCAGCAAGGGCACCAAGTGCCACGGCTTCATTGCCCTGTACCAGTCGGGTCTCACCCCAGGGAACTCCGCTCATTTCTCACCACCATTCTTCTTTATTTCCTTAAGCTCATCACCGCTTACAAACACTGCGAACTCAGGACATCTTCTGGCACAGAGGCCACACTCGATACACTTTTCAGGATGTGCAACATGAGCCTTCTGGTCTTTACCCATTTCAAGCACCTGTTTGGGACAGAAAGCCACACATATTCCGCAACCTTTACACCAGTCGGGAAAAATATGCACAGCATTCTTCTTCTTCACCTCACAGGGTTCCACCTTTGTCTGCCCCTTGGCGGGATTTTCAGACATTGAACAGTACCTCCAGATGATGCGTGGGAAGGCAAGACCCCTGCGGATCCTGCCTTCCTGCGCTTTTTCCGCTCACGCGGACATTTACTACTTGGTAAAGGGCTTCAGAACTTCTGCAAGGTCGGGCTTGCCGATCTCCTGAAGGTCGTAAGTCACCTTTACTGTGGGTTTATTTATTTTTACCACTCTTGTGAGATCCATAGGAGTGCCTATTACAACAACATCGCAGTCGATGGCGTTTATGGTCTCTTCAAGATCCTTCATCTGAGCATCGCCGTATCCCATGGCGGGAAGAATAGAGGTCTCTTCAACGCCGGGGTAGTACTTGTCGAAAGTGTCTTTGATGGTTCTGACAGCGAAGGGAATGGGATTGGCGAATTCGCTTGCGCCATACTTCTCTGCTGCCACATAACCTGCACCGTACTCCATCTCACCGTGTGTGAGTGTAGGACCGTCTTCAACAACGAGAACTCTTTTCCCGTTAACAAGCTCAGGCTTGTCAATTGAGACAGGGCTGGCTCCGTCGATGATACGAACGTTGGGGTTAACCTTGCGAACGTTCCTTCTTACTTCTTCAACATCTTCAGGATATGCGCTGTCGATCTTGTTGATAACAATGACATCAGCAATTCTGGTGTTGATCTGGCCGGGGTAGTAACTGATCTCGTGACCTGGTCTGTGAGGATCAACCACAGTGATGGTCAGGTCAGGAGCGTAAAAGGAAGTGTCGTTGTTTCCGCCGTCCCAGAGAATAACGTCAGCTTCTTTCTCGGCTTCGCGGAGAATAGCTTCGTAGTCGACGCCTGAGTAGATTATATTGCCTCTGGAAATGTGAGGTTCGTACTCTTCCATCTCTTCAATTGTGCACTCGTGCTTTTTCAGATCCTCGATTGTAGCGAAACGCTGTACGCGCTGCTTCACAAGGTCTCCGTAAGGCATCGGGTGACGAATGGCAACAACCTTCTTGCCTGCAGCTGTAAGCTCTTCAATAACTCGGCGTGTGGTCTGGCTTTTACCGCAGCCTGTACGAACAGCGGTAATGGCAATAAGAGGTTTTGTGCTCTTTACCATAGTACGCTGTGCACCGATCATTGTGAAATCTGCACCAACTGCGTTCACTCGGCTGGCAAGGGCCATAACGGTGCTGTCAGGAAGATCACTGTATGACATTACGCAAAGCTCGATGTTGTCCTCTTTGATGATTTTCTCAAGCTGGCTCTCGTCAAGAATGGGAATACCCTGAGGGTAGAATTCTCCAGCGAGTTCTGCCGGATACTTTCTTCCATCGATATCAGGGATCTGCGTAGCTGTGAAAGCCACAACCTCGAAACTGTTATCTGTGCGATAAAGTGTGTTGAAGTTGTGGAAATCGCGCCCGGCGGCGCCCAGGATCAGGGTTCTTGTTCTGCTCATTATGCAGTCGTCCTTTCCGCAAGTGAAACTTTTGCTTGCGGAAGAGCAACAGCGAACCATACGGTTCGGCCTCTTCCACCATTCGTGGATACCAGCAGGTCCTGCTGGTGGCATCAAATCTCATTCTTTTACGGTGAATTGTCAATGGTGCTGCGCGCTGTAAGTTTTTCTCAATCAATGTACTTTGACTCCACTTTCAAAGAGAATGCAGACACCTGCACCTGCCAGAAACCCTGTGATCATTCTCAGCACATTCGTACTCTCATAAAGACCTGCGAATTGAAGAGATCCATCCAGCACAAGCGGAGCAATGAACAGCAAACCTGCAGAGAGATATCCCGGCAGTTTTCTGAAATGCATAAGAGGTACACATACCACTATGCCGATCCAGAAAAATGTGCATCTGGCACAGAGGCCCGGGGTCCATGTGAAGGAACGCTCTGGAAGTCTGTGACATGTAAGTTTAAGAAGGGGTGTAAGAAATGGCGGGTCAAAGAGAGCCCCGACTGCAAAAAGTCCTGCCAGAATAAACAGCAGAATCAGAGCAGTTTGACGCAACTCAGCCGTCCGCCCAGGTTTTCTCGTCCCAGTTGAAATGTTCTCTTACAGTGGCCAGACCCAGAACTTCAAGAGCTGCATACTTTCCCATTTCGATGGAATGATCCATGTTGTTGTACCTGAAAAGTCCCTGCCTGCCGCATGTTACGCTCCGGGGAATTTTCTCCAGAGCATCAAGAACGCAAGAAACATTGGCGGCATAATTCAGATCATAGACAGGATAGGCGTGAGAAGCTCTGCTCACATGAAACCCGAGGATCATATCTCTGGAGAAAAGCCCCAGATGCTCTGCACCGGCAACTGTTTCCCTCAGCAATTCCTCACCTTTCTTTTTCCAGGTTGAGTCTCCTTCCTGGCAGCCGAATTCAAAAACGACCTGGGAGGGTGCTTCTCTGTCAAAATTCCGGGAAATAGACAACCGGTTGAAAGAGTACCTGTCTTCGGATGTGTATATCCAGTGGTCCTCAGGCTCTATATCCCCGTTTACAAGAACTGCGAGAAACACGAGAGATCTGAAATGAAGGGCCTCTGCAGCAGCATGCACCGTTTCCGGAAGCTCCTCTGCAAGAAGTTTTGTGTACTGGTTTACCGGGATAGTACTGATCAGCTCATCGCACTTGATTTCACCGTCCGGCAGAGATACACTCCACCCCTCTCCTGTTCTTCTTAAAGCAACAGGAGTTGTGGAATAACGGACTGATCCGCCACACCGGGTGATCCTCTCTGCAAGGGACAAGGAAATCTCACCGATTCCCCCTGCAGGATAATGAAAAGTGCTTACAAGACTGCGCACAGTTTCTTTTGAAGGAAACAGTGTTTCTTTCACAAGGCCTGCCAGGCTGGGAACTGTGATCCGCTGGCTGGCCCAGTCAGCACTGAGCTCAGTGGGTTCAATTCCCCAGAGTTTCCTGTTGTAAGGTGCAAGATACAGATCGTAAAGCCCTCTGCCGAATCTGCTGAGAACCCAGCCTTCAAAGCTTCTCTGCTCCCTTGGAGAGACAATTCCTCTGATCTTCTCCACAAGGTAGCTCAGTATCATTCCCGCACCTCGGTGAAGGGGCATTGTGGAGAGAACATTTCCCATGGACAGAGGATAGTCGAAATATCTGTCCAGAAGTCTTATCCTGCTCACCCGTTCAAGTTCTGCAAGCTGTATGCCCGGGAGAGCTTTAACAAACTCCAGCACTTCATCACTGGTTGTGTGAAACCGGTGGGGACCAAGGTCATAGGAAAATTCTCCATCCCGGACTGTGGCAGCAAGCCCGCCCGGGAATGCACTCTTCTCAATTACAACTACTTCCATCCCCCGCCGGGCAAGCTCTTCAGCTGCTGACAGCCCAGCCAGCCCGGCGCCAAGAATTACCGTCTTCAAACAGTTACCTTTCTTCCTCGATCCAGATAATCCTCACAATGTTGTCAGGCTGCACCGGGGATACACTGGCAATGTGCTGGCTGACAGCCTCAAGCAGGGTGATACCCGAATAAGAAGGCTCATGTTGAAGCATTACATCATAGCCAACATTTCCCTGAGCAAGGTAACCTGTTGTGGCCAGGGTGTAGACCCTGTCCGGATCAAGGGGTGCACCTTGAATCATCGGTTCTTCGATCTTCTCTCCGTCAGGGCTGAGCTGGTTCCTGTAACAGGTGAATCCGGAGATTTCCATGTCTCTCCTTCTCCCCTGCATTCCAGTCTCCAGAATCTCAAGAAGCTCAGCACCTGTAACCTCGAGAATGTAAAGATCTTCCTCGAAGGGAATTGCTGTAAAGATGACTCTTCGTGTAATGGGCCCCCTTGGAATGGCAGCCCTTATTCCACCTCTGTTCAAGAGACCCACATCGGCTCCGGTTGCTGCACAGATCCCGTCGCTCATAAGTCTTCCCAGGGGATGTTCTGCTCCACCTCTGGGGATCTCGGAAACAGCTTCACCAATAACACTGTCCATACCTGCTTCAGCTGTTTCTCTGAAACCGTTGATCAACTCGTACTGCTCCATGTCAGGCCAGAACCTGTCATGCAGCAGACTTATGTATTCCTCACCGTCCGGCATGTCATACCCGACAATGGTTCCGGTCTCGGTATCAATTGCCACCCTGAGGTGTCCGATCCCGGTTCCGTTGGCATATCCCTGAACAACAATGGTGTGTGTCAGGGGATTCACCCAGGGTTCCTTCAGCGCCACATGAGTGTGACCGCTGATTATCAGATCGATACCCTCCACGAGACAGGTAAGTTCTGCAGAGTTGTATGCGAAATCCTTGGTGTATTCCTCGCCGTTCTCCCAGGCCTGATAAACCCTCTGAGTGTACCTTTCGGAATCAGGGGGATGACCCAGATGAGAAACAAACACTACAAGGTCTGCACCCAGTTCCTCAACCTCTTCAATTGCTGCTTCGACCACAGGTAGTTCAGGTGCAATTATGTATCCTTCAAGCAGTTCAGGATCCACAAGCCCGTAGGTATCAGAAGTTGTTACACCGATAAAGGCAATGTCCAGTCCGCCCATTTCCATGAATATCCATGGCACTATCGGTTCAGGAATAACTCCCTCATCAGTGAGGAAATTGGTGCAGATCACCGGAAAGTCCGCCTGTTCTGAATTTCTGATGGCCACTTCAGCTCCATGATCAAAATCATGGTTGCCAAGGGTCATCATGTCATAGTCCATGGAGTTCATCCACTCCATCATGAACTCCCCGGAATTCCAGTTCCCCACAGGTGTTCCCTGCCAGATGTCTCCACAGTCTATGAGGAGGCAGTATTCACCTGATTCCAGGCACTGTGCTCTAACCTGGTCCACGTATGAAGCTATCCAGGCTCCTCCCCCTATTCCAGGAGGAAAGTCGGGATTCATGAAGGATGCTTCCCTGGGAGCAATACCTCCATGAATATCATTGGTGTGAAGGATGTTCAGGTAGATGGTGTCACCGCTGGACAGGCCGGTTAGTGCCAGCAGCAGTGCTGTAAGTAGTATTCTCCGCATGTGGCTCATCCTCCCTAGAATGATTGTGTCACGCCAAGAGAGAAGGCTGTCCTGCTTGACTCAACCACAAGACTGTCTCCAGCAGTGAAGGTCATCAGTCCGTCAACCTGATACTGATCCCAGCGAACAGGAGAGAAACCAATGGCAGCATCAACGGACAGATCGTCGTGGACCCATCCCAGACCTGCAGTGAAACCCATTCTGTCCAGTGCAGAAGCTACAGGCGAACAGTCATACTCAAAACCTGCTCTGGCTATCATTTCACCTGGAAGAGTGTTCTCAACACCTGCACCGAAACCCCAGGAGTTTCTGTATCCCGGGTCCAGATCGTCGATCTCCACCTGAGAAGTGGGAGACCACCAGAGGTCTGCTGTAAAACAGCTCATCAGTCTGTTTCCCGGCCTGTAGACAGCACCGGTCATGACTTTGAAAGGCATGGTGATGTCTGTACTGATTACTCCGTCAATTTCACTGCCGCTGGTTTCAGTGGTAAGACCTGTGATCTGCTCCAGCCCTGCAGTAATGTCGATCCTGCCAAGATGAGCTCCTGCAGAACCTCTGAAGACCATACCTGAGATGTCGGTCTCCACAGTCTGTTCAATGTCTTCGGCGATTGGATCAACATATTCTACGATGTACTCAATATTACGGGTTCCCGATATAAGACCACCGCCTGCTCCAACGGAGAGGATTCCGCCGCTGTTCCAGCTTCCCGAAATTGAGAAATCACCCAGGACTCCGCCAATATCAAGGATCTGGTCAGCTACTTTAACATAGTTGTCGTCATTCATCACCTTGCTGAAATCGTACTGGAAGGTTCCAACGGCCCTGTAACCTCCGGATACACCGAAAGTACCGTCAGACCATGCTACCGCTGCTCCACCGGGCAAAGGTGCAAAACTCTGGTTGAAACCGTCTTCGGATTCGCCGACAACACCGCCGAAACTGTCATACACCCGGCGGGTGCGCTTCTCCATGTCCAGAACAAGTGTTCCGGTGATTCCTGCAGTGAATCCCTCAGGTAGTCTGGAAGTCATAACCGGATTCTCAAGAGATCCCTGCGGGGACTCGTCAGCGTACCATGTGTTTCCCATACCGGCAGCCTCAGCTGAACCGTAAAAGCCTTCATCTCCCAGCCACATTATCTCCGGAAGGCCGCCGGAGATGGCCAGAAGGATTATCATTCCGCCTGCTGTTATTCCCATCTTTCCTCCTGCCTACCAGCGAATATCGAGCTGGCAGCGTATGCCGTAGTCGGTGACATGGTCACCGAAGTCTGTTACTGTTTCGTCCGGAGAACCCTGATAATGGTACTGATCTTCAGGGTCCGGTCTGTAGAATCCATTGTGAGGGAAGAACGTATCCTTCCTCAGGAACTTCAGTCTGAGCTGGAGATTGTCCGACAGAGTGTTCTTCAGTGTAACCCAGAACTTTGTGCCGTCTCCGTCAAGGAAATCAATTCCAGTATCCTCGAACTCCCACTGACTCATACCATTAGTGGTCCAGAGTGTCGATCCGCCCAGAACAGACAGATCAGGCGAGAATTCGTGCTCATACCTGAACGCCAGATATCCGCCGTTCATATTTCTGTCATCTCCATAAAGAGGGTTCGGCGTCAGCTCCACGTCTCCGTATCTCAGCTCGATGTTGAAGTAATCGCCACCGAACGGAAGGGAGAAGGTTCTGAAAGTGAACTCCTGTGTTCTGGAGTTTGTCGGTACAATGTCCTTGGCATTCAGCTTATCCTGGAACTTGTATTTCAGTCTGAACCTTACAGGCCATACAGGGCGATACTCCACTTCCCCCTGGAATCTCAGGTTCTCTGTGTCATAGGCCAGGTTTCTCCACACATCAAGGTACACCCTGGTGAATGTCACCTGTCTGCTTACCTGGAATCTGGTCTCCACGTACACACCCTCTTCAGGCTTCGGTACAGGAAGATCAGCAAGCTGGGAAGCAAGAGGATCATTCAAACGGTAAGCTTTCTCGAAAACAGTGTCATCGAATCTGTGCTGCTCTGCGAATCCTCTGTTGTATGGATTCATGAAATCCAGAGCGTAGTTCCTGTAGGAACCTGTAACATTGAACCAGTTGTTCTGCCAGCTGGCAGTGGTAATCGATGCCCAGGCTCCGTTGTCCTGTCTGACAGCTTCCACTTCGGCGCTCATGTTTCTGAATACCGTCTGAGCTGCACCGGCCATGTAGGTGAGTTTGTCTCCGGATGGCATGTTGGCATACTCCGGACAGTCCCATGTGTAGGTGTCATTGGGTATATCCATACCTGCGACTGATGGATTCAGAGAGTCGCTGTACTCAATACCCATTCCCCCGAGACCAATAGCTGTACCGGCCGGGAGGAAGTCTCCCATGTCGTAGAAGGCATAAGCTCCGTAAGTAGTCTCTTCAAGCACATCGCTGTACTCTTCAGTTCTGAATTCTCCCTGATAAACTACATTTGGAGTACCGTCCAGGTTGGTAATTGCATCTCTGGGAGTATAGGAGCCGAATGCATACCCAAGAACAGGCCCTGCCTCGATCTGAGCAGCACCTCCGAAAAGAGCGCTCTGTCTGGATGAAGTAAGGTCAGGGGTGAGGCCCCAGGTTCTGTAAGTGTTCCTGTACATCAGTTCATCCGAGTTGTCGATCAGCAGTCCCTGGGCAAGAGAAAGCCTGTAGTTACCGGCAATTACCTGCCGCACAACACCACCGTCCTGGAAAGAGACGAAGGCTTTCCCAACATCGAATCTGTCGTTTACAGAAGCGTCAAGACCTGCAAACAGTTCGTTACCTGCCAGGGAATTCACACCTCTGGAGAGCCGGGCTCCTGCTCTGTACCTGTCTCCCACTCCCAGTCTGAGCCTGTGGGAAAATCCCGTGACATGCCTGGCTTCCAGCAGCTGATCGTACTCAGACTGGAGCCTGGTTATCAGTGCAAGACTGTCTATGGATGTGGAAGAAAGTTCTCTGCCCCCGGCAATAATGTCGGAAACAGCCGATTTCATCTCGGAGATCTGCCCCTGCAGACCATCATCAATTCCATGGCGACCGGAGCCGTCCTCGTATATGAACCTGTAGTTACCAAAGAGATCGGTAGAGGAGTAGTCAGGCTCTCTTACCGAGACAAAATCTCTCATGTTGCTGTAACCGTAGTATCTGAGATTCTCAGTGCTTCTCAGAGAATTCACTGAGGATACCGGGCCAAGTGACCTGAGTCTGCTGTCAACAGCTGCGGCATCAATAAAGCTGACCCTGTCAAGACTGCGCAGATCCCACCACCTGGCACTGTTCACCGGCATGGGTCTTAAAAGCAGATCTTCCCAGTATTCCACATTGGCATCTCCGGGGCCGTCCTCGGAGGCAAGTCTTTCCATCACATCCAGCACCTGCGGGGATATCTCCCCGGATGCCGGTGGAAGAACAATAGTGTTCGCCCTGAGCCAGACAAGATCTTCCGGAGTAAACTCCTGCAGATCCAGAATCTGGTAAATGTTCTCCAGGCCACCTGTGTCCTGTATGTAGATATAAAGAACCTCAGCCTGCTCCGGTGAAATACCGGAAAGGCTCTCCAGGTCCTGAAGTGAAGCAGAGTTCAGATCGAATCCCTGCGGAACCAGGCTGGCCAGCATTGTTGCAAGCAGCAGGCTAAAAAGCATATCTCACCCCGAATGCATGGGTAAGGCTGAGTTCCGGATGAGTCTGAGCTGCATAGGAAACTTCGATACCCCTGACCTGAGCGGAGAATCCCCCTGTAAACACCGAGGGTCCACTGAGAGCACCGGCATAAACTGTAAGAGGACCCAGCGGAAGAGCACCTCCCACTCTGACCCTGGTTCCTCTGAAATCACGGGAAAGAGCAAAGGCTGTTACCATACCAGTAGCAGGCTCGTAGGAAACTCCCGCATCCATCTGCCTGTGCATCAGTTCCTCCGAATCACCAATTCTGGACTCGAAGGGATTCTTGACAGCTGCGGCGAATGACCACCGGTCATACATATTAACTTTGAAACCTGCATTGACTGAAAATGCCATTGAAGACCCGTAGCTGCTCACCCCGTCTTCGATGGCAACTCTTGAAACCACCGGCTGAATACCGAAAGAGAGATCCCTTGTGAGTTTTCCCGCAGCTGTAACAGCAAGGATCTGCTCTGTGTAAAGGTCGCCGCCGAAAAATCTGGCACTGCCTGCCAGGTTCCAGTTGGCAGTAACAGGTGTTCCGCCGTCCAGGCCGGCTGTTGCAAAATCGAAGTCAGTGTAGGGCAGCTTACCTGAAACAGTTATTTCAGTTCCCTGAAGGTCTGCCACTGAAGCAGGATTCCAGAGAACACCCTGAATACCGTTAAGTACTACACCGGTTCCTCCCATTGCCATTCCTGGTATACCGAGTTCCATCTCCTCAAAGGCTCCAATTGCCGGCAGAGCAATACAGAGAAGGGCTGCTGCTGTAAGTAATCTCATGTCCCCTCCTATTCCAGCGGAGCCGCGATGACCACGGTCTCTGTTGTTGTAAGTCTGTCACCATCAGGATAAATTGCTTCAAGACAGAGAATGTACTGTCCCATGGGGAGGTATTCATTCCAGTCATCACGGCCGTCCCAGGCAATGATATCACCTGCAGGTGAGTTGGTTGCCAGATGCGTCAGGTCTCTCCCGGCCCTGTCGAAGAGTGTAAGGTTGAAACGCACACCCTGGGGACCTCCGTACTCCACAATGGAAGTTTCACCTATGCTTGGGGCAAAAGGATTTCCGGTGATGTCCAGGTGGAAATAACTCTCCACAGAAGGGTTGTAAACTATAACATCCTCCTGATACCTTGGAAGAAGCTGATATCCTGTGTCGTATGGTTCCGTGGAGTCATACTGCCCGCCAATACCCTTAAGGAAAAGTCTGGTGCCCTCGATTACACCTGTGAGATCAATACCGGTAGTTTCACCGACTCTCACCGGGATAACTGTCTGTCCGTTCCATACATCGAAATTGTAACCCCCTCCAGCGTATGAAGGAGCGGTAGCTACTGTAAGCCACTGTACCAGTGCCTGATCTCCCGCGGCAAGAAGCATTCCCTCAAGAGGTTCAGAAACAGGCTGACTGCGAAGCATCTGTATCGGAGCAGGCATTCCTGGATTACCCACATACTGGTAATCGTCTACAGATTCCGGTGACAGTTCTGTCAACCCGTTGTACTGCAGTATCTCTCCTGTTATCTCCCATTCCTCACCCGGGCTGAGATCAGAAGGTGCCTCGAAAGCGTAGATATTTACTCCCGCTGTGGCATCCTGAACGTAAAAACTAACTCCTGACGTGGAGAAGAGATTCGTTTCACATGTTGCTATACCGCTGATTGTAACAGTCTCCCCAAGGAGATCAGGTATTCCATCGCCGTCACTGTCCTGCCTTGCTTCTGCAATGGTAAGAACTTGAGCACCGGCCAGGCTGCAAAGCAGCATCACCGGCAGAATAGCCTTGATCATCATTCCTCCCTCTTCCGGCCTATCGGCCTGTTCTTATCTCGGCATCAGCCAGTTCAGCAGCTCTGGAAAGCGCTTCGTCAGGCGTCATTCTGCCGTAAAGTACAATTTCAACTGACTCTGAAAGAAACTCTCTTCCGTCGTACCAGGCAGTAATCTGGGGCTCGAATACAGCGTAATTAAGCTGCTCCAGCACCTCTTGAAGACCTGGATACAATTCAATCTTTTCAAGAAGAGCAGGCTGTTCAAGACTGCTTATCTTTGCAGGGAGATACCCGCTTCCCGCAAACCATCTTGCCTGTATATCCGGCTGGGTAAACCATTTGATAAATCTCCATCCCGCCTGAACAACAACTGGATCCTGGTTGCGGAACAGAATCACATTCGTCCCTGCAATATAAACCCCCTGCTGTTCCCCTGAAGGCAGCGGAGCAGTGCCGATGGTAAAAGTGGAAAGACCACTCTCGGCTCTTCTCTCCATATCCTTGATCATGAAGGCAAGGCTTGTGACAGATCCCTGAACCATTGCGACCCTGCCCTCTGAAAATGCCTTCTGGTGATCATAACCGGAAGTCAGATATGCTGTGGAATCTCTGTACAGCAGAGTGGTCATGTAGTCCAGTGCGGCAACACCCTCCGGGGAATGGAAAGCAGTAGCCGTTGAATCTTGATTGAGAAGGGACCCTCCCGCCTGTGCAAGAAGACACTCAAATGTCCAGACTGATGTTCCGAATGCCGTGCCCCACCGGTCTTCGCTGTCAAGCATGTCTCCATCTCTGTTCACATCAGAGGTGAGCATATGAAGCTGTTCCCTCTGCTCTTCCCAGCTGCGAGCAGGTTGGATACCCAGACTGTCGTAACGATCCACGTTGTAATAGATAAGAGGAACGCTTTTGTTAAAAGGGAAGCTGAATATTCTTCCGTCAAATGTGTTGTTTGCCTGAAACACAGGAAAGAAATCCTCCCACATCTCATCTGTATATGTCTCATCAGTTTCCATGAGAGAATCAAGCGGTACAAGAGCCCCGCCCCGAATAAGCTGAGCAGTCCAGGTTTCGTAAGCCTGAGCAAGGGCAGGGGGAGAACCGGCCATTACACCGGCCATGATCTTCTGGCTGAGAGCCCGGTAATTCCCCATGCATACAGGAACTATCTCAATGTCCGGATTCTCACGGTTGAACTCTGCAATAAGTGAATCTTCCAGCATATCTCCCAGAGGACCGCCCATGGCGTGCCAGAAAACAACCTGAACAGGTCCCTGACCTGAACCGCTGCTCCCTCCACATGAAATGCAGAAAAGAATACCTGCCAGAACAGCAGCTGAGTGTTTCAGAGCAGCCCCCCTTCATTTATGGTTAGTGTTCCGGTTCAGAGGAAAAATGTAACACATAATATATGGGTTACACCTGAAGAGAATAAGAACGGTCTTCTAGGTATTTCCCCTCTGTATAAAAATGGCTATAATCACCCGCACGATGTTTTCGCATCGGAAGAAACGAAGTTGACTGGGTTAACGGTTAGCCCTAAAACTGTAAACAGGAGGGACTGTACAGATGAAGAAGTTTGCCCTTGCATTTGCAGCGGTATTCGTACTGGCAATCGCATGCGGCGGTGGCGGAACACCCGACGCTGTTGTTCAGAAAGCCATTGATGCTCTCGAAAACGGTGACGGCGATGCCCTCATCAGCTGCCTTTCAGCAGAAGCCGTAGAAGAACTTAACGGTCAGATCGAAGAGATGAAGGCCGCCCCTGAAGAAAGCGCTGCTTTCATGGCCATGATGGGCATTGAGATCACCGCTGAGGAGATCGAGGGCATGGATGCCGGCGATTTCATCACAAAGATGTTCTCCAGCGAAATGCTTATGGCTGAAATGCCTGACTTCAGCAATGTCGAAATAGGCGAAGCTGTTATCGATGGTGAAGCGGCAATGGTTCCTGTTACAATCGATGGCGAAACCGAAGAGGTAGAGCTTACCCTTGAGAACGGCGAGTGGAAGCTCGGCGACATGATGGGAATGTAACAGACAGTTGTTTTCAGGGCGCCCTGCAGGGCGCCCTTTTTTTATTTCTTTGCTGCAGAGCAGGAAGGACAGGTGGGACAGCTTGAGCATTCCGAAACCGGCTTGGAAGGCTTCTTGTAATCTGTCTGATAAAACCCGTCACCTTTGAAGATCAAACCGGCGCCGGCACCTATAAGCCTTCTTACACTTCCGCCGCATTCAGGACATTCTTTATCAGGTTCTGCAGACATGCTCTGAAAATTTTCATATCTGTATCCGCATTTCTCGCACTCATATTCGTAGGTAGGCATTTATTTCCTCTCTCAATCTCTTTGGATTTCAAGGCTGAATTATAATACACAGGGCAATACTCTCAAGTTCCTTTAACCTCATCCAGCTTCCTGAGATTACCCTTTGAGGCCACAAGACCTGCAGCAATTACAGGCAGAAACTGTGTAGCGTGAAAGAATATTGCCATCACCTTGGCCTGGTCTCCAGGGACTCCGGTAATTGCCGGGAAAAGAACCCCAAGTGCATAATGCACTGTTCCCGCACCTGCAGGGGTTGGAATAAGCATTCCGAAGCCGGCAAGCACCAGAACAAGCGGAGGGTAGTACCAGTTCCAATCCATTCCCAGTGCTGCGAAAACCGGTATGATCGACATGCAGAGAGAGAGCCAGATACCAGCGGAAAATGCCGCAACTTTCAGCATTTCAACAGGGTCTTTCAGAACATCAAGTCCATTGGCAAAATCCAGAAGAGCCTTTTCAAGCTTAGCAGCAAATCCGTACAGTTTGAATTTCCTGACAGGCCATACAAGCAATGAAACTGTGCGCCGGTGCCACCTGCGAAGAGCCAGAAGGATCAGAAGCACTGCAAGATAACCGCATCCTGCGGCAATGAGACCCCCTCTTACAGCATGAGAAAGAGAAGACCACATGGCTCCCATGACAAC
The DNA here is from genome assembly GCA_964386635.1 of uncultured bacterium. GTDB lineage: Bacteria > Fermentibacterota > Fermentibacteria > Fermentibacterales > JCC-6 > Sabulitectum. The sequence continues at coordinate 19,576 of CAYLRO010000010.1, read as the reverse complement.
CAGAGCAAGACCTGTAAGTGCAAGTCCGTCAAAAAGCCGGGCAACCACAACAGTAGCAAACACTGATGCAAAAGGGATATCGGTCTTTCTGGAAAGCAGAGCTGATCTGGCAAACTCACCGAGTCTTCCAGGGAGTACGCTGTTAAGCATGAAGCCGGTAAGGAGAGGTGAAGCTGCTGTAATCTTTTTAACTTTTTTAACAGGTGCAAGAAGTGTTGTCCATCTGAAGATCCTTAATATGTAACTCAGGGCAAGGGCGGGAAGAACTGCCAGAGCATAACCCCAGCCAGCTGATGAAAGGATAGCCTCCAGTCTGTTCCAATCAGTTTTTCTGAATGTAAGCCAGATGGTTACAGCTGCAATGAGCAGGCCGAGAACAAACTTCAGAGCACTTTTAGTCTTTTTCTGCAAGAGCAGCCTCCAGCCCGAAACACAGAGCATGGAATACCACGAGCATCTGCTCCTGTGAATGGCTGGTCTCAGGACAGGAAGCTTTCCAGTGAATGTCAGCCCAGGGAGCATTCTCGCATAAGCTTGAAGTGAATGCTATTACCTTCATCCCTTTCTTCCTTGCAGTCTTACCTGCTGAAACAATGTTCTCACTGGAGCCACTGGTGGTAATTGCAACGAGAATGTCTCCGGGAGAACCCAGTGCTTCAACCTGCCTTTGAAAAACAGCACTGTATCCGTAATCGTTTCCAAGAGCTGTAATAACCGCAGGGTCTGTGGTAAGGGCAATGGCAGGTACAGGTATCCTCTCCGATCTGAATCTGCCGATAAGCTCACCTGCAAGGTGAGAAGCGTCAGCAGCGGATCCGCCGTTGCCGCAGATAAGAATCTTTCCTGAGCTGAAAACACAGCTGGAAATCTCCTTTGAAATAGAAACAACAGCGTCTGCATCAAATTGCTGGAGTGTTTCCGAAGCTCTATTAATGTAATCTTTTACAGCATTCTTTTCAGACATGATTCCAACGCCTCTTCCAGTGGGGGCAGGTTCACAGATCTCTCTGTTCCCAGAACTGACCATACAGGTCTTGGAGCCGCAAGACCCAGAGATTCCCAGTTAATTGGAGTAACCCTTCCCCGCCCCAGTCTTACGCTCAATCGACAAGCCAGGGTGAAGGGAGAAACTGCTCCGGGGTTAACGCAATGATACAAGCCTGACATGGATTCATCAAAGGCCATGAGGATTAGAGCATCAGCGAGAGATTCAACAAAAGTTATGCATGAGGTCTGGTCTGCAACTGCTCTTATCTCACTGTCTGAATTCAGTTTCTCAACAAACCTGGGCAGCATACCTTTTTCTCCGAAGAGCCATGAAGTTCTTACAACGCAGTTTCCGGGGTTTTCCAGAGCGATCAGCTCACCTTTCAATTTACCCCTGGCATACTGATTGACGGGATTGGTCTCTGAGGATTCATTTATGGGTATTCCAAGACCGTCTGTGAAAACATGATCCGTTGAGAGAGTTATCACTCTGGTGCCGGATGCACAGAGGTTTTCAACACCGCCACAGTGAACCTTCTCGGCTTCCTCCGGGTTGATCTCGCAATAATCCACATCAGTAATGGCTGCCGCGTTGATTATTACATGGGGTTTGTAATCTGACACCCTGGACCGTACAGAATCCATCACAGTCACATCAAAGTCGGGGAGATCACTGCCTGAGCATCTATTTCCAAGTTTTCTTACCAGCTCGGTGCCAAGCATTCCCCGGGCACCGGTAACCAGAATTCTCTTCATGGGGTATCCCTTCCATGGAGAGGGAGCGCAGGAAGCATCTCATCCTCCAGGATTATCCGGGGGTTCTCGAAAGTCAACCTGTTCCATGAGATACAGGAGTATTTTTCAACCAGTGACCTTAGTCTGGAGTCAAGAATGTAGTCATCCGGAGAATGGGTGTCACTTGCAATCCCATGAACCAGACCTGCTTCAAGCAGTTTTCTTGCCACAGGGGCACACCTTCTATTCTTTAAAGATCTGGCACTTAAAAGAGCTCCACATCCCATCCTGGAGAGAACAACCAGACGGCTGTTCTTCCTTCTGCACCAGTGATACCTTTCCGGATGGGCGATTAGAGGAGAGTAGCCCTTCCTGATAATCCTTCTGATGCATAATAGTGTTTTTAACCATCCGACCCTGCTTGAAAACTCAACAAGCACCCATCCTGTTCCGGGATACCTTGCCTGCTCCAGGTTGCGCTGAGACAAACCCCTCAGCAGAAGTTCTCCTGCTGATATGATATTATAACTGTATTTATCAGATAGATATTTTATATACTCTGTTACTCTTCTATTTCTGCCTGCAGTTAATTTTGCGGGCATATTAACTGAATAGTGAGGTGTGAATACGACTATGGATCCATCAGTGTAGGATTGCTCCATATTATCAAGGATTTTAGCAGACTCCTCAAAGTTTCTTGCGCCATCATCCACCCCTGGAACAATGTGCGAATGAAGATCTATAACAGGCAGAATTGACACTTCCCTTCAACGGTGGAATGTAGTATGGAAGGGAATATTCAGAGACGGAGGAGTCTGTGTCAAAGCATTTGATTTTACTGCTCTTGATAATCACTGGAATTTCTTCAGGATTTGAAGGCGCTGAGAAAGCTCTTGAGAGACTTACCATGACCACTGACGGCCTGATTGCAATGGGTGAAACCATGGTGGGTGATCCTGCTTCCGGCATGCTGACTCTCGGTGACACTCTCCTTGTGGAAGTTAATCTGACCCCTGAATACTGCTACTCCTTCATCATCTGGACAGATTCCGCATTCAACTATGTTGATTTCTGGCTGACTAATCCCGGTGGTATCACCCCCAGAGGAGATGTGAGCGATCACACAACTCTTGCTATTATTCCCGATTCTACAGAAATCGGAACCTGGCAACTTGGGATGGAACTCCTTGAGGGTGCCTACTCAGACACATGCTACTATGCAGCAGCAGTTTTCAGATCCGAGAGAAACATTCAGCCCTGATTGCAGATACACCGTTTTCCCTGAAAATCTCTCTTCTGGTGAAACCTGCTGCAGTAATGCTCTGCTCAGTTTCTTTCTCTCTGTCAGGACTGGTTGAGATAACCAGTATGCCGCCCTGGCGAAGAAGCCAGGCAGCAGCAAATACAAATCTGTGAACTGTAAGGGAATCTCCGGTTCTTGCCTGCATTCGGATTCTGTCAGGTGAAGGTCTGCTGCTGGACAGGGAATAATACGGGGGATTGGCAACTACCAGATCCGCACAGTTTTCTCTGAATGTCCTGCAAATCCGTTCAACAGGACAGAGAACCGGCTGACCGTTCTTAAGATCGAAATGCACCAGAGCATCCATTGAGAAGTCAATTCCCACAGAAAACCCTTCATATGGTTCCATGTTAGCAAGAATCCCGCCTGTACCTGTGCCCAGATCAAAACAGACAGTGTAAGGAATTTCTGAAGCAAGCCTGGCCAGCAGAAGGGTATCAGAGGTAATCTCTCCAGAGGAAAAAGACGTCAGCGGTAAACCGCCTTTATGACACCCCAGGTTTTTTCCGGAGAAGACTGTTCATACCTGGCATCGTGCCAGCTGAGAATCTGCCAGAGTCCCTCTCCGTCCTCAACCAGGTGAAGCTCGGCAATACCGAAAGCAGGCGAGTATTCAGCACCGGGAATCAGGATCGTATAGTTCCGGTAAATGATAACACTGTCTTCAGGAGCCGGGGGATCAGGGTTGCTGGACACCATTAAAAACTCCGCGGTTACTGTACTGTCAGTTGTAAGAGCCGAGTAAAGCTGACTGACTGTGAGATTTTCAACACTCTTTGTCCAGTCAGCGAAGTTCATCAGGGGATAGTCATCAATGTCATTCGTGTCCGCATGGAAAACAAATGAATCGTCCAGACAGTCAAGGTAAAGAACCGATTCACCATTAAGAGCTGACTGCATGTTCTCTACCACAATATCAGGACTGGTAGGGGTTAACCAGGTCACTCCTCCCTGAGACGGCTCTTCAGGATCCCTGGGGTCAAAAAGACTGCATGAAAGAAGCACAAGAAAAAGGGCGGTTACACCTGCATACTTCATGGTAACCTCACATCCTTAAGTTGAAACCCACACTTGCCTTCCAGTAGCTGTCCTTTGTGGGATCGCTGTAGAAAGAGCGGGTAATGTTGGCATTCATAGTTCCCCCCATTGTGTCAATGGCGGATCTGAGACCTACATGATGAATGTTGTCAACGGTTTTAAGACCGTAGGCCATCCTGTTTCTGGAGAGATACTGATAGTTGTAGGTAGGAGTAACACCTACCCTGGAAGACACATGGAAACCCACATCAACACCGATGGAACTGTTAAGCGACTCCTCGGATCGCAGATAAATGTTATTCTCCAGAGTTCCCTGATCATTGAATGTAAAGCTTTGTGAGATGCCGAGAGTGGTACTGTCAGAAGAGGTTCTCACCAGAGCGAACGACTCGTCAAGCCTTCTTGACAGCCTGTCGCTCACACCGGCAGCTTCCGAGAAAATGTACTCGGTGTAAGTGGCGGTTATCTTAACACTCTGACTGATCTTCCAGTTTCGACCCAGATCGTATCTGTAGCCGGGATAAAAAGCATATGTTGAAGTGGTTCTGGAATTTGCACTCTGAGATGACATGAGGTAGTAAATTGTTCTTTCCTGCCCTGTCATGGAAGATGTAAGGGTAAACCGGCTGGACAGTGGTATTGTAGCACTTATGGCCAGAAGCTGCCTGTACTCGTCTCTGTCATAGTCGTTGACAAATGAAAGAGTGTCTTCGTTTTCTATATCTGTGTCGTATGAATACAGTTCAACCAGTCTCTGGAAGGTAACCCTGGAGTCGCCGGGGTTGTATGTAAGAACAATATCAAGCAGCTTGTCATCGGACTTTTCGTTTAACTGGTAGTACTCACCGGTATTGTAATCAAGTGCGCTGTTCGCTTTTTCATCAATACTTCTTGTAAAGGAAAAATCCAGATCCATGTTGTCAGATGCTTCCCAGATAAGCATGGAGCTCAGGGATCTCCCCTGTCTATCATTGTTCCTGGGGTTATCCAGGATTGAATCAGGTTCAGTGCTTTCATAGTGATCGTTTTCCTCATTCCAGCCTGTACTGAACTCCATGAACACTCCGGGAATAATTTCCGGGAGTTCTGCGCTCTCTGAATGAGACCAGTTCTCTCCCACTTTCTCAGTGAGAGAATCGATGTAGAGAATATTGTTTCTGCTGGCTGCAACCTGAGCGCTCAGGCTTCCGCCGCGGAAACTGTCCGGAAAGTAATAGCTGGTTCTAACGTTCAACCCGTTTGATTCGTTCTCGGTTTCGTTTCCGTATGTCCTGTTTTCGGTGAATCCCAGAGATGTATTGATCCCTCCGAAAAAAGTTTTGTTTATGGTGCTGCCCACCCTGTACAGGCTTCCGTCGTTATTTCCAGCAGAGATGGTATCTCCGGAAACCCTGATGTAGTCAACATTCTGCAGACCCACTGAGAGGTTTGTATTCAGCCAGTTCCCTGTGGCAAATCGAATACTTCCTGTAGCTGACTCTGACTGGTCGTCCCTGGTCTGTTCTCCATACCTTTCCTCAAGAGAAACTGTTCTGGAGAAAGAAGTGGACATTTCGATACCATCAATCGGGCGCCAGCTCATGGAACCGTTCCCGCTTCGCGAGTCAGTGAAGCGATCAAATCCTTCTTCTCTCTCTGCAGAAAAAGTCCCGCTGCCGGAAAGAGACACCTTTGGAGAAACATTCTCTGTAGCGGAAAAATTGTTGGTAAGTGCGCTGTACTCCTTGAACTGACTCATTGTGAGATTGTAGCTGAAATCGAAGGCGGAAGAAACCGCTGCAGCAAGCAGAATACAGAAAAGATATCTCAAATCTCCGCCTTTCCAGCAAGTTCCACAAATTTCTCAGGTGGGATTCTTTCCGCTCTGAGATCCGGGTTCACATCTGCCGCTTCAAGCATGTGTATGGCAGCTTCCCGACCGAATATCTGAGTCAGGCAGTTTATAATCTTTTTTCTCCGTGAGGAGAAGGCTGCTTTTACCACTCTGCCATAAACAGAATAGGTCTCACGGTCCAGCGGCGGGTCTTCCTTCTTCTCCATAACAACCACCCTGGAAGATACTTTTGGCGCAGGCATGAACTCACCAGGTTCCAGGTCGAACAGTTTCTTCACAGAGTACCAGGGCCAGACCATCAGCGCCAGTCTGCCGTAGTTCCTGCCTCCTTCAAGGCAGCAGAGCCGTTCAGCCATTTCTTTCTGAAGCATGATCACAACCCGTTTCACCTGGTTGAATTCCACTGCACAGAGCCTGAGCACTGCCTGAGAAGAAATGTTGTATGGAAGATTTGAAGCAACTGCATCGAAGGGAAATCCTTCCATCTCCAGAGGATTCACCTGAAGAAAATCCCCGTGAATCGTGTGCACTGCAGGAAACAGAGAAGACAACCGTTCAGACAACCGTTCAGACAGTTCCACAGCCGCAACTCTGTGTCCGGCATCAAGGAGCTTACCGGTAAGCGCCCCCAGCCCAGGCCCTATCTCAAGCACTGACAATGGCTTATCTCCAAGGGCTCTGACTATTTTCAAAGCTGCAAGAGGGTTGATCAGAAAATTCTGACCCAGGCTCCTGTCAGCCCTCATGTCCATCTCCCTGAGTGCCTTTCTTGTTTCAGATCTGTTCATTCTCCACGAACTCTCAAAGGCACACCCAGCCTTTCCGAAAGGGTTTTTACTCTGCAGATGTCTGCTCCTGAACCGGAAACTGCTGTCACTCCTGCGGATTTACCTGAAGCCTTTGTCAATTTCACAAACTTCAGGAGATGCTCCCAGGCTGATTCCACTGACGAAGAACAAATCCTGTTGTACTCCTTTTCACCTGATGCGTTCAAACTGATACTCACGGAATCAACACTCCCCAGAAGTTCGCTGATGCTGTCCACGGTCATAAACGAAGTACAGAGACCGTTGGTATTCAGTCGCGTTCGAATACCCCTTTTATGCACAGATTCCGCACACTTCACAAGCAGATCGCTTCTGAGAGTGGGCTCGCCGTATCCACAGAAAACAATTTCCCTGTAATCCTCCAGAGGCAGTGCGCTGAGAGAAGAAAGCACCAGTTCATCTGACGGATCCTCACGGTGCCTGAGAAAATAACCGGCAATACCGTCTGAATGCCTGCGAACACAGAATGAACAGTTGTTCTGACACTGTACTGTAAGGTTGATATAAACTGAGTTGCCGTACTTGTAAGCAATATCAGCCCTTCTGTTCAACGGATGCAGGCGAAATGCCCTCATTGCATTTTCCCAGAGCATGAATAACATGCCCTCTATAGACAGATCACCTCCATAGAGTTCCCTGAGTGTTTCTATCACCAGACGGGTATATGCAGGCTCATTTCTTCTTCCTCTGAAAGGTTCCGGAGGTAGAAACGGAGAATCAGTTTCTGCAAGCAGGAGTTCCAGCGGTACAGAGGAGATTGTTTCCCGGAGCCTTCCGCTCTTCCTGTATGTAATCGGCCCGTCCACCCCTATATAGAACCCTCTGGATACAGCTGCCCTTGTGAGTTCCCTGTTGCCGTTCCAGCAGTGAAGGATAACAGGGACGGAGACAGAGGAAGGAAGTTCCGCAAGAACTGCTTCCTCTGCTTTACGGGAATGGACAATGAGTGGAAATCCCAGCGCAGATGCAAGTTCAATGTGCCGGTGGAACCAGAGAAGCTGATCTTTCAAAGGAAAAGTATTGTGATGAAAATCAAGCCCTGTCTCGCCCACGGCGATTGTTCGCGGCTCCAGAAGAGTTTTTCTGATTCTTTTCCAGCCCTCTTCCGGAAGGGATTCAGGCAGGTGTTCAGGGTGAAAAGCCGAAGCGGACCAGAGACTGTACTTCATTGCAATGGAAGCTGACAATTCAGCTGTGGAAGGATCCACAGAAGGTATCATCACATGGGTAATACCTGCAAGAGCAGCTCTTTTCACAACCTGATCAAGATCATCAGCAAAGTGATCAAAGTGAAGATGAGCATGGCTGTCGAAGCCCGGCACCACTACCTCCAGATCACATCATCCCGACCCGGGCCGGTGGAAATGGAAGTTACCGGTACCTTCACCATCTTCTCAATGGCAAGTACATAATTCCTGGCATTTTCAGGCAGAGAAGACCAGTTCCTTTCACCGCGGATATCCTGGCTCCATCCGGGCAGTTCAAGGTATTCAGGCACCATCTCGCCCATGGATCTGCCGGAGCTGAATGATCCGCCGGTATATGAAGTACATATCTTCAGACGGTCAAAACCGCTGAGAACATCCAGAAGTGTCACGGTAATCGAAGTACAGCCGTTGAGTCTGCAGGCATAGTCAGCAAGAACACCATCAAGCCAGCCGCACCTGCGGGGTCTGCCTGTTGTTGTTCCGAACTCATGACCGGCAACTCTGATCCTCTCCCCTGTTTCATTGTCCTGCTCGGTAGGGAAGGGACCGGCACCAACCCGGGTTGTATATGCCTTCAGTATTCCTGTTACCTGATCAACCTCGGTGGGTCCGAATCCCAGGCTTGTACAGGCTGCTCCGGAAACACACTGTCCGCATGTTACGAAGGGATAAGAGCCGTGATCAGGGTCCAGAAGAGTACCCTGAGCTCCCTCAGCGATAATTCTCTCCCCGCTGCTGATAAAACCATTGATGGAAAGGGAGACATCAGCACAGTATGAGATCACCTGTTCCGATGCAGAGATGAATTCCTCTACCTGAGAGGAAAGAAGCTCTGTCTCTGATTGTGAGAGGTTAAGGGCCGTGGTAACATCATCTGTGTGAAACTGCACCAGTTTCCTGAACAGCTCCGGTTTCAGAGCATCTTCAAGTCTGATAGCATTCCTTCTGAATTTTCTCTCGTATGTTGGTCCTATTCCCCTGCCGGTAGTGCCTATCTTTCCGGCAGAAAGAGATTCTTCAGAAAGCTTTTCAAATAGTTTGTAACCGGGATGAGTCAGGTTGACCTTGCCGGAGATCAGAAGCCTTTTCCCAACCTTTATGCCATTATCCTCAAGGGATTCAATTTCCCTGAGGACTGTTACCGGATCCATTACACAGGAAGCACCTATCATCGCTGTGACGTCTGGTCTTACAAGCCCTGATGGAAGTAGATGAAGGGCAAATCTGTTTCCCTCAGCTTCAACGGTATGCCCTGCATTGGCTCCTCCACTGAATCGGGCTACTGCTGATGCTCTGCCGGCAAGATGATCAACCATCTTACCTTTTCCCTCGTCCCCCCACTGCAGTCCAACAACGATTGTAACTGGCATTCTCAGCTCCTAACCGGTGCAGCTGTGGCTGTTGCAAGCCACCCGCACAGTTCATTCATTCCGCTGCCGTCCACGGAGGAAACCGGGATTACCGGCCCCATTTCTCCTGCCTTTCGCACAGAGGCTGCCAGCTTGCTCCGTTTGAGCTTGTCACTCTTGGTAAGTGCTATGATGTAAGGTTTTCCACCTTCAATAAGAAACTCAGACATGGATCTGTCATTTTCAAGGTAAGGATGTCTGGCGTCCACAAGGAGAACTGTCCCACGGAGAGGTTTTCTCTCCCTGAGATACCAGCCGATCCAGTCCACCCACTGGCTCCTCAACTTCCCGGGAGCTTTTGCAAAACCATAACCTGGAAGGTCGGCTATATAGAAGTTCCTGTTGGTGGTGAATATGTTGATGTACTGAGTACAGCCGGGTCTGGAACTGGTTCTGGCAACTTTTTTCCCGCCGGCAAGACGGTTGATAAGTGAAGACTTGCCAACATTGGATCTGCCTATGAAACCTATTTCCGGCAATCCGTCTTCCGGAAGACCTTTGCGTCCGGGACAGCTCTTAAGAAACTCGATTTGGAGTTTTGCCAAATCAAACTGCTTCTCTGGTAGTTTGTCTCGGTATCTCTTTTGGAGGTTCACCCATGGTAATGCATTTTTCTCCAATAACCAGTTTCTCGATGGAATCTTTTCTTGAAGGGATGTTGTACATGGGGTCCAGAAGGACTTTTTCCACGATTGATCTTAGCCCTCTTGCTCCGCTTTCGCTCTTTCGTGCCTTTCCCGCAATAGCGAGGAGAGCTTTCCTGCTGAATTCCAGATCTATCCCGTCCAGAGAGAACATGTATCGGTATTGCTTGATCAATGCATTCTTGGGCTCTGTAAGCACATGCACCAGGTCTTCCTCACTCAGATCATCAAGGGTCACCATTACTGGAAGACGCCCTACAAGCTCAGGGATAAGGCCGAAGTGCACAAGGTCGTGAACCTCTGCTTTCTTCAGTATCTTCATGCCCTCATCGTCTTCCTCGTGGTCTATCCTGGCATTGAAGCCAAGCGAGGAACTCCGAACCCTCTTTGAAATTATTCTCTCTATACCGTGGAAAGCTCCTCCGCAGATAAAGAGAATGTTGGTGGTATCCACCTGAATATGATCCTGGTAAGGATGCTTTCTGCCACCGCCTGGAGGAACTCCTGCGACAGTGCCTTCGATTATCTTCAGAAGAGCCTGTTGAACACCTTCACCTGAAACATCTCTGGTGATGGAGGAGTTCTCGGACTTCCTTGCTATCTTGTCGATCTCATCTATGTAAATGATTCCATGCTGAGCGGTCTCCACATCCATATCAGTAACCTGAAGCAGTCGAAGCAGGATGTTTTCAACATCTTCTCCCACGTAACCGGCTTCAGTAAGTGTGGTTGCATCAGCTATGGCAAACGGCACATCCAGTATCCGGGCAAGTGTACGGGCAAGAAGGGTTTTACCCACACCTGTAGGGCCCAGAAGAACAATGTTACTCTTCTCAAGTTCCACAGATGCTTTGGTGTCATGCATGTTCAAGAGTCTTCTGTAGTGGTTGTAAACTGCAACGGAGAGTACCTTCTTCGCCTCCTCCTGTCCTATAACATACAGATCAAGCTGGTCCTTTATCTCCCGGGGTGTGGGAAGATCTTTCTGCAGAAAGGAAGGTTTTTTGCTGTTCTCTCCCTTGGTCTCAGTTACGATCTCATTGCAGTAACGCACGCAGTCGTCGCATATGAAAACTCCGGGACCCTGAATGAGATGTTTCACCTCCTGGGCAGGTCTGTTACAGAACGAACATCTGTTTTCTTTTGGCATACTACTCTCTATTCGTAAGAATGTTATCTACAATACCGTAATCAAGAGCCTCCTGTGCATTCATCCAGAAGTTGCGGTCACTGTCCGCGTGGACCTTCTCAACAGTCTGACCTGTATGTCCGGCAATAATGCCGTCCATCTGTTCCCTGATCTTAAGGATCTCACGGGCCTCGATCTGGATGTCTGAGGACTGACCGCGAACTCCCCCGATGGGCTGGTGTATCATTACTTTAGCATGGGGAAGAATGCTTCTCTTTCCATGGGTTCCTGCAGCAAGGAGAACAGAAGCCATTGAAGCAGCGCTGCCCATGCAGAAAGTGGAGATGTCAGGCTTGATGAACTCCATTGTGTCATATATGGCCAGCCCTGCAGAAACCATACCGCCAGGACTGTGGATATACATGTTTATGTCCCGCTTGGGATCCTGGCCCTCAAGGAACAGCAATTGTGCCACAACCAGAGTAGCCGTCTGCGCTGTGATAGTGTCCCCTATGAAGATGATCCGGTCCTTCAGCAGTCTGGAATAGATATCATAGGATCTCTCGGAATTTCCTTCCCGCTCAACTACAAAGGGGATAACAGACATTACTCAGCTCCTTCTTCCACAGTTTCAGATTCAACCTTTATCCACTTCCAGGGCACAGTAGTTGTATCTCCCTGGCCCTCATTCTGTTCCTCAGGCTGTTTCTCCTCTATTATCGCGTTTTCCAGCACAAATTCCAATGCCTTCTCGTTTCGGCTTCTGTCAAGGAAAGCTGAGCGGCTGTCACCACCGGCCACAGCTTCTGCGATCTCCTGTTCAGGGATCTCAAGATTCTCTCTGATGGCGATCTCGCGAAGAAGAAGGAACTCCCTTACCTTTCGCTCTGCCATCTCTTCAGCAGCCTTGACAGCGGATTCATCCTTGTCTTCAGTCTCGAGTCTTGAGAGGTAATCCTCTTTCAGATTATTCACCATGAACATAGGAACTGAGAATTTGTTGCTGTCAAGAATGGAGTCTACAGCAAGTCTTTCCTTGTAGCTCTTCATCTCTGCCGCATGTCTCTCAGAAAGGTCCTGCCGCACTTTTTCAGTGAACAGGTCCATGGAGTCAAATCCCCCTGCTTTTACGGCAAATTCGTCATTCAGCTCAGGATATTTATGAGCCTTAACCTCTTTTACAGTAAACGTGTGGGCAGGTCCTGATTTCGTGTCCTCCCCGTCCTTGGATATTGCCATCTGCATGGTGAATGTGTCTCCGGTTTTCACGCCGGTGATGATCTCATCAAAACCCGGTCCCATATCATTCCTGCTGATAACAGCAGAAAGCTCTTTCGGTTCTTTATCGCCGGATTCCTCAGGGGCAGGATAAGTGAGCACCACAAGGTCACCCTCTGCTGAGGGTTCCTCTGAATCCTCAAACTCAACGAACTGAGTTCTTACGTGCTCGATTGTGTCTGAAACTGCCTTCTCCATGTCGAAAACCGGAACTGAAAGGTTAACACCCTTGTAGTCCACAGGCTCCGGGGCTTCAAACACCTTGTAAGTAACTGTATAGGAGTAATCCTCGCCTTCAACAGGCAGCAGGTTGTCGAACTCCGGATCATGGTCGGAAAGCACCCAGTCAAAGTCATCGAAAAGATCCGCTGTAAGATCCTTGTGAGCCTTCTCTGCAACTTCAGCAATAATAAGATTGCCGAACCTTTTGTCGAGAATGCTGTCCGGGACATGCCCCGGACGGAACCCGGGGATGGAAATCTCTCTGGATATCTCCTTCTTCACCTTGCGGAAGATTTTCTGAAGATCCGAGGCTTCCATTGTGAACCTGATAACCTTACTGGCGCCGTCTTCCTTTATCAGCTCGAAACCCATGATGTCCTCATTTTCTATTCGGTAAACACAAAAAAGGCACAAACCGTCGCCAGAAGGCAACCGGCTGCCGCCCAATCAATTGCTTGTTTCCGCATGGAAACGTTGTTAGTCTTCCCAGCCCGGGAATATGGTTGAATCAAGCCCCAAACGCCAAGTAAGACCCTTAAAGACTACTCTTCCCCGGCTCTTCTGCTTCCTATCAGTCTGGCCTCGTCACTGCTTGGGTAACTCTCAATTATGAGAGTTTCAAGTCTGTGCATATCACTCTCAGCTGCATGAGAGCCATACACAGCCGCAGCTCTTGCAAGGGCTGATGGTGCCCTGTCAGAGGTCGGGTACCTGAAGTAAACAGCCATGAATTCCTCCACAGCTCTGTGAGTCTCTCCAAGGTTCTGATGACAGAGAGCCAGATAGTAGAGAGCGTCGTCTGCAATTGAAGCGTCCGGGCTGCCCATTGCGACCTCGAAAAAACCCTCTGACGCCACTGAATAACCACCCTGCTGATACTGTCTGTACGCATCATCGTATGCTGTCTGCACAGAGGCAGGTGTTGTTGAAGAGGCCGCGGAGGTTCCCGCACTGAGCATTCTCTCAAGCCTGTCTACAAGCTCCTGAAGAGCTTCAACATCAGAAGAACCTCTCATGCCGGACTGTGCCTGTATGGCTCTGAGAAGAGTTTCATTCTGAGCAGTAACAAGCTGAACTGAATCAAGAGTCTTTTCCATCTCAGCAGTGCGAACATCCATGTCCTCCACCCGTCCCGGTGAATTGGCCCATTTTGTTCCCCAGCAGGATGAGAAGAGAAGAATCGCTGCAATGACATATACAATTCGATTCATATGCCTACTCCGGCAGTATGCGGAAATGAACCCGCCTGTTCTGGGAAAATGCCCAGTCGTCAGTTCCTGAAACAAAGGGTCTTTCCTTACCGTAACTCACTGTTTCAAGCCGGTAAGCGGGAATGCCGTAGTTTAACAGATAATCATAAACAGCCTGTGCTCTCCGCTCTCCAAGAGCAAGATTGTAATCTATTGTTCCCCTGTCATCACAGTGGCCCTCAAGGAGCACTCTGAAATCTGTGTTGGTCATTATGTAACCGGCATCTGCCATGAGAACGTCAAGCATCTCTGCGGAAAGTTCTTCAGAATTGTACTGGAAGAATACATCATTCACTGCAAGCTGATGGTTGGCAAGGCGATCAGCGTAGGTCTCCACTGTATCGTCCGCCCAGACACCTGTGTCCAGGGTGTCATCAACCATGAATGCCAGGCTGTCCGGATTGTCATTGTTCCCGTCGTCAATATCATCCGGTCTGCACCCGGTTACAAGCACAGTGACCAGACAGCACGCTGTTAAAAGAATCCGTTTCACCGGTTACCTCCCTGAATGGGTACAGGCGACCATGTTGCGCAGTAGCTTTCACTGCCCTCTGACAACCTGTATAAAGTTAATTTGTTAAGTTCAAGCAGATAGATGGACCTTACACCGTCCATGTCACTGGAAAATGCAAGATGTCTTCCTGTAGGCGACCAGACAGGATCCTCGTTCAGAGTACCACTGGTGGTAACCTGCTGAATGTCTGTTCCGTCTGAATTCATCACGAATATGTGAAAATCCCCTTCTGCTCTGGCACAATAGGCTATCCTGTCCCCGGTGGGAGACCAGGAGGGACTGTCGCAGTATCCGTGCGCGAACCCCGCCCGTTCCGCTGTTCCTCCTGCTGAATCCATAAGATACAGCTGCGGGTAACCCACTCTGTCACTGGTGAGAATCATCTGCTGGCCAGTTGGAGAGAATGAAGCAGATGTTTCAATGGAACCCCTTGCTGTAAGCCTTGACAGATTGGAGGATGACAAGGAATAGCTGTAGATATCGGAGTTTCCCTCAATGCTTCTTGTAAATGCCAGATAGCCGCCACCCGGAGCCCATGAGGGAGCATAGTTCACTCCGCCTGAAACAACCCGGGATGCTGACGCGGAATCAAAGGAATAGAGATAAAGATCTCCGGTACCTGCTCTGTATGAAGTGAAAGCGATGAATTCTCCAGCAGGATCCCAGGAAGGTGTTGTGATAACCTCTTCATCTGATATGACAACCTGAGGGGATCTGTCATCAAGTGTGGATGCCAGAAGCGAGTATGTCCCCCCTGACCTGCGAACATAAGCCACGCTTGTGCCTGCTATTCCCTGCTCGCCGGATAAAAGATAGACCAGTTCATCAGCAAAGCTGTGAATCAGAGATTCCCAGGATGATCCCGAGTACTCCTTTTTCAACAGCATATCACCCTCTGCCCCGTCAACATCCACAGAAAGAAGATATCCTCCGGAACGGTCTGAAAGAACGCACCTGGCATGGGCGTATCCGTCACCTTCACCAACAGTTTCCAGTATCCCTGAAAAGTCTATGTCAAATTCAAGCTGATCTGCAGCAGCCCTGTTACCTGAAAATGAATAGCTCACAGGAATACACTGGGCACCAATAGGGGTCATCTGCATGAACTCAGAAGCATACCCTGTTGCAGCAACTATAGTTATGATTGTAAGTGTTAATATGTTCAATGAACCCTCCTGTAAAGTTTACCAATACAGGTACTATACTATTCCACGGGCACAGTTTGTTCCAATCCCGAAATTCAAATCCTCTCCGTATCTGAAGGTATTTCTCGCCTGCTGCAGTGCTTCATGAATAATCATAGCCTTACACCTGGCAAATAAGAAGAAGGGATGTTTTCACTTCAACTTCAAACACTGTCTCAACAGGTAATCTGCAACCTGAAATCTACTTTGCAGAGTTGGATTATTCAGAAGAATCAGTTACAGACAGGCTTACCGTTATCAGATAATTTGCACTGCGGGTGGAGTTCAGTTCCACCCGCAGTATTTTCACAATGCTTTCAGCAGCAGATACAAACCACCCAGGATCACAAGGGAACCGCACACAATACGAAACACTCCGGCGGTGCGACTTGATCCTGACCAGTTAAGAAGCCCCTGCAGTCTGTCAGAGTAAGTACCTGCTGTGACAACAACGATACCGTGACCGGCGGCAAAGAAAACACCGGGAAGAAGCGCCATACCAAGCCGCTCAGTACCCATGGAAAACATCAGCGCAAGCACAGGGGCCATGAAAGCAAATGTACAGGGACCAAGAGCAGCGCCGAGAATGATGCCTATTACAAGCGCTCCGCTGAGACCCTTCCCTTTGCCCCCTGGTGTTCTTGAAACTCCAGGCAGAGGAAGGCTGATCAGACCGGTAAGTGAAAGGCCCACATATACAAGCATAAGCGCCAGAACAGTATTGCCGATCGAACCAATATCTCCGGCAATTCGCCCCAGCAGAATTGTAATGAAACCGATGAGTACAATGGAAACAGTCATTCCTCCTGCAAAAACAAGAGCCTGCACAAATCTTGATTTCATGGATCTGCTGCTGGAATCCCGATTCAAATAACCCATAACAAGGGGAACACTTACCAGATGACAGGGACTGAGGATCATGCTTAAAAGACCCCAGAGGAAGCTTGCTCCCAGGGCAAGAGGGTATGATTCATAGAGAGCCTCGCCAAGAGAACTCAACATTTCAGCCAAGGCTTACTCCTCTGCCTGGAGGTCGTAGCCCAGAGAACTCCATCGGCTGAGCATGTCCTCAAAGGAGAGGAATCCCTCGTGGCGGAAAAGCTCCTCTCCATCTTCAGAAATGAAAACCTGAAGAGGGATTAAGCGAACACCGAACTCAGAGGCTGCGTCCGGATCCTCATTCACATCTATCACCAGAACATCAAGCTTTGTGCCTGTAATACTATCAAGCATTGCCAGTTCCTCAGCCATGAGGCGGCAGGGCGTACAGCTGTTTGATCCCAGATCCACAAGCACTGGAACACCTGAACCGGCAACTGACTCAAACCCGGCTGACGCCGGCTGTTCCGCCTCAATTCGCTGGGAACCGCAGGAACCGGCCAGCATAAAAAACGCCGGAATAAACGGTAGAATTCTTTTTCTGAAACTGAGCATGAGAATCCTTTCTTACCATTTCAGTAGGAAATAGGGGCAAATGGAACGGCAGCCCTAAAGCTGCCGTTCTCATAACAACTAAACGTTCTTAAGAAGCTCCATCACATCACTTTTTGATGGAACCTTACCTGAAATCAATACTGTTCCATCCACAGCAAGAGCAGGTGTCATCATCACTCCGAAAGACATGATCTCGTTCAGGTCTGTTACCTTCACCAGTTCGTAGGAAAGCTCAAGTTCAACAGCAGCCTGTTCCGCAACCTCTGCCAGCTGCTTACACTTGGGACACCCTGTACCCAGTACCTGTATCTTCATTTCATCTCCTTTAGACTATGGCTCCGAAAAGGATTCCTGAAAGAGTAGCCATTACAACAACCAGCCCAACAAAGGCCAGAGTCTTCTTTGTTCCCATAACGCTCCGTATCACAAGCATGTTTGGCAGGCTTAAAGCAGGTCCTGCCAGAAGCAGTGAAAGAGCCGGTCCCTTACCCATGCCGCTCTCTATGAGTCCCTGAAGAATCGGTATCTCAGTAAGAGTGGCAAAATACATGAATGCACCTGCCACTGAAGCAAACAGATTTGCCCGGATTGAGTTGCCGCCAACGGCAGACTCTATCCAGGATGCGGGTATAAGTCCTGAACCGTGCTTCTGGCCAAGAAGCAGCCCTGCAACAAGCACACCGAACAGGAGCAGAGGCATTATCTGTTTTGCGAATCCGAATGAGGAATCGAACCAGGAGCGGGACTCACCTTCACCTGTTGCCAGAATTACTGACAGAGCCGTCATTCCCACAACGAAGGGTATTATTATTCCCGAAGGAGCAACCAGTGAAGATGCAAAGACCAGAACTGCAGCACTAAGAACCTTCCAGAATCTGATGTTCATCCAGAGAACAAGAACACCACCGAAGATGGCACTGAAAGCCACAAGCAGATGGGTCTTTAAACTGAAAACAGCGCTCTGAAAACTTCCGGCACCGCCGTTCTGCCAGGTTGCAGTTATCATGATAACCACCATAAGGAAGAAGAAAACAGCATTCTTCCAGAGTGCCCTTCCGCCGGAGGTATCACCTATCGGGGCTGCTGCAAGCCTCTTTCCCTCTTCCCTGCGAAACATGAGATGCATGAGAAGGCCGATGATCACGCTGAAGATCACAGCTCCAACCGCCCTTGCAACACCCAGTTCAATACCGAGAACTCTGGCAGTAAGAATAATAGCCAGAACGTTTATTGCCGGGCCGGAATAAAGAAAAGCAGTAGCAGGCCCGATTCCGGCTCCCATCCTGTAAATACCGGCAAACAGAGGAAGAACAGTACATGAACAAACTGCCAGCACCGATCCTGACACTGAAGCAACTGCATAAGAGAGAGTCTTCTTTGCCCCGGCACCAAGATACTTCATTACCGCACCCTGGCTTATGAATACACCAATAGCGCCGGCTATGAAGAAGGCTGGAAGGAGACAGAGAAGCACATGCTCCCTGGCATATGACTGTGCCAGATACAGGGATTCCATCACCGCTCCATCAAACCTTTCAGATCCCAGGGGCATGAAATAAACCCCTGTGAATACTGCCACAATCCATCCCAGAGCTTTCCATTCCTTATTCCATGTCATGACCTGGCCTCCCTTGCAGAGAGGTATTCGGTATCCTGCTTAACATTCATTTTTACTACCTCGTCAAAACAGTTGAGAAAACCCAGCACACAGGGAACTCGAAGATCGTAGAAAACCTGTTTGCCGCTTTTCCTGTAAGACACTATCCCGGCCTTCCTGAGCACTGAAAGGTGACGGGAAATTGTTGAGTAATCCAGTGAAAGTGAATTGTTGAACTCGCAGACACATAGTTCCCCGTGTGACAGCTTTTCAACCATCCACAGCCTGTAAGGATTCGACAGAGCTTTAAGAACTTCCGCGCGCTTTACGTTGAAAGACATCTCTTCGGGATTCATGATTACCTCCATTACATTTGCAATTATATGCAAACATGCATAGATGTCAACCGACCTTGCAAAACAGCCGCAAACAAGCCAGATTTACAAACTGCAGGAAGGAAGCACATGCACAACAGAATTCTAGATGATCACCGCGACCAGAGGGGATTTGTTGTAAATCCCTTCCAGCACCTTTCAGATACCGGGCAAATCACCAACTGTCATGCATTTTCAATTGAACCGGGGTGTAAAAGAGGTAATCACACTCATGAGGATCGGAATGAGCAGGTGCTGGTTCTTTCAGGTGAAATAACTGTAACTGTTCCTGACAACAGCATTACCCTCACAGCAGCAACTCCTTCCATTCTCACAATACCCCGGGGAACTCGCCACACCTTTCAGAACACAGGAGAAGTTACATCAGCAGTTATCTGCTGGAGCAGCGAAAAAACTCAGGGGCAGCGCAGGTAACCGGACGCACAGAATAGACCACACACATTACTGCTCTCTGATCAATGGTTACGGCACTCCGTTTTCGGAAAAACAGAAACAAAACGCAATCGGCAAAAACGCTCTTTACTCCACACCCCGCAGTGTATGCTCTCGGAACCGGGGGATAAGGTTGGGAGTCTGTCTGACTTCTCC
>CAYLRO010000009.1:0-78719 GCA_964386635.1 uncultured bacterium | reverse complement strand
ACTTGGATCTTTCGGAAGAGCCGCAAAGTGGAACAAAGACAGAACAATCGTCAGACAAAAGTCGACTGGTGTTTCACAACAGATGCGCTCGCATGAAACTAAAACGGTTATATCCGAAACGTTAGAGTGTACTTTGTACTAGCTGAAAAGCGGTTCTACAGCATTCTCAAATATCTCTCTGCAGGCCAGGCTGATCTCTTCCTTGTATTCAGGTGCACATGCAACTGTGAGAAGGCTTCTGTTTGGTCTGGCTTTCATCATGTATTCGGAAAACGGGGGATCCAGTTCCTCCAGGGGAATCAGTCTGCCTCGGTTGTCCAGGAATCTGATATCCATCTTCTGGAATCTCTCTTCAGAGACCTTAACTGCTTCTATGGGCAGGTCTACAATGATGTATTCGGGATTAACACCTGATCGGGATGCAATTTCTTCTGTGAGAAGTTCAGCTGTTCTGGCAGGTGAGCTGTTCTGGTTCCTCAGGCTGTTCAGGAAATGCACATCACTCTCAGATGTGGTCACTGCATCTATTCTGAACACCTGTGTGAAGAGACCCTGCCTGTACTTTACACGCCAGGCCATTTCTCTAACCCATGGGTCTGATGATTCATTCTCCAGGAAGCTGAGTATCTGATCATCGGTCATGAACATGAAATTCTCGATTTCCTTCAGCTGCATTACACTTTTTTCCGCGGCATTAAGGAGCATCCTGTCAACTATTCTTGTTTTTCTGTGCAGGTACACTGCTGAATACATCTGGAGCCTTGCCAGCAGGAAATTCCTTACAGCGTTCAGTCCCTTTTCCAGAAAGACCAGTCTGCCGTTGTTTATGGTCATTGTGGAAACAATCCTGTCAACCTCAATGTGCCCGAAAGCAACACCGGTGAAGTAGAAGTCTCTCTGCAGGTAATCGAGCATATCCGCATCAACTTCACCGAATATCATCTGCTGAATGAACTGTTCCCCTTTGTATCTGCTTGTGATAAGGTCCGCTACATCTTCCGGGTCAATGTTGTGCTTTCTGAGTATTTCCGGTATTTCTCCTGCTCCTTTAACCGGCATAACAGTTCTGCCTGTAACCATGTCTGCCACCAGGTCCATGTGGTCACCGCCGGTGAGTTTCAGATACAGAGGTTCCAGGGTGTGCGACCAGGGTGTATGTCCTATGTCATGCAGAAGACCTGCCGCCTGAACCAGATCCCGGATACTTCCCTGATGGCTGCTGTAAACTTCCGGGCAGCGCTCCTGGAGATGTTCAGATATCATTCCCGCTATGTGAGAGACACCCAGAGCGTGGGCCAGTCGCATGCAATGAGCTCCCGGGTAGCTCTGGAAGGTTGTTCCAAGTTGATGGATGAAGCTCAGCCGCTGAACCTCCACAGTTTTCAGAAGATCCTCCTGAAGCCTGGAAAGTCTGATCGTGCCGAGAACCGGTTCTCTTATGTACATTACCTTGCGTGCCATTCCTCATCCTTTCCTGCGGGATTGATCTCCCGATAATATTCTATAGAACAGAGCCCATGCGAACCCCAGCTGTTTCCACCCTTTCAGAGTTCTCAATGCACCAGCGGTTCCTCTGATGCGCCGGATGTCCTGCCGGGCTTGAGGCGATCTCAGGCAGCGTACAACCTTTTCAGGAGCTCCACTTTCACAATCCACCAGAACATCTGCTATCCTTCCTCCCCAGCCTGATCTTACAGACAGGAAGGCGAATTTCTCCCACATGGACCTGTTCATTTTTCCTGCGAGAAGGCTGACATCTCTTCTCTGCCATTCCTTCAGCACCTGAGAGGCGGAGTGGTGAATAGCCGTGTACAGGAAACTCTCTACCCAGCCTGGCGCCGGATTTTCTCCTACCATTCGAGTTTCGTTGAATTCACTTACCGCCGGTATCCTTCCTGGAAGAAGAGAAGGGTAGTAAAGAGGGTGGGTATGCAGCTCAAGGAGGATGCCTCCACGGGTAAATTTTGCTTCACCTGTAATACCTGATGTAAACAATCCAATACCGGCGGAGCAGCAGCGGAATTCAGCGGATCTGAGAATTGCACAGGCAGATCCGGCTTTTTCAACCGGTATCAGAATATCCATATCAGACATGGATCGATCTGACGGGTGAAGGTACAGGCTGTAAGCATAGTCCATTCCCTTCCAGAGATAGAAAGGTATGCCGAAAGTTGCCAGTCTGCTGCAGGCCAGTTTGAGTATCTCTTCTCTGGCGGTATGCAGAGCCTGTCTGTGCAGTTTTTCCGTGACAGTCCTCCAGGTGAGTGTTGTTCATTGCTGTTCCTATGATAATATTCACCGCCCGGGAAAGGGGAACCATGATTATTTGCGACTTCCATGTTCACAGTACTGCATCAGACGGAAGGCTTACGCCTGTGGAGCTGGTGGACATTGCTGTTTCCAGTTCGCTTGCTGCACTTGCAATCGCAGACCACGACACACTGAAGGGAGTTCCGGAAGCTTCTCAGAGAGCCCGGGAACTTGGCCTCATGTACATTCCTGCAGTGGAGTTGAGTGTTGATCTTCATACAGGAGGTTCCGCACATCTTCTGGGGTATTTCCCCGGATTGTCTCCGGAGGTTCTCCTTGATCCTTCAGGAGAGCTTCAGAAGGCAATGGGAATAGTTCTGGAAGGCAGAAACACAAGGAATCCTGAGATTGTAAACAGATTCAGAAAACTTGGTTTCGACATAACAATGGATGATGTGGAAGCCCAGGCAGACGGTGCTGTTGTGGGAAGGCCGCACATAGCTGCGGTAATGGTGAGAAAAGGGTATGCATCATCTTCAGCTGAAGTCTTTGACAGATACCTGGGTTCGGGAAAACCTGCGTATGTGGAGAGAAAAAGACTGGGAGATTACAAAGCAATTGAGGTAATTTCACAGATCGGGGGACTGCCTGTTCTTGCCCATCCAGTTTATATTCCCACCGAAGGATTGAGAGGGCTTGAGGCCCTGATATGCTCGCTTGCTGATGCCGGGCTCAGAGGCCTTGAGGCTTACTATCCCGAGCACAATGCAGCAATGATATCATTCCTTGAGAAAACAGCAAAGAAGAGGAATCTGCTGCTCACCGGAGGAAGTGATTTCCACGGAATAAAGCATCCGATCCCCGGATGGAGTGACGGATCCTTTGGCGTTGAGAAAACAAAAGTTGAAGATTTTATGAACGAGTGCATATTGAGGGGAAGGAAAGCCAATGGCTAAACTGAGTGATTTTGTGAAATCGATTGATGACGCTGTGAAGAAGGGCGAGAGAGAAAAAGCTTTAAAAATGCTTGAGAGCCTTTTGAAGAAGGTTCCCGAAGCCAAGGCGCAGCCTCTTCTTAAAAGAAGAAAGCAGATCAGAACAGAGCTGGAAATTGACAGAAGAATAGCTGCACTGGAGCAGAAATACGGCGCCTGATTCAAACTCTGCTCCGTGTTTTTCCATTCCTGCTGCTTGCTTCTGCATGTGGAACATACACCGGTAACTACACCGATACTCTCTCTTACTTCACCGCCTCTGCCTCATGGAGGTGGGAGAACACCGACGGCTTTCTTATCAGGGGCAGGGCAAGGCTTCAGGGAGAAAACCAGGTTTTCTCCGGTCCCTTCTTTCTGAGAGCTTCCAGAAGCAGTCAAAAGGTCAGGGCGGATTTCTGTGGTCCCGACGGCTCTCCACTGATCTCTCTTCTGGTGGACAGCACAGGCACAACTTTCTACGACCCCGGGAGAGGAGAAGCATACTTTACCCCGGGAGGAATTCCTTTTGGTAATGGTCTTATCAGCGTTAACGCACTCATCTCCATGATAAGAACCGGCTTTCCTGCCGTTCCTGTTCAGTGGGAGATGGTGGACGCAGCAGAGCCTGACGTGAACCAGTGTCCCATGTGGGTATTCATATCTTCCGCAACGGATACACTGATCTTCGCTCTGTCAGAGTCAGCGTTGTATCCAGTCACTTCCACAGCAGGAACAACTGTTTCAGTATCTGCTTTCTCATGGCATGATGAATTCAAGTTATGGCCAATGGAATGGGAATACAGTTCATCATCGCTTTCTGCAGTTCTCAAAATAAGATCCATTGATGAAGTGTCCGAGCATCCTTCCGGCGGATTCGATCTTGTGGTTCCAGTTCCGGTTGATACTCTGCAGGAAATCCTTTCTGCATGGAATTTCGCATCTCCAGGTATGATTCGTTAACTGACAGGAGTTAACTGAGAGACTTGCCCTTTTCAACCTGGTGCAAGTTTTGTATATAGCCTGCGTTACCAAAGCGGTTAAATCTGAATTCCTGATCGGGAGATGATATGGGAATTAAAAGCTTTCTGGAAAGAATTACAGGTTCCGGGGGAAGCAGTTCCTCCGGAATTTTCTCATCTGCCATGGCGATTGATCTTGGTACAGCAAACACTATGATTTATCAGCTGGACAGAGGGATTGTTCTGGAAGAACCCAGCGTGATTGCAATCGAGAGGAACAGTTCCAATGTTCTTGCGGTTGGAAAAGAAGCAAAAGCAATGCTGGGGCGCACAGGCAGAGATATTTCAGTTATCAGACCTCTCAAGGACGGTGTGATAAAAGAAGCTACAGCTACAATGGCTATGCTTAGAAGATTTTTCGAACAGGCCCAGACAAGGCGATTCTCAATGAGACCAAGAGTTCTTGTCTGTGTTCCCAGTGGAATAACAGAAGTTGAGGTGAATGCTGTCAGGACATCTCTGGAAAGAGCTGGTGCAAGAGAAGTGATTCTGGTTCCGGAGCCCCTTGCAGCAGCTGTTGGTGTTGGTTTACCTGTGGAGGCAGCAATAGGCAACATGATAGTGGATGTAGGAGGCGGTACTACTGAGGTGGCTGTGATAAGCATGAACTCAATTGCCGCTGACAGTTCTATCAGAGTCGGCGGCGATGAGATGAATGAAGCCATTATAGATTACATGAAAAGAATGGCGTATCTCCTTATAGGAGAAAGAAGTGCAGAAGCTGTGAAGATTGCTCTGGGTTCCCTTTATGAAGATGATGAAAATGTGATGGAAATCAGCGGCAGAGATGCGGCAAATGGTATACCGAAAACTTACCTGGTAAAAGCCGGGCAGATCAGAGATGCTTTGAAAGAGCCGGTAGATGCAATCAGAAAAGCCGTTGGGCATGGTCTTGAAAAGACTCCTCCGGAGCTGGTTAGAGACATTGTTAACAGAGGTATTGTACTCACCGGCGGCGGTTCTCTTCTGAAAGGGCTGGATATGGTTCTCACAAGAGAAACAGGGCTTCCCGTTCGCATTGCAGATAATCCACTTTCATGTACAGTGCTTGGTGCCGGGATAATTCTCTCCGACCTTTACCGGTATCGAAAACTTCTTATCGATTCATAATGGGAAACAGAAGAACCAGGCTTATCTGGCATGTTTCCGGTGCTGTGCTGCTTCTGTTAACTGGCCCCTGGCTGCTTGGTATAGGCGGCAGTATCCTGGGTTCGAAATTCGCTTCTCTGTTTTTTGCAGAAGAGCGGGAAGAGTCACATTACCGTTCGCTGGCTGTGGAACTGATGCTGGAAAATGCTGAATTGCGCGAACTTGCTGCGAAAACAAGAGTGTACAGATCCATGCTCAGTTTTACCAGAATGCCTGAAGTGAATGCGGTAGCCGGGCGGGTGCTTTTCAGATCTGAAGGTCTGATCAGAGGTGACCTGATCATTGACCGCGGCAGCTTTGACGGTGTTTTACCAGGCGATGTCTGTATTACCGACCGGGGGCTTGTTGGCGTTGTGGCAGAGGTGGAGGAAGCAACAGCAACTGTAAAACCCATCACAAGCCCGGCTGTTCAGGTGAGCTGTATAACTGCTGAGAGCGGATCTCTCGGTATTCTTTCCTCTGATTCAGACGGGAATCTGCGACTGATGCATGTAGATGTGTCATCAGACCCGGTCCCGGGAGAAACAGTTCTCACAAGCAGGTTTGGCGGTGTGTATCCTGAGGGGATAGTGGTGGGCACTGTCTCCGGTGTATCACAGGGGAATTCCGGGTTTGACCTTTCGCTGAGTGTTACCGCTTCAGTGGATTTCGACAGGGTGGATGAGGCACTCATTCTTCTTAAAGAGGGTGATAACCTGTGAACAGCAGGTTTACTGACTGGTTAATTGTATTCGCTGCTGTAGTGATCCAGTTCCTTCTGGAACTTACCCTGGGCCGATCAGCTGTGGCACCGGCGGTTCTTGTACCTGTTATTGTTTACCTGAGCATTTCCAGAGGAGATTTCTGGGCTGTGGAAGGTGCTTTCTGGAGCGGTTTCATTATTGATCTCCTCATGCACCAGAAGCCTGGCATCAGTTCTCTGGCAATTATTCTGGGAATCAGCTTCTCCAGATGGATTCTAAGTGTTACCACCGGCGCAGTTAGAATGACATTTGTTGCCAATGCTCTTATAGCCTCCCTGGCTTCAGATCTTCTTTTTATACTGCTCTCGGGATCACCTGCCGGAACAGGCTTCGGAGTAAGAACATTTCTTGTTATACCCAGAACTGTTCTTCCGCTGATGCTTTACCTGATGATTCCTCTACTGTTTACAGGCCGCTCATCTCCAGGTATGAAGCAGATGTCATGAGAATCGGAGAATCGCACATGAAGCCTCCCTACAGGTCACTTCTTGTGTTTTCTACAGTCTGTTTTCTCATTATAGCCGGCAGACTGTTCGAGCTTCAGATACTCAAGGGCGAGTACTATCGTGAGCTGTCATCCAGGAACCATATCAGGTCTGTTGTTACCCAGGCTCCGAGAGGAGTTATCACTGACAGGAACGGTACTGTTCTTGCGGATAATGTCCCCTCTTTTTCAGTAACCCTGGTGGGTATGGACTTTGATCCTGAAAACACATCTCTTCTCTCAGAGCTGCTTTCAATGGACCAGGAACTTCTGGAGGAGAGGCTTGCCACAGCAATGGAGAATCCATTCAGAAACACTCTTCTTGTTAGTGGAATGGATATAGAACAGGCTGGAAAAGTTGCAGATAACCTGTACAGACTCGGCGGGGTTTCTGTTGAGGTTTCACCGCGAAGAAGATACCCTCTGGGAACTTCATTCTGTCACCTGGTAGGGTATGTGGGGCTTTCAGACAGCGTAGGGGTTTTTCAGGGAGAGATAACCGGAAGAACAGGTCTGGAGAGGATTCTGAACGAGAAACTTACAGGTAAGCACGGAGTTGTTAACGAGGTGGTGGATGCACATGGAAGGGTTGTTGAAAGATTTCTTGATCAGGCAATAAGTCCATTCCCCGGCCAGGACGTAACACTGACTCTGGACAGCAGGCTTCAACTGTTTGCGGATTCGCTCATTACGCTTACCGGATGCCCCGGGGCAGTTGTTTTGCTGAACTGGGAAACAGGAGAACTTCTCTGCCTTTCATCCGTGCCGGGTTTTGATTCCAATCTGTTTATAGGCGGGATATCTTCCAGAGCCTGGAATGATATTATCAGCGATCCTGGAAAACCGCTTTTGAACAGATCATGGGCAACGGCATATCCTCCGGGATCAACCTTCAAAACCGTCAGCGCCAGCTGGATGCTTCAATCCGGATTAACAACTGAAAATTTTATGCCTGACCCGTGTTATGGAACTTTTCACTTTGCAGGAAGCGATTTCAAGTGCTGGGGTGTTCACGGAAGACTTAACATTGTTGAGGCCCTTGCAGTTTCCTGTGACACCTATTTTTACAGAACCAGCATGGAAGGAGACATTGACGATCTGGCGGAAATTGCCGGTAAATTCGGCATGGGGCAGAGAACAACATCCTTCCTGCCAGGTGAAGCTCCGGGGGTAGTTCCTACCCGGGAGTATCTGAATTCTCTTTATGGCCGGGGCGGCTGGGGGACAGGAAACCTGATGATAGCTTCTATCGGTCAGGGAGAAGTTCTGGCATCTCCTCTTCAGGTGGCAGTAACATCCGGCCTGATAGCATCAGGATTCCGAATGCCCGGTTTGAGTGTTGTATCCGGTGATGAGACCTGCAGTCCCGTCTGGGAGAATTGTATTGCAGATTCCCTTCTTGATGTGGTAAGAGAGGGAATGCTTCAGACAGTGGAATATAATCACGGTACCCTGCACAGCTCACTTGATTATCTCCCTGTGAGTGTATGGGGCAAATCCGGAACTGCTGAGAGCAGTTCAGGGGAAGACCATGCCTGGGTTACCGGTTACATTATGGAACCGCTGCCAGTGGCCTTTGCTGTGATCATAGAGAACGGTGGCCACGGTGGTCAGGTTGCCGGACCGGTAGCTGCAGGAATTATTGAAAGACTGATCGAGGTAATGGATTGAGGATAAAAGAGAACACCGACTGGCTCTACATTGTGCCATTTATCCTGCTCACAGTTGTGGGCCTGCTCTGTGTCTATTCAGCATCGTCCGGCGGCTCTCTGTTTGTGCATCAGCTGTTTTACATTGCCGGTGGAGCAGGACTTTTTCTGCTTGGATCCGTATTTCCCCTGAGGATTCTTGAAGAGTCTGTACCTTTTGTCTACTTCGGTACCCTTCTGCTCCTTCTTCTGACGATTTTTTTTGGTGGCGGACCAGCAGGCAGATGGCTGCAGATAGGCCCATTGAATATTCAGGCTTCAGAGATAGCCAAACTCTGTGTTATCGTTCTCACAGCCAGGTGGCTTCCGGCAGTAAGGAGGGGAGCTTCTCATGGCGGGGTGACTCTATATCTGGCATCTGTAGGGCTTCTCACAGTATTGACTCTTCTCCAGCCGGATCTTGGTACTGCTGTGGCAATTGTTATGCTGATCTTCGGCATGATCTACTGGGCGGGTTTCGGCTTCAACTGGATATTCCTTTTTCTAAGTCCCGTTTTTGCAGCTGTCTCCTCAGTGAGCTTTGTCTCATGGCTGGTTTTTACCGGATTGCTCTGTTTTGTGCTTTACAGATCCGGAGCACGTCCAAGAAGGTGGCTGTTCTTTCTGGTTACAACCAGTGCCATTGCTGCGGCAACACCATTTGTGTGGGCTTTACTCAGACCCTATCAACAGTCCAGACTAACAACATTCATGAACCCCGAGTCTGATCCTTTCGGCTCAGGATGGAATGTGCTTCAGTCCAAGGTGGCTGTAGGGGCAGGGGGCTTTACCGGACAGGGATTTCTTCAGGGCAGTCAGAATGAGCTTGCCTTTCTTCCAGCGAGACACACGGACTTTGTCTTTTCAGTATGGGCTGAGGAGTGGGGCTTTGCAGGAAGCATCCTTATTCTCATTCTCTTTGCCATGCTTGTCTGGAGAGCTGTTGAAGGGGCCAGGCGTTCAATGAATCCATTCAACTCTCTGATTGGTGCAGGTGCCGCTGTATACATTCTCATTCATGTCACTGTGAATGTAGGGATGACACTGGGAATAATGCCGGTAACAGGTTTGCCGCTTCCATTCATTACCTATGGAGGCAGTCACATTCTTACCGAGATGCTCATGATGGGACTTGGGCTGAATGTGATAAGGAACTGGCGAAGTTACTGACAGTCTCTGCGTGCTTGATTATCATACCTTCTTGAAGAAACCAAAGGACAAGCCAGAGAGGAAAAAATGCATCCCATCCTTTTCAAAATCGGTTCTCTCCCCATAAACAGTTATGGCCTTGCCCTGGCCATCTCATTCCTTCTGGGGGTGAAGCTGGCATCCAGAAGAGCTTTCAAACTGGGAATACCGTCTGATGAGACAGTGAACCTGAGCATCTGGATAATGGTAGCTGCTATTGTGGGCTCCAGGGCATTCTATGTCCTCACTCATCTTGAGCAGTACGCCGGTGATCCCCTGGCCATAGTGGCATTCTGGAACGGGCTCTACGGCCTCAGCATGCTCGGTGGTGTTATCCTGGCTGTGATAACCGGATTCACCTGGATAAAGAAGAAGAAGTGGCCGGTCTGGAGTTTTGCAGATGCGGTGATTCCCTCATTCGCCCTTGGGATATTCATAACAAGAGTCGGTTGTTTTCTTAACGGATGCTGCTTCGGCAGCCAGACCGATTGCAGCCTTGGTGTCATGTTCCCTGCAGGTTCTCTCCCCTATTCTGTATTCGGTTTGTCCCATGTGCATCCCACTCAGCTCTACAGCTCTGCAGGAGGGCTTGTTATTCTTCTCATTCTTCTTTTCGCAGACAGAAGGAAGCACTTTCCCGGTTTTATCTTTTCCCTGTTTACAGGGCTTTACGGCGCTACCAGATTCGGTCTTGAAGAGTTCAGGTACTTTGATCACCAGCCCAGTGCTGTTTTCGGTTTCAGCAATTTTGCAGGAAGAGCCGGGATGACCGATAATCAGTTGATCAGTCTGGGAATGATATTAGTGTCGTTCGGACTGGGAATTTGGCTTTACAGAAGATCACTGAAAAACTCTGCCTGAGTCTCTTCCGGCGCAGATGTCCCGGTTGCGCCAGGCCGCTTGGAGACAAAAGGCAGTTGCTGTGCAGCTGGTGCAGTATCAGAACTTTCCCTGATGGAGAGCGAAGCGCAGACGGCTTATCTGTTCTTACTGCCTTTCTGCACAGGGGCATTCCCAGAGAGCTTGTGATAAGATTGAAGTTCAACAG
Source organism: uncultured bacterium (assembly GCA_964386635.1). Classification (GTDB taxonomy): domain Bacteria; phylum Fermentibacterota; class Fermentibacteria; order Fermentibacterales; family JCC-6; genus Sabulitectum. Next base: position 68,176 of record CAYLRO010000009.1, on the reverse strand, counting down.
GGAAAGACATCTTGCAGGAGTACTGGCCGGGCTTGCCCTGCTGAGCTGGAAAGAAGTACCGGCCAGCGGTGACCTGATAGTTCCTGTGCCTGTATCCAGTGTGAAGTTGAGGAAGAGGGGATTTAATCAGGCTGTTCTAATTGCTTCTTCCATTGCCCGGAGCACAGGAGCGAAACTTGAAGAGATGCTGACCTGCCGGCAGGGAGAACCTCAAGTTGGTCTCTCTGCAGATGAGAGAAAGAAAAACATAAAAGGAAGGTTCAGTCTGAAGAAGAAGACCGATGCCGAAGGAACGGTCTGGCTGATAGACGATGTCATGACTACAGGAGCCACTTTATCTGAAGCGTGTGCAGTACTTGGCGATGCAGGTGTCAGGCGGATAAGACCTGCTGTTGTGTGCTTCCGAAAACCTTCCAATGAGAGTATTATTCGCTGCAAGGAGGTTGACAATGCAGGGGTCTGATAAAGTTGAGAAAAATTTTGTGCATTCACTGAGTTTTCGGGTAACCGATGCGTTTCAAGCAGCAAGATACGGTTTCAATGCCAGAAATATCTGGGCTTTCTGGAAGGGTATTCTCCTTGCCTGGCTGGTCTGGGTTTTCTTCGTTTATCTTGGATTTTTCGCAGCAGGTGATTCAACAGGCGAGAGATTCAGCTCTTCTCTTCTCTGTCCTCTTCCTGATGCGCTCTTCACTGCAAGTACACCTGCTTTAGTGCTTCTTGCTGCAGGAAGCCTTCTTGCTCTGATCATTCTCATGCTTACTTCTCTGAAGGTATCCAAACTCACATTTGAGCAAATCAGAGGTGACCAGTTCTACTCGGAGCGGGATGCTGGAGAGTTTTGCCGGAAACACCGGAAACCTGTGCTTATTACACCACTGACAGTTCTCATGGGTATAACGGCAGGTATCGCAGTTCTTCTTCTTCTGGGCCTTACAGGCAGAATCCCCGGTGCCGGTGCATTCATCGTTGCTGTTTTTGCTGTTCCTGCGTGGTTGCTGGGCCTTCTTCTTGTGTTTGCCATTATCGCGTTTGTTCTGTCGTTCTTTCTTGTGCCTGTTATCATTGCTTCCACTGGAGGAGACACTTTTGAGTGTCTGTTCGAGCTGTTCAGTATTCTCTCTGCAAGACCTGCCAGAATTTTCAGAGGGGTTCTTGCCGGTATTTCCACCAGGATCCCGGCTCTTGCTCTGCTGCTTCTTTTCGGCTGGGGATCTGTTCTCCTGGTTGGAAGTGTAACTGAGATTTCTTCGGGTTTCAACGGTACAGGCGCCGGTATCGAGTCCGGTCTCTCCAGGTTTGCTCCTGATCTGGTGCCGTTCTATTCTTCAATTTTCAGCCCTGTTTCATCTGTTGACAGCGGTGGAAGCTGGACCGGTATTCCCGGAATAATTCTTTCCGCCTCCGGGGTAGCAATTCTTCTTGCATTGATTGCTTACTGGTGTTCCAGCTGTACAGCCATGTGGACTGTGATCTACCTTGGAGCCAGATACAGCAGAGACTCGGAGGATCTTCTTCTAAGAGCAGAGGAGGAAGAGTACAGGGAATTCAGACGGATGTACGGCTCTACAGATCGCGGAGGGGACAGGAAGAGCGAATGAGCTCTCCGGATTTCGTACATCTTCATCTTCATTCTGAATACAGTCTTCTTGACGGGGCCATCAGTTTTGACAGATTGAGCAGCCACATCCTCGCCAGTGGAATGGATACTGTTGCGGTAACTGATCACGGCAGCATGTTCGGAGCTGTACATTTCTGCGATAAGATGAAAGAGGCAGGGGTTAAGCCCATAGTAGGGTTTGAGGCATACCTGGCTCCTGGAAGCAGATTTGAGAAGAAAACCGGTTCAGGAAGACCCAAGTACTACCATCTCACTCTCCTGGCATCCAGTGAGCAGGGTTACAGAAACATGGTCAAGCTTTCATCTGCAGGATACCTGGAAGGATTCTATTACAAACCCAGAATTGACAGAGAGCTTCTGGAAAGGCACAGTGAAGGTCTGGTAATCGGATCCGCCTGTCTTCAGGGAGAAGTGGCAAGGTTTCTTCTGGCCGGTAAACGCAATGAGGCGCTTAGAACGATTGAATACTACCAGGAGCTTGTTGGAGGAGAAAGATTCTTCATTGAACTCATGGATCATGGTCTGGAAGATGAAAAACGCATCCTGGAGGATCTCGCTGATATCGCAGGCATAACAGGTGCTCTGCCTGTTGCCACAAACGATGCTCACTATCTGAAAAGACAGGATGCTGAGGCTCATGAAGCTCTTCTGTGTCTCCAGACAGGAAAGACCCTGGATGATCCGTCCAGAATGAAGTTCCAGACAGAAGAGTTCTATGTGAAAACCCCGCTTGAGATGCAGAACCTCTTCAGCTGGCTTCCGGAGGCAGTAACCAATAGCAGGAAGATCGCCGACCTATGTGATTTTTCCATTTCCGGAGGGGATTTCCTTCTTCCGGATGCTCCAATGCCGGACGGTTTCAGGGATCAGGGTGAGTACCTTCGTGACCTTTCCATCTCCGGTTTAAAGAATCGTCTCCATAGAGACCCTCTCTCTGAGGAGAGTGAAAGGCTCGAGTACGAACTGGGCATCATTATCAGCATGGGTTTCCCCGGTTACTTCCTTATTGTTTCCGAGCTCATGCGGTGGGCAAGAGTGAACGGCATCCCTGTTGGACCTGGCAGAGGATCTGCTGCCGGGAGCCTTGTTTCCTTCGCTGTTGACATTACCGATGTGAATCCCCTGGATCATGATCTCAGCTTTGAGAGATTCCTGAACCCTGCCCGTGCTCAGATGCCCGATATTGATCTTGATGTTTGTGTTGAACGCCGGGGAGAAATAATTGATCACCTCAAGGAGCTGTACGGTGAAGACAGTGTCTGTCAGATAATAACATTCAGCCGGATGAAGACGAAAGCTGCAGTAAGAGATATTGCCAGAGTTCTGGGAATGGCATACAGCGAGGGTGATACATTTACAAAGCTGGTTTCCGAAGCGGATGACGGAAGCGGAAAGAGCATCAGTGAACTTGCGGACCGGAGTGAAGATCTGGCGAGAAAGATAGCTGATACCGACCGGGCTGATAAGCTGGTTTCCTTTGTGGATTCTCTTCAGGGGCTTGCCCGGCATGCAGGTGTTCATGCAGCAGGTGTTGTGATCACCCCGGGAAGACTTGACTCCTTTGTTCCGCTTTACTGGAACAAGGAGAAGGGTGTTACTACCCAGTTCGAGATGAAATCTGCCGAGAAGATCGGTCTTCTCAAACTGGATGTTCTGGGACTGAGGACTGTAACTGTGCTGCACCATGCAGCGGAGGCTATAAAAAACCGGGTCCCGGATTTCACCATTGAAAGCATTCCGGACAATGATCCTGAAACTTTCAGAATGATAAGTTCCGGTGATACAACTGCTGTGTTTCAGCTTGAAAGCAGCGGTATGAGAGATGCTCTCAGGAAGATAGGTGTAAACAGTCTTGATGATGTTACAGCTGCTGTTGCCATCTACCGTCCAGGTTCAATGCACATGATTGATCTTTATGGAGAAAACAAGAAGAAGGCTTTGAAAGGTGAGAAGATAACCTATCCGCATCCGGCTCTGGAGGAAGTTCTCAAAAGCACTTTCGGTGTTACCATTTACCAGGAGCAGGTAATGCGGATCGCCAATGTTCTTGCCGGGATGAACATGGCTGAAGCAGACAATCTCAGAAGAGCCATGTCAAAGAAAATAGCCAGCAAGATGGCAGTTATGAAGGATGTGTTCCTGAAAGGAACCGGGGAAAAGGGTATCGGAAAAAGGAAATCTCTTGAGATATGGGACCTGATCAGGAAGTTCGCAGAATACGGTTTCAACAAGTCTCATGCGGTTTGCTATGCCATTATTGCCTACCGAACCGCTTATCTCAAGGCGCATTTCCCTGCTGAGTTCATGGCTTCCGTGCTTACCAGCGAGATCGGGACAGTGTCGAAACTCAGGGCCCTTGTTCAGGAAACCATGCGTCTGGGGGTAGAAGTGAAACCTCCCTCAGTCAACTGCAGTTTCGCCAGGTTCACTGCTACCACTCCAACCGAGATCCGTTATGGCCTTGCAGCAGTGAAGAATGTGGGTTTCAGCCCGGCGGAAGAGATAAAAAGAGCCAGAGATGAAAGCGGAGAATTCCATACCATTTTTGATCTTTGTGCAGGAGTTGCACTCCTGGAAGATTCTTCCGGACTTAACCGTCGCACCCTTGAATCTCTTATTCTGGCAGGGGCAACGGATTGTCTGGAGGGTAACAGAGCGCAGCAGCTATCCGCCATGGAGAAGGCTCTGAATTATGCCACAAACCTGAAGCACCATCATAATGCCGGTCAGATGTCTCTTTTCGGTGGAGAATCCGGTGAGGAACCTGTGGTTCCCGCACTTGCAGATGAGAGAGAGATTCCTCTGCAGGAGAAACTTGAAAAAGAAGGCGAGGTCCTGGGTTTCTACCTGTCCGGACACCCACTGGATGCCTGCAGAGAAGAGATTCTTGCTTTTACAACATGCTCCATCTCCCAGCTGGATGATGCATCATCCGGATACTCTGCCATAGCAGGTGCAGTTATTGAGTGCAGAAGAATAGAGACTCGCAAGGGGGATTCCATGGCATTCATCAGTGTTGCGGATAAGGACGGCAGCGCCGATGTGCTAATGTTCGAGGAAGCAATTGACAGATACTGGGATCAGGTGGAAAAGGGAGCTCTTCTTCTCTTTGAAGGAGAGATAGTTCAGGGAAGAGGTGACAGAGGCAGGCGATTTTCGGTGAACAGGGTCATTCCTCTGGAACAGAGCCGCTTCCTGCTCAAAGCAGGAGTTCTCATAGACACTGATGGTTTTTCATGTGAAACTGCTATACTTGAGAAAATAGAAGCTCTGTGCAGGAGCCACAAAGGTTCTGCAAGGCTTTCGTGGAATGTAAGATTTCCGGGAAGAACAGTACGGATGCTTTCCAGAGGGCTTACTGTTGAACCTGATGACGGTTTTCTGGGATGCCTGAGGGAGATTCTTCCTGAAACCGCCAGAGTTACCCTCTGCAGAGGGGATGGGAGGTAGTAATGAGAGTATTGTCAAGCATTTTCATTATGCTGGTATCTGCTGCCGGGATCTCTGCCGGGGAGCTCATGAGGGTTGCCTGTGAACCTACTGCAGGGGTTATCGCCCCGAGAACCTTCAATGTGGCAATGAACACCTTTCCCGTGAATGGGCTGAGATTTTCAGTTACTGCAGGTGTTTTTCCCAGATTCATGGCAGGTGTTGGATTCGGTGGCTGGAACATAACGGGAACCAGTGATCCTGAATGGTTTGATACTGTGTATCTGAAAGCAAGATTTCGAGTATTTGACGAGAAAAGGTCATTTCCCGCTGTGGCTTTCGGCTACGATAACGAAGAAGAACATTCAAGAGCAGGCGCTGTATACACAAGACCTGCTCGCGGTTTTTATTTTGTTTTAAGCAAGAACTTCGGAGGATGGGGCGGGGATACCGGTTTTCACGGCGGTCTCAGCCTCAGCGAGGATAACAGCGATCATGCAGGACTCTGGCTGGGAGTGGACAAATCTCTTCCCGGCGGTTTTGGCGCTGCAGTGGACTGGGATCTGGGCACCAACGGGGAAGCTGATTACAGGGTGGATCATTCCGGTGGATTCGTGAACATTGAAACCTACTGGGAAAGCTTTGGGCAGGTACGGATAGGCCTTCGGTTCTGCGATGTGCTTGAGACATCAGGTGACCCGTACAGGTCCCTTGCAATTGATTTTCTGGGATTAATTTAGGGAGACAGATGAACAATAGTACACTTGAGAAGTATTCAGATGTAATCCTTGGCGGTGCTCTTTCAATAAAAAGAGGAGACCGTCTCTGGCTGAGATCTGAGCCAGTCCACGGACCCCTGGTAGAACAGCTTGTCCGCAGGGCTTACGCCATGGGAGCCGAGTTTGTTAAAGTAACATATGAAGATCCGGTATTCAGCAGGATAAGAACGGATAACTCTGTCAGTGATGCTTACCTGGATTTTGTTCCGGGGTACATGGAGCAGATGTATAAATCAATTGTTGATGAAGGTTTCCGGTCACTTGCTCTCAGAGGACCTTCCAACCCTGATGTCATGCAGGGAGCCGACCCTTCCAGGCTGGGACGAATGACAAAAGCATCCTCTATTGTCAGGCAGGAATTTCTCAGGGCAGTTTCCTCTAATAAAGTTCCCTGGAATGTTTGCCTTGCTCCCACAGAAGCCTGGGCCTGCAAGGTTCTCGGGTCAGATGAAAACTGGCATGAGAGAATATGGGACATTCTTATCCCGATTCTGAGACTGAACGAAGACAATCCTGCTGTTGCCTGGCAGAAGCACGATAAAGAATTGAAGCGCAGAGCCGGGTTCCTTAACGAAAAGGCTTTTACTGAATTTCATTTTAAGGGCCCGGATACTGATCTCATAGTCGGTATGCTTCCAGACAGGAAATTCTGCGGAGGAAGCTGTACAGCTGCAGACGGAACTCTGTTCTTCCCGAACATTCCCACAGAAGAGGTTTTCAGCACTCCCGACATGAGTGCAACCAGGGGAAGAGTCAGGTGCACCAGACCTGTGACCGTGCTGGGTGCTCAGGTGGAGGGTGCCTGGTTTGAATTCAGCAAGGGCAGGGTAACTGACTGCGGGGCAGAAATGAACGGTGAAGTTCTTGAAAAATTCATTGATACAGATCAGGGGGCTTCAAGACTGGGGGAAATAGCCCTTGTGGGAACCGATTCTCCCATTTACCGTTCAGGTCTCGTGTTCCACAACATTCTCTTCGACGAGAACGCCTCCTGCCATATAGCACTTGGCAATGGATATACTGACTGTATTAACGGTGGAACATCAATGAGCCCGGACGAGCTGAATACTGTTCGATGCAACCAGTCCCTTGTTCATACCGATTTCATGATCGGTGGTGAACAGGTTGATGTGTACGGAGTTACTCACGAAGGACATGAAGAACTTGTAATCAGAAAAGGTGAATTCATAATCTGATAAGGGGTATGGAATGCTTGATCCCAGACTTCTGGAAATTCTTGTCTGCCCGGGCTGCAAGGGAGATCTTGAGTATCGCACGGAAGGTGATGAGATGCTTGTCTGCCATCAGTGTGAAATCGGGTTCCCGGTACGCGACGGAATACCGGTAATGCTGCTGGAAGATGCGGTACCGGTGAAAAAGGAGAACCGGGAGCAGGATTGATTCTGAAAATCAAACTGGTTCCTGGAAGCAGAAGAACAGGCCTTATTGATATTATGGCAGACGGTGTGTTTAAAATCGGAGTAAAAGCTCCACCTGTTGAGGGAAGAGCCAACAAAGAGCTTGTCAAGTGGCTTGCCGGTGAATTCAGCACCGGCAGGAAAAGTGTGACAATTACTTTCGGAACCGCATCGCGAAACAAATCTGTAAGAATACTACCGCCTTTTTCCCTGCCCGACTGGTATTGTGAGTGAGGTTCTGCTTGCGGAGAGGGTTGCCCGGGAGATCCTTTCAGGGGGAAAAAGGCGTATCCTTGTAAGGAATGTCAAAGATCCTGAAAAGCTTAATGCAGGGATCTCTGCAAATCTTGACACTTATCAGGTCCTTACCTTCAGCGGCAGTGATACAGATCCTGTGAGAGAATGCCTTTTCAGTTATTTCACCGGTGATTGTGTCCCGGATGCCCAGTCATCCTTCGAGGCTGCCTGGCGCTCTCATCTTACAGAAATAGCGCTGATCAGTTCAGATGGAATGGAATGTGCAGCAGGTCTTCACTCGGTAAAGGATTCCTTCAGAGAATACCTTCTTGAAGGAAGCACTGCAGATACAAGACATCTTGAAAAGATATTGGTCTCTTTCGGTAAAAAGCTTCCGGTGCTGTTCTGTTTCATCAACTTTACACCACCGGCAGATCTGATCACCACATGTGATCACTTACCCCCGTTTATTGCCGTGTTTTCCGGCAGCAGCAATTTTTATGAGCCTGACCTTGTTCTGAACTCGGATTCCATTGGCGAATCTGAGATACTGGAGATACTGAAGGCACATGACTGCCTGGATTCTCCATGCGATGTCATGAGAGTTACCAGGGGGAATGCAGGGCTTGTTCTTCTCTATGCCGGTATCCATAAAGTTTTCGGCCTTTCAGGGAGAAGTGTTCCTGAGATGCTGAATGCTGTTTTCGATCTGAACCCTGAATTGAGAAGATTCGCCTGTGCTGCTGCTCTGCTTTCACCTGGATTCATCCCTTCTGAAGCAGCCTCGATTTCCGGAACAGAGGGATATCCTGTGTTTCTTCAGGGCAGGGAGATTCACCTTTGGAAGGGGCATCTTGTTGCATCTTTCCTGTCCGAGACCGTGAGAGAGTTTGTGGCAAACTCGATTGGATATACGGAAAGGGGTCAGATTCTTCAAAAGTCATCAGAAGTTGTTATCAGTTCCCGAGGCATTTCTCCTGTGGTTCTGAAATACTCAGGGCATCTTCTTGCATCAGCCGGCAGGACAGAAGAGGCTTCGGAAAAATTCATCGCCGCAGGTAATACGGAAGAGGATCAGCTGACCAGGGCCGGGTATTTTCGCACTGCGGCTGCCCTGAATCCCGAGGTGTCCGCCAGGTGTCTCTTCCAGGCCGCTCTAAGTCTTTTCCGGGCTGAACACACTGAGGAGGCATCCGGCATTCTTGAAGATGCTTCTCTTGCTCAGCATTCAGATTCTTCACTGCTTCGAAGGTTCTGTTCAGAACAGTGTACTGAATGCCTTTCTCATGATATTCACCCTGTCTATCCTGAAATATCTCCAGCTATTCTGAAATCCAGGTCTCTGCATCAGGCAGGACTTTACTCACCTGCAGAAAAACTACTTACCGAGATGGCTGCAAAAGATGATCCCGGCAGATTGCCTGCGCTTGTTGAACTTGGAGATCAACTGTTCAAAAGGGGCCTGTACGATCAGTCTCTCTGTGTCATGAGAGCAGCGCTGATTTTCCTTAAGGACCAGTATTCATCCTGGATGGAAACAAGGATCAGGTACACTCTTGCCAGGGTCTTCAACAGAACTGGACGGTTCCGGGAATTTCAGGTAAATATTGAAAGGCTCATGGAGCTGTCGTTGATTTCCAGGGACCTCACAAGGCTTGTTGCCCTTTACAACATGTTCGCAAACTCCATGCTGCTTAAAATGGACCTGGAGAAAGCGCTGAAGATTTACCAGGCTGCCATAAGAACTGCAGGGAGAGAGAAAAGCCTTAAAATAAAGAGCATTCTGAACAATCTCAGCATTGCCCAGAGAAAACTGCACAGGATGGATGATTCTCTCAAAACCCTTATGCGTCTTGTCAGGGTATGCGTCTCCACCGGTGATCTGGCCCGAGCCTCTGTTGCGTATGGCAACATGGCCAGACTCTTTGTGGATCTGTCCCGGTTTGACTCTGCAGGAGATTGCCTGGAAACCATGATCGAATTCTCAGACCTGTCCGGGAAACATTCCCGTGAGTCCATCTGCTACATCTCTGCTCAGATTGCTTTTGCACAGCACAGGGTGGAAGATGCTCTTCTCCTGATTGACCAGGCTGTAAATCTTTCCAGAAGTGCAGGAAGCAGAAGAAGGCTTTCTTTGAATCTTGTGAAGAAGGGTTCCATGCTTCTCAGGGCAGGATTTCACAGTGAAGCTGCAGAAACCCTCCGGGAATCTCTGGAGATATCTTCACTGTCCAACTCGCTTCTCAATTACGCGGTAGCCAGAATGAAACTTAAAGCAGCAGAGTGTTTTACAGGAGAAAATCAACCATCCAGTCTTCTTTCAGCAGTGTTCTCTGAAGGTTTTGAAGATACCCACAGGGGAGAGGGATTCTACTGGCACTGGCGTCTTACCGGAAGCAGACAGAGCCTGACCGCTGCAGCTCAACTTCTTTCAACCGGTCTGCTGGAAGGTCTTCATCATCACTCCTATCTTTATATGCTACAGGAGATTGCACCTGAAATCCCTGTTACTCTTGCAGCTGCGCTTCCCCTTGTGCATAATTACCCTTCCTGTAATTCAATGAAAGGTGACTGATGGTTGTGTTCCTGCCCTGTGGCTGGGGGGATGTGGTTCGTCCCTGCCACGGCGTGTCTGTTTCTGAAGAATATTCCCAAGATGCTGTCAGAAAGGCACTTGGCCGTGGAGAAAAACTGTTCCTTATTGGAGCTGATGCTCTTGGAACGGAAAACGGATGGTGTTTTGCAAAAGATCATCTGGCTCTTTTCGGTACAGGTGACCTTGCAGGACAGAATTATGACAGCCTGGGTCCCAGGTTCCCCAACCTCAGGGGAATGTATTTTCTGCCGGAAATGAATGAACCGGAGGTTCCTGCAATTACAGTGCTAAGGGTTCCTGATATCAGATTCAGCACCGCTGCGGAGCTGCGGGGATTTCCGTGTGACGCTCTTGTTTCTCACGGTCTCGATCTGGCAGTTTCTGCAGCACACGGTGGAGGCAGGGTCATTCTTGCGTTGAACTGCAGGACCTTCGATGATGGATCAAATAACAGCTTTTCTTTCCTGAACAAGGTGATTCAGGAAACGAAGGAGGTGAGGAGTAGTGAATTATAAAGATACCATAAGACTTCCCGGAACCAGCTTCTCCATGAAGGGGAATATGATTAAGAGGGAGCCCGAGCTTCTGAAGCGGTGGGAAGAAATGGACATTGAGGGCCTCATCTCACAGGCCCGTGCTGATAAAGAACCTTTCATTCTGCATGACGGCCCGCCTTACGCCAACGGTCATGTCCATCTTGGTACAGCGTTGAACAAGATACTGAAAGATTTCATTGTGAAGAGCCACACTATGCTTGGCTACTACTCCCCCTATGTGCCCGGCTGGGACTGCCATGGAATGCCCATTGAACACAAAGTCATGACAGAGGCCGGTGAGGAACGGGCAAGTCTCTCTAAAGTGGACATCAGGAAGAGATGCCGGGAGTATGCCGCGGGTTTTGTGGATATACAGAGGGAAGATTTCAAACGACTGGGAGTATTCGGCAGGTGGAACAACCCTTATCTTACAATGAAGAAGACCTATGAGGCCGGTATTGTAAAAGCATTCGGCAAACTGGTTGAATCCGGATACATTTACCAGGGTCTCAGGCCTATTCACTGGTGTACTTCCTGTACAACTGCTCTTGCTGATGCAGAGGTGGAGTATGCCGATCACTCTTCTCCTTCAGTCTATGTGGCATTCAGGCAGAAATCAAGTGAAGACTGGTTGAAGGCGGGAGTCCCCGCGGATGTGGAAGTGGTTATCTGGACCACGACACCATGGACCATTCCAGCCAACATGGCTGTTGCCCTGAACCCCGGCGAGGAATACGCTGTGGTTAATACAGGCGAGAGAAGATTCATGGTTGCCAGGCGGATGGCTGATGTGTTCATGGCAGAAACAGGCATAACCGGCACTGTTGAAGCGGATTTGATCTTCAAGGGCAGTGCTCTGGAAAATCTGCTCCTTGAGCATCCCCTTGATCCAGCCCGGACTTCACAGGTGATCCTTGCAGATCATGTTACCATGGAAGATGGAACCGGATGTGTACACACCGCACCAGGCCACGGCTCAGAGGACTTCATGGTTGGAAGTGCCTATGGGATAGAGGTGTTTTGTCCTGTGGGTCCTGAAGGAAAATTCACTGAAGAGGGCGGCAGATATGCTGGAATGCATGTATTCAAAGCAAATCCGGTAATTGTTGAAGACCTTGAAGCTTCCGGAAGACTCCTGGCTATGAAAAAGATCAGGCACAGCTATCCCCACTGCTGGAGGTGCAAATCTCCACTGATCTTCAGAGCAACTGAACAGTTCTTCCTAAGTCTCAGTCACCGGGATCTCAAGCAGAGGGTGCTTGAAATGGTAGACGGTGTGAAGTGGCATCCCGGATGGGGCTACGAGAGAATGAAGAACATGATGTCTGTGAGACCTGACTGGTGTCTTTCAAGACAGCGCTCATGGGGAGTTGCCCTTCCTGTTTTCACCTGTCCGGACTGTGGAGAAGCCGTTCTTGATCATGAGCTTATTGACAGTTTTGCTGAGCTTGTTCTTGAGAAAGGTGCTGATCTCTGGTTCGAGATGACTCCGGATGAGCTTTTTGCTCTTGTGGGCAGAAAAGCTGTCTGTCCCTCCTGCGGCGGAAATTCGCTTAAGAGGGTTGATGACATTCTGGATGTCTGGTTCGACAGTTCCCTGAGTCACTGCAATGTTCTCACAGAAGAATACGGTCTCCAGCGGCCGGCTGCAGTATATCTTGAAGCCACGGATCAGCATAGAGGATGGTTCGGTGTAAGTCTGATTACCTCAACTGCTCTTGATATGAGCCGACCTGCAGACAACATAATCACTCACGGTCTTATTCAGGATAAAAAGGGCAAGAAAATGTCCAAGTCTCTGGGAAATGTAATTTCTCCTCTGAAGGTTATACAGAGCAATGGAGCAGATATTCTGAGACTCTGGTTTGCTGGAATTGACTACACCGCTGATTTTCGTGCTGATCTGGGTCAGCTTGCTGACTGCAGAGAGGCATACAGGAAGATACGAAACACAATGCGGTTCATGCTGGGCAATCTTTCTGATTGTACCGGTGAGATGCCGGATCCCGGCAGCCTTGAAGGACTTGACCGTTACATGTGGCTCAGGTTCAGACAGCTTATGTCATTCTGTATTGAAGAATACAGGAAATTTCAGTTCCACAGGGTATACAGAGAACTGCGCAACTTCTTTGTCATTGAACTTTCCGGCCTCTATCTTGATGTGAGAAAAGACCGTCTGTACTGTGACGATCCCTCCGGCAGTGAGAGAATGGCTACAGTTGAGATTCTGGGATGGCTCACAGTGAACCTGACCAGACTGCTCGCTCCGATTATTCCGTTCACTGCCGAGGATATATGGGATCATGTCCCTGAGGCTCTCAGGTCTTCCGGCAGTATTCACCTGGAGCTTTTTCAGATGAATACCGGGCTTTCTCCTCAGGAGGAGGAAGAGCTTGAAGAATGGGAGCCTTATCTCGCCATAAGGAAAACGGTTCTGAAGCAGCTTGAAGAGCAGAGAGCTCAGGGAGCCATTGGCGGAGGGCTTGATGCACATGCTTACCTCAGTGTACCTGAAAAAATGGTGGAGAGTGCCCATGGTGAAGACTGGGCAGACTTCCTTATCGTATCAAGAGCTCTGGTAAGCCAGGGAGACGAAGAGGAAATACGAACTGAACCTGCTCAGGGTGAAAAATGCCAGAGATGCTGGAAGATTACTCCGGAGGTGGGCTCGCATCCATTCGCAGCTGACGTCTGTCCCAGGTGTGGAAAGGTGTTGTCGTCCTTTGAAGACTAGACAGCATTTTACAGGGTTCGTCTGGGCGGCGCTGGTCATTCTCGCAGATCAGCTCTCGAAGTTTGTGGCCAGAGGTGCTCTGATGAACGGGATCTCGAGAGAGTTTCTCGGTGAAACGGTGCGATTTACCCTGAGGTACAATTTCGGCGCTGCATTCAGCTTCGGGTGGGGAGGCCCTGTTGTCCTTACGGTGTTTACCTCACTGGCATGCGCATTTCTCATAAGATACATGCTCAAAGTTGAATCCGGCAGACATACTGTCTGGCTTGGGGTAATCCTCGGTGGAGCGCTGGGAAATCTCATTGACCGGATATTTATGGGCAAAGTTACCGATTTCATAGACATTGGTCTTTCCGGGTGGAGATGGCCAACCTTCAATGTGGCGGATATTGCCATTTGTATCGGGGGCATCGCTGTTTTCTTCCTGTTCAGGAAGCCGAAGCGGCTGGAGGTCTCAGCGGAGGATGATGAATGAGGAATAAGGGCAGGATAGTGGTCGCAATCGGCGGTAATTCGCTGATAAACCCAGGATCCCGCAGAGGTAACAAAGATACGCATGCTGTGGCCAGAATGGTCTGCGAAGAGCTTGCGGAAATTGCCGAGATGTTCGGCAGTCTTGTTGTTACACATGGAAACGGTCCTCAGGTAGGCTATGAACTCATAAGAAACGCTCAGGCTTCAGATATCATTCCTCCTGACGGGATGGATGTGAATGTAGCGGCCACTCAGGGAATCATCGGTTATCTGCTTCAGCAGGTTCTTGGTGATGTACTGGAGGAAAGGGGCAGGGATATTCCTGTCTCAAGCATTATCACACAGGTTCAGGTAAAACCGGATGATCCCGGGTTTCAGAATCCCACAAAGCCGGTGGGTCCCTTCTACACTAAGGAAGAGGCCAGGATCCGGATGGAGAAGAAGAACTGGATAATGAAGGAGGATGCAGGCAGGGGCTGGCGCAGAGTGGTTCCTTCACCGATCCCGAAAAAAATAGTGGAACTTGAGTGTATAAACGCTCTTGTGGAGGCTGGACAGATAGTTATTGCGTCAGGCGGCGGGGGAGTCCCTGTTGTTAGAGACGGTAAAAAGATTCGCGGTGTTGCTGCAGTTATTGACAAAGATCATGCCACTGCGCTTCTGGCAACCAAACTGAACGCGCCAACATTTGTGATTTCAACAGGAGTCCCTGAAGCTTACATCAATTTCGGGAAACCGGATCAGGAAGCTCTTCGAAACATTACTGCAGAGGAAGCCCGAAAGTACATGGATCAGGGGCACTTTGCATCCGGATCCATGAAGCCCAAGATCAGAGCTGCTCTGGGATTCCTGGAGCATGGGGGTACAAGAGTTGTTATCTCTTCCCCGGGGAACCTTGTTTCAGCTCTCAAGGGTGAAGCAGGAACAACAATTCTCGCTTAGGTTATCGGCTGGATATAACACCTGTTGTGTTCAGCCGGTATTTTATCAGAACATGTTCTTTATACCGGCCCAGGTGTTTCTCCTGAGTGCTACAGTGCCTCCAACAATCTTGAAAAGATCCCCTGTTTCAAGTGAACCGCTGAACGGTTGCCAGTTCCAGCCGCTTCCTTCAGCTCGCAAGTGCGCCTCTGATCCGCTTACGGATGATCCTGCCATGGGGAACCAGTCTGTACCTCCTGACCTGTGTGTACCAAGCCAGCATGGAGTTGAGACCACAGGGTTTGATGAAAGATCGAGTTCCGCCATCCAGACTATATATCCGGAAGATGTGTAACCGCTGTTGGTGCATGTAACATTGTAGGTTTCCTGTGAGACAGGAGCACCAGTGGGAGAGCCTCCGCTGTCTTCCACATAGAAGAGTTCCAGAGTAGTGGGAACAGCGCCGGTTGTGACTCCCCAGCAGGTATAGGAGTTCAATATCACACTGCCGTTGCCTGCACAGGTGAAATCATCAATTGTTATCAGGTCTCCGTATGATCCTCCTGCAGAACTCAGAACTTCATTCGCGTTGAATACATAGCTGTCAAGCATGTCATCAATAACCGGGAGATCAGGCACTGGTCCGTTTGCCTGAAGCCTGTTCGTATCGAATACGTCAGAGGCTGATGACAGTCCACAGAAGACAAATAAAACAACAAACAATCTTTTCATACATCTCCTTTCGTGTTCATGCACCTCTGTACTGTGAACATGACTTTCACAGATATCCACTTAATTCAAGTGTAACACAGTGGAATACAACAGTCAATGCCCTGATCAGACTTGACTGACAGAGGTATTTCTGGTTATTGTTCGCCGGCAGTGCTGATATCACAGTTCAGTTTCGGTGGGCGATTAGCTCAGTTGGTTAGAGTGCTTGCTTGACATGCAAGAGGTCACTGGTTCGATTCCAGTATCGCCCACCACATTTGTTATAAATAAATACAACTACCCGGGAGGAGGTTGGGCACATGATTCGCATATTCTTTCCAGACAACAGTTCAACAGAAATTTCTCCGGGCACTACAGGCCTTGAAATCGCCAGATCGATTTCCGGAGGACTTGCTAAAAAGGCTATTGCATTTCAGCTTGACGGCGAACTGTTTGATATGTCCGCTCCTGTTCAGTCAGGCGGCGCCATAAGGATAATAACTGTTTCCGATCCGGAAGCTTTGAATATTCTTCGTCACAGCGCTGCTCATCTGCTGGCGGCAGCAGTTCTTGACCTTTACCCGGGAACTGTTTTCGGGATCGGTCCGTCAATTGAAGATGGTTTCTACTATGACATGCTGATCCCTGAATTCAACGGCGAAAAGGACCTGGAGAAGATCCGGAACAGGATGAAGAAACTTGTGAAGCAGAACATCCCTTTCAAGAGGGAGGAAGTTTCGCTTCAGGAGGCAGAAGAACTGTTCTCTTCCAGAGGAGAGATATTCAAACAGGAACTTATCAGGGATATTGAAGATCGGGGAGAGTCTATCTCTCTCTACTCTCTGGGCAATTTCACAGACCTTTGCAGAGGACCTCATGTCCCCTCAACAAAATTCCTGGCTGCTTTTGAGCTTCTCAGCGTTGCCGGTGCTTACTGGCGCGGTGACGAAAAGAATCAGATGCTGACAAGAATTTACGGTACTGCCTTCGGAGACAAGCAGGCAGTTGCAGATTACATAAACCTGCTTGAAGAAGCCAGAAAAAGAGATCACCGTAAACTGGGAAGAGAGCTGGAGCTTTTCAATTCCAGCGGAATGGGCGGTCCGGGATTTGTCTACTGGCTTCCAAGGGGCACAATAATCAAGGAAAACCTTGAGAACCTCTGGAAGGACGCCCACAGAGCTGCAGGTTACCAGCTTGTCAGCACTCCGCACATTGCCCCGGTTGAACTCTGGAAGACCTCCGGTCACTATGACTATTACCGTGATAACATGTATTTCACTGAAGTTGAGAATGGTGAATACGCCCTGAAACCCATGAATTGTCCAGGCCACATAATCATCTACAAGAATTCCAAACGCTCATACAGAGAGCTTCCCCTGAGAATTGCAGAGCTGGGAACCGTATACAGGTATGAGAGAAGCGGAGCTCTTCACGGATTGATGAGAGTTCGGGGATTTACTGTTGATGACGGTCATATATTCTGTTCTCCAGACCAGATCGTCTCGGAAATTCAGGATGTGGTCAGATTCGCTCTTTACTTCCTCAGAATATTCGGATTTGGATACAAGATCGAGCTTTCTCTGATGGATCCTGACAACACTGAGAAGTATGCAGGTGATCCTGCTGCCTGGGCTGAAGTAGAGCCTGCGCTTGCCAAAGCGCTGGACGACATGGGCGAGGAATACACAACAGTAACAGGTGAAGCCGCTTTCTATGGCCCCAAGGTGGATATCAAACTCAGAGATGCTCTGGGACGATACTGGCAGGGCCCAACTGTCCAGTTTGACTTCAATATTCCAGATCGTTTCGACCTGAATTACATCGGATCTGACGGTGAGGAACATCGGGTTTACATGGTTCACCGTGCTCTGTTCGGGTCTGTTGAAAGATTTATCGGGAATCTCATCGAGCATTTTGCCGGTAATTTCCCGGGTTGGCTGTCCCCGGTGCAGCTTGTTATCTTACCGATTACCTCCGCTCAGAGTGACTTTGCGGAGAAAGTTTATGAAAAAGCTCTTTCAGCAGGCATAAGATGCAGGCTGGATCAGCGCAGCGAGACTATAGGCTACAGGATTCGTGAAGCGGAGACAGGCAAGGTTCCCTTTATGTTCGTTGTCGGTCAGCGTGAAATGGAGTCTGACAGCGTGGCTGTTCGCAGACACGGTGAAGGTGATATGGGAACTCTGTCTGTTGAACAGGCACTGAGCGACCTTACAATTGCCTGTACCAGGCCTGCGTTGCCTGAACGAAGGGAGAGGTAATCGCAAACTCCACTCGAGTTAATGGAGAGATCAGAAGCCCAAGGGTGAGACTGATCGATCAGAACGGTGATCATGTTGGAGTGGTTGATTTTCCAGGGGCCATGGAAATGGCTGCGGAAGCAGGGCTTGATCTTGTAGAGATAAGTGGTGTCAGTGATCCTCCTGTCTGCAGGATAATGGATTATGGCAAGTTTCGGTATCAGCAGAACCGCAAGGAAAGGGAAGCTCGCAAGAAGCAGCATTCCGGCGGCCTGAAGGAAGTAAAATTCCGTCCTAATACTGAAATGCACGACTATACCTTCAAGATGAAGCATGCCAGAGAGTTCCTTGAAAACAGGAACAAGGTAAAGGCAACAGTGGTATTCAGAGGAAGACAGCTTGTTTACAAGGATCAGGGTTATGATCTGCTTGAGAGGCTGTCTGAGGATCTGAACGACCTTGCGCAGATAGAGAAAAAACCGGCGATGGAGGGCAGGTTCCTTACAATGATCCTGGCTCCTCGACGGGAAAAAGGATCTAATTAAGAAGAAGGAATAGAATAATGCCAAAGATGAAAACACACAAAGGTGCCGCAAGGCGCTTTAAGAAGACGGGAACCGGCAAGATCAGGTGTCGACACAGCCATGCCGGTCATATCAAAACCAAGAAGAGCAGCAAGCGCAAGCGCAAGCTTCGCACAGCGGGAATCGCTTCACCAGCTGACACAAAGCGCATGAGAGTGCTTCTGCCTTAGAATACGGAGACTGAAACATGAGCAGAGTTAAGAGTGCCGTCGCCAGACATAAGAAGCATAAGAAAGTACTCAAGGCTGCTAAAGGTAACTTTGGCGGCAGGAGAAAGCTTTATACCGTTGCCTCTGAAACAAACAAAAGGGCAATGGAGTACCAGTATCGGGATCGTCGGAACAAGAAGAGAAATTTCAGGGCTCTCTGGATCACAAGGATCAATGCAGCTGCAAGAGAGAACGGAATTACCTACAGCATGCTGATCAGCGGTCTGACAAAAGCAGGTGTTCTGCTTGACCGGAAGATGCTTGCTGATATGGCGGTAAAAGATCCTGTAGCTTTCGGAAAAGTTGTTGAGGCAGCCCGGAAGGGACTGCAGGCAGTAGAGTAAAGGAGAATGCATTGCCCATCACCGGTTCCACCGAGAGGTTGACTGAAGCGGTGGACAGGCTTGTGCTCCGGTATCATTCCGTCTGTAAAGAGAACGACAATCTGAAAAACAGAGTGGAAGAGCTGGAGAACAAACTTGAGTATCAGGAAGGCAATGCTGATTCCAGAGGTTACAATCTTCTCAGGATACATTATGCCAGACTTCTGCAGGAACGTTCAGAGATGAAGCAGAGGCTGGAATCTGTTCTGGAAAAACTGGACAGACTGAGAGATGAACCTGGTGGGAGTACCAATGGCTGACCGTCCGGAGAATACTCGGGTAAACATATACGGACGGGAGTATTCGATTAGAGGAGAGGGCGATCCGGCTTACATAGCAGAGATCGCCCACTTTCTAGATATGCGTATGCGTCAGATGACGGAGAATGTTACCATGACTTCAACTGCCAAGGTGTCTATTCTTGCGTCACTTAACATTATTGATGAACTGTTCTCCAAAACGGAACAGCTTGAAGAGATGGAGGATGCACATCAGATGTATCTCTCTTCTCTGGCTGCCAGGATCGAGGAAGCTCTGGAGGAAACCGGAGCATCCCAGGAGAGCGGAAGCATATCAGAATTGTCGAATCCAGACAGTGCTCAGATTCCCACAATCTTTCAGAAATCCGGTGAGGGCAGAGGCGATGAATAGGTACAGTCCTCAGTAGGACAGGCCCGGGGAAAGTGTCGCGGGTTTCCACGGATCAGCACAGTCCTTCTGATTAATATAAATGCCTCCCGCGCCTGAAACGGAGTTAACAGGATGTTATCTTACCTGATACCAATAGCATCCGGCGTGGTAGCTTTCTTCCTTGGATTATTGCTTCACAAGATGCTTGTGAACAAGGAAATAGGGGGCGCTGCCACTGAAGCGGATAGAATACTGGCTGAAGCTAAACGTGAATCCGAAACCATCAAGAAGGAAGTTATTCTTGAAGGTCGCGAGAAAATTGCTGAAGACAGGTCAAGAGAACTTGAGATACTGAGAAAGAAACAGTCTGAACTGGACCGTCGCGAAAACGGGATAAACAGACTGGGCCAGCAGCTGGATAGAACGAAAGAGAACCTGAACAGCAGAAGTGAATCCCTTGCCCAGCAGGAGACAGCTCTCGGTGAGATGGAGCAGGCTCTTATCGCAAAGCATCAGAGAGCCAACAAGCTTCTGGAGGAACAGAACGCCAGACTTGAAGAGGCTGCCAAGCTTACAAGAGAGGAAGCCAAGGACCTTCTGCTTTCCAATCTCAGAGAAGAAACAGATCTGGAAGCTGCTAAAATGACAAGAAGAATTCTTGACGAAGCAGAACGATCTGCGGAAGACAAGGCCAACAATCTTCTTGCCACAGCAATACAGAGATGTGCTGCAAACCATGTGGTTGAAAGCTGTGTTTCAGTTGTAAATCTTACCAACGACGACATGAAGGGGCGGATAATCGGTCGAGAGGGTCGTAACATCAGAGCCTTTGAAAAGGCCACCGGGGTTGATGTAGTCATTGATGATACTCCTGAGGCCGTTGTTCTAAGCTGTTTCGATCCTGTGAGAAGAGAGGTGGCAAGACTCTCCCTGGAAAAACTCATCGGGGACGGCAGAATCCATCCCGGCAGAATTGAGGCTGTCGTAGGAAAGATCCGAAGCGAGATGGAGCGCACTGTCAGAAAGCTGGGTAACGAACTTGTTATGGAAGCCAGCGTTACAGGCCTTCATCCGCAGCTTGTCAGGCACCTTGGCCGACTGAGATACAGAACAAGCTATGGCCAGAACATGTATCAGCACTCTCTTGAAGTGGCTCACATATGCGGTCTCCTTGCCAGTGAACTCAGGCTTGACCCGGGGCTTGCCAGAAGAGCCGGTCTTCTTCACGATATCGGTAAAGCCACAGATCATGATCTTGAAGGATCACATGCCATTGTCGGCATGGAACTGGCTCGTAAATTCAACGAACCCAGAACAGTATCCAACGCAATTGGGGCTCACCATGAAGAGGTGGAGCCGGAGAGTCTTTACGCTGTTCTTGTTCAGGCTGCCGATGCGGTTAGCAGTGCCAGACCCGGTGCCAGACGTGAGACACTTGAACTTTACGTCAAACGGCTTCACAGGCTTGAGGCAATGGCTGATGCTTTTGAGGGAGTTAGAAAGTCCTACGCTATCCAGGCAGGACGTGAACTCAGGATTGCTGTGAGACCTGAGGTAGTCAAGGATGAGCAGGCAGTTGATATGGCAAGACAGATAGCAAAGAAGATTGAGGAAGAAATGGAGTACCCCGGACAGATCAAGGTAACTGTTATCAGGGAACTCAGAGCATCTGAAACTGCCAGGTAGCTATGCGTATCCTTCTTCTTGGAGATATCGTAGGGCGACCGGGACGCAATGCAGTTGTTTCATATCTTGCTTCTGTTTCCGGGCGTTTCGACTTCATAGCCGTTAACGGAGAGAATGCTGCCGGAGGGTTCGGGATAACGCCTGATATTGCTGAGATGCTTTTCAATGCAGGTGTTGATGTTATCACATCAGGGAATCACATCTGGAAGAGAACCTCCATTCTTCCTCTTCTGGATGCAGAGAACCCCAGGGTTATCAGACCTGCAAACTATCCCCCGGGAAACCCCGGAAGAGGCTGGATCATCTGTCAGTGCCTGGGAGTCAGCATTCAGATCATTAACCTGCAGGGCAGGGTGTTTACAGACTTTTCCGGAGACTGCCCGTTCAGAACCGCAGAGCGTATTCTGGACTCCAGCAGTGCAGATGTCAGGATCATCGACTTTCATGCAGAGGCTACAAGTGAGAAAATGGCTCTGGCAAGGTATCTTGACGGGAGGATCTCTCTTCTTGTGGGGACACATACACACGTTCAGACTGCAGATGAGAGGATCTTTCCCAAAGGTACAGCCTATATTTCAGATCTTGGTATGTGCGGATCCTCCACCGGTGTGATTGGAATGGAGGAACAATCCTCCATAGGAAGATTTACCAGTGGCAGGTACAGCAGACTCATGGTTGCAGAGGGCAACCCTATGGTCAACGGGCTTGAAGTTGAACTGAACGGCGCCAATGCCGTTTCTGAACTGAAAAGAGTGTATGAGTTTGTCGGAGAAACTCAGGCATAGGCTGACTGAGGACGCGGCTGCAGTTGAGAAAGCTCTTGCAGCTCTGCCAATGTTCAGGGAGAGTGACGATCAGGCGGAGCACTGCGGATACTCACTTGGTGCCGGGGGTAAGAGGCTCAGACCTTTTCTGGTAATTGAATCCTGCAGGGCTCTTTCCGGCGATTGTCAAAATGCACTGGCTTCTGCCTGTGCAGTTGAAATGATCCATACCTATTCACTGATCCACGATGACCTTCCCGGCATGGATGATGATGACCTGCGCAGGGGAGTGCCCTCGCTTCATCTGGTATGCGGAACGGAAAAGGCTCTCTTTGCAGGAGACAGACTCCTTATGGAGGCTTTCAGAACTCTGATACATACTCCCCTTCAGGAAAATCAGGTCCGGTATATGGTTAAAAAACTTACTCAAGCCTCCGGTGCTTCTTTCCTCACCGGCGGTCAGTTCATGGACATGTTTCACCCCGGGTCTGCTGACAGAGAATGGACAGAGAGAATGATTCAGGGGAAGACTGCCGCAATGATAAGAGTCTCCATGGAACTGGGGGCTCTGTCCGCCGGTTTCCCCGCTGCTGATCTTCCGTCTGTTTCCTCCATAGGTGACCGGACAGGCTGGCTCTTCCAACTTACCGATGATATCCTTGATGTTACAGGAAGCGTGGAAGAGATGGGGAAAGCTGTATCAAAAGACAGTGACATGGGGAAATGGAATCCTGTTTCGGAGTTCGGGCTGGATGAAGCCAGAAAGCTGGCATATGATTCTTCTCAGCGCATCATGAAAGAGCTGAAAACACTTCCCGGTGACTGGACGGTTATCGGCGATCTGGTTGAATACCTTCCTGAAAGAAGGAACTAGTGTCTGAACTGCTTGATTCCATAGCTGAACCCGGCCAGATATCGGGGCTTTCTCTTGAAGAAAGAGTCCAGCTTGCTGAAGAAGTCAGAAAAAGAATCATTGAAGTCATATGCAATACAGGAGGGCACCTGGCTTCCAGTCTGGGAGTTGTGGAGCTTACAATTGCCCTTCTTACTGTATACGATCCGCTGATTGACAAGATAGTATGGGATGTGGGCCACCAGACCTATCCCTGGAAACTTCTCACTGGAAGAAGAGAGCTTTTCCATACAATTCGTCAGAGTGGAGGCCTCAGCGGCTTTCCCAGAAGATCTGAAAGTAACTGTGATGTTTTCGGTACGGGACACTCAAGCACTTCCATCAGTGCTGCTCTGGGATTTGCCGCCGCAAGAGATATTGCCGGAAGAGACGAGAGGGTTGTGGCGGTTATCGGTGATGGAGCCATGACTGCAGGTCTTGCGTTTGAAGGCTTGAACAATCTGGCCAGAGACGGTACGGATGTAACCATTATTCTCAATGACAATGAGATGTCCATATCAAAGAATGTAGGTGCTGTGTCAAAGCACCTGAACAAACTTTTGACAGACGGAACCTACAACAAATTCAAAGATGGTCTCTGGAATGCCATGGGTAAAATACCATCTCTTGGTGATCGGATGAGGATTGCAGCTCATGAGGTTTCTTCTGCCATAAAGAAAACAATTACCACAAGAGCCAGCATCTTTGAAGAGTTCGGATTGAGCTATGTGGGTCCGGTACCGGGCCATGATATTGCATCACTTACCGGAGTTCTCAGCAGAGTAAGAAGACTTAAGGGACCGGTTCTTGTTCACGTGATTACGAGAAAAGGGAAAGGATTTCACCCTGCAGAGTGCCAGCCTGTATCCCACCACGGAGTAAGCGGAGCAGCAGTGAAAGCTCCTGGAAGAACATTTACAGAGGCTTTTTCAGATTCTATCCTTAAAGCTTCAGAGTCTGACGGTTCCGTTGTAGCTGTGACAGCTGCAATGCCTGACGGAACCGGTCTTTCCAGGTTTGCCGCAGAGTATCCCGACAGATTCTTTGATGTTGGTATAGCTGAACAGCATGCGGTTACTTTCGCCTGCGGCCTTGCATTTGGAGGAATGAAACCTGTAGTGGCTGTTTACAGCAGCTTCATGCAGAGAGCTTTTGATCAGGTTATTCACGATGCTGCTCTGCAGAACGCTCCTGTTCTCTTTGCAATGGACAGAGCAGGTGTTGTAGGAGCAGACGGGCCCACTCACCACGGAATATTTGATATACCCATGTTCCTTTCTGTTCCAGGATTGAGACTGGCTGCTCCCAGAGACTGTGGAATTCTTGAGAGACTTATTCTGGAACAGCTTGAGAACCTTACCGGACCTGTTGGCATCAGGTATCCCAGAGGCAGGGAACCTGATCTCAGAGTTCCGTTTCCCGAAGACAAATCTCTTTCTGAGGGCCAGTTGCTCAGAGAGGGATCTGATGTTCTGATCATTGCGGCGGGGCCTCTGGCGGCTTCGGCATTGAAGGCAGCTGAGATTCTTTCGGAAAGATCAATTCAGGCATCAGTGTTTGACCCGGTCTGGCTGAAGCCTTCTCCGGAAGCCCGTATACAGGAACTGGCAAAGGGGAAAAAGGTGGTAACCCTTGAGGAAGGTGCTGTTGCAGGTGGTTTCGGCTGTTCCATTTCAACTCTTCTTCACGGTAGTGATGTTCTTTCTCTGGGTATCCCTGACAGTTTTGCAACCCACGGAAGTAAAGGTGAGATACTCTCTGAACTTGGTCTGGATTCACCTGGCATAGCCGACAGTGTTTCAGCACATCTGGAGAAGAACATTGAATCCCGTTAAGCGGATACTCCTGTATTCCAGAAAACCTGAAGCCTGTATGGGAATTTTCAAATCAGCCGGGCTGGAGATAACCGGTGATCCTGGAGATGCAGATGCAGCTGTGGTTGTAGGTGGCGACGGAACAATCCTCAGCACAATGGATGAACTTCTGGGAACCGGAGTACCTATTCTCGGGGTAAATGCCGGTCACATTGGATTTCTTGCCGACTGCGAACTGGAAAATGTGGAGGAATCAGTTTCCTGTATTATCTCCGGTGATTACATGATCGACAATCTTCCTGTGCTTGAAGCCAGAGGACCTGGCGGAGTTTATGCAAGAGCACTGAACGAGGTATGCATAAACAGATGCGCCGAGGGGGGGATTCTGCACATAAAGGTAAAGGTTAATCACAGGGAAGTTGCTGTGATGGCATCAGACGGAGTGCTTGTTTCCACTCCTTCAGGCTCCACTGCTTACAACCTGTCCTGCGGCGGGCCTATTCTTCACCCGAATCTTCCTGTATCCATTATTACTCCCATCTGCCCGCACCTTCTTGCTATCAGACCAATTGTTGTTCCGCTCTCCTCAGAGATAGAGTTCACTGTTATGAGAGCCAGAGGAAAATCACCTCTGATTATTGCTGATGGAACAGCAAAGTGCCGTGCAATCTCTCAGGGTGAATCCATCACAGTTAAAAGTGCAGACCTGAAATGTCCGGTGATTCGAACAGGCAGAAGATCTGATTACTACGCTATGCTTGGCAGAAAACTGGGCTGGGGATACAGGGGGTGAAAGTGTGCAGATGCTGAGATCCATCACCCTCAGGAACCTGGCAACCATCAGCGACACATCTCTGGAATTCTCAGCAGGGCTGAATGTTCTTACCGGTGAAACCGGAAGCGGCAAATCCATTCTTGTTGACGGTCTTATGCTGGCAACAGGTAAACGGGCCGACCGATCTCTGGTTCGTCCTGGAACCAGAACAGCCTCGGTTGAAGCTGTATTTCTTGATTCATCCGGTGAGGAGAGAACTGTTCGCCGGGAAGTAAGTGTTCAGGGTAAAAGCAGAGTATTCATTGATGATTCACTGTCAACTCTGGATGATGTGAGAGAGGCAGTCCGCGACTTGATTGAACTCCACAGCCAGAGATCCACACCCCATCTTCTTAAACAGTCAAAGCAGCTCGAACTTCTTGACAGGTTTGCAGGAATCTGGGAGCTCAGAGAGAAGTACACATGTGTTTTCCAGAAATTCAGAACAGCAGAAGCAGAATTGAGGCAGCTGGAGAGTTTTCTGGGCGAATCCGGCAGAAACATGGAGATCCTTCTCCACGAGGAGAAATTGTTTCATGAGTTGAAGCCCTCTGTTGAGGATTATGCATCCCTGATTGATCAGGAGAAAAGCATTCGAAGAGTTGCGTCTCTCTCATCTCTGTATAGCGAGAGTGCTGAAAAGCTGCAGAGCGATGACGGGGTGATTTCTTCTCTTGGCAGGCTTCTCTCCAGGGTGAGGAAAGAGTCTCCTGAGAGCAGTGAGATCATTGCTCTTCTGGAACAGGCATCCATATCTGCCAGTGAAGCCGCTTCTCTGCTGGTTGATATGATTTTCTCCAGCGAGGAGGCTCCTGCCAGAATGGCTGAGATAAGCGGAAGACTGGACAGCTATTCCTCCCTGATTTCAAGGTTCGGAGGTTCTCTGCAGGCAACTCTTGATGCAGGGAGAAAAGTAGGGGACAGACTCGCGGAATACAACAACGCCGAAACCCGGATTCAGGAGCTCCAGAGCGAGATCAGCACCCTGTCTGATGAACTGGTGAACATGGCAGATGAACTTACGGAAAAGCGGACAGCTTCCGCGGTTGAATTTTCTTCAAGAATTGTAACTGAGTTAAGAGCTTTAAACATGCCTCTTGCAGAATTCCATATTGAAAGATCTGACCCTGTTTCACCGGTGACTGTAAAGGACAGACTTGTATCTGTTTCCGGCGGGGAATCCTTTTCCTTCCTTTTCACAGCCAATACCGGTATGCCTGCAGCTGCTCTTGATTCTGTAGCCAGTGGCGGAGAGCTTTCAAGGGTTGCTCTGGCTCTTGCACTTATCATGGCAGACAGGGGAACTGCTTCCACTCTTATCTTTGACGAGATAGATTCCGGTACAGGCGGAGAAACCGCCCATCGACTTGCTGACTCTCTGGTAAGGGCATCCGGTGCCAGACAGATCATAGTGATATCTCATCTTGCACAGGTGGCATCAAGAGCATTCAGGCATCTTGCTGTGGAGAAGAGGTTTGAGGATGGAATGCCTGTTACGGTAGTCAACCATCTGAACAGCCCGGACAGCCGGATATCTGAACTTGCCAGACTGCTTGGCGGCGGAGACGGCGCCCGTGACCATGCTGTAAGACTCTTGAAGGACTGGAATGATTAAGGGACGCTTTTTTAATTTGGCTAACTGTATAAGCCTGGCAAGGATTCCCCTGGCAGCTCTTTCTGCATTAATGCTGGCTGAAGGCAGAAGAGTTGAAACTGCGGTTTTCATGATCATGGCGGTTTTTACAGACGCAGCAGACGGATTTGTTGCAAGAAAGACCGGTACAGTGAGTGACTGGGGTAAACTTCTGGACCCTGCAGCGGACAAGATTGCGTTTGCTGTAATGGCACTTACAATGGTAAGTCTGGGAGTATTTCCTCTGTGGCTTCTCTGTATTCTTCTTGGGCGTGACGGCCTGATAGTTCTCGGTGGTCTTCTCATGTCATCCCGGGCGCGCCCCCCTTCTGCGAACATACTGGGGAAGGCCTCAACGGTTGTTCTGGCTCTTTACATGGTTCGCCAGGCTGTTCTGCCGGAATTCCAGCTGCCTGTACCGGATCTCCTCTGGGGAACTGATCTTCTCGGTCTGCTGGCTGCTCTGCTTATTTTACTGAGTTTTTTTGTGTATGTGGTAATATTCTTCAGGATGAACGGTGCTGTGCATGCGTCTTAAAAGTCTTGAGATAGTAGGATTCAAATCATTTGCTGATCCCTTCAGGATTGACTTCAAACAGGGGATTTCATCCATTGTCGGTCCCAACGGGTGCGGTAAAAGCAATATTGCTGATGCGATAAGATGGGTTCTTGGAACACAGAGTCCCAAACAGCTTCGGGCTGAAAAAATGGAATCTGTAATTTTTACCGGATCTTCAAAGAGAAAACAGCTTGGAATGGCTGAGGTTTCCCTGACTTTTGACAATTCCGACAGGGCACTTGATCTTGATTATGATGAGGTTTCTGTTTCCAGAAGACTCTTTCGTTCAGGTGACAGTGAGTACAGTATCAACGGTGCAAAATGCAGGCTGATGGACATAACTGATCTTGTTGTGGACAGAGGTCTGGGCTCCACCGGATACTGGATTCTTGAGTCAAAGATGGTGGGGACAATACTTTCCAGCCGCCCAGAGGATCGCAGGTTCCTCTTTGATGAAGCTGCGGGTATTGTGAAGTACAAGATCCAGCGGCACAGAGCCGAGCTGAAACTTGACTCTGCCGCTTCTGATCTTGAAAGACTCACTGATATTATTGCGGAAGTTGATTCAACCTGCAGGGGCCTGAAGAAGCAGGTTGCTTCCTACAGAAAACATGAGCGTGTAACAGGGAACATAAATGCTCTCAGGGAAGCATTGAGCCTCATGGAGTCTCTGCAGATAAGAAAAAAACTGGAAGAGTGCACCCTGAAACTTGACCGGACAGGGGCTGACGTAGGGAAACTTACAGCAGGGCTTTCAGCCAGGAGCACAGTTCTCACCGGGGTGAGAACGGAATTCAGCCTTGTCCAGGGAAAGCTGGACGAAGCCCACAGGATCTGTGCTGATCTGGATTCAAAGCTTGCATCCAATGACAGAGAAATTGCAGTAACTTCCGAGAAAATAGAAAATTCCCGGCGCAGGATTTCCGAGAACAGAGCCAGAATTGCCAGAGAACGGGAAAGAATCGAGATTTACAGCAGAGACATTCAGGCTCTTGATGAGGAACGATTGGAACTGGTTCCGGAGATAGGAAGACTTGAAGAGGAATGCTCTGCTGTGAAATTAAAGGTCAGTCAGGCCTCTTCAGCAGTAAGCAGGGCAGTGGATGAGCTCGCTTCAGTGAAAAACCGGCGTGTGGCCCTGGAAAAACAGATTGAAGACCGGAGGCGTGAGCACCTGCAGAGAGTCAGGGAAGAGGAAGCCAGAACACAGCGGATATCATGGCTTGAACAGGCTGTGAGAGAGTCAGAAGCAGGCAGAATCAGGCTTCTGGAGGAACGCTCTTCTCTCTCGGAGCAAAGAGATGCTCTTGCGGGTAAAATGAACATGTTCAGAGACGATCTCCTGGAGTTACAAAATCAGATTTCCGCACTTGAATCTGAGAGGGCTCTGCTGTCTGATAATATCAGGGAAGAAGCTGAGAGAAGTGCAGTTCTCGGTGAGAAGGTGAGAAGACTTGAAGAGATTCTGAATAATGCTCTTCCGGAGAAGACTCTCTCATCCCGAATTGTGCCCTGCCAGGGAATGGGGAAGGCCCTTGGGGCGTTTGTGTCCGGTTTCGACAATGCTGTTCCTTCAGAAGACCTTCCAGGTGATGCTCCCGGCACAGGCAGCCTCCACGCCATTCTGCCAGGCGGAGACGCAGTTGATCTTCCCCCTGAAGCTGTCCCGCTTTCTCAGTGTGTTAAATCCTGCAGCAGCGAGGTTCTCAGCAGAATACTTCTCAGAGGCGTTCTTGCTCCAGACAGAGACACTGCCTGCAGCTGGCTTAAAGCAGGTATTGGAATTCCAGTGGTAACACCTGAGGGTGACCTTTTCAGGCCTGAGGGATTTGTACGCATAGGTGTTTCACCTGAGAATGCAGGTTCTCTTGAACTGCAGCAGCTGCTGGAGGAAAACAGAGAACTTCTTCACAAGAGCAGAGCAGCCGGTGACAGTCATCAGAAGCTTTTGATGAGTTTAACAGAGAGAAAGAATTCTCTTCTTGCAGGGAGTAAAGAGAAGGAAAATCTTATTCGAACCTGCGAAAAGGAACTCTCCGGTCTGGAAACTATCCTGGAACGATCTCTCTCTCAAGAGAAGTCAATAACTGCCGAAGCCGAAAAACTCACATGTGAAATGAATGAGCTGCAGCATGCTGCTTCGGAAATGGAGCCTGGAGAAACCCCTTCAGCTGTTACTTCAATGCAGGAAGAAAGGGAAGTTCTTCTTCACAGAGAGGAGGAATGCAGCTCAGAACTTTCCCGTCTGGAAACTGTTCATTCAGCAGTTTTGAGAGAATCTGACAGCACAGGGTTCCAATTGAAGGAAAAGAATACCCGCCTGGAGGAAACTGCCCAGAGAATTCTCATGATGAAGCGGGAGGCTGACAGAGTTGAAGATTTAACAGATGAACTGGGCAGATCCAACAGCAGCTCAGAATCTGAGATTACCAGTTTGGAACAGTCTCTGGAAGAGCTGAACGTGGCAAAACTCTCACTGGGAAGGGACAGAGGCAACGCGGAAACTCGAAGAAGCAGCTGTTCTGCTGAGAGAAACGGATTGATGGAGAGATCAGCCATTGTGGAAAAAGAAGTTCAGGAGTTAAGGGAAAAACTGGGGAGAGCCAAATCCCTCATGATGGAGAAGGAAGCAGAAGCCAGAACTCTCCGGGAAAAGCTTTCGGGAATAGAAGACTCTCTTAATTCAGAAGATAATCCGTTCCTTGATCTTAACGCTGAAGAGGTGAACAGCAGACTTGAAACGGAGAAGGCTGCACTGGAGCGCATTGGACCTGTGAACATGCTTGCTGTGAATGAGTATGAGGAGAACTCCAGAAGACTGGAATACCTCAGTGAACAGAAAAATGATCTGGAGGAGGCACGGGCCTCTCTTTCCAGAGCTATTACCGAGATAAACCAGGAAGCTGCCTCAAGATTCAAGGAGACATTTGATCAGGTCAGGGTGCACTTCAGAGAGATGTTTGTAAGGCTGTTCGGCGGAGGAGAAGGTGACATAGTCTCGCTGGAAGGTGATGATCCCCTTGAAGGGGGAATTGAGATCATGGCCAGACCAAGGGGCAAGAAGCTGAAGAATGTTATTGCTCTTTCTGAGGGAGAGAAAGCAATGACGGCTGTTGCTCTTCTGTTCAGTCTTTATCTGGTGAAACCATCTCCTTTCTGTGTGCTGGATGAGCTCGACGGTCCATTCGATGATTCCAACACCGACAAGTTCATCGCCATTCTAAGGGATTTCAGCCTGGATACGCAGTTCATCGTGATTACTCACAACAAGAGAACGATGGAGGGCTCTGATATTCTCTACGGCATCACCATGGCGGAGGAAGGGGTCAGCACAATAACCTCTGTCAGTCTGGAAGAGATGGTAAGCAGTTGAACCTTGGAAAAAGACTTAAAAAGAGCAGAGACGCACTGAGCAGAAAACTGGGCTCCGTGTTTCAAACCGGCGTAGACAGGGAAACCCTGGAAGAGGCTGAAGAAATACTTCTGGGAAGCGACCTTGGCTGGGAACTGACAGAACTGGTGCTGGACAGATTCAGAAAAGAGTGCGGCAGGAACGGGTTGAGCTGGAGGTCTTCACTGATCTCAGTTCTTACTGAACTGATGCCGGAATATCCCCCTGAGGAAGTTGGGGTTCATCCTGATGTTACAATGGTGGTGGGAGTAAACGGTGCAGGAAAGACAACAACAATTGCAAGACTTGCCGCCCTGTATTCACTTCAGGGGGAAAAGGTTCTCATGGCATGTGCGGATACCTACAGAGCTGCAGCGGGTGAACAGCTTTCTCTCTGGGGAGAAAGACTGGGTATCAGCGTTTTCAGAGCCCCTGAAGGCTCCGACCCCGGGGCTGTGACATTTGATGCTGTAAGGAAATCAGTGGCAGGAGATTACAGCAGACTGATAATAGATACAGCCGGCAGACTGCCTACACAGAAGGGTCTGATGGACGAACTGGCAAAAGTTTACCGGGTCACGGGTAAAGCAATGGAAGGCGCTCCCCACAGGGTTCTTCTGGTTCTTGACGGAACTGTTGGTCAGAACGCTCTTGCTCAAGCCAGGCAATTTATGGAATCCGTACCTGTAACTGATCTTGCTGTAACCAAATTGGATGGAACTGCCAAAGGAGGAGCGGTATTTGCCATGGCCAGAGAGCTGTCTCTCCCAATCAGGTTCATAGGTGTGGGAGAGGGGGCGGAAGATTTAATTCCGTTCAATGCTGCAGATTTTGTTCAGGCGCTGACAGGTGAAGATGAGTAATCTGATGGGACTGTCCCTTGAGGGCATTACAAGAAGCTACGGAGAAAAAAAGGCAGTTGATTCGTTGTCCTTTTCAGTAGGCAGAGGTGAGATATTCGGCCTTCTGGGGCCAAACGGAGCCGGGAAAACCACTACATTGAAAATGATAGCAGGACTGATCATTCCTGACAGCGGATTCGCCAGACTGGATGGATCACCGGCGGATAAGGTAAGACACCGGATTGCATATGTGCCTGATGAACCAACTGTATTTGAGCATATGTCAGGGAGGGAGTACCTCCTTTATACCGGACGTCTCAGAGGAATAAGCAGAGATCTGCTTGAGAAAAGGATAGAACTCTGTGTCAGGGTGTTTGAAATGGACGGCTGGATAGACGGACGATCAGGTTCCTACTCTCACGGTATGATACAGCGAGTGGTTCTTTCAGGAGCGTTTACAGCAAAACCTGACCTGTATGTGATTGATGAGCCTCTGGTTGGCCTTGATCCCCCTGCCGCGGCAACTTTCTGGAGAATGGTTGAGTCGGCTGCTGAAAACGGAGCCGTTGTTCTTATTTCCACGCACACACTGCCTGTTGCCTCTGTGCACTGCAGCAGATTCGGGATAATACACCAGGGCCGTCTTATCAGAACAATCTCTTCAGGAGAGTTGTCAGGTGATGATCTGCAGAACCTGTTTTTCAGAGTCACCGGAACATCTCCAGCTGATGTCATGGACTTTTTTACAAGAGACTGACAACTTTTCATACAGCGGGTTTCTGGGTATAACTTGTAAGTGAGAGATATTCATTTTACTGGAAGGGACCAGGTGCCTGGGAACCTTGATGCCCTCACCGGGCTGATGAAAAGGGATTCGTTCTCAAGACAGCTTTCGGAGCTGGTATCTGCAGACTCCGGAGATACAAGAATATTCTCTCTTGCAGTTATTGATATTGATCACTTCAAAAGCATCAACGATGGTTTTGGACACAGCAGAGGTGATGAAATACTCACCGAATTCGGAGAACGCGCCAGGAAAGTTACCCGAGAAGAAGACCTTCTCTTCAGATACGGCGGGGACGAGTTCACTGTTCTGCTTCCCGGTGCTGATAAAAAGGAAGCAGGCATTTTTGCAAAACGTCTGCTGGAGACCTGTTCAATGAATGTTTTCCAGGGAAATCCTCCTCTTTCTCTCACTCTCAGTATAGGTGTGGCACAGTTTCCTGAAGATGGTCTTACAGCCAGGGAGCTGTTTGATGCCGCAGACAGACGACTCTATGCAGCAAAAAGATTCGGAAGAAACAGGGTTGTACTTCATGACGATCCCGCAGGTGAACGGATGGATACTGCCTTAAACGATGGAAGGCTTCTCGGGCGGGAAAAAGAGCTTGCGTCATTCATGGCATTTGCCCAGGAGTCTGCTGAAAAAGGCCGGGGATTCTTCATGGTGCTTGGCCCTGACGGTTCAGGGAAAAGCTGCTTCCTGGAGGCAGCTGCTTCCTATCTTTCCCTTGGTGATTACAGGCTTCTGAAAGTAACCGGAAGCGGCGAAACCAATTCGCCTCTTTCAGCTTTATCCGGTGCTCTTGAGTGTACTGCAGACCCTGAAATGGTGAGACAGGCGCTCCACCGATTCCCCGGTTCTTCCATGAGCATAGGTGTTTTTCTCATGGATATTCATGCAATGGACAGAGCTTCCATCCAGATGCTCTCGGAATTCTATGATGAATTCAGCGGCTGGATGATCATAGCAGCATCAACTGAAAGATCTGCTGCAGTTGAAGGTGGCGGTTTCGGAGGAGTTACAGCATCAGTGAGACTTGGTTCAATAACTCTTGAGGATTGCAGAGCCTGGTTCAGAGCAGTAATGATGTGGAATCCTCCGGATGAGTTCCTTGAATGGTTTCACAGCGAGACCGGCGGGTTGCCCGGCCTGTTCATTCAGGGAATGAATCATCTTGAGAGGCGGGGATTCATCGTTCGGCGGAACGGAAGTTTCTCAGTGGAGGAGGATTACAGGGAGTTCCCGCTGGGAAGCAGAATGGAGTTCGGAAGTGCTGCTGAGATCAATAATCTTCCTGTGGATCTCACTCTATTTCTCGGCAGAGAATCAGAACTTGAACGGATCAGGGTTCTCATTAATGACGGATGCAGGCTCATCACTCTTCGGGGTATGAGCGGCATGGGAAGCAGAAGGCTTGCAATACGGGCAGCCGGCAGGAATGAGTTCATGTTTCCTGCAGGTATCTGCATGGTGGATTGTTCTCCGGGAGATATACCTGTTCCTGTAAGACTTGCCTCCAGACTCTCACTGCCTTCAGGAAGAAATGCAACCGACACAATCATCTCCTTTATAGAGAATTCCAGACTTCTGCTTCTTCTCATCGATGCTGATACTGATCTGTCTCCTTTTGTGTCTGAACTTCTGGGCAGTTGTCCTGGAATAACCATTATTGCCACTTCCAGGTCTGTGCTTGAGATTCCACAGGAGGTGGTAGTTGCAGTTGAAGGAGTATCCACATTCAAACCTGACAGTGAAACTCCTTCAGATGCCGCAAGCATTTTCATCCAGACCGCTGAAAGGCTGGCAGGTCTGAAGTTCCCGGAGGAGATGAAGTTAAGTATTGTTGAGGAGATCTGCAGACTTCTCGGAGGCGCTCCTCTTGCTATTGAAATGGCAGCTTCCTGGACAAGGGTGATGTCTCTGGCGGCAATCTGCAGAAGGATCAGAGCAAATCCCTCATTCCTGGGAGGTTCCAGCGACAGCAGCGGAAGCGAAGGCCTCTCTGACATCTTCCAGCAATCCTGGGACCATCTTTCGGCTATGGATAAAAATGCGCTTGCCAGATTGACTGTATTTGCAGGGCACTTCACCGTTGAGGAAGCAGAAGAGATATCAGACATATCTCCGGATCTTGTTCTTTCACTTGTGGACAGATCCTTTCTTCTCAGAGATGACATGGGAATACACATCCCTGCCATGACAAGAGATTTCATCATACAGGAGAACAGCCCGTTTTCAAGGGGTCTTGAAGTGGCCAGGGAAATGCATTGCAGGTACTTTGCATCAAGAACCGCTTTTCTCGGTGAAATGATCAGAACCGGGCATGAGGCTGCGAGAGGTCTGGACGGGATCAGATCCTCATTCGAAGACATCTCGCTGGCATGGAAACTTGCTGTTGAGAAGAAGAGGTTCAGATTTCTCAGGCAGATGCTTCGTCCTCTTACTCTTTACTGCAATGACAGAGGCCGATTCAGAACAGGATTCAACATGATGGAAGAGGCCCTGCAGGGTGCTGGAGACTTAATGAGTCCCGGTCTTGCGGCATTGACACTGGCTTCACAGGCAATTCTTGCATTCAGGATAGGACGGGCGAATCTCTACGACAAACTGATTGCCTCAGCATTGAACCGGAGCGGAGATCTCTCTGATATTGATCGGGGACGGGTTCTTCTCACCTGCGGAATGATCCTTGTGGAAAAGGGAGCTCTCACAGGAGCTTCTGATCACCTGAACAAAGCATTGGAAATATTCAGAAAAAACCAGCAAACAGAAGA
Source organism: uncultured bacterium (assembly GCA_964386635.1). Lineage (GTDB taxonomy): Bacteria > Fermentibacterota > Fermentibacteria > Fermentibacterales > JCC-6 > Sabulitectum. The sequence continues at coordinate 32,718 of CAYLRO010000009.1, read as the reverse complement.
CATTCTTGAAGCAGAACTCACTCTGGTGCAGTACAACCTTCAATGCGGAAACTATGCTGAAGTACGGAAGGTGCTGCCTCCGCTTGCAGAAAGATGTCGGGCAGAAGGATACAGAATCGGAGAATGGCGCACAAAGCTTTACATGGGAAATCTTGCTGCCTCAGAAGGTGACAACAGAAGAGCCAGAGAGTCATTTCTTGGCTACCTTTCAGCTGTGAAAACTGCAGGGTACACAGGGAAGGTGGCCATGGCACTGAATCAGATTGCCGGAATCGAAGCAAGCCAGGGAGATTATGATCAGGCTGAGCAACACTACTCCAGAGCTTCTGATTACTTCAAAAGGATAGGCAGTGTCAGAGGTCAGGCCGGTATTAAAATGAACATGGCTGTTCTGAAGCAGATGACCGGTCTGGACAAAGATGTGCAGAAGAATTATTCCGAAGCCCTGGTTCTTGGCGAGAAGGTTCATGACGAGAGTGTAATTGCCGGTTCGCTCAGCGGACTTGCATTCCACCATCTGAAGAACGGTGATGCTGACAGAGCAGAGCTTTTTCTTGTCAGAGCCGCAGAAACAGCATCGAGGTCCGGAAACAATCCGGTTCTGCTGAGAGTAATTTATGGTTTTGCTGAACTTGATTATCTGAAAGGACTTACTGCCAGAGCAGCTTCCACAGCTATTGCTCTTCTTCATTCACCCTCGGGAGATGCGGAAAGTCACAGTTTCTGCATGGAGCTTCTTCAGAAGATTCGCAGGGAAAAAGGATCCGAGTTCGTGGGAAAAGAGAAGGACTCGGCGGCAGAGCTTTCCCTTCAGGAACTTCTTGCGATCTATACCCGGGACAGAACCCCCGGTCTCGACAGTGTTTACAGGAAAGGATAGCCATGGAACCGTTGGAAATGGATCAGCTTCTCTGCAGTATTTTGAAACTTGATACACTTCCTGTCGCCGTGGGTCTTGTACCCAGAGGGGAGAGACCCCTGAAAGAGCCTCTGGAGCTGAAGGTTAACAACTGCCAGCTTATCTCCCTTGCGAGACACAGAGGTGAATACTCCTCAGGAGTTCCAGATAGAATGGTATGTGCAATCGGAGCTGCATGCGTGGGTCTTGTGGCTACACCTGAGGAATTCACCCACGGCACTGCTGCCCTGGGCAAGTATGCTGCCAGTGCTGAAGCAGGAAGAGAGTTCTTCAAAAACACATTCAAAAAAGGTGACAGCAGCGTACCATGGTCAGCCATTCAATTTGCACCCCTCCGGGATGCCCGGTTCACCCCATCCGCCGTGGTGGTGTACGGCAACCCTGCTCAGGTAATGCGGCTTGTTCATGCCAACGCCTGGACCGAAGGAGAGGCAACTCTGGGTGACACAGTGGCAGAAGCAGCAGTGTGCAGCTCCATTGGTCTTGCAATGGAGAAAAACAGAGCTGTTCTCGGGCTCCCATGTGCAGGCGACAGAAGGTTTGGCGGCACCCAGAACCATGAAATGGTGTTTACAGCTCCGTTCAGAAAGATGAAAGAAATCATTATTCCATCCCTGAAAGAAATGTTCGAGACTTCCGGTTCACTCTATCCGGTAGCTCCTTCTGTTTTGTGTGAGGCAGTGATGCCGGAGGCATACACCCTGAAGCCCTGACAGGGTTGCAGAGTATATTTCCCCGGGGTAGAATAATCAGGTTATTCATTTACTCACAATTGTGGGGTATTTAAAAGGAGTGTTGCATGTCTCTTTCCACCAAACCTCTCGGGGGAATGCGTCAGAGGTATCCGGAGGAATTCAGAGCCGAAAAGTATGTTACTGAGGTTCTGTCAAGCTGCTCTGAACAGGCGGGGTTTGAACAGTATGACGGCCCTGTACTTGAACCACTTGCTCTGTTTGCTGCAAAATCAGGCGGAGAACTGGTGGGCAGGCAGAGCTATTCATTCAGGGACAGGGGAGATCGTCAGGTAATAATGAGACCTGAAATGACTCCCTCCCTTGCCAGAATGGTTGCCGGGAGCGGCGAGCTCAGGCTTCCTGTCAGATGGTTCTCAATGCCTCTCTGTTACAGATATGAGAGACCGCAGAGAGGCCGGGTAAGAGAGTTCCTTCAGTACAATATTGATGTTCTGGGAACCGGCGATCTTGCTGCAGAGCTTGAAATCATTCTGGTGTTGCAGGATATCATGCAGCGATTCGGTGCACAGCCCGCTATTTACAGAATTGGCTGGTCAAGCAGGCGGTTCATGACCGACGCTCTTGGCAGATGCGGTGTGACAGATGACCATCTGAAGAATGTGTTTTCAGCCATTGACAAACAGGACAAGATGAGACCTGAAGCCTGGTCGGAGCTTCTTCTCGATTCATGCGATAACATGGAAACAGCGTGCAGAATTGAAAAACTGGTATCAGTTGACTCTGTTGATAACAACTGGCTCAGTTCTCTTATGGAGGGTTCCGATTCATTTGATGAGGTTGTCCGGTTCAGTGAACTTCTTGAGGAAACCGGTGCGGCAAGCTGCTGTTTTTCTCCTGGAGTGGTTCGAGGTCTTGATTACTACACAGGTATAGTCTTCGAACTGATGGATACCGGCGGAGAGAATCGCAGATCTCTCTGCGGTGGAGGAAGATATGATAATCTTGTCGGATTGTTCGGAAACAAGAAGATATCCGGAGTCGGTTTAGGGATGGGAGTTCTTACTCTAACTCTCTTTCTGGAAACTTATGGGCTCATACCGGACTCTGTTCAGAACAGTGCTTCAGCTGATGTTTTTATTGCAGTGTTTTCAGAGAATGAACTGGGAGCTTCCGGTGCTGTGGCTTTGAAGCTGAGAAAATGCGGTCTCAGAGTCATGCTGGATGTTTCCGGAAAGAAACTCAGCAAGCAGTTCAACGAGGCATCACGCAAGGGTATCAAAGCCGTTGTTACAATGGGACCGGACGAGGTTGCCGGTGAATACTGTACTGTAAAGATCCTTGGCAGCGGGGAGATCTTCACCGGTTCTCCTGAAGAGATAGCAATCAGATTGAAGCAGGGGTGATGGGAAGATCTGGTTTTTTTAAAAGAAGAAAGTTTTTCAGAGAAGCTCTAATCCTTCTGGCGCTTCTTCTTATTCTGTTTCCACCCAGCTCGCTGGGGAACTCGGTAACAAGGATGACTGCAGGGGTTCTGTTTGTTGCAGCAGGTTTTTTCTTCTTCCTTGGTGCAAGTGAATTTCTTAAGGGGCTGAGCCTTTCAAGACGGCTTGTTCTCTGTTTTTTCTCTGTTGTTCTGCTGTGGGGTCTTTCAGGAATATCAGATAACAGGCAGCAGATTCCTGTAATACAAGAATCTTCAGACAGGGCATCAAAGATAAAAGACCTTGGAGAGAGAATAGACAGTGTTGCTGAAGCGGGAAGCAGCCATGTTCGAAATTTTGTGGACTCAGCATTTACAGATGAGACCGGCAACTTCATCAACACTCTGGGAGAGGTTACCGGTGTTGCAACCGGTGTTCTCATTGATGCTTTCCTTACATCCACCAGTGTGGACACATCTGCAGGGCCGGATACACTTTTTTCAGAAGGGAATCGTACTCCTGCACCGGTGGAAATGATCCCTCTGCTCAGGCTGGCCATTCTAGCGGTGTCGATAATTCTGCTTGCGGCACTCAGGGGCTTCATATACATAGACAGAACACCTCTGACAGTAACCCTCTACCGGATAACAACAGGTATGGTCTTTGTGGTTTCTCTTCTTCATGTAATCGGTTTCAATGTTCTCATCACCTCCAGCAGTGATCTGTTCCAGGGGATTGAAGTTCAGCTGTCCAGTTTCATTCTGCTGACTCTTTCAGTAATGCTGGGATTCTGCCAGAGGTGGATTCAGTACCTTTCCAGACGATCAAGGTACCTTCTGCTTTTTGCAACCCTGGTGTCTGTTGTGATGATCAGGGATATCTACTACCAGCTTGAGGGAAGTTCCTATCCTGTAACAGGTGGTCTGGACGCAGCGGTTGTAATGGTGATTGCTCCCTACATACTGTTTGCATTCATAACAATGCTTCTTCAGCTTCCCACAGCGAGGATACTTGAAAAGAGAGGCAGGGAGCTTTCCACACTGCAGGATCTCAGCCAGGCCCTTCATTCCAGTTTTGAGCTTGACCAGTTGTGTACAGCAGCTGTCAGACTTGGAGTAAAACTCACAGGTGCAGAAGCCTGCTGGTTTCACCTGAACTCCGGTTCCAGTCACATTCATTCCAAACCCGGCGACTGGAGCGGATGTCTGAAGAAACTGGATTCAAGATGGTACAAGGGAGTCGGGCAGCGAATTGATGCAACCGGTCATGGATTCATGATCAATAATTACAGAAGAAGCACACTCCGCCGGCTGGAGATCAATTCAGAAGGCTACTCCAGGATCGCATCCCTGGTGGCTGCACCTGTTGAGGTACGGGGTGAAAGACTTGGTGTGATCATTGCTGCTAGTTCAAAGCAGTTCTTCTTTCTCGACTACACCAGGGGTCTCTTTGACAGTTTTACAAGGCAGATAGCACAGGCGATACAGAGTGCCCGCCTCTTCGGTGAAAAGCTTCAGCGCCAGTCTCTGGAACGTGAGCTTGAACTGGCCAGGAACATACAGCGAGACCTTCTGCCGGGATCAGTGGAGGTTCCCGACGGCTGGGAGCTGGAAGCCGTCAGTATTCCATGCAGGGTAATGGGCGGAGACTACTATGATGTGATCCATCTGTCAGAAGGAAGAATGGCAGTGGCAGTAGCAGATGTGTCCGGCAAAGGAGCAGCAGCAGCAATGCTCATGGCTGCTCTGCAGGCAAGCCTGCGAACTCTTCTCAGAGAAAATCTTTCTCTGGAAAGAACCGTATCCAAGCTTAACCTGTCACTCTGCGACCGGATGCCTGATGCAACATTCATCACTTTCTTTCTTGCAGTGGTGGATACGAAGAACGGCAGGATGCAGTACTGCTGTGCAGGACACGATCCTCCGCTGCTCTATTCGGACAGCAGGGAAGGATATTTCTGCAGCCTTGACTGTGGAGGACTGATTCTGGGAGTGCTGCCTGAAGCTGAATATCTCATGGATGAGGTAGATTTTCCCGAAGGTGCCAGGCTCCTTCTCTATACAGACGGTGTTACCGAAACAATGTCTCCGGAGGAAGAACCTTTCGGTGCAGAAAGACTTGGAAAATTCCTCGAGAAGCACAGCAGCGAGTCGCCTGAAACAGTAATAAGTAAACTCACGGAGCTGCTTGAAAAGTTCAGGGGTTCCGGCGATCAGCTGGATGATGTGACAGCGCTCGTTCTCATGAGAAACGGGCTGAAGGGGAGAGAATGTCCGAAAATCGATCAATGAAGGCATTTCTTCAGAACAGAGAAGATTTGAATAAAGTGGTTATTGATAACTCCGACAGGATAATGAAACGGCTTTTAAGTGTGGATTCCCAGGCATACAATGCAGGCGCTCTTACTGAACAGACAAAAGAGCTTCTGGGCCTCACAGCCTCTCTGGTTCTCAGGTGCGATGATTGCATCGCGTGGCATGTTCACAGATGCAGGGAAACAGGTATATCAACTGAACAGCTTGCAGAGGCAATGGGCATAGGCATGGTGGTGGGAGGTTCAATCACCATTCCCCATGTAAGACGAGCCCTCTCTCTCTGGGAATCTGCTGAACGGGAGGATGCCCATGACGTTTAAAGAACTGAAGAGCAGAATTCTGGATATCCTTGAAAAAAAAGCACAGCCTGAAGAGAAGCTGCAGGCTGTGTGTGATTTTCTGCACAGAGAAAAACCAGGCTATGACTGGGCAGGATACTATCTCGTTGACATCAAAAGAGAGAGAGAGCTGGTTCTGGGCCCCTTTGCCGGGCAGGCAACTGAACACACCAGAATTGGATTCGGAAAGGGAATCTGCGGCCAGGCTGCAGACACCCTTGAAGTATTCATAATAGATGATGTGAATGCAGAATCCAATTACCTTTCCTGCAGCCCTGATGTCAGAAGCGAGTATGTTGCCCCGGTGTTGTGGGAGGGAACTCTGGTAGGGGAGCTCGATCTTGATTCCCACGGGGTTTCAGCATTTTCTGAAGCAGACGCAGAGTTTCTCAACTGGGTTGCTGAAGTAACTGCCGGAACCGTTGCCGGAGCAGCAGGTTTTAATGGGTGAAGGCTCTGACCGGTTGCTGAAAACCGGTCTTGTTCTGATATGTATTCTTCTGGCAGCAGGTATTGTAACTGGTACTCTGTATGTGGCATCCGCTGTTGCCGTATTTCTTCTGATAACAGTTATGCTCATGGGCTACCCATCTCAGATAACCTCTCTCATGTTTGCTGTTCAGATAGTCTTCACCACTCTTTTCCTGGGCTCTCTCAGAATTTATGCAGGTCCCTTTTCACTTACGCCGGATTTTGTTCTGCAGATCTGGATCTTTGCCCTGTGGATGGCAGCGGTGAGTGATGGCGATGGAAGGGTTGTTTCATCTTCTTCCGGCAGGCTTATTGTGCTGCTTGTGGCACTTTCCCTGTTGAGTTTTCTCAGAGGTCTTGTTAAAGGGTATGATCCGGAGAGTGCCTGGATGTTCATGAAAACCATTCTGGGATATCTGTTCTTTTTTCCCTGCATGTGGATTCTGAAGAAGAGGCGTAACATCAGGCTGATTACAGCAACTGTTGCCTGGGCATCTCTTGTTGCATCAGTGGTTGTAATAGTAAAAGGATTTCTTGGAGGAGAAGGTGTTTACACCAGGGTGACATCCGGTCTCAGGGTAAGCTCAAGAGAGTTGAATGTGGTAATGGTAGGGTTGCTGTTTACAGGTTTTGCCCTCTGGAAGAGGGTAAAGAGTGTTCCCATGATACCCGGGCTTGCTGCACTGCTCATCATGGGATCTGCACTCCTGCTGGGTCAGTCAAGGGCTCTCTGGCTCGCAGTTGCTACAGGAGCGCTTGCCGCATTTACTGCTGAACTGGGCAGATCCGGCAGAGAGGGAATACGAGTGGCACCTCTGCTTGCCAGGATCATCCTTCTTCTGATTTTTACTGCAGGTTCCGTGGCATTTGTCTCAGCTGCAGGGCTTCTCAGTGCAGGAGATGTTGTGGCCAGAGGCGGAGGTGCCGACGGTGGTCTTGGAGGCGATGTTTCCCTCTGGGCAAGATTTCTCTCCTGGTGGGAAATTACAGGAACTGTTACTGAATCTCCAGTAACTCTTCTCATGGGAACAGGTTTCGGTCATGAGATCACTTATTTCAGACCGGATCTCATGGCAGTGGTATCCATTCCTTACGTTGACGGGAGTTTCTTCCAGCTGCTGCTTAACACAGGCCTTGCGGGAATGACGGTGCTGGCTTTGCTGTATGCCGGAGGAATTGCAGGCAGTTTCCGCATTGCACTAAGCAGTTCGTCCCAAAATAACACAGTGCTTGCGCTATGGCTTACCGCTTCCTTTACAGCTCTGCTTATTGCCGCATTAAGTAGTTCGCTGATAACCAATTACAGGTTTACTTGCATATGGGCGTTTCTCTTTGCTCTCATGGAAACCCTGAGAGGCGGCAGAGCAGCAGAATCCAGTTGAAAAATAACCGGGAAAACGGTATGTTTCACGGAAGTAATCCCTGTTTTCACACAAAAGAAATTCAAGTAGATCAAGAGGCTGAAATGAAGATACTTGTTATCAACAGTGGAAGTTCGTCCATAAAGTTTCAGGTAGTGGACGGTGAAAGAGAAAAGATGCTGGCGTCGGGTCTTATTGAGAGAATAGGCCAGGATCAGGGCAGAATGAAGTACAAATGCCGCGGTGAAAAGACCGAGATCAATAAGCCTATACCCAACCATGAGACCGGTCTTGAAATGGTGCTCGGTATCATAGTTCACCCGGAAAAGGGTGCAATTTCCTCACTTGAGGAGATTGGGGCCTGCGGCCACAGGGTTGTACACGGCGGAGAGAAATTCACAAGCAGCGTTCTGATTAATGACGAGGTTCTAGCGGGTCTTGAAGAGGTGAGTGAAATGGCCCCTCTTCACAATCCTGCCAACATCATGGGTATCAGAGCCGCAATGAAGAAACTGCCTGGAGTTCCCAATGTGGCTGTGTTCGATACTGCATTTCATCAGACCATGCCGGAAGTTAATTACGTATACAGCCTTCCCTACAAGCTTTATGAAGATTACGGGATAAGGCGTTTCGGTTTTCACGGCACCAGCCATCAGTTCGTCTCTCAGCGCGCAGCAGAGGTACTTGGCAAACCGCTTGAAGAGGTGAATACCATAACCTGTCATCTGGGAAACGGATCTTCTCTTACAGCAGTTGAAGGTGGAAGGTCCATTGACACCAGCCTGGGTTTCGGAACCTTCTGCGGTGTCATGATGGGAACCAGATCCGGAGATGTCGACCCGGCTATCCTGTTCGATCTTATGGAAAACAGGGGATGGACTCTTCAGCAGGTTAAGAACATGGTTTACAAGGAAAGCGGTCTTCTGGGCATAAGCGGATTCTCCATGGACATGAGAGATGTGGAGGAGGAGATGTGGAAGGGTGACCGGAAGTCAAAACTGGCTTTTGAGATGTTCGCAGACAGAGTCAGGAAGTACATCGGTTCCTATGCTGTAACCCTTGGAAAACTGGATGCTCTTGTGTTCACCGCAGGTATCGGGGAGAACGGCTGGGAACTTCGAGAGCTTATCTGTGATAAACTGGGTGTTCTGGGAATAGAACTGGACCTGGAAGCCAACAAGAGCAAGGGTGAGGAGAAGATCATATCAACTCCCAACAGCAAAGTTACCGTACTTGTTGTGCCTACCAATGAAGAACTGATGATTGCGAGAGATACTCTCAGACTGTCAAAATAGACTTAACGGAAGGAGGCTGACTCATGGGACTGATTTCTCTGTTCAGCCTCCTTTTTGTTGCCCAGCTGCCTCAGTACCAGATATCATGTGATCAGGGACAGTTCGACTACATGATGGACAACTGGGAAGAAGAAATTTCCATCCCCTGCACTGTTACTGCAGACGATACTGTATACGAGAACTGCACCATGCGTATCAGGGGAGACTCAACCCGGGAAAAGGATAAGAAATCCTACCGGATCGAATTTCCCCTGGATCAACCTCATATGGGCAGAACATCATGGAATTTCAATGCCGACTGGTTTGACAGTTCATACATGCGTTCGTGGCTTTTTTCCAGGGTTCTCTCTGAAATGGGATTTCCGTGTTTTCAGGTGTCTCATGCAGGGTTGAATGTAAACGGTGATTTCAGGGGTCTTTTCCTTATGCTGGAACCTGTGAACGAGAGCTTCCTTGAGAGATACGGTTTTGATCCTGAAGGAAATCTCTACAAGGCACAGTACGATGGAGCCTGTGCAAGCATTCACGATGATGTGGATTCCATGTGGGCCAGGAAGACCGGCGGCTCTTCAGGGATGAACGATCTTGAAGAGCTGATCAATCACCTTGAGTACCGCACCCCGGATCAGCTCCAGGGGTTCATGGATTCAACCTTCAGCATGTACGGGCCATCCGGGCTGATAAGGATGCTGGCGATCAATGCCGCATTCGCCAACAACAGCACGTATTATCACAATTACTATCTGTTCAATGACGTTCTGGGAACCGGCAGGTGGTTCATGTTTCCATGGGATGTGGACAAGGTGCTTTATACCAATCTGGGTATATCCTACGGAGGATGCACCAACGAGAACTGGTATGACAATCCTGTTCATGCACGAACACTTACCATACCGGATTTCAGACAGGCTTTCGAGGATTCAGTTCAGAGGATTTACAGCACGTACCTTACAGAGGAAAAAATGACATTCTGGTCGGATTCCCTTCAGTATGTGCTTATGGAGGCAGTTGAGCAGGACACTTTTGACAACACCGATCCTGCCGGATTCCTTGAGGCTCTTGCTGAACTTCAGTTAAATCTCCAGTCAAGAAGGAACGATCTGGAGTGGCAGTTCCAGTACAAATACTTCCCTTTCAGATCCAACCGCTCTGATTCACTTACCGCTGGTTCTCTGGAGATATCCTGGAATCCCACATCCGATCCTCTGGGTAATCCTGCAAACTACACAGTTGTGGTGAGAGACAGCCTGGCGGGCCCCGACTCCCTGGAGGTACTGAGGTTTGAAGGTATTGAGGACACACTCTTTACAATCACCGGTCTTGGAGCAGGTGAGTATTGCTGGACGGTGGAAACAGACCTGCAGGCTGGCTGGAGAAGAACTGAAGCTACAGACAGGTACAATCCGTTCACTGTGGTTGAACCTGTTGTACTTACCGGAACTCTGGGAGGAAACACCAGACTTCTCAGATCCATGTCTCCCTACTATGTGCCGGAAGAGATAACCATTTCTCCCGGTGGAACACTGGAGATCGAAGCAGGGGTCACTATCCTCATGGGGGAACAGGGCGCCATAAACTGCTTTGGATCCATTTCTTCAATGGGAGTTCAGGAGGATTCTGTATTCTTTATCCCGGAGAGTTCTCCAGCCGGGTGGCGCGGTATCAGGGTGGAGAACGGTACAGTTAACCTTGACCATACAGTTGTCTCCGGCTCCAGAGGTTACGCAGATTCTCCAGGTGATGATTTCGCTGCTCTTGCGTGCCATTCAACTGAGGTTACAGTTGATAACTGTTTCTTCAGAGACAACTGGAGCTGCATCAAGCTTCACATGGGAACAGCAGAAATCAACTGCAGCAATTTCAACGGTAACAGAGGAGAACTTTTCTTCATGGAGCAGGGAGAAGCAGCGTTGATATCAAGCTGCAGTTTCCAGGATCTTGAGGATCCGGTTGCGTCCAGCATGGACGGGATAGAATTCCACAACTGCAATGACGGCAGCTTCATGGTTCAGCACTGCACTGTAAGTAATATTGACGGAGACTGTATCGATATGAACGCATCCACAGTTCTTATCCGGGACACTTATGTATCGGGCTCAGTGGACAAAGGCTTCTCAATTGGTGCTCCCACAGGGGGAAGCGGAGCGGGTTCCGTTGTTTCCGTTGAAAACTGTGTGATTGAGAACTGCCTGACGGGTATTGCAGTAAAGGATGGAGCAGAAGCTCTGATCGATAATGTTCTTCTCCGCGATTGTGCAACGGGAGTTCATGCCTACGAGAAAACCCAGGGAATGGGCGGAGGATATGCCCAGGTTGAGAATTCCATTTTCACCAGCTGCTCAGAGGATGTCAGTGTTGAACAGGGCTCAGTCAATGTGCAGTGGTCTCTTTCAAGTAGCAGCCTTCTTCCTGGCCAGGGAAACATAACCGGTGACCCAAGGCTTGATATCAACGGTTATCCTCTCTGGGATTCACCATGCATAAACGCAGGTGATCCAGCCACAGAAGACCCTGACGGTTCAAGAAGAGACATGGGAGCCTTCTTCTTTCCAACCATGATGTATGGCCTGCAGGTAAATGAGCTCATGGCCATGAACAATTCCGTAATACTTGATGACTGGAACAGATCCTCCGACTGGATCGAAGTGTACAACGGAACAGGCTACGATCTTGATGCAGGTGTTCTTGTGTTTTCAGATTCCGATTCATCAGGGGCGGAACCATGGTCCGTTCCCAGGGGCACCATGATACCTGCCTGGGGATTCATGCTTTTCTGGGCTGACGGAGACGGATGGAAAGGCGGCACTCACCTTCCTTTCAGACTATCCGGCTCAGGTGATGGTTTCTCCCTTGGAAGGATTGTCCCCGGCAGCAGTACACAGCCGCTGCTTTCCGTGATTGAGAAGGTGGAGTTTCAGGAACAGACACCTGACATCTCTATTGGAAGATTTCCTGATGGCGGTGAGTGGCAGATTCTCGATACCCCAACTCCGGGATACAGCAACGGCACCCTTTATTCAGTTCCCGTATCTCTTGCATGGCCCAGGCCCAACCCCTGCAGAACAGGAACTCTCTTCCTGGATGTCACCGCAGCCGGAGGGCATACGGAAGTTTTCATATATGACATGGCAGGAAGAAAAATTTCTGTAGTTCATGACGGCAACTGCGACCCGGGCACTTCCTCATTCTCCTGTGATACCTCGAATTTTCCCTCAGGTGTATACCTGGTGCTTGCCAGATGTGCTGGACAGACCCCTGCCACTGCTAAGTTCACGGTGCTCCGCTGAAAGAGAAAGCAGCATGATTGCAGCCTCAGTGACAATGAGATGCAGCAGCGATTACAGGGAGAATCTGAGAAGAGCAACTGAAGCAGTGAGGCGAATCTCAGAAAAAGAACCGGAAACCGGACTTGTTGTGTTCGGAGAAATGATCACGGGCTGGTACGACCCTGGAAGCCGCCGGTGCGAATCCATTCCGACTGATGATCCGGCATTGAAAGAACTCTGTCATACGGCACAATTCCTGAAGGTGAACATTGCACTGGGGGTTTCTGAGCTTTCAGGAACCGGCAGGCACAACTCACTTGTGCTCCTGGACTCTCGTGGTGGAATAAAGGCAGTTCACAGAAAGCGAAATTTAAAGAAATCCGAGATTGAGGCCGGTTATGTACCAGGGGAGTTGCCTGCAACTTTTGTAGAGATAGAAGATTTGAAAACCGCATTGCTGATCTGCTCAGACGCAGCTGATCCTGAAACAGTAAAAACCCTTATGAGAAGCAGACTGGATCTGATCATTCTGATTCTTGCAGATGACAGAGATGAGAACAGATTCATGGCAAGATGCAACGCAAGGTTGTACGATGCCTGGATAGTAACTGCAAACAGGTTCGGATTTGAGGGTGATCACTACTGGGACGGTCACTCGGTGATATCAGATCCCGGGGGAAGGATCAGGGAGTACTCAGCTGGAAAGGAATCCATTCTTTTTCACAACATAAAACCTGCAGAAGAACCATCTCTGCTGAGAAAACTTGCGGTTCGCCTGCCTCTCCCTTTCATAGTTCTTGGCAATCTCAGAGCGCTCAGGTCTTACCGGTAGAGGATTACCTCTTCAGCGAGCTCATTGTACCTGCGTTGAATACACTGGTGTAGCCGGCTTTCCTGAGCAGTTTTTTTGCCCTGCCGGATCTGATGCCGCTGGCACAGTATAGAAGTATGGCAGTGTCTTTTTCAGGCACGGGATCTTTCAACCCTTCAGGAAGTCTTTCAAGAGGGAGGCTTATGGCTCCTCTGATGTGCCCACTCCTGAATTCAGCTGTGGTTCGTACATCTATCAGCTTTCCGCCTTTCTCAAGAAGAACTTTTGTTTCTGCCGGAGAAACGTCCGGTTTCGGCCCCCAGATCCTGAATGCTGTATAGATCAGCAGGACTGCGAGAATGGCATAAATCACCGGTTCCTCCAATGGTTCAGATCTTTACCGGAAGACTGCTTTTCAACTGAAGTAGAGCTTGCAGAAACAGCTGCCTTCTGCATCGATCTCTGCGGAAAGATCCGGGCAGGGGCAGATAACGTCGTTTTCCGTATCCAGAGGATGACTCTGTTTGCAGGGGCAGAAGTATTTCCCGCAGGCGGATTTATTCATTGTCATCAGGCCGATGACTTTTTCCAACCGGTCAGTGTCTGTATTAAGAGAATAACCTGTTTTCAAGGCTATTTTTTCAGCTCTTGCCAGGGTCTTTCTGTATTCTTCCGTTCCCACCACATGGTCCCATGAGTTCGACATTCGTATTTTCCTTCTTTTCTCTGATTCGTCTTGTTTCAATTGCTGTTACTTCCTCGAGCATTTTTCTGTTGGCTGAAGATATATCTGCAATTGAAGCGAAAAGAACAAGAAGGATTCCGAATGTGATCAGGAAGAGACCTCCGATGCCGAATGCGGTGTATGGAGTGATACGGCCTACAACAATCCATCTCACAAGAACCAGAATATCCATGGCAAGACCCAGTGCAATCAGAGTGAACGCCGGTCTGCCGTAGAATCTCCATGGAGAATGTCCGTGGGCTACAGAGTACATTGCCTCAGCGGAAAGAAGGGCATACCTCCAGAGACTGGAGGCTATTCTGGATTTACCGTGCTCTCTTTCTCCCCGGATGGCAAGAGGTACTTCAGCTATTCTCATGCCTTTTCTGGCCAGATCTATCAGAACCTCCTGGGTATAAGTGAACCTGCTGAAGCAGGAAACCCTTTCCAGCGCCCTGGGGCCATAGGCTCGGAAACCGCATGTGGCATCTTTCACCGCTGCACCTGAGAGATCGCTAACCAGCCTGGCGACTCTTGCATTGCCCCATTTTTTCAAAGCAGGCATCTCCGGAGTGAGAGATCTGTCAAGAAATCTGCTTGCTGTGGAGAAATCAGCTTTGCCTGACAGCACAGGTTCCATGAGCTTTTCCAGGTCGCAGGGGTTGAACTGCCCGTCGGCATCTATGGTGGCCATTACCTGAAAACCGTGTTCTCTGGCATAGCTTAACATGGTTCTGAATACTGTTCCCAGCCCCATGTTCCTGCCGTGAGAAACAACGGATGCTCCGGCTGACAAAGCCAGTTCCGCTGTGCTGTCTGATGATCCGTCATCTACAACAAGAACTTTTACCGGGTTGGACTGTATTTCATGTGGAATGCCTGAGATCACTCCCTTTAGAGTGGCCTCTTCATTCAGAGCAGGAATAGCTACCAGCAAATTCATAACTGTAGTATATAAAAGGCTGTATTCCCTGCAAACATCAAATCGGAGGTTAGCATGATACTTTTCATTCTGTTTGCTGCGGTTCTGCAGTTGCAGATTCCTGCACAATATGATCTGAGGGACGTAGGCGGCGAAAACTACGTAACTTCGATAAAAAGTCAGCAGGGCGGCACCTGCTGGACCCACGGCACCATGGCTTCAATTGAGTCTAATCTCTTAATGACCGGAGTATGGGAAGATCAGGGCGAGACCGGTGAACCTGCCCTTGCCGAGTACCATCTCGACTGGTGGAACGGTTTCAACCAGTGGTACAATGAAGACATGGACCCTCCTTCAGGAAGCGGTGGCCTCACTGTGCACGAGGGTGGTGACTACCGGGTTTCCACTGCTTACCTTTCCCGGGGAGACGGAGCAGTAAGAGATATTGACGGGCAGTCTTATGCTACGGCCCCTTCTCGCTATTCACCTGACTATCACTACTATTATCCAGCAGATGTTGAATGGTACATCGGAGGAGATGACCTGGAATCTCTGGACTGCATAAAAGAAGCTCTCATGGAGAACGGTGCAATGGCAACCTGTTATTACTCTTCAGGCACCTACATGGAGAATTACATACACTATCAGCCTTCCACTGCCAGTGAGCTTCCAAACCACTCAGTTGCGATTATAGGCTGGGATGACAACAAGGTTACTCAGGCACCGGAACCAGGTGCATGGATCTGCAAGAACAGCTGGGGAACAGGCTGGGGTTTTGACGGATTCTTCTTCATAAGCTACTGGGACAAATGGTGCGGCAGGGAACCGTTCATGGGTGCTGTTTCATTTTCTTCCACTGAAGCATTGGAGTATGAGGAGTTTTACTATCACGACTACCATGGCTGGCGGGATACCTTTTCAGATGCTGACATGGTAATGAATGCCTATGAAGCCCGGGGTGATCATTTCATTACTGCGGCTTCCTTCTTCACTGCTTCTGATGCTGTAACCTGTACAGCTTCATTCTACAGCAGCTTCCAGGGGGGAAATCTCTCCGGTCTGCTTGCCACGCAGGTAGATTTATTTGATGCAAGGGGTTTGCACACTGTTCAGCTTGATCAGCCTTTCGAGTTGGCTGAAGGCGACAGTGTTTACTTTGTAATGGACTTCTCAGACGGGAATTTCCCCTATGACAGAACAGCGGATGTTCCTGTGCTTCTGGGCGGTTCATCAAGGGTTATCGTAGAGTCAACCGCTTCAGAAGGTGAAAGCTATTACAATGACGGTTCCTGGCACGATTTCTATGACTGGTCTTCCAACCCCTATCCGGGAACCGGTAACTTCTGCCTGAAATTGCTTGGCTATCAGCCAGGGCTGAAGATCACTCCAGAGGATAACTTCGTTTTCCAGGGAGATGTTGGAGGTCCTTTCGAACCATCATCACAAACCTGGGTACTCAGTTATCTGGGAGACGGTTCCATGAGCTATACCGTTACACCGGAGCCTGTTGACTGGCTGGAACTTACCGGAGTACTGTCAGGTTCAATGTCTCCAGGTGATCAGATCGACATAACTGCTTCTCTCGCATCAGAAGCTTCAGATCTGGAGCTGGGAGTTTATACAGCAGATGTTCAGTTTGTTAATGAAACAACCGGTGCCGGCACCACCTCCCGCACAGTTGTTCTGATTGTCGGGGAAGCCGGAGTCATTTACAGCTGGAACATGGAAACCGATCCAGGCTGGTCAGCTGATCCGGAGTGGGCATGGGGAGTTCCTGAGGGTCTCGGTGGAGATCATGGAAACCCTGATCCGGAATCAGGTTACACTGGTGCTAATGTGTACGGTTACAACCTTCAGGGTGATTATGCAGCGGGAATTGATGAGAAATATCTCACAACAGAAGCTATAGACTGTTCAGGGCTTTACGGCACTCAGCTGAGATTCCAGCGGTGGCTTGGAGTTGAGGGCAACGAGTTCGACCATGCTTCCATACAGGTTTCAGCGGATCAGGAATCATGGTTCACTGTATGGCAGAACGGTGAAGATGAAACAACAGACGGTGAATGGAACTCCATTGTTGTGGATATTGCAGAACACGCTGATGCAGAGTCTCAGGTCTGGATAAGATGGGTCATGGGATCCACTGATGCAGGCTGGGAGTATTGCGGCTGGAACATTGATGATGTTGAGATCTGGGCTGCAGGAGATCTTTCCATTGAAGAGGGAGAAGCAGTGAATTGTCTTTCCCTGGGATTTTCCGGAGTAAATCCTGCAATGAATTCAACCTCATTCACCTGCACAATGCCTGAAGATGGTCTTCTTACCCTTCAGATACACGACATCTCAGGCAGAATAGTGAATACAGTTTACAGTGGGCAGGTGCCTTCAGGAGAGCTGAATATCCCGTTCAACCTGACAGATTCCTCAGGCAGAAGGCTTCCTGCAGGAGTCTATCCTGTACTGGCAACTGCCGGGGGCAGAACAGCGGTTTCCAGACTGGTTGTACTGGGTAACTGATCAGATATTAAGGCCCGGCGCTCTGCGCCGGGCCGCAGAAACCAGTCTTTTCAAACAACCGGAGTGACAAGCAGATGAGAAGAACAATTCCTGCAATACTTCTTATTGCAGCCGCCGCTTTGATTGCCCTGAAGTATTTTCCCGGGATAACCATGAAGGAACTCACTGTGGTTACCATTCCCGGAGGCGCATCAGTGGAGTTCAACGGCATTCCCTCCGGAGTGTCTCCCACTACCCGGTTTGTTCCTGCTGAAGGACTGTATGTGGAATTTCACAGAGACGGGTTCTACTCTGCTGATACTCTGCTTTCATCCACTCCGGACACGCTTTTCATGCAGCTTCTTCAGGGATGCCTTCTGATTGTTAACACCATACCGTCTGCATGCACTGTACATGTTGGTGACAGCATTTTCGTCTCTCCATGCTCACTGGTGGTTCCACCGGGGCATCCTGCCGAGATCACTGTGAACGGTGGATCAGGTGTTTCCGTCACCAGAACTGTGAACATCATTTCGCCTGACGTTAAAGTTGTCACGATCTCACTGCCAATGCTCTATACAGATACAACCTCAGGGACAGTTATGACAGTGATCCCCGGCAGCCTGCTTCCATTCTCAATGGGAACTCTCACTGTTGGAAGAGATGAAGTGACTGCAGCAATGTTCTGTGATTTCATGAACGATGTTGACCCTGAGCTTCGCGTTGACTCTTTCACTCTCCAGGGGCGGACATTACTCATGGACAGCGTGCTGAAGTGCAACTGGCTTGGGCCTGTGGGATTCAACAGCGATACTACCGGATATGCTCCTTTTCCCGGTCTGGAGCATCATCCTGTAACAGGCGTAACTCACGATGGAGCCCGGTGGTACTGCAGCTGGCTGTCGGAACGGTCAGGCAGCGGCCTTTCGTACAGATTGCCTGATGCCCGGGAGTGGGAGTTACTTGCCTCTACCGGTGGTACAATGCCGGTGAATCTTTCCGATGCTTCTGAGACTATTCTTACCAGACATCCAGCCATGGAAGACGGCTGGCCCCGGACAGCTCCTTCCGGAGCAATGGGATACAACCGCTGGGGGCTGGGCCACATGCAGGGTAATGTATGGGAATGGACGGAGGTGCGCGGTTCTGCTGCAGGTGGAAGCTGGTTGTCTTCAATTTCTGACTGTACTGCTGAATCAGTCATTCTTCTTGAGGAGAACCTGGGCTACCCCTTCGTTGGATTCAGGGTTGTGGCTGATGGTGCTCCCGGAGATATTACGCTTTCAGTGAGTACAGAAACGGAAAGGGAGATATGAACAGGTCTATTCCCGGTGGTCCGCTTTTTCCTGCCCCGGAGCTTCCCAGTATTCCGGAAATGATACAGAGAACTGCTGCAAGGATACCTGACCGGGTTGCAATCAGAGAGCCTGCTGAGCTGGGTAAATTCAGATCCATAAACTACCGACAGCTTGCAAACAACATGGACTGGCTGGCCAGGGGAATTCTTGAGCTGGAGAAAGAGCCTGTAGCGGCTGTTGTGGGAAAGAACAGCATTTCATGGTACACATCATACCTGGCAATACAGAGAGCCGGAGGGATTGTTGTACCCATTGATCCTGCCCTTCCTGAAGCGGACATGCACACCATACTTCACTACTCAGGTGCAAACATGATCTTCCATGATGCTGATTGCATCGGCATGTTCGAAAACCTTAAAGATGTAATACCCATTACAATGAATGCAGGCCTGATAGAAGAAGGGAGAGGGCTCAGTTCAGTGCTTCGCACCGGAAGGCTCAGCAAGCTTATTCTCCCCTGCGCTTATGATGTGCATAAACCCGCAGTAATTAGTTACACATCCGGGACTACCGGTCTTGCTAAAGGTGTGGTTCACTCACAGGAATCCATTCTTTCTGATGTGAGACAGATAGTGAATTTCGTTCAGGTGTATGAGACCGACATCTTTCTCAGTGTGCTTCCGGTGCATCATATGTATGAGGCCACAGCAGGTTTTCTTCTTCCTATGGCAATGGGCGGGGAAATCGCAGTTGCACACGGGCTGCGCTATCTCCTGGATGATCTGGTAAATACCCGGGCTACAGTGCTTTTTGCTGTACCTCTTATCTGGGAGGCCATGCACAGAAGGGTAATTGATACCATCAAAACAGCGTCTCTCGGAAAGTCCAAACTGGGATTCGGAATGGCTCTGTCAACTGTTTCCGAGAAGATGGGGATAAAGGGATTGAGAAGAAAGGTTTTCGGTCAGGTTCATGAAAAATTCGGTGGGCATCTCAGGCTTCTCGTATCCGGCGGAGCCGGAATTGATCCCGAGGCGGTAAGCGGTTTTGAGAAGCTTGGCTTCAAGTTTCTTCAGGGATACGGATTAACGGAAACTGCACCTATTATCGCTGTGAACAGAGTCAATGCAAACAGATACGGCAGTGTTGGTCCGGTCTTTCCTGAGATGGAATGCAGGATTGACAAGCCAGACAGTTTCGGGGTAGGTGAGATACTGGTAAAGGGCCCAAACGTGATGCTGGGGTACTACGGTGCTCCTGAAGCCACTGCAGAGGTTCTATCCCCTGATGGATGGTTCAGTACAGGTGATTACGGATACCTGGATGATGAAGGATTTCTTTTCATCACCGGCAGAAAAAAGAATGTGATAATCGCGAAGAACGGAAAGAATGTTTATCCTGAAGAGCTTGAGACCAAACTGAACAGGTTCAGAACGGTGAAAGAGTGTATTGTCTTCGGCAGAGTATCAGAATCCAAGGGTGAGGACATCTGTGCCCTTGTGGTGCCTGACCGAGATCTTCTCATTCAGGAAGCCGACAGCCAGCACAGAAAGATCACCAGAAAAGATGAGGTAGATGCTGTCAGAGATGTTGTGAAGAAATACAATGCTACCGCAGAGACACACAAAAGGATCAGCAGTTTCATTATTTCCGAGGATGAACTGGCAAAAACCACCACCAGGAAGATCAAAAGGAAAGCGGCTCTGAAAGAGGCGGGAATTACCCCCGGAGAGATATTCAAGCCGTGACAGACTGATGGCCGGTAGAAAAGCAAACAGCATCTATATGCTTGCAGGACAGGTTTTCGGGAAAGCCGGTCTGTTCGTTTCTCTGATGATCTATTCCAGAATACTGGAAGACGGTGCTTTCGGAGAATTACTCCTTTCAGTTTCAATCGGCCTGGTGCTTCTATTCCTCAGTGACATGGGTGTCACCATGCTCACCACAAAGAAACTCAGCAACGGCTGCAGGGTGAATTCAACCGTTACTGCTGCCCTTATTCTCAGGGCAGTTCTTTCAATTGGTTCACTGGCCAT
Organism: uncultured bacterium; assembly: GCA_964386635.1. GTDB lineage: Bacteria > Fermentibacterota > Fermentibacteria > Fermentibacterales > JCC-6 > Sabulitectum. Next base: position 12,350 of record CAYLRO010000009.1, on the reverse strand, counting down.
TGTGACACTGCTTGTGAAACTTGCAGGCTACTCGTCAAGACAGGTGATTCTGGTGCTTCTTGTTTCCGGGGGATTTATCGTTGACGGTTTCTGCGAATCAGTTTACTCTGTTTTCAGAGCAAAAGAGCGAATGATCTTCGAGGGAACAGCAAGGCTTCTTCACGGCATTCTCTGTACCGGTCTTGCAGTTTATGCAATGGCAACTCACCGGGGGGTTGTATTCGCAGGAGTTACCTACATAGTCAGATCCCTTCCCTCGCTGGTTTTTGCCGTTGCCGTTCTCTCCTGGAAACTGGGATTCAGACCCTCCTTTAAAAATAGAACCGTGAAGCGGATCCCCATTCTTCTTAAAGCAGCACTTCCTCTTGGTATTGCTGGAATAATAATCGCATCCGGCCAGAGGCTGGACGGCGTGTTCATCAAAGCATTCCAGGGAGACGCAGCCATTGCTGCGTACCAGCAGTGCCTGAAAGTGTTCGAAGCTCTGGTGCTTCTCGTTACCCCTACACTTCTTCCGGGAGCCCTCTTCCCAGGTCTCTGCAAGGCTGTAAGAAACGGGTGGAAACAGACCGAAAGGCAGATCGCCTGGATGACCGAGTTGTTTCTTGCCATGGCCTTCATGCTTGTAATACTTTTCTGGACAGGTTCCAGTCAGGTTCTCAGAACAGTATGGGGAGCGTCATACCTCAGAGGAATTTCTGCAGGGGAGACCCTGAACACATATCGCATGATCCTTCTCACTCTGCCTGTTGCGTACATGTTCAATATCTACATGTCTACAACAATTGCAGCAGGAAGACAGAGGAGAATTGTACCGGCGGTGTTTTTCCCACTTCTTTTAGAGATCGTTCTTTTTATTGTTCTCATACCCCGTTTGGGAATTACAGGAGCGGCGGCAGCCCACATGGTGTTCATGGGCAGTGCAGCAGTATGGATGTCGCAGGATCTGAGAAGAGCTTTCGGTCCAACAGGATTCTTCAGGGGATCGGTTCGTCCTGTTGTGTCTTTCCTGGCTGCCATGGTTCTTCTTCTTGCCGGGCCGTTCAGTCAGATCATGAACGGTGCAGCAGCTGCAGCAGTGTTTCTTATTGTATGGTTGACTTCCGGTGGACATCAGGTAATCAGAAAGTTCAGCAGGTGACTCTCCATTGTGACAAACGGGAACAAAAGGGCTATCTTTCGGTTTCATGCCCGGGAGGATTGAATTGAAAGTTGCTCTGGTTTACCCAAGGTACAAATGGTTTGAATACAATGGTCTTGCTGAACCCCTGGGCGTTCTTCATCTGGTAAGCGCGCTGCGGATAGCCGGCCACGAGCCGGTTTATCTGGACTATTCATTCTGTGATCAAATCGACCAGCTGGATTCTCTTGCAAAGGGATGCGGCATTGTTGCAGTTGCTATATCGGCAGCAGCAAAGCTGGAGAGGGCCTCTGTTGTCACAGGTCACCTTAAAACAGTTGTTCCAGATGCATTCTTCGCTGTGGGAGGGGCTTATCCAAGCATTTTCCCGAAAAAAGCTATTGAGGATACCGGAGTGACCTGTGCTTTTCTAGGCGAGGCGGAAGAATCAATTGTTGAGCTTGCTGACACTCTTGAGAGAGGTGAGTCGCCTGACAGCATCAGGAACCTTGTTATCAGGTCAGCTGATGGAACTTTCATAGAGAATCCCAGGCGACAAGTTGAAAGTGATCTGGATGCGATTCCGTTCCCTGCCAGGGATGTGGTTGATTACGACAGCTATCTTGCAGGTGGAATGGCGGAGTACGGAGTTGTGACAACCCGGGGTTGTCCGTTCAAGTGTATCTACTGCAAACCAAGTACTGACAAGATTTATGGTGGCGGGATCAGGTATAGAAGTGCTGAAAACGTAGTCCGGGAGATCAGGGAGCTGGCGGATCTGAGAAAAACAGACTGCATCAGGATATTTTTCAAGGACGACACTATAACAATGCACCCGGTCAGCTGGTTTGAAGAGTTCAGGGACAAACTGAGAGAAAGCGGTGTTTCTCTTGAGTGGCACTGCAACAGCAGAGTGGATACCGTTTCCAGAGAAAAAATAAAGGTTATGAAAGAGAGCGGCTGTCACTGTATATCCTTCGGAGTGGAGAGCGGAAGCCAGAAGATCCTGGATTTCTACAAGAAGGGTACAACACCTGAACAGGCTGTTGAGGCCTTTCAATGGTGCCACGAGTTCAAAGTGGAGGCAACAGCCAATCTTATGATCGGATTTCCCCTTGAGACTGATGATGATCTCAGGCTGACCTATGAACTGCTTAAGAAACTTAAACCCGATGACATTATCGTTTACTTCTCAACTGCAATTCCAGGCCGCTACATTTATGACTGGGCTGTGGATAATGGCTACCTGGCTTCAGACACCAATCCAGAGCTTCTGGACCCAGCCAGGAACAGAGCTCATGAGGTTATGAACATGCGTCTTCCATACATGTCGGTAGACCAGGTTATTGACTGGAAGCATCGCATAGAGAGATACCGCAGCTGGCGCAAAGTTACAAGTTTCAGCAACATCAGCAGATGGAGCGGAGAGCTTCTTACTCAGCCGGGTAAAGCCCTTGGAAAAGCCGGAAGGGTTCTGAGAGGATTTAAAGGACAGGGAGACTGAGTTCACCTTCCTTGAACACCGTTACTCACCTGCCTTCAGCTGGTGGTTGTAAGGATCAGAGCGACTGACACTCGCAGATAACGCCAAAGTATTGTATACTTCAAAGTGATGACCCCCTACATATGGGAATTCCTGGGATGCTCATGGATATTGCACACTATGTGGGGTTATAAGTTCAACAGCAATCAAGATATGGTGGCACAATGGGTGGGAACACCACAGCAATATATGATGAAAGCAAGATAAAGACCCTTTCTTCCATTGAGCATATCAGACTGAGAACCGGTATGTACATTGGACGTCTTGGTGACGGATCCAATCTCGATGACGGCATCTACATTCTGCTCAAGGAAGTAATAGACAATTCCGTGGACGAGTTCATAATGGGCTACGGAAAGAGAATCAGGGTCAAACTCAATAACAGTACCTGTTCTGTAAGGGATTACGGCAGGGGAATACCCCTGGGTAAACTCCTGGAGTGTGTATCACAGATAAACACAGGAGCAAAGTACAATACCGATGTCTTCATGTTCAGTGTTGGGCTGAACGGAGTGGGAACCAAAGCTGTGAATGCCCTTTCAGAGCATTTCGCTGTAACTTCCTACCGGGAAGGTAAAAGCAGACAGCTGGTGTTTTCAAGAGGAGTTTGTGTTCAGGACACAACCGCTGAAACCACAGAGCGAAACGGAACCTTCGTGGAATTCATTCCCGACAGGGAGATATTCGGTGAGTACTTGTTCAGAGAAGACTTTATGGAGAAGAGGGTTCAGCATTACGCGTTCCTGAATTCCGGGTTGAAGATACAGTTCAATGACAGAACCTATGTTTCTGAGAACGGGCTTCAGGATCTTCTGGAACACGAGGCAGGAGAAGAGGCAATCTATCCTGTTTTCTACTTCAGGGAGAGCACTCTGGAGTTCGCTTTCACCCACACTACCTCATACGGAGAGAGATACCTCTCTTTCGCTAACGGACAGTATACAAGTGCAGGAGGATCTCACCTTTCCGCTTTCAAGGAAGGCATTCTCAAAGGAGTGAATGCATACAGTTCAGAGAAATTCACTGGTGATGATGTCAGAGACGGCATAATTGCCGCTATCTCCATCAAGCTGAAGGACCCTGTCTTCGAAAGCCAGACCAAGAACAAACTGGGAAACAGCGATATCAGACGGGATATTGTCATAAGGGTCCAGAGTGCAATTGAACAGATGCTCCACCGGGACTCATCTCTGGCAGACCAGCTGGTTAACAAGGTGAAGGCAAATCAGAAGCTCAGGACAGAACTTCTCAATGTAAAGAAAAAGGCCCGGGCGAGAGCCAAACAGACTGCAATCAGAATACCTAAACTGAAGGACTGCAAGATACATCTCGGCACCGGCCACGAAAGGGAGGAAGAAAGTTCAATCTTTCTCACTGAGGGCCTCAGTGCCGCAGGAAGCCTTGTTGCTTCCAGAGATGTGCTTACGCAGGCTGTGTATGCATTGAAGGGCAAACCTCTTAATGTTTACTCTCACAGGCGCGACACCGTCTATAAGAACGAAGAGATCTACAACATCATGAGAGCTCTGAACATAGAGGGCGGAGTGGAAGGACTCAGGTACAACAAGGTCATTCTTGCAACTGATGCGGATGTTGATGGTCTTCACATAAGGAATCTTTTAATGACCCTGTTCCTGCACTTTTTCGAAGATCTGGTGCTCAACGGACACCTGTTCATTCTTGAAACTCCTCTCTTCAGGGTGAGGAACAAGAAAGAAACCCGCTACTGTTACAGCGAGAGAGAAAAAGAAAAAGCTGCTGAAGAACTGGGTAAAAAGGCCGAGATGACCAGGTTTAAAGGTCTTGGTGAGATAAGTCCCAAGGAGTTCGGACAGTTCATCGGTCAGGATATCAGGCTTCAGAAGGTCGGTATAGACAGACTGGGAGATGTTTCCGACATGCTGGGCTTCTTTATGGGCAAAAACACACCATCCCGCAGGCAGTACATAATGGAGAACCTGAGATGACCGGTCTTAAGAAACTGTACGAGAATAATTTTCTGGATTTCGCATCATACGTTATCAAGGAAAGAGCCATTCCTGACGCTGCTGACGGCTTCAAGCCTGTACAGCGAAGGATACTCTGGTCTCTTACGGAAATGGATGACGGAAGATTCAACAAAGTTGCTAATGTGATCGGTCACACAATGCGGTATCACCCCCACGGAGACCAGTCCATCGGTGCAGCTCTTGTGGCACTTGCCAACAGAAACTACTTCATTGAACGACAGGGCAACTTTGGAAACATTCTTACAGGCGATGATGCATCTGCACCAAGATACATAGAGTGCAGGCTTACACCTCTTGCAAGGGATGTTCTCTTCAATAACGATATAACCCGCTACGAGCTCAGCTATGACGGCCGCAACAGGGAACCTGTGCTCTTTCCGGCAAAAGTGCCGGTAGTTCTGCTGCTTGGTGCAGAGGGTATCGCAGTGGGTATGTCCACAAAGATCCTTCCCCATAATTTCAACGAGGTGCTCAAAGCTCAGATCGCTGCCCTCAAGGGAGAGGAATTCACCCTTTACCCTGACTTTGCCCAGGGGGGAGCTGTGGATGTGTCAGCCTACGAGGACGGCCGGGGAAGGGTTAAATGCAGGGCAAGAATCGAGCGAAGGGGAACCAAGAAGGTTGTTATTAAACAGATACCTTTCGGCACAACCACGGAGTCCATTATTTCCTCAATTGAGGGTGCTGCGAGGAAGGGCAAACTCAAGATCTCAAGCATAGACGATTACACAACCGGCAATGTGGAAATAGAGGTTACTGTTGCCAGGGGAGTATCTGCTGATGAAACTGTTCAGAGACTCTTCGCCAGCACTGAGTGCGAGGTTGTTCACACAGCCAACATGATGATGATAGTAGACGGTGCTCCAGTGGAGACCACTGTGACAGAACTCATCAGATACTCAGCTGATTCACTGAGGGATGTGCTGAAGCGGGAACTTGAACTGGAGCTCAAGGGGCTTAAAGACAAGCTTCACTGGATGACCCTTGAGCAGATTTTCATCGAGAACCGTCTGTACAAGAGGATTGAGGAATGCCCATCTCTTGAAGAGGTGAGAGCTGCAGTGAAAGACGGTCTGGTACCGTTCCTGGATGACTATGACAGGGAAGTAACCCAGGAGGACGTTGACAGGCTTCTTTCCTTGAAAATCAGGAGGATAAGCCGTTTCGATATTGAATCCCACAGGAAAGAGATGGGCAGTATAAAGGCAGCCATGAAGGTTGCCCGGAAAAGGCTTAAAAACCTTACAGATTATGCCGTAGAGACTGTTCAGGGTTTTATTGACAAGTATGGAAAAGACTATCCCAGATTAACATCCATCGAGGAGTTTTCAGATATAGACAAGCGGGAAGTGGCTATCGCCAACCTGAAGATGGGATACCAGCGGGAAACCGGTTTCATAGGAACCGGCGTGAAGGGTGACATCACCTGGAATGTTTCAGAGCTTGATCGTATTCTCTACTTCCTTACAGACGGTACCTATACTGTTATTCCAATGCACGAGAAGTTCATGATCACCGGACAGGTTCTGTGGTGCGGTCCATGTGACAGGGAAAAACTGTTTGCCTGTGTGTACCGTGACAGGAAGGACAAAATTGCTTACGTGAAAAGATTCCCTGTAGGAGGATTCATCCTGGACAGAGAGTACCGGTTTGTTCCTGAGGGAAGTGAGATCATGGTTTTCCTGGATAACCAGAATGTGATTCTCGACTACTGGTTCCAGAGAGTGAAAAGAATGAAGACCAGAAAGGGTGAGACCCTCCTGACGGATGTTTCAATCAAAGGCATTAAAGCAAAGGGTGTTCAGCTCTGCGGCAAACGGGTGATCTCAACTCTTAAAGCCCTGGAGATACAGGATGAACCAGTAGAGTCTGAGGAAAGTGAAGACAGGGAGATCACAGAAGTTGAGGAACCTGATGAAGCAGCTCCTGAAGAGCCCAGACGATCCATCGAGGAGATCAGCGCTGAAGCGGAAGTTCTCAGAAACAGGATGAGCAGTATCCTGAAGAAATTCGAAGGTGATACCCCGGATCTGTTCGGTGAAGAATGAGCGGAAAAGCTGTCAGAACCTCTGCCAAGGCGGTTATAATTCGTGAAGGGAAACTTCTTGCCATAAAGAATTATGCCCCTGGGGGTGACTGGTACATCCTGCCGGGTGGAGGGCAGAACCATGGAGAATCCCTTACAGATGCTCTGAAAAGAGAATGCATGGAGGAAGCTTCCATCCATGTTGATCCAGGAGATATACTTTTCATAAGAGACTACATCTCACGCAACCATGAATTCGCAGAGGAAGACGGGAACTCTCATCAGGTGGAGTTCATGTTCAGCTGCACAATAAGAAGCGGTACACCTGCTCCAGGGGTGGAACCTGACCAGTTTCAGACAGGAGTTGCCTGGCTTCCGCTGAACAGGATTGAAGAATTCGACCTTTATCCGAAGCTGCTGAAGGAGATTCTTAAACAGGGGATACCTGAGAAACACCCTGTTTACCTGGGTGATGTCAACTGAGGAGTCTGTATGGAATGCAGGAAGACCGGGAACCTTGAGAGCTGCAACTGCACTTATGACCCATGCTCCAGGAAGGGCATCTGCTGTCAGTGTATCAAGTACCACCTGAGGATGCGGCAGCTTCCGGCATGTTGTTTCCCTGAAGAAGCCGAGAAAACATGGGACAGGTCATTCGAGCACTTCGCCCGTCTTGTGGAAGAGGGGAATGTCTAGGAATCAGTCCAGAGATTTTTCCATTATCATGATACCGTTATCCTTTGTTTTTGAAGTTGTCCAGCCGTTCTTACTGTAGAAAAGCCCCGGAAATGTGAACATCCCCGGGGCACTGTAAGACAATCAGGCTAGATGCTCTTTACAGCTTCAAGGAGGTCTTTTCCCGGGTCTCCCTCCACTGGGATGAATTCCTCTCCGGTTATCATCTCAAAGAGAGTAATGTATCTGGATGAGAGTTCTGCTACCAGATCTGCAGGAGCTTCCGGAAGCTTTTCATCCTTGTAGGGGTCACAGTTGTCTCTGAACCAGAGGCGGAGGAATTCCTTGTCGATATTTTTGGGCTCAAGACCCTGAGCAAGCCTTTCTTCGAAACTCTCAGCCAGCCAGTACCTTGAACTGTCAGGCGTGTGGATCTCGTCGATGAGAACTATGTTTCCGTTCTCATCCTTACCCATCTCATACTTGGTATCTACAAGTATCAGTCCCCTGCCTGCAGCGGTTTTCACACCAAAGTTGAACAGTTCCTTTGCAATCCTGGATGCTTCGTCCCAGTCTTCCTGAGACATGAAACCGCCGGAGACGATTTCCTCAGGAGTTATGGATTCATCGTGCTCTTCACTTTTTGTAGTAGGTGTGATGATCGGCTCAGGGAACTTCTGATTCTTCACCATACCGTCAGGAAGAACATTACCGCAGATGTTTCTCTCACCTCTGTTGTAGAGGGTCCATGCACTGGTACTGCTGCTGCCTGTGAGATATCCCCTCATAACGAACTCGATGGGGAATACTTCCATTTTTTTACCAAGAGTGGCATTGGGATGCGGTACTGAGATCACATGGTTTGGAACAATGTGCTCTGTCTCCTTGAACCACCATGCACTTACTCTGTTTAGAACCTGACCTTTGAAAGGCACTGATGCAAGAACGCGATCGAAAGCACTCTGTCTGTCTGTTGTAACCAGGAGAAGTTTGTCTCCAAGATCGTAGATGTCTCTTACCTTGCCTCTTTTGCAGTTGCCGATACCAAGGGGAGCTGTTTCGGTGAGGCAGTTTTCAAGATTAGCTTTTATTACGCTTTCTTTGCTTTTCATCTTTCCTCCGGTTGCTGTGAAAAGTTTAATTTCATGCCGGTAAGATAGGAAATAAGGCACCCGATCCGCCAACCATAGTATATTCGCCCTTAACCACTAATCGCATAAGGAGTTTTCATGAGTACCGTCAACGACCGGAACCTTACCTGGCATGACCATGCCATTACAAGAGATGACAGGGAAGAGTTGAACACCCATAAAGGTGCCACTATATGGTTTACCGGCCTCAGCGGCAGCGGTAAGTCAACAGTTGCCGACTATGTGGCGAGAATGCTGCATCAGAAAGGTGTTCGTACAGCAATCCTTGATGGTGATAATGTAAGACTGGGACTGAACAGCGACCTTGGTTTTTCTCCGGAAGACAGAACTGAGAACATCAGACGCATATCAGAAGTAGCCAAACTCTTCACCAGCTTCGGCACAATTAATCTGCTTGCCTTTATAAGCCCCTACATAGCTGACAGAAACAAAGCCAGAGAAATCCAGAATGAAGGCGACTTTATTGAGGTTTATGTTGATGCTCCACTTGAGGTTGCCGAGGAAAGAGATCCCAAGGGTCTTTACAAGAAGGCCAGAGCCGGAATCATCCCGAGTTTTACTGGGATAAGTGCTCCATACGAAGCTCCTGAAAACCCGGAGATCCACCTTCACACTGATGGTCAGACCCCTCAGGAATCTGCAATGGAAGTTGTGAAGAAGCTGGAAGAGATGGGAATAATAGGCAGGGAGTAAACCTTGTTCTTTTCAAGAAGAGCGGTTCCGCCTGAACTGGCGGACCGCTCCTTTTTCGGAATGCCGCTTAACTCTGATGAGAAGTCTGCATTCAAACTTCATCTGGCGAGTCAGGTTCTCGGTGCAGTAGCTGCCGGTGTGCTCATGAACCATGACTACATTGCCACAAACGGCCTTGGCGCCAGTGTGGTGCAGATTACTCTGCTTGCGATGATATGGCCTGTGAGCAACCTTTTCAGTGTTCTGGTAAGTCATTTTGTCGACAGTACCAACCGGCACTCAACAGCTATCTTTATCGGGGCTGCTTTAAGACTGCCAGTGGCACTGATGTTCTTTTCGTCCAACGTGAATGTGATGCTCATACTTCTCTTTCTCTATTTCGGCAGCAACAGCCTGGTGATTCCAGGTCAGAATGCTGTTATGAGAAGCAGGTACAGAGAAGGACACAGAGGTCAGCTTTTCGGGTGGGCCATGAGCGTTCTCAATCTGTTTGCACTTCCTGCCGCAATGCTTGTCGGAGCTCTTCTGGATGCAGATTTCATATTCTACAAGTGGCTGTTTGTTGCAGAGGGAGTAATGGGATGCGGTCAGGCAGTGGTTATGGGATTTATGGCCAGGGGAATGACTGACCCAGTCGCCACTGCGAAATCCAGTCTGGGTGATTTCTTCAAAAGCCTGAAAGAAGTACTAAAAACCGATAGAGAATTCATGCTTTTTGAAGCATTCTTCATGACATACGGGTTTGGTTACATGTGTATTCAACCGGCAATACCCTTTTACTCTCAGGAGGTTCTGGGCCTTACATATGAGCAATACGCTATGGCAAAAGGTGTGCTTGGACAGATGGGGCTTCTTGTTCTTGCGCCCTACCTTGGTTCGAAGATGGACAAGCTCCATCCATTCAGATTCACAGGCGTAGTCTGCCTCATACTTGCTGGATTCCCGCTCCTGCTGGTTGCAAGCAGTCTGGCTCCCCAGATGGGAATCCCTCTCTTTTACATGGCCTGGATCGCTTTTGCAATTGGTATTGCCGGTGTTACTCTCTCATGGAACATGTCCAGCATGTTCTTTGCTCCAGAGGGGAGAACTGCAACTTACCAGGGGCTTCATGTAACAGCTACTGCTTTCAGGGGTTTTCTGGCTCCTGTTCTAGGCAGTGTTGTAATGAGCTATCTTGGGTATACTGCAAACTTTCTTCTTTCCTTCATATTCTTCACTGCAGCAGGAGTATTGTTTCTTCTCCATTACAGGAAGAGATGCAGGACAGGACTGACAGCAACATGACGAAGCTTTATTACGATGTAGGAGAGATCGGGTGGTCTATGTATCTGGCTGCTCACATTCGATTTCTGCATGAAAAGGGTACACCTGCAGCGGTTGCATGCAACAGTGCTAAAAAGGTTTTCTACAGGGGAACTGCCAGGGAGATACTGTCAATACCTGAAGAGTGGCAGAATAAGTTCGGCGGATTTCCCTCTGACGGAGGACACCTTTACAATCCAAAAACAAGAAGAAGAATAAAGGATCACAACCTTCTGGCCGAACCTTTCAGAAACGCTTATCCGGAGTACGAGATCATTACCAGATACGGTACCTTTCCTGAACAGAGGACATTCGCACCGTACAATCATTCCGGCGGGGCTGAGGAATTCTGCAGGAAGACATTCCACGGCGAACAGGTAATAATGATCTTTCCCAGGTGCAGGAGCTCCAAGTTCAAAGGCAGGAACATCCCTGCAACTCAATGGGAACGAATAGCAACAGCACTTTGTGATGAGTTCCCTGAACAGACCGTTGCCACTTTCGGAAGCTTGAACGGATCCTACACCAGCCTTCAGGTTAACAGACCCAACTTCATGAATCTTGCAGGGAAAAATGACAGCGTATCCCTGGACTGGATGGTTGCTCTCTGCAACACAAAGCAGGCCAGGGCAGCAGTGGGGAATCAATCCGGTACTGTGAAAATGACCCTTCTCTGCGGCACACCCACATTCATTTTCGGACACGAGGAAACAAGACACACCGTTGACGAGAACTGGGCAGGAACCAGAGTAGGATTTCATAAGGTGGGTTCCGTGGTTCCATGGGACAGAAAAGCAAGCTTCTTCGGCTACAGGGTCAGGGACATTGCAGGTCTGATAAAAGAGATCACGGATTTCATAGAGCAATAAAAAAGGGGAGCGGAAGAACCGCCCCCCAAAGTAACCAGCTGTTCTAGAAGTTGATTCCGCCCTGAATTCCAACCCACATGTCATCGAAGTCGACGAAGTGCAGTCTTGCACTCACGTCGATGTCACCAGTTCCCACGAGTGGGGTGATGATACCGGCTCCGATGTAGCCACCGAATTCGCTGTCAGAGTCTTCAACATCGCCGACCTCCCAGCTGACCATGTCAAGCTCAAGACCACCGGCAGCGTATATCTTGCCGGAGTAGCTTCTAACACCGATGCAGATAGGAATCAGGTGTCCGGAGTAGTCGACTCCCTCAAGCTCGTTTTCGAAAGCAAGTGGGGTGTAGCCAATGGATCCTTCTATTGCGACAACAGCCATATGTGACAGGAACTGTCCACCGAAGTAGAAGTTACCGCTGTAAACATCTGCTGCATCTCCAGTCGGGAACCAGTAACCCACCTGGGGTCCGAATTCCATACCGCCTGCGAAAGCAACTGTTGCAAGAACAGCTATAAGAGCCAATGTCTTCATACTTATCCCTCCTTCTGGTTAGAGTACATTATCGGAATATGTGTTCTTAACTAAAACATAACCAGTCTGCCATCTTTTCACATGGTGTCAAACCCCTGAAATCAACTCTTTCAGTCACTAATAACTGAAGGATCAGCTTTGTTCCCTGGCAAAGTTCGAATTCGTTTTGGGGTGCCAAATAGAATTAACAGCCATAAGATCACTACTTGCGGCTCCTGCACTTCTCCATAGCGCATTCGTATCTGCAATTAAACTAAATGGATACGCGAATGTTGGATTGATGCGAGAATCGCGTAGTGTGCAGTTCGATAGTAAGTCCTGGAGAAATGGCTTTCTATCCTCGATAGGAGAGTCAAGGAAAAGACTCTGAGCACTTTGCGTGAGTTCTATAATCCCTATGGCATATTCCAGTGGGTCTTCAAGCGAATCA
>CAYLRO010000008.1:0-92504 GCA_964386635.1 uncultured bacterium | reverse complement strand
TTTGGCACCCCGAAGCGAATTCGAACAACTCAAATTAAGGTTGCCGAAAGTTCTCTGCCACTTTCTTTTCAAATCTGATTAGAACAGCTTTCTGTTCGTCGGTTTCTACGGCGAAGGGATTTTCTTCTCTGACCATGTCCACTGCTCTGGTGGCCCAGATATCTCCAGTGCGCATGAGCCAGGCAGCGCCGAAAGTACCGGTGCGGCCGCTTCCACCCTGGCAGTGTACAAGAACTGTACCGGGGGCTTCCTCAACAATTCTGACGAATTTAAGCAGGTTCTCCAGAGATGGGGCCTGGTAATCCCGCACGGGAATTTCAATCCATTTAACTCCCGGAATCGCTGGATTGTAATTGAGCCTGGCTTCTGTGGGATCAATAAGGGAAACAATAGTAGAAAGATCCTTAATTTTAAGCTCTGACTGGTTCGGGTTGTGTGAACCCATCAGTTTCGGTTTATCAATCCACCATCTCATGTTTCGCCTTTCGTTTGAGCTGGCCTAACATAGTCAACCTGTGGTTGCAGCAGTTACTATATTCACCGCCTGTACCTGAGAAAGGCGGGATTGTGTTCTTCCCAACTATGGTAATAATCTTTGTTGCTGCTGTTCTGCAGGGGTTCTGCGGATTCGGCTTCTCTCTGCTCTCTCTGCCTTTGATATGCCTGTTCGCACCTGCCAGATGGGCTGTACCTGTTATCGCCGTTTCCAGCATTGTTCTCAATGTAATGGTACTGATCTCTTCCCGGGGGAAGCTTAAGCTCAAAGGGTTTCTTCCCCTGGCTCTTGCAGGCATGGCATTCACCCCACTGGGAGCCTTGATGCTCGGGGCATTCTCAGACACTATTGTAAGGGTAATCATAGGGATAACAGTTACAACTGCTTCTGTTGTGTCTCTTTCAAGGTGGGCACCGCAGATGAAGCGAACTCCACTTGGCATGGGTATCACCGGTGCTCTTTCAGGAATTTTCAACGGTCTTACCACATTCAGCGGGCCACCTGCTGTGATATATCTTTCGGCAACAGATACTGACAAGAATTCTTTCCGAGGAAATCTCTCTGCATTCTTTCTTGCACTTACCGTTACTGCTCTTCCTTCTTTTGTAGGTGCAGGTGTTGCTTCCCCGGGAAACCTGCTTCAGGCTGCAATGTTTCTTCCTGCAGCGGGACTGGGAGGACTCGCCGGAATTTTCCTTGCCGGGAAAATCGACAGTTCAGCATTCAGAAAGAGTGCTCTGGTAATTCTTTCACTGCTGGGTGTTTCCGGAGCTGTGCAGGCTCTTATCTAGTCCATATCGGCTATTGCAGGAATTGACTCGGAATCGATAACATCGGAAACCAGATTGCCTGTGCGGGTTTTCCAGGAACCTGTTCTGAACCAGATAAAACCGGATATTGCAATAACTGTATTTGATATGAACATTGCCCACCAGATACCTGTGGGCCCCATACCGGCAGTAATCGCCAGCAGATAAGCACCAGGTACCCTCAGCGCCCATAGTCTGGACATGTTAAGAACCATAACAGGAACAGTGTACCCTGACCCCTGAAAACTGCCTAGAAGAACCATCAAAAATCCGAATACGAATACAGATGGAGTTGTAATTCTGAACATTGTTCGACCAAGTTCAATAACTTCAGGATCGTTTACGAAGGCCTTTGAGATTGTTCCTCCGAAAAAGAACATACCCAGGGTCATAGGCAAAAGGATCATTCCAATCAGGAGAAGAGCAGTGTAGGAAGATTTTTCAGCTCTGTCAGGTCTCTTTGCTCCCAGATTCTGCCCCACTGCAGTAGCATTGGCCTGGGAGAGGCCCATTGCAGGCACCATAGCCATGTGAATTATCCTGTTACCTACACCGAAAGCTGCTGTGACAACACTGCCGAAGGAATTCACTATACCTATCATGAATGTGAAACCCATGCTGGTTCCCAATTGCCCCAACCCGACAGGAAGTCCTATCCGAAGTATTTTTCTAATCATTTCGCTTCTTGGGATCATGTCTTTCAGAGTGATCTTCATTCCGTTGCTTCCTCTGAAAAGTCTGGTCACTCCTATTGCAGAAGCAAGAGCCCGGCTGAACACAGTGGCCACCGCTGCACCAACAACACCCATTTCAGGGAACGGTCCAAAGCCGAAGATCAGGATAGGGTCCAGAATCACATTCAAGCCCACTGAGATCAGGTTAACCTGCATGGGGCCAACTGTATCACCGAGACCGGTGTTAATGCTCTGGTAAACAAAAAACGAAAACATCAGTGGAAAACCGGTGAATATCCAGCGCATATAGTCATAAGTCATCTGCCAGGAATCCGCAGGTGTCTGGAGCAGGTCCAGTATCTTCGGAGTCAGCAGAAATCCTGTAACCCCGAGAACAAGGCCCACTGTTGAAAGCAGAATGAGCAGCTGCCCTCCCACCAGAGTGGCCTTTTTCTCATCACCGGCACCTTTATACTGACTTACAAGCGTTGTGCCTGCTGCACCAAGCCCCATGGCCAGAGCAAAACCGATAAAAAAGACATGCATTGTAATTGTGGGAGCGGTCAACGCCTGACGGCCCAGCTTGCCCAGCCAGAATGCATCGGCAAGGTTGTAAAGGGTCTGCAGCAGATGTGAGAGCATCACAGGGCCAGCCAGAAGAAGAAGCTTCTTCCGCACGGAACCTGTTGTCATGTCCACCATGCTGGTGGAAAAACCTTTCTTCAAATAACACTCATTCTGTCACAGGATGTTGAACAGTGAACATAATACCAAAAGAAAGAAGGTGTGGTGCGCAGGAGTCTTCAATTTGTATATTTCCGGCTCCGTTATGTTTTTTGGACATATCCCTCAAGCAAGGAGCAGTAGTGGGCACAGCACAGGCTAAAGAGACGGTATTTCAGGGACTAGGCCTTGAAGATGTTAACTCCGGTGTTTACTATGGCAGGTGGATGCCAACAGTAGGCAAGAAGAAAATCAATTCAATCAGTCCAGTTAACGGGAAGCTGCTGGGAGCAGTAGCTCAGGGTGAAGAATCCGACTATGAAAAGGTAATGCAGGCCGCACAGGAAAGCTATGTCAAATGGTCTGCCATTCCTGCTCCCAGACGGGGAGAAATTATAGGAGAAATAGGTGCGGAGCTGCTGAAGAACAAAGAGCTGCTGGGCCTGCTTATCTCACTTGAAGTAGGTAAAACACTCACTGAAGGCACCGGTGAAATACAGGAAGCGGTTGACATCGCGAACTTCTCTGTTGGTCTTTCACGACAGCTTTACGGCCTTACCATAGCAAGTGAAAGACCTGAACACAGGCTTATGGAGCAGTGGCATCCCCTTGGTGTGATCGGAGTAATTACCTCTTTCAATTTCCCGGCAGCGGTATGGGCGTGGAATTCTCTGATAGCAGCCGTGGTTGGCAATGTAACGGTACTGAAACCCTCCAGCAGTGCCCTTCTTACAGCTGTTGCAGTAATCAGAACTGCAAACAGGGTACTTGACAGACATGATCTTCCGCCGATTTTCTTCCTTGCATCAGGCAGCGGCAGCACTATCGGCTCCGGTATGGCTAAAGACACCAGAATGCCTCTGGTTTCCTTCACAGGTTCTACTGCTGTAGGCAGAAATGTCGGCAAAACTGTTGCCGCCAGATTCGGGAAGGCCATTCTGGAACTCGGGGGAAACAACTGCGCTGTGGTAACTCAGGACGCCTGCATGGCTATTGCTGAAAAGGGTGTTTCATTCGGAGCAATTGCCACTGCCGGCCAGCGATGCACCTCCACAAGAAGAGCTCTGGTGCATTCCAGTATCTACAATGAGTTCATAGGTGTTATGAAAAACATATACAGTAAAGTTAACATCGGCAGTCCCCTGAATCCCGAAACAATTGTTGGACCTCTTGTGGATTCCTCTGCAGTTGATGCATTCACCAATACAATTGAAAAAGCAAAGAAGCAGGGCGGCAGGGTTCTGCATGGTGGAACTCCATATACCGTTCCGGGATATGAAAATGGCTTCTATGTCACTCCCACTATCATCGAGATGGATTCCCAGAAGGGAGTTGTTCTTGAAGAAACATTCGCTCCTATTCTCTTTGTAATGAAGTATGAGACCATGGAAGAAGCTGTTCGCCTTCACAATGAAGTGCCTCAGGGTTTGTCTTCAGCCATTTTCTCCGGGAACATGCATGAAACAGAATTGTTCATCTCAGCAGCAGGCTCCGACTGCGGCATCGTGAATGTGAACACATCCACTGCCGGGGCAGAAATAGGTGGAGCATTCGGCGGTGAAAAGGAAACAGGAGGTGGTCGTGAAAGCGGAAGCGACGCCTGGAAGTACTATGCCAGAAGACAGACTGTAACCATTAACTATGGAAAAGATATTCCTCTTTCCCAGGGTGTTCAGTTCCCGGTATAGAAACAAACTACCGGTTCAGGCCTTCTCCGATGCCGGAGGGGGCCTGCAGCTGTTGACAATTGAGCAAAACAAGAAAATATTTAGTTTAATTTAGTACCAATAACATGGAACTTTCATCTGAGTATTCCATCTGCTTACCGCTGTGACGGCAAGTGCTGTATAGCAGGTGGTTTTGCCATTGAATCAAGTAGAACATGGGGCGATCAATGGAAAAGAGAATAAGAAGAGTAATATCGAAAATTTCCCTGGTGAGGCTCCAGGCAAACGAATTCATGCGCAAAGAGCTGGACCAGGAAGGTTTCTCTGACCTTGAGACAGCTCATGGAGAAATTCTGGAAGTTCTCCTTCCAAGCCCTGATCCAGTCACTATGAAGGTCTTCGTAAAGAGGACTGGAAGAGCAAAGTCTACTGTAAGCGGAATGATAGACACAATGGAAGCCAGAGGATACGTAGAAAGAAAAGAGATCCCCGATGACAAAAGGCTGGTGGGAGTAGTACCCACCGAAAAAGCCAAATATCTCGGCTCCCGGTTCGGTGGCATGTCCGATAAGCTTCTTGCTGCAGTATACAGGGACTTCAGTCCTGAAGAACAGGTTCAGATTGTCAGTCTCCTTGAGAGGGTTATAGACAACCTCCTGGAAGCCAATCGGGAAGAACTGTAACTTCCGTCAACTGGTAAGACGCTCTCTTCTCTCGTAGTGAAGAATCCGCACGCCTCCACTTGTACGCCCGGATGTTATCGAGAAATTTTCATCATCCCGGCGGTCGAAAATAGCATTACAGGTCAATCCAATATCTGTATCTACCACATCCATTGAACTGGCATAGGGCAGAAAAAGGCTGAATGTGTTTACGTCAGCCATGACAAGAAGTTCTTCCGGGGAATCATGAAATCGCTTTATCAGCTCTCCGGGATCATTGCAGACCATGCACCCTGCTGAAGGCATGAAAGTAACATCATGGGAAAAAACAAAAGTATCGTAGAATGCGAAGATCAGCGATCTGCACATACTGAATGCATTCCGGCTCAGAGCAATGTTTTCAGAATAAAGAACCTGCCGCATCACATCAGATACAGGTTCCGGCAGGAGGTTTCTCCTGTCCGGATTGCTTCCGGTGATTCCGCAGCAGTCCGGAGCTGCTGCAATATCTGCTATCAGTGCAAGTCGTATCATTCTTTTCCTTTCAGGTTAGTAAGGTGCAGCCCGGCCGGGGAGGCACGGCCGGGCTGCCAGTGCCCCTACTTCTTTGCTGCCATGAGGTAGAGGCAGGGTTCAACAATGAGAGTAAGAAGAGTTGTAGTCACAAGACCGCCAATTACCGTAACGCCGAGAGGCTGCCACATTTCAGAGCCGTCACCTATCCCCATGGCCACAGGCACCATGGCGAAGATTGTTGTAAGCGCGGTCATCATTATGGGCCGGGTCCTTACCGAAACCGCCTCAACAATGGCATCACGGCAGTTCTTTCCCTTATCTCTGAGCTTGTTGGCATAATCCACTAGAACGATTCCGTTGTTCACTGAGATACCGGCCAGCATCAGTATGCCCACCATGGACATGAGTGACATGGGAACCCCTGTGATCACCAGGGCGGCGATCACGCCTATGAAGGCCATGGGCACGGTGAAAATGATGATGAAGGGCTCTCTCAGAGATTCGAACTGTCCCGCCATTACCATGTACACAAGGATCGCGGCTATCGCTATTGCCAGTGCCATATAGAGGAAGGTTTCGTCCTGATCACCGTAGTCACCTCCGAATGACACTGCAACTCCGGAGGGGATGGCGATGGAAGCCACGGCTTCCTCCACAGCCGATCCAACCTGTCCGCTGGTGTAGCCCGGAGCAGTTCCGCTTGACACAGTAACTGTTCTGGTCTGGTCCTTTCTGGTTATCTGCTCCATTGACGATCCGGGATTCAGATCTCCCAGCGCTTCCATTGGATAACCTGCAAATTGAGAATATCTCACGTCATCAGATTCTCTCCGGCTTTCCGGCGGGTATCTCAGGAAAACATCGTAGTCCTCACCCTCTTCGGTGTAGGATGCAACTGTTCTTCCCTGGAAACCGATCTGCATCTGAGTGGAAACGTCCACGGGACTGATACCGAGAAGAGAAAGCACCGTATTATCAGGAGTGAAAAAGTACTGGGGTATTCTCTGCTCGGCAGAGGAAGTTACCGAGTTGGTTCCAGGCACCCCTTCAAGCAGCTCCACCAGTTGGGCTGAAAATACTTCCAGTTCCTCAATGTCATCTCCACTGAGAAGTATCTCAACAGGGTTCCCTGTTGAGAACGGCCCTCTCTGTGATATGGAGACATCAACACCGGGCAGACCGTTTACCGCCCTGAGTATCCGGAAGGAATACTCTGATGTTTCTGTATCCCTCTCCGACACACCAACGAGAGTAGCACGGATACTTCCTTCATTGATGGCGGTGGCTCCTCTTCTTGATGTTTCCGCGCCAACCTTTACATAGAAGGACTCAATGTACTCCTCGGGGATAATCTCCCTGATCTCGCCCTCTATAACCGCTGCGATACTGTCATTGGCTGCCAGATCTGTTCCTCTGGCCAGGGTGTAGTTCAGTTTGATCTCACCCTGATCCATATCCGGCATCATTGTTACAGGTATTGTTCCAAGGAAGAAAAGGGAGAGAATGAAAAGTCCCAGAACACTGAAAAGGGTTCCTTTCCGGTGGCTGAGGGCAAAATCCAGAACCCTTCTCAGAAGTGAAACAGCACCGCTTCCTATCCTGTCAAGCGGACCGATCTTCTTCGCGCCGCCCATATCTCTGAAGAATGTTGAGATCGCCGGAATGAGTGATATGGATACAAGCAGGGAAGCCACAAGACTGAAGCAGATAGTTAGAGCCATCTCCCTGAAGAGCTGACCGGTGAATCCCGGAACGAAGAGAACAGGTATGAAAACCATCAGGGTAGTCAGTGTGGATGAGGTTATTGCGCCGGCAACCTCTTCGGTTCCCTGAACGGCGGCATCCATAGCCGACTTCCCCATACCTCTGTACCTGTGTATCGACTCGATAACCACGATCCCGCTGTCCACAAGCATTCCCACGGCAATTGCCAGCCCTGCCAGTGACACCATGTTAAGGTCCACATCGAATGCGTACATTGCGAAGAAGGTTATCACCAGTGAGACAGGGATGGAGATACCTGCAAGACTGCTGGTCTTACCTGATCGGAGGAAGAAAAAGAGCACCGCAATCGCTGCCAGGAAAGCTATCACTCCGGTAGTCGAAAGATTGTTGATCGACTCCATTATGTAGTCGGATTGATCGGTGACCAGGGTTACTTCCAGCCTGTCACCATAGATGCCCTCCACTTCTTCGATTGCTTCCTTCACAGCTTCACATACATCCACTGTGTTTGCTTCCGACCGTTTGACCACCGAGAGGATTATTCCTTCATCCCCGTTCACCCGAACCAGCTGGGTTACCTCTTCCCGGCCGTCATAAACCTCAGCTACATGACTGAGAAGAACGGCATTCCCGTTACGGAAACCCACCACGGTCTCGCTGATCTCTTCCACAGAGGCGTATGCCATTTCGAAAGTGAGACCCGTTCTGATTCCGTTCCCGGACAGTTCACCTGCAGGTACATCGCTGGTTCTTCCTGCGAAAGCAGCAGCGATCTGAGCAAGACCTATACCTGAATCCGCAAGCCTGGCCATATCAGGCTCAATCCTGACCTGCCTGATGCTACCGCCGGAAATGGTGGTGGCGCCAACACCCTCAGCCCTGTTGAAGATGGGATCCACATCATCTTCGATAAGCTTCCTCAGAGCCTCTCCATCCAGTTCATCACTGGTAATGGACATGGTGACCACCGGCATTGACGACGGGTCCATGACGGAAACCGTGGGGTCCCCGGCATCATCGGGAAGCAGCCCGGTGTAATCCTCTATCTTCCTTCTTACATCGGTCTCGGCGTCGTCCATATCATCACCGTAGTCAAATTCCACGGTAACCATGGAAAGACCGGTAGTGGATGTTGAATTAATCTCCTGAACACCGGCAACACCGGAAACAGCCTTCTCAAGAACATCCGTAACCAGATTATCCATCTCTTCAGGACTTGCACCTGTCATTTCACAACTCACTGTAACCATAGGGAAGGAGATATCCGGGGTCAGGCTCAACCCCAGCTGGGTGTATCCGAAAATACCGGCCCCAACCAGTCCGATGAACAGCATTATGAACGCTATTCTCCTGTTTGATGCAACTGCCGGAATGCTCATATCAGTTCTTCCGCAGAAATCGGTGAAACACGGGAGCCATCACTTACCAGCTGCTGCCCGGCAACAATCAGGGATTCTCCCGGCTCAAGGCCGGTAATGATTTCAGCAAGACCATTCTCCCTGTAGCCCACCTGAGCCTCTCTGAGCCTGGCAATACCGTTTTCCTCCACAGCTATCTGATACCCGGATGTGCTGCTTATCAGAGAAAGTTCCGGAACCGCGATAACAGAACTGTGAACATCGAGTCTCACTGCCACTTCCGCAGCCATTCCCGGATAGAGGGTTCCTTCATCGTTGCTGATGCTGACCTCTGCAGAAAGAAGTCCTGTATCCGGATCAATGAAAGGTGCCACACTGGTAACCGTGGCCTGGAAGGATGAACCTTCCAGGGATGATACTGTAACAGAAGCCTGGTCACCTGTTTCAATCTTTCCCAGTGCGTCTTCCGGAAGAAGGACTTCAGCTTTCAGTAATCCTGAGGAAGCCACTGTAAGCAGAGGCTGAGTTGCTGAAGCAGGATCTCCGGTGGATACATTAATTCGGCCCACAATACCGCTGAAGGGAGACGTTACAAGGGAGTTGGCACTCCTGGAGGCTGTCCCGGCATATGCTGCCTGGGCTGAGCTCAGTGCTGCTCTTGCACTCTGTACAGAAAGCTGTGCATTAAGAAGTTCCTGGTCACTTGCTCCACCGGCAGAATGCAGAACGGAGATTCTGTCGAAAGAATCGTTTGCCATTGCAAGGGCCGTGCTTGCGGATGAAACACCTGCTGCGGCAGATGCCGTATTGGAATTGCTTTCTGTATCCGTGCTGAGTACCACCAGAAGCTCTCCTGCTTCTACTGTGTCACCAGGGGTTACTTCAATACTCTCCACAGTACCGCCGGAACCGTAGACCGCAGCCTGATTGCTGCCTTCAAGCCTGGTGTATCCGTATGCCCATATGGCAACATCACTTTCCTCCACCTGCATTGTCTCAACCGTTACCGGTGCTGTGCTTTCACCACCGCCGCCAGGTGCGCCGCAGGCCAGAGCAAGTAATACCGCTGCTGCTGTTATCCGCTTCATTATTCAATCTCCCATATTTCATGTATCTCACCTGTAAGCATCGCTATGTTCAATTCAGCCATTCTCATTGAAAACTGTGCTTCCGATCTGCTTTCCCGGGCGCTCATGAGACCGAGGATGGACTGTTCAAGATCAAGCCTTGTTATGGAACCGGCCTGATAGGTGATCTCTGCTATTTCCAGAGCCTCCTGCGCTTCCAGAACAAGGGCATTGGCACCTGTAAGTCTCTGAGATGCGCTTCCGTAACTGTTCCAGACTTCCAGTGCGCTCTGACTAACCTCATCTTCGATCCTTTCCAGTTCAAGTTCTGCTGTGAGTTCCGAGTAACGGGCTGTCTTCACTGCAGTTTCATTGGCGAAAGATGAGAACACAGGAAGATTTACCGATACTCCTGCACTTGTTGTTCTTGTAAGGTCCTGATCACCCAGATCGGAAAGGTCACCGGCGGAATTCCCCCAGGTAACACTTCCATTAAGGTTCACAGTCGGGGCGTAGCCGGCCCATGCGGTAAAAGTCTGAGTCTCTGCTGACTGCAGTGACAGTCTGGCCATCCTGGTTTCAGATGAGTTGGATGCAGCTGTGTCTCCAAGCTCTTCGGGAGTTTCGGGAATGAAAACCGGGAGTGGATCAGCAAGGGAGCCCTCTATGGTGATATCCCCGCTGAACTCAATTCCTGTTGAGAGGGACAGGTAACCCTGAGCGTTCTCCAGATCTGCCAGTGCAGCGGTATAGGCAGGACGTGTATTCTCCAGTGAAACGTGTCCCGCAAGGTATTCGTACCTGCTGATCATTCCTGCATCGAATTTCGCCTCAATGAGTTTAAAGGCATCTTCCTGGGTTTCAAGGTTCAATTCCGCCAGTTCCAGAGCTGTCTGCGCCTGAAGCAGTGAGTACCAGGCAGAAGCGGCATCGAAGATCACAGCTGCTCTGCCGGTTCTTGCGGTTTCCTCTGCAAGGTCCACGGCAACTGAGGATGTTCTTCTGCCGCCGATGCTCTGAAGACTGAAGATGTTCATGCTTGCGTTCAGCCCTATGGAGGAGCTGTAGTTCTCGTTCTCAGGATACTCTGTATCCACACCGTTCATTCCTGCACTTGCATTTATGGATGGTGTGAACCAGAGAGTTGACCTGAGAAGACTGGCTTCGGCGGAGTTTAAGGAAAGCTCCGCCTGTTCTATTTCGACTCTGTTCTCACAGGCAGATGAAACAGCCTGTTCAAGAGTCAGCACGTTCTCGTCTGAGTGTGTGATACTCACCATGAGCATCAGGATTGCAGCCTTTAGTGTAAACATCCTTTGCCTCCTTTGTTTACCTGGAAGTAAGATGAATCTGGAATGTTTCACAAAGATTTCAGAACGTTACAGTATGTAACAGTTCATAAGTTATTGACATTTATGTTGTTAAAGTTATATATCGACCTGACTAATCAGTACTGAGAGGTGTCAGAATGGAGACAAGACAAAAAATTCTTGATGTAACCGAGGAAATGTGCGCTGAAATGCTCCCGCAAAAAATTACCCTGGACATGGTGGCGGAGAAGGCCGGCGTGGGAAAGGGAACCATTTACACTCACTTCTCAGGCAAGGATGATCTATTCGAGAAGCTAGCACTTACCCTCATTGAGAAACTCAGGTCGCAGATGATGGATGCGGCATTGTCCTCCAGGGGGAACAGTCTGGACAAACTTGCCGGTCTCAGCCGGGCATTCAACGGTTTCATGGAGAAGCATCCTCTGCTGATTGCAATAACTATCTTCCTTAGAGACACACCTCCCTGGCTGGCCTCTGAAGAGGGAGACACAGGCTTCTTTCAACTGGAAACTGTTTTTTTCAGCATGGTTGAGTCCCTGGTCAAACTTGGTATAGAAGAAGGTTTGTTTAGAACAGACATAAGCTCAGGTGCTCTGTCTCTCTTCATAATCAGTGTTTTCAGATCCCGACCACCAGTACTGCGGCGCCGGGAGGAACTCACCGATGCCGCAGTACGGGATCTTATTCTGAACGGAGCCGGGATTAAAAAAACTATCTGAGCAGCACCACCTTTGAAGAAGCAGTTCTGCCGTCTGAAGCAAGTCTTACCAGATACACACCGGCTGGGATTTCTTCACCCGGCAGCCATACGTATCCGCTCTCAGCTGAAATATCTCCGCTGTAAACAATTCTGCCTGCAGAGGAGTAGATTGAAAGCTCTGCAGCTGCATTTTCAATACCCGTCACAGTGAAATTCACCGCGGAGGTAACAGGATTGTTCAAAGGAGAAATGGAAAGAATAGCATTTCCTTCAGGTTCATTTACTCCCAGCTGATCATCGGTGAGTTCGTAGACACCGAATCCTCTGATGCAGGCAAACAGTTGATTGGGGTTTACTCCGTGGGATATGTTCCAGACAACCTTGTTTTCTATACCTGTGTTCAACGGTTCCCAGGTCACACCGCTGTCCCCGCTCCAGTAGGCTCCTGTTCCGTTGCTTCCGGCAAAGACATCTGCATCAGGCGCCGCCAGCACATCCCACATGAGCCCGGATGTGGAGGCACACTTGTACCAGCTCTCTCCATAGTTGTTTGACTCCCACACACCTGTATCAGTGGCAAGATAAGCAAACGCACTGGGATAGATCTCGCCGGTGGAAACTATGTCGGGATGGTAGGAGCCGGAGACGGGAACTTCCGTATAGGAAACCCCGCCGTCATCGGAGTAGTAAACACCTGCTCCATTCTGCTGGAAGGTTACCAATATCCGGTATTCTCCGGAGGAGTGCATCATCAGCTCAACAGACGGATAAAGAGCAAAGGGAAAACCAGTGCCGGCAGTCCATATTCCGCCACCGTCAGTGGTGTAGTGAACACCTGCTGTTGCAGTACCGGCCCACGCGTTGTCCGGGTCGGAAGGATCGAATGCAATGCTTGAGATCTGAGTGCCGGACAAACCTGCCGGCACCCAGCTGTCTCCACTGTCATCTGACCTGAATACACCATCGGCTGTTGCCAGGTACCTTACAGGCCCTGAGTAATAGAGATCCGACTGGGGGGCTATGTCATAAATGGTCCAGTTTGCCGGTCCAGGAGTGATCACTTCCCATGTGGTTCCCTGATCGGTGCTTTTCCAGAGGCCGTGGTAGTCTCCTCCTGCAAGAAGGGTATTGTCAGCTGCAGAGCAGCTTACTGCACGGAAGTATCCGTTGCTGATTCCGTCCTGTGAAACAGAGTAGTTCCCCGCCACGCCTGAGGTTCTGTAAACTCCCCCGTAGTGTCCTGCCAGGTAGCCGGCTGATGAGGCGCATCCTGCCTGCCAGTAGGAGGCAACTATGCCCTGTGTATTCAGAGTCCAGTTCTGTCCCTGGTCCGTACTCTCGTATACACCACCGCCGGATATTACAGGGGCGTAAAGATTTGTTCCGTCACATACTGCAGGAGCATAGCTTGAACCTGATACCACCAGTGTCCAGTCAGCTCCATAATTCTCGGTCATGTAAAATCCGTCGGAAGTGGTTACAATGATGGTTTCAGCTGTGCCGAATGGTGCAACAAGCACTCCCCAGCCTGAGACCGCAGGCCCTATTGAACTCCATGTAAGACCGGCATCAGTGGAACGGTAAAGAGAATAATCCAACCCTGACATGGCAACATACATTGTGTCAGGATGTTCAGGATCGCAGCCGAAACCCTTCATGAACCCGGAAGAAAGCCCTACTTCACTCCATGTGGTTCCGCCGTCTTCAGTTCTCCGTATACCGTTGTTTGATGAGAGTCCCGCTATAAGAATGTCTCCGTCACCTGAGCTGGCACCGATTCCTATCACATAGGAAGTGCTCATCCCTGATACAGTCGCCCATGTTACACCAAGGTCCGAGGATTTGTAAAGCCCTGTTCTGGTTCCAGCGTAGAAAGTGTTTGGAGCCTGGGGGCCGCCGGAGCAGACATCGTTCACCTGAATCGGGAAAAGTTCCGTCTCTGCCCAGCTTGCACCGCCGTCGGTGCTTCTGAACACACCACCGGCATCTGCTGTCATTGAAAAACCGCATCCGGCAAGAACAATTGAGTTGTCGCTGTATGCTGCAGCAAGGCCCTTCAGGTTGCCACCCCAGGGACCGTTTCCAGTCCACTCTCCCACTCCAGGAACTGCAGGTTCACTGAGAGATGAATACCCCTGCATTGTCATGCTCTCCCCGGGAAGAGCTGCTCCTGTTTCAGGTAGCGTAAAGCCTGTGAGAAAGCAGATTGCCATTGTAAATACTAACATTGTATCCTCCCTGTTTTGTTACAGGATAACTAGATTCAAAAAGAGCGCCTGAGTCAATGACCATTCAGGATCAGTCCAGGTAGAATTCCTCAAAACCTCTGCTCTGAAGATTGTAGTCAAGATACAGTAAGGCCGTACCCTCAAAGCAGTCCAGCGTGTCTATCCAGGTAACAAGTAGAGAAGAGTTGACCCTCTGTACGCTGAGAACGGAACCGGGGCTGATGAATGCCGGGACACCGCTGAAGGTCACAGGATTCCACCTGCAGACGGTTTCCCAGTACCATCCATCCTGCAGTCTTATTCCGCTCTGCAGTTCCACTGTTCCGATGCTGTCAACGGTATTGTAGAGGGTGATGTATATAACGTGCTCCTCACCGGGAGTGGTTCCTCTGTAGAGGGCTCTGTCAATAACAGATACTCCCTCAGGATCAGAGGGCATTGAAAACGCGGCCCCGTGAAGGGCCGCCAGAATAAAAGCAATAACTGAAATTCTCACAGATCAGTTTTCCCGGAAGAACTCGTCTACAAGTCTCCAGGTTCCACCCTGCATTACCATGGGATATGTGTAGGTGTTCTGCTCTCCAACAATGGTGACACGGACAAAAGCCGTATCTCCACGCATGGGGCATTCAGCCAGGGAAATCGCGTCCCGGCTCCAGGGAACCTCCTGTCGAAACACCGGAGAGTTGAGAATAATCCTGAGGAGATCTTCCTCTCTGAGATTAACCACTTCAGATGTGCTGAGCTGAACATCAAGCTCCTGGCGGAGATGGTCTGCTACTTCTCCCGGAGCAATCCGGAACATCGTAACCATCATTGAAAGAGCTTCCTGGCTCTCGTTGGTAAGACCTCTGTACAAAGTTTCACCGTCTGCTCTGTAAACAGCATCGATGATACAGTTCATGTCTTCTTCAGGTGAAGCGAGCATGGAGGCGGTGAACACGGTCAGTATCAGAATGGCAATTCTCATCTGTCAGCTTTCCTCTCAGTTGTATCTGTTACTGAGTTACACTACTGCTGCAGAAGAGTTCCCACCACCTCCTTGAGAGCTTCTTCATTTGCAGGATCTGCACCTACTGCATGGAACGCCACGGTTCCATCCGGTGCAATAACATAGAAGGTTGGGATTCCTTCCACAATGTACTCAGCAGCAACATCATCTCCTCCGAGAAGAATGGGATATGTCAAGCCCAGGTCAGCCATGAATCCTGCAGGATCAGCAGCTTCTTCCCACACATTAATTCCCACTACAAAAAGGTCTTCCCCATACTGTTCATGAAGCTCCTGAAGAACAGGCATCACCTGTCTGCACGGCATGCACCAGGTTGCCCAGAAATCCATCACAACCACTTTTCCCCTCAGGTCTTCCAGGGATACAACTGTCCCCTCCGGTGTTTCAAGGGACCAGTTCGGAGCAACCGAACCAGCAGGCACAGAACCCCTGACCTGCTGTGGCTCAACTCCTTCGGGGCATTCAAGCAGGAATGCCTCCGGATCAGGCTGAACATCTGTTTGTACATCGCTGAGAGTGACTGTGTACTCCATACCTGTACCGTCTGCATCCCAGAAGGTGATTTTGTTCGCCATGGGCAGCATGGTCTCCAGGTCTATCCACCAGGTTGACTCGAAGGGAGACATGTCCACAGCAACAACCCGGCAGGATACGCCGGAGATTTCTTCTTCACCCAGATCTCTGTAGCCACGAGCATCCAGCTCTGCTCCAAAGGGCTCCTCAGGAAAAAGATACTCCCTGATTACCGTTCCAATGGGAACTCCGTACTGGTGAACAATCCCTGCTCCACCATCTTCAGCCAGTCCGTAAATGTATGTACTGTCAGTAGTATTAAGGTAGGCGGCGTACTGGCTGTTTGATACAATAACACCCTGTTCTGTTAACCCTGTCAACAGATCTTCAGTTGAATAGTCAACGAAGATTCCTCCGTTATCATAACCTGTACCTCTCTGGAGTACAGCACTGCCGGTTGAATGAAATTCAAGACTTACCTCTCTAATCTGAACACCTTCAACTTCAAAAGTGTAGGATACTGCATCCACCGCCAGGATTGAATCTGTTACCTCCTCAAAAAGCTGATGAATTTCCTGTTCTCCCATCACAGGTATATCAATTCCCCTATCGGTGACAGGCTCCTGTGACCCTCCACAGGCAAAAACCAGCAGCAACAGAGTTAACAGTGCGAGCCTGTTCATAACGTCTCCTTCATTTGGCCAGAAGCATCATATCCCCGGCCCTGTCCTGATCGGTACCCGGGGTTTCAGCTATTCCCAGCGCATGCTTATATGTCTGGTCATCATACAGTTTCTTCAGATCTGTGAATTCTATAAAGCCGGTATTGAAATGCTCATGCCGGTCCCTGCGGCTTCCCTGTTCTACCTTCGAGCCGTTCAGGTGAAACACTTTTACATTCTCTGCTCCAAGAACGGAATCCAGCTCTTCCTTGAAAGCCTCGGCTCCAATCATGTAACCTGCTCCATGAGCGTGGGCGGTATCAATGCAGTAGCCAATCTTCTCAGGGCACATGGACTGCTCTCTGATTGCTTTCAGCTCCTGGAAGCTGCGCCCCACAGTTGTGCCTGCCCCTGCTGTATTCTCAAGGAGAAGAAGAGGAATATCCTTCCGCCGGGAAAGAAGCCTTCCAAGGGTTCCGGCAATCATCTCAATACCCTTTTCCAGTCCGTTCTCCTGATAAGCTCCCGGATGAAGCACCAGGTACGGTATACCCAGAACTGAACACCGGTGCAATTCTTCTGAAAGTGCTATCTCTGACTTCTCCAGAACATCTTCTCTGGAAGACGCCAGATTAATGAGATATGATCCGTGTGATACGAATTGGAGGACGCCGGTTTCATCCCTGAAAGTTTCCACCCTTTTCTCAGACAGAGGTGAGGATTTCCATCGTCTCTGGTTGGCGGTAAAGATCTGCCCCGCTGAGAGATTCAGATTCCTGAGCCTGGCGGGAGCTTTTTCAAGCCCTCCGGATGTTGACACATGAATCCCCGGGATCACAGAGAAAACGTCTTTCTGAAGTGTTCTGCTGTTCTTCGAGCTCTTTCCTGGAGATTCTGCCTTTCTGTCTCCACTTCCTCACTGATTGAGCTGAACTGCTCCCAGGCTCTTTTCACTGCTGCTGCCGTGTTCCTGTCAGGAATCCCCGGCTTGCCTGAAGTTGCAAAACTGCCAAGTCCTGCCTGGTCCATGAACCTGGTGCACTTGCTGGCATAAGACACAGACACAGGGACAGTTCCTGAAGCAACCGAAAGAATGGCTCCGTGAAGAGGAGTTGTCACCATGACCCTGCATCTTGCCAGCATCTTCAGAAAAGCTTCCGGATAAGCAGGATCAGCAATTGTTACTCTTTCCTTCATTTCCATTTTTCTTGCCACAAGACTGCAGAAAATGTGATCATCATTTGAGAGCGAGCCTGTATGAAAGGGAAAAAGAACAATGTCCGAGTCATATTTCTTCGAATGCCAGTCCAGAAGCTTGCCCCATGCAGCTGCAGCCGGAGCAGGATCGATTTCTTTATGCATGCCGAGTTTCTTCCGGAGTTCCAGGGGTAAAAAGTGTCTCTGCCTGTTTGAAACATTCCGGGGAGCCGCTCCAAGCATTTTCATTTTCCCCACAGGTTCAGGATCAAGTGTTAGTGCACAGTCTGAAACAAGAACCATTTCCGGTTCCCGGAGACCAAGCCAGTAAAGAGTGTTGAATGAACCCCTGTCCCGGACAGTGATCCCGGATGAAGTTCTCAGGGCAAGCCTGGTGAGAAGTCTGGTAAAACCTGTCAGCTCTTTACCCTGCCCTATTCCCACTGCCCATACAAATGATTTCTTTCTGAATAAAAAAGCAAGAAAAAGAGGAAGAAGATTATACGGGCTGTAAAGCCTTGAAGACTGGTCCTGCACCAGCTCTCCTCCTCCTGCCACGGCGATATCGCACCAGAACAATCCCGCAAGGATTGCTTTAAGCCTCCCCCTGGACACATCAAAACACTTTACCCCGGGGTATCTCTGCAGGGTTTCTGCAGGATGCGCTGACAGCACTCCCACCTGCACTCCAAGACGAAGAAGGTCAGCATACTGGGATTTGAAAATTACTGCATCGCCCATGTTGGAGCCTGATGCTTCAAGCTCTCCCCAGCTGAAGGAAATTACCTTTTTCAGTTTCTTCCTCCGAAGTCTCTCACGGTTTCTGCCATCTTCCTCAGTCTTCTGTCCGCCATTCCGAAAACAGTATCTGCAGGATATCCGCCGTGTGCATTCTTCTCTCCTGCTTCAATCCCTGTGAGGATCTCGATGCCATCACATATTGATGAAACCGGATAGATATGAAAATTCCCGCTTTCCACGGCCTCCACAACTTCTTTCCGCAGCTGAAGATGGACAATATTCGAGTCTGGAATAATAATTCCCTGGGTACCGGTCAATCCTCTCTCTCTGCAGATCCTGAAAAATCCCTCAACCTTGTAGTTCACTCCACCGATGGGCTGTATCCTGCCGTGCTGATTTACAGAACCTGTAACTGCAAGGTCCTGCCTGAGAGGCACTCCTGAAAGGGCGCTTAGAAGGGCATACAGCTCTGTGGAGCTGGCGCTGTCACCATCCACTCCACCGTAGCTCTGCTCAAACACTATCCCTGCAGAGAGGCTCAGCGGATAGTCTGATGCAAATCGGTCTCTGAGGAAACCGGATATCACATAAACACCCTTGGTGTGTATCCTGCCGGACATGCCGGATTCCCGTTCAACATTTACAATACCCTCAATCCCCGGGCTGACAGTGGCAGTGATTCTGCTGGGAAGTCCGAAGGAATAGTCAGACCCGGAATACACTGCAAGGCCGTTCATCTGCCCCACTGATGTACCCTGAGTAGACACCATAACCTGGTTTTCCAGAATGTTGTTCCTGGCATACTCTTCACCAAGATTCAGCCGGTATTCCTTTTCCTTTATAGCAGTTGCAACATCTTCTGCAGTTACGATTTTCCTGTCCTTCTGGGTAGCCCAGTAGGAAGCCTGTCTTACATAGTCCGCCACCATATTGAATTGCAGGGAGATTTTATCACTCCTGCCTGTGAGCCTTACAGCCTGTTCGGCTATTGCTGCCATGGCACCGCCGTTCAGTGGAAGTACTGTTTCAGACTGGCAGATGAAAGCAATTACGCCGGCAAAGTCTTCTATGTTCTTTTCGCTGATGTCCATTCTGTCATCGAAGTCAGCTCTGATCCTGAAAAGATAGCTGAAATCAGGGTCCTGGGAGGCCAGCATGGAATAAAGCCATACAGGTCCTATCAGGATTACCTTAACGTTTATATTTACAGGTTCCGGCTGCAGCTCAATAGGCATGAAAGCCCTTGTAATGTCGTTGGGCCTTGTTACGACTGTTCTGTTGCGGATTGTCTGTATAAGAACCTGCCAAAGTCCCGGCTGTCTTACAACATCCATGGCATTGATAATCAGGTATCCTCCGTTGGCTCTGAGAATGGAACCTGCCCGTATCATGGTGTGATCACTGTAGGGTTTGTTATCGATGATCACATGGTCAACATTACCGAAAAGCCTTACAGTGTCAGGAAACTGCTCAACAATTACCGGACGGTGCTTTGCTTCGGAATTGTCCACCACCAGATTAACCTCGAAGATAACCCAGGGGTCTTCATCATCCATGGATGCAAAGGCATTGATGTTGCCGAGAATGGTCTCGGACATCCTCTTTACATGCTCCTGTGTCTCCTTGTCTCCCAGATCTGAGAGCCTGTCCAGAATACCGGTCACCGTTGGTTTGAGTATCCTCTTATAGAAACGCTCGATCTCTCCCTGTGCCTTTATCTCCACGGTCTGTGCATTTCTTATGGCAGATGTAAGGAGTTTAAAGAGTTTTGTGTGAAGGCTCCTGTATTTAGAAAGCTTTTCAGCGGTGATCTTTCCCTCTGCAGCCATTTGCTGAAGCTGTTCATAAGTTTGAGGCTGGCCGTCAATTACTGGAAGAACATCCGGACGGCTCTGGCCGGCTCCCACTGGGATACTCACCACTGCAAATCCGGCTTTTATGGCTGCCTTCTCAGCCTTCTCCATACTGGATTTCTTCTGGTTGGAGAATTTTTCCAGCAGTGCGCTTTTCTCCACTGACGTGCTTTCGCTTTTCAGAACAACAGGAATGTTTTTCCTCAGGAGTTCCACGCACTCATCAACCCCGTCTTTGAAACTCCTGCCCTGGCCTGCAGGGAAAATGAGAGCCCTTGGCCTTGTGGCATCTTCAAAGTTGTACACATAGCAGAGGTCGGTCAGGTCGCTGCAGGTCTTATCCATCTGGTCAAGAATTCTCTTCACCGTTGTCTCGCGACCACTGCCTGAAACACCTGTAACGAACATGTTGTATCCACTGTTGGGGATTTCAAGTCCCAGCTTCACAGCTCTTACTGCTCTGTCCTGGCCCACTATCTCCTTTGCAGGTTTCAGGTCACTGCTCTTCTCGAACTTGAAAATGTCCGGAGGACAAGTCCATCTGAGATCAGCGGGTTTGAGGGATTTGAATTCCATTGTGCCACCTTCCGGAATATTGATATTGCTTTCTACAGTGTGATTAAGAATAGCAGAATCCAGTATTTTATCAAGACTCTTCATCACAGAGCTATTCTGGATTATACTTACACAGAATAATTAACCGAAAGGAGAACCCATGCAGGAATTCTTTGACTCTCTTCCAGCACTTCTCTCAACCTACGGCCTCAAGATTCTCAGTGCTGTCCTTATAGTGCTTATAGGACGCTGGATTGCCAAAGCCCTGAGAAAAGCTGTGAAAAAAGCGATGCTGAAGAAGAATCTCGATGTGACAATAGTCAACTTTACCTGTTCCGTTTCATACGCCCTGCTCATGGCTTTCATCATAGTGGCGTCCCTGGGTCAGCTCGGTGTGCAGACGTCTTCCATTGTGGCCATTCTGGGAGCTTCAGCCCTGGCTGTTGGTCTTGCCCTCCAGGGGTCACTGTCCAATCTGGCAGCCGGTGTTCTTCTCATGGTTACAAGGCCTTTCAAAACAGGTGATTACATCGAAGCAGCTGGAAACGCCGGTACAGTTGAGATGATCAATCTTCTTGCCACGTCCCTGAAGAGTATTGACAACAAAAAAATCATAGTACCCAACTCCAGCCTTATCGGAAACTCCATCACTAACTACACAGCGAAGGAAAACCGAAGAGTAGACCTTAAAATCGGTGTCTCCTATAAAAGTGATCTGAGAAAAGTCCGTGAAATCCTTATGGAGGAAATCACAGCCAACGAAAAGGTCCTGAAAGATCCCGCACCTTTTGTAGGTGTTCTTGAGATGGCTGACAGCTCTGTAAATCTTGTGGTAAGACCCTGGGTAAAGACCGGGGATTACTGGAATGTGTACTTCGCACTGAACGAAAGCATCAAACTCAGACTTGACAGGGAAGGTATTTCCATACCGTTCCCTCAGACGGATGTGCACCTGTTTAAAGCGAATTAACCGGACAGCACACCGGTTACAACTGTACGCTCCGCTGTACTTCTGCAGCGGAGCGTCAGTGTAGAGCGCTTCCGCCTGAGAATTACCGACGCCTTTCTGTACCATGGTGGTGGGGCGAAAACATCAACAACTCCTGTTTCATCCTCCACCATGAAAAACCCCGATCCCTTTTTAAGAGATCTTCCTGTAAGAACCCGTCCCCACACTGTGCTTTCCCCAAGCCGGGGCATTTCACAGATCGGAATGGTTCCCCGGGGTCTTTCCATGTATACAAGTGGATGAGCTTCTGTTGTAACTTCCATGAGTTCCAGCTCCTTCCAGGCCCTTACCGATGGAATGTACCCGGGAAGACGGGGAGGGGGCATGCCGAAGGGGAACAGTTCACTTGCCCCCTGCCGAACACACCAGGAAGCTCCGGGTCTGTTCATCCCCAGTGAATCGAAACAACCTGCCATAGCCATGTTCTCAGCCAGCTTCAACCCGATACCGGCTGATCTCACCTGAACCGGGTGAGTATACGGCCTTCCCTTCTTCAGCTTCTCAAACTCGGTCTCGCCCATTGCTGCAAGGTAACCCATTCCCATCATGAGACTTTTATCCGAGGGTGATGTACAGAACCACTCCGCTCTGTTCACGTCCGGAGGCAGTATGGAGAGCCCCAGTCGCCGGCCTTCCTCCACATAGACCATGTGTCTGTAAAAACCTCCTCCTGCTGCCAGGAATGAAGCCATTGCAGATGCTGGCCTTTCCGCTTTTATGGCCGCATAACTTGATGCTACAGCAGCATAGGTCATTGCATGGGCCTTGCAGAATCCATAACCGGCATATCCGGAAAGAAGATTCCACCCCTGCTCTGCCAGCTCTCTGCTGAAACCGTTTTTCAGGCATCTTCTGATAACCTCTTCTTTTTCAACTTCTCTTCGCTTAAGCTTCCTCCTCATAAGGTCGCTCTCTGCCGGCGAGAGCCCCATAAGAACCTGCGCTGCCTCTGAGACATTCTCCTGATAGAGCATTACTCCACGGTTCTCCATGAGAATGTTTCTGAGCGGTACCGGTACATTCTTCTCCCCGCCTGCCATGTACCTGTCACGGCCGCCGCCTGACGCTGCTCCCGGGCGAACCAGTGCCAGAGCCCTTGCCACATCTTCCACGGAACTGATGTCCATCCTCCTGAGCAGGCCCCTCATTGCAGGGCTTTCTATGTGAGGCACACCTATTGTTGCTCCATGATTGATGAGATCGAGTGTTTTCCCGTTCAGGTATCCCGAATGGTTCACAAGGTTGTTAGGGTCTCTGTCTCCGGCTGCCAGTGCAAGGGAGGTAAGCCCTCTCTGGCCCAGCAGGTCCATCTTGATAAGTCCGGCATACTCCACTCCGTGCATATCAAGCTGGGTAACAGGAAGACCTCCGGAGCACATTTCCACCGGAACAGTTGACGCGATGACCCCCTCTCCCACAACAACACCGCAGGGGTGGGGCATCAGGTGTGAGGGAAGACCCCTGAGCATTTCTGCCTTCTCAAGCACCTTTGCTGGAATGGGCTGCTTCCAGAGAGGGTTTCGCAGGTTCTTTGAAAGACCGGCAAGTACATCTGCTTCATCCCGTGAAACACCCAGTGCAGCACAGGCTACACGCACAGCAGATTTTGTTTTGAATGTGACAGTGGCAGACACCGCAGCAGTTCTCTCCCCCCACTGCTCCAGGAACCATTTGTAGACCTTGTCCCGCTGGCTGCCGTCAATGTCCAGATCGATATCCGGCGGATCATCCCGCAGCCTGTTGAAGAATCGTGTAAAGGAAAGGCCATAGCGGATGGGACAGATTGCTGAAAGCCCCAGAAGCCTGGACACCAGGCTGCCTGCAGCGGAACCTCTGGCCACTGCCAGTATCCGGTGTTCCCTGCAGTAGGCAAGTATCCGGTGGAATACAAGAAAGTAACCGCAGAGGCCGGCTGCTGACAGGGCCCTCAACTCATCAATAAGTCTTTTCTCTGCCGCCTCGCTGTTCCCGTAAAGTTCTCTCAGTTTCGGCATAAGTATGATCCTCAGGCTGGAGCTGTCATCCTCTGTTATCACCGGGGGTTTGTACGGGCTTTGAACAGGCAGGGTACACACGGTTTCAGACAATCTCATATTGTTCTTCAGAGCAAACGGAGATCTGCTCCACATGGAGCGGTGGAAAACTGGAAGCTGCCTTCTGCAGCCGTTCAAAGGCACACTCTTTACATGAGGTTCCGGGAGAAGCTCATCAAACTTCCTGAGCATGGTGTGGACCTGTGAAGAAGAGCTTCCTGCAAACATGGATGGCGCACAGGCTATTGGAAGAACACCTCCGGGGCAGCAGAGATCTGATTCTCCCGGAAATACCGGCACGAATATCTGTCCGCACCATCCGGCCTTTCTCAGTGCGATTCCTCTATCCGGGTCGCCTGTAATTGCGAAGAGATCCGAGGAGTCCCCTAGAGCTTCTGCCGGTGAAACACGCTTTTCAATGTGCGTGGAAGTTACAAGTCTGCACAGCTGCCCCCAGCCTGAGGCCATTGCTCCAATCACTGCAGCACCTGCAGGGGTTTCCAGCTCGGCACCGGCAATACCGGCAAGCCCTGCTGCAGATGCTGCCTCTGCGAAACGGTGCATGCCGTACAGCCCGGCAGTATCCGCCAGCATCACACCGCGGAAACCTCCAAGACACGCCTTTTGCACAAGTGTTTCCGGTAAATCAGTTCCCCACTTGAAGCTGAAGCCGCTCTTGACCCAGAGAAGAAGGGGCTTTTCCATTGATATATACTAAACATTTGTTTACTGCCGGGCAATAGCGGCTGAATGCATGAATGTGGTCAGAAAGCTGCCTTGACTGCTCCGAATGTTGTTGAGGCAAGACCCTGTGAGATGAAGTGTATTCTCATACAAGTGGGAAAAGACATGAGTTGAGAACAGTTCGAGTCTGTTAATGAGCAGAGAGCTTTGAAGTTCTTTCTTCAGTACCAGAACCTGGTACCTTCTTCCCGGGTCTCCTCAAGAACTGCAGACAGATGTCTCATTTACCCTCCGTCAGTCAATTTACATTGCTCCGGAAGCTTCGTGCATTATCATCATGTCGGTCATGAACTCAACTGGAGCTCTGTTGTCAGTAAGTATCATGCCGGTTTCAGGGAAAAAGGGTTTGAACTGCCTTTCAAACAGACGGGCAGTGTATTCAAGAGGCCTGTTCCACTCCGGGAAAGAGTCCGCAGGCGGTGCAGTCAGGGGAACATCCGAGGCAATGATCATGTAGTTGTAACTGCCGCCGGGTCTGGCGATATAGAGATGGGGAAACACCTGTGAAACTGTCTGCCCTATGGACTGAACGATTTCCGAGCTGTCACTGAGAGCATTTACGTTCATTGCAAGAATTCCACCCGGATTCATACTTTCCCTTATGGATCTGAAGTACTCCAGGGTAGTAAGATGAAATGGAATGTATATCTGGTTGCTGTATGTGTCTGAAACAATCACATCATACATCTCGGATGAAGCGGCCAGATACATTCTTCCGTCTGCAGTTATTACATTGGCATCATCCGGAGAGGAACCGAACCACTGATATCCCAACTCAGTGGCTCTGCTGTCTATCTCTACTGCATCAATATTCATATCCGGGAAGAACGGTCTTACGTAAACAGCAAGCCAGTGGGGGATGGTTCCCGCCCCGGAACCCACCACAAGAATGTTTTTAGAAGAACTCTCTTCAAGCATGTACGGCAGGAGAAGGTAGCTCTCATAATAGGTGGAGGCAGGGTCAAGAATATCATTCTCTCTGGCAATGGACTGCATTGCGCCACCCTCGTTCACAATGAGATAGGTGGAACCGTTATCTCTCTGCTGAACCTGAAGATACTGGTATATGCTCTCTTCCTCATATGCCAGATTGTTACTGGGCTTAACCGCACCTGATGAAAGCAGCCATCCAACTGCTGGAAGCAGCAGAAGCAGGATGGTAAGCCTTCCTTTCCCCTTCAGCCCGAGAGCACCCAGAAGTA
The DNA here is from genome assembly GCA_964386635.1 of uncultured bacterium. Taxonomy (GTDB): domain Bacteria; phylum Fermentibacterota; class Fermentibacteria; order Fermentibacterales; family JCC-6; genus Sabulitectum. Next base: position 67,027 of record CAYLRO010000008.1, on the reverse strand, counting down.
TCAGCATTCCCGCACAGAGAAAAAGAGTTTCCCTGGTTCCCAGAAGAGGAATTGTCAGAAGAGACGGGATTAGGGTCCCGGCAATACTCCCAAGGGTGGACATGGCGTAAAGTGAGCCGGCAGTTCTGCCTGTATTGTCTGCCCTGGCAAGGAGCTTGACAACAAAGGGACTTATCATGGCCAGAACGAATACCGGTGGTACAAATACCAGAACGATACCGCTGAACGCCAGAAGAATGATGTTCACAGGTGTTCCTCTGATTCCTGCAGAAAGACCGGAAAAGAGCAGCTTTCCAGCAAACGGGATCAGTGTAATGAAGATTCCTGTGATAACAGGCAGTTTGTACAGAAGAGACCAGGAAGGCCGCCTGTCAGCAAGTCTTCCACCCAGCCAGTAGCCCAGTGACATAGCTGCCAGTACAACTGAGATAAGCACTGACCACACGATCATTGAGCTGCCGAACCAGGGTGCAATGAACCTGGAGGCGCACATCTCCGTGGCCATAACAGCTGCTCCTGTAAAGAAAACAAAAGCATGGGGGGGTACAATCACGGAACGCTTAACTCCCACTTCGCGTCTCCTGTCTTTTTGATAATCCTTAGAAAGCACTAACCTGAATAATATATCCCTGTTCAGGGCATGTATGCTCACAGAACCAATACTGTCATAATCAGAATATGTTTAGATTAGGCGTGTCACCAGACATGTGAAGTTAAAAAGGGAAACAGAACCGCTCTCATTCAGGAGGGTATCAGATGACATCCATGACCATCTCTGGATCAGGAAGAAATCACTGATGCAGCGCCAGGACCATTTAATCCCGGAAACACAAAGGCCTGAATTTATGAATTCTGAAAACACCATACTTGCAAATACGGTTCTTGGGAAGAATCCCCGGCGAAGGATGAAAACCCCGGAAAACACCGACTGGGGAAGGTTGTTCATTCCCGGTGAAAACGAAGAGAGGCAGGAAAACGAGAAAGGCCTTAAGGTGCTTGCCATCTGCAGCTGGACACTGGGATTCCTTGCATTCGAAACGCTTAAACTCATGGAGCGAAGACTCCCCGGGAAGATCAGAATAGCCGGGCTGGTAACTGATGATCCAACTGATGACAAAGCGAAGATCTCCATGAAGAGAAGATTCTGGCGATACTACTCCCCTGGTGAGCAGAAAATATTCACAGAAGGCATACTGGAATCAGCACTTTCCGCAGGAATTCCATGTTACACGGGACAGGTCAAAAGCAGTTTCTTCAGAAATCTTCTGCAGAGAATGAACCCGGATGTGATAGTAGTAGCCGGCTTCGGCCAGCTGATAGATTCTCCCATCATCAACTGCCCGTCAATGGGCATATACAATATTCATCCAGCTGACCTTCTTCACCACCACGGTGCCGGACCGCAGCCATGGGAAGACCTGATCAGGCGAGGGGCAGATACTACCAGAGTAACTGTTCACAGAGTTTCAGAAACTATCGATTCCGGTGATGTGGTAGGTCAGTCGCCGCCTGTTAATGTCAGACTGGCACAGGGTAAACTCAGTGACAATGTCCGGCTTATCGGAGAGAAAACCCTGATGCCTGTTGATCACCTCACAGCCGAGCTTATGAGCAGGATTCTCATAAAGTGGAACTGCGGTGAAAGGGGAGCTGTGAAGGAAATCAACTTTGAAGCTCTTTTCTCTGACGAGTTCAAGCAGAGACTGATGCTGCCTATTGATCCCGGGAAAGAAGGACATCTCCTTCCTCTGCCCTCAAACGAGGTTCAGTTTACGGTATAGGTCCGGTGCTACTTTCTGAGGATTTGACAGAACTGTGCTAACTAATTATTTTAACCATTCAGTTAGACTATTTAGTTTACCAGGAAGCAGGGAGGAATATGTCTCCGAAAAAGGTGGATGAGAAAGCAATACTGGATGCTGCAGCAGAGGAGTTCGCAGACAAAGGTTTTTCCGGAGCCAGAGTTGATGAAATTGCAAAACGGGCAGGGATAAACAAAGCAATGCTCTACTACCATGTTGGAGACAAGGAAGAGCTCTACAGGCGGGTAGTGCTGAACGGACAGCAGAATTTCATGAATGTCATTGTCAGTTCACTTGAAAACTCCGCAGATGCTGCTGAATCTCTGACATCTATTGTTAAAGGCATTGCCAAAACTGCCTCAGAGAACAAGCTCCTTCCCTCGATCATTTTCAGGGAAATCGCAGGCAACTGGAAAACTCTCCCTGAGGAAGGGGCGGAAGGAATCGGAAAATTCATGGAAACCGTCAGAGCCATTACAACCATGGGTGTTGAAGATGGAACATTCAGAAACATAGATCCAGTTGCGCTTCAGTTCATGGTTATAGGAAGCATTTTTTCCCTCTCTCTTACAGGAGAGGTGCGCAGGAAGCTATCCCCGGATAATTCCGGGCCTGTTTCACCTGAGCAGATATCTGATGCTCTTCTTGATATCATCTCCCAGGGTATTCTGGTGAAAGGACCTGTCAAATGAAACTGCTTCATCTGATTCCGCTTGCTCTTCTTCTCCTCTCCTGCAGCAGCACTGACAACCTGTACTCAGGTACAATAGAAACAGACGAAGTGAGAATTTCCGCCAGAGTGGGAGGCGCAGTTGTTCAGCGACCTGTTACCAGTGGAGATCAGATACAGGAGGGACAGATTCTGATCATTCTGGACCAGACCGAGTACCTTCTAGCTCTGGCTCAGACAGACGCTTCACTGGAAATTGCCAGGGCAAACCTTGAAACTCTGATACAGGGTACCAGAGAACAGCAGATCATATCGGCACTGTCATCTGCAGAGGCTGCCGGTACTGCAAAAAACCTTGCCCGGGCTGACCTGGCCAGAGCCGAAGAACTTGCTGCCGCAGGAGCCATATCTGAACAAGCCCTTCAGTGGGCTGAAACAGCTGCTGCACAGGCAGAAGCACAGTACACAGCAGCCTGGCAGAGCTATTCCCTTGCAGCTGAGGGAGTAAGATCAACAGAGATTCAGGCCGCTGAAGCAGCTGTGGAGGCAGCGACTGCAACCAGAGATATTGCAGCAAACAGACTTGAATGGACTACTGTCACTTCTCCCCTTACCGGCGTGGTAACTGGAACAAGCGTCCAGCAGGGCGAAAATATCTCTGCAGGGTACACTCTTCTTACAGTGGCTGATATGGATACAGTAAAAGCCATATTCTATGTTTCACAGCCCGGCCTGGCAGATATTTCTGCAGGTCAGCCGGTTTCAGTAAGCGTTAACTCAGCTGAAACTGCGGCACTACTGGAAGTTACAGGCACAATAACCCACATAGCTGATCAGGCGGAGTTCACCCCGTCCAGCGTTGAAACCAGAGAGGGCAGAACGAGCCTGGTTTACCGAATTGAGGCATCTCTGCCTAATCCGGACGGTATTTTCAAAGCCGGAATGCCTGTTGATGTACAGTTGAACTTCCAATGAAAACTGCTGCAGTGGAGGTTCGCAACCTGACAAAATCCTTCGGAAGTGTTCACGCTGTAAAAAACATCTCCTTTCAGGCGGAACAGGGCAGGGTCTTCGGTCTTGTGGGACCTGACGGAGCAGGAAAAACCACAACAATGCGGATACTGGCTTCAATTCTTTCACCGGACCGGGGAACAGCAGAAGTACTGGGTCTGGAAACCACCGGAAATCCTGAAAAAATACATGACAGAATAGCATACATGAGCCAGAGATTCGGCCTCTACCAGGACCTTACCGTTGAAGAGAACATGCAGTTCTACGGAGATATGTACGGAGTGAAGAAAGCTGAGCTGGAATCCGGAATAAGCAGACTGCTTGAATGGAGCAGCCTGAGTCCCTTCAGAAAAAGGCCGGCAGGCAAACTATCAGGAGGCATGAAGCAGAAACTTGGTCTGGCCTGTGCCCTTATCCATACCCCTGAACTGCTCCTGCTTGATGAACCCACCAACGGTGTTGATCCTGTTTCCCGAAGGGAGTTCTGGGAATTCCTTTACCGGCTTGTGGACCAGGGTCTTACGGTTATCATGACAACAGCCTACCTTGATGAGGCGGAAAAATGCCACAGACTGGCGTTCATGAACAATGGCGAGATAACTGCCAGGGGAACTCCAGGGGAAATTGTCAGCCTTATTCCAGGTGGTGTCCTGAAATTTGATTCATCTGACCCGTTTGAGGAATCCCGGAGAATCTCCGCAGCGACAGATGCAGTATCCACCGTCTTCGGATCTCAGGTGCATGTAATGGGAACTGTATCAGAGGAAGAGATCAGGAACTGTATAAACAGGCAATCCCTGATTACAAGATCACAGGGTTCTGTGGAAGATGCCTTTGTTTACCTTTCGGAGAAAAGCAATGGCTGAGCCGGCGGTAATGCTTCAGGATCTCTGCAAAAAGTTCGGCAGCTTCACAGCTGTGGACAACATTTCTCTTACTGTAAAAAAGGGAGAGATCTTCGGCTTCCTGGGAGCAAACGGTGCAGGAAAATCAACCACGATACGAATGCTGTGCGGCATACTCAAACCAACTTCAGGCAGAGGCGTTGTAGGAGGAGTAGATATCACGGAGACTCCGGAAAAGGTAAAATCCTTCATCGGCTACATGAGTCAGAAATTCTCCCTGTACAACGATCTTACAATAAGGGAAAATCTTGAGTTCTACGCAGGGATCTATGGGGTGGCCAACAGAGAAGAAGCCATTGAAAAAGCCATTGAAAGCGCCGGGCTTTCCGGAAAAGGAAACAAATTAACAGGAGACCTCCCGGTGGGATGGAAACAGCAGCTCTCACTGGCAAGCGCGGTGATGCACAACCCTGAAATCCTCTTTCTTGATGAACCCACCTCAGGAGTTGACCCTGTAAGCAGAAGGAAATTCTGGGAAACGATCAGAGATAAAGCTGACGGAGGAACTACAGTTTTCGTAACAACCCATTACATGCTTGAAGCGGAATACTGTGACCGGATCTCAATTATGCAGAAGGGTCGGGTGATTGCCATGGGATCACCGGAGGATCTTAAGAAGCAGCAGAAGAAAAACACTCTGGAAGATGTATTCATCTCCCTGGTTGCGATTGCGGAAAAATGAACTTCAGAAGAATAAGGGCCATTGCAGTAAAAGAGACCATACATGTGGTGCGTGACCCCAGAAGCCTGGCCATGGGAATTGCCATTCCCATCCTGCTTCTTATCCTGTTCGGATACGGTCTCTCGCTGAATGTGAACAATGTGCCGCTGGCAGTCTGGGATCAGAGTAATACTGCCTCTTCAAGAAATCTGATTCGAAGCTTCACCAGCTCAGAAGCTTTTCAGCCTGCAGGAGTCTCCAGATCACTGAATGAAACAGAAAATTTCATTCAGACCGGGAAGGCACTGGCGGTTCTGGTTATTCCACCTGATTTCCAGCAAAGCATTCACAGTGGAGAATCTGCATCTGTACAGCTCCTTGTTGACGGCAGTGATTCCAATACCGCCAGGCTTACAATCATGTATGCCAGAGGGATACTGCAAAGTCAGAGTAATACAGGGATGGAAACAGTAAGTCTGATAAGTGCTTACAATCCCGGAATGGATACAACCTGGTCGATCATCCCGGGTCTCATTGCCATTATTGTGAATGTTATCGCAGCAATGCTCACCTCTCTCTGTGTTGCAAGAGAGTGGGAGAACGGCACCATGGAACAGCTGATATCCACACCACTTCGAAGAACAGAGTTCATTATGGGAAAACTTTTCCCCTACTACATCATTGGTGCTATCGATGTTCTCATAGCCGTTCTTATGGCTCTCTTCCTGTTCGGCATACCTCTTTATGGAAGCATCCTGGCACTTGCAGCTGTAAGCGGTATTTTTCTTCTTACTTCACTCTCCGTGGGAATACTTATCAGTACAGTGGCAAAATCCCAGCTCCTTGCAAGTCAGCTCTCACTTATTATCACATTCCTGCCGGGGTTCATTCTTTCCGGTTTTGTCTACGACATCAAGGCCATGCCTGCTGTTGTTGTGGCCATCACCAGAATAATTCCCGCCACTTACTTTGTATCGCTTCTCCGGTCAATTTTCCTCAAGGGTGTCTGGGGGCCGGTTCTTACTCTGGACCTGGTCCTTCTTTCTGTTTTCGCTCTTGCTGTTATTGGTCTTACAATGAAAAAACTGCACTTTAACCTGGACGGCCGCTGATGTCAGGAAGACTGAGATTCATGCTGAAAAAGGAACTGATACAGACCTTCAGGGATCCCAGAATGCGCTTTGTTCTTCTTGTTGTGCCTGTTTTCCAGACCCTGGTGTTCGGTTACGCTGTAACCACCGATGTGAACAGCGTTGCAACAGGAATAGTGGATCTGGCCAACACAGTTGAATCAAGGTCAATGGTAAGACAATTCCTGTCCTCTGGTATTTTCCTGGAAAAGCCTGTTGGAAACAACTATGCCGGCAGCTGGAATGCCATGGATCAGGGCACCATACAGGCCATGATACTGATAAACAGACAGGGACAGATGCAGTTCGTAACAGACGGCTCCAGGGGTATATCGTCCGGTGTCACCTCCGGCTATGCAGCAGAGATAATCCGGGGGAACAGTCAGGGGGCTGTAACTATGGAATCACGAGCCTGGTACAACCCTCTGCTGGAAAGCAGGAACTTCTATGTCCCCGGTGTGATCGCCATGATGGTGTTGGTGATAACACTTATCCTGAGCAGCATGGCTGTTGTACGGGAGAAAGAAATAGGTACCATGGAGCAGATCATGGTGACTCCCATAAAGAGGTGGGAGTTCATCCTGGGAAAAACTCTTCCTTTCGCAGCAATAGGAATGGTGAACGTTCTTCTGGTCAGTGCAGTGGCAGTTCTCTGGTTCAATATACCGCTGAGAGGCAGCATCCCTCTGCTTGTTCTCTCTTCAGTTCTCTATCTGATGAACACCCTTGGAATGGGGCTTCTTATCTCAACAGTGAGCAGAACACAGCAGCAGGCAATGCTCAGCTCATTCTTCTTCATTTTTCCTGCAACACTTCTTTCGGGTTTTGCATTCCCCATTGCCAACATGCCACCGGTGATCAAAGCAATCACTATTGTTGACCCGGTACGCTACATGATGACAATACTCAGAGAGATATTCCTGAAAGGAAATGGTCTGCAGGTACTCTGGCCGGATCTGCTTGCCCTTTTCCTTCTGGGAACTGCGCTTCTCACAACTGCAACGCTACGTTTCAGGAAGAGTCTCTGATTCAGCTCATTTAATACAGAACGCCGTAGTACCGTCCCAGGATGAACCAAGGCTTTCGTAATCACCTGATCCGATGTGTGTCTTCCAGAGAGAACCCTGCCATATGCAGTAAACGTAACCTTCTCCTGCATCCATCTCAGTAGCGCCCTGGTATCCCCCTCCCAGGCTTTCATATTCACCGGTAACAGGGTCAACCTTGTAGAGAACATCACCCTGAATGACGAACAGGTGTCTGTCGGTTCCGGCTGCAGCTGTTGTTCCTGCATAGCTTGAAGGCAGCTCAGTGAAATCCCCTGTTTCCGGGTCGGTGCGGTAGAGCACATCATTCTGTATAACCATCAGGGCATCCCCGGCCCAGACCAGATGGGTTATTCCTGCGTAATCACCGGGAACAGTCTCCCAGGTTCCTGTGGACGGATCAACAGCATAGATCGCGTCATTCTGAACAGCATAAAGCATGTTGTCGCTTCCCGTGAGAGCAAAAGTGCCCTCCCATGTGTCAGAGAGTTCAGCCCAGGAACCGTCTGTGCCCACTTCATAAAGAATATCTCCCTGAATGGCATAGAGACCTGTATGAGTGGAAGTCAGCAGTTCTGTTCCCTCCCAGGTGTCGGAAAGGCTTTCCCACTCGCCGGTTTCAGTGGACGCTCTGTATAGAACATCTCCCTGAACCGCATAAATGTCTTTTGCTGAAGCCGATAAAGTCAGGCATACCATAAGTGCCCAGATGATTGTGATTCTGGCAGGTTTCATGATTCCTCCTTAAAGTATCAGTCTTTTGTGATGCCAGACCGAAGTTCTCTGAGAACCTTTCTCTCAAGCTCTTCCGTTTTAAGAGCAGGAGTACCCCGGATACCTCTCACTCTGTACCATGGTTCACTCATCTGAAACCAGAGCATTGCCTTTATTCGAGCAGTAATAAAAGGATGGGTTGATAACAGGAAGGAGACAGAAGGGCCGGTCTTCTGAAGGTCTTTCACCTGATCCAGAAAAGCTGTTACATCAAACCTGATGAACTTGTCTGAAAGACCACTTGCCAGTTTCATCATTGCCCTGAACGCGGCAGAGGCATCTCCCGTAGCAGCAAGCCCGGCCCTGTCTGCGGTAATCTCTCTGGCCCGCCAGAGAGCAAGCACTTTCAGTTTATCAAGGGTTTCGTCTACCTCTGAAGGGTTGGGATAGGAATTGTGTGAGAAGAGAGCATGCCCCAGTTCATGTCCAAGAACGAATGCGAGTTCGTTATTTCCGAATCTTTCGATCAGCCCGGAACTCACAAGAATTGTGGCATCATCAGCTGAACTTCCACTGCAGAATGCCTGGGGAGAGGCTTCGCTGAAAACGAACAATTCAAAGGGTTTTCCGGTAATCTGTTCACTTACCATTTTCATAACCGGACTGATGGCAGGAAAAAGTTCTGGAATAACCTTCACTGCCCTGGTAAGAAGTCGTCTCTTTGTTTCGCTGCCATCAGGCCCGTCTCCAGGTTTCAATCCGTACAGAGCCGGATCGTCGCCAGCAAACCTGATCCCTTTCATTAACTCAGGAGTAGAGCTGACGATCAACCTCCTCTGCTTTCTTTGTTATGAGATCTATCATCGCATTGGCATCCGCCACTATCTTCCGGTCAGAATGGGTAACCTTTGCAGACCATTCCCGGAGCAGCCTGTTCAACTGCTTTTTCTTTTCTCGGAGAGACATTTCCGGCGACAAACCCAGAACATCGTCAAGATTGTTGTCTCCGTACATACTGGGAGATATTGCCCTGTCTCTCAGTTTTTTCAGCACCTCAGGGTCAACACTAAGCTCAGTACCGATGAATCTGATCAGACTCAGCTCATCGTCGCCGGCATCTCCATCTGCCGCTGCCACTTCATAGCAGAGTGCCATCACATCCTGCACATCACCCCTGGGCATGCTCTGGACGGAATAGTGACCGATAATCTCCTGGCACATTACCTTCACTTCCGATACCTTTATGGCGGTTCCCATTCTCTCGGCGATCATCAGTGCCCTGCTCAGTGTTCTGGAAGTCTGTGCCTGAAGGTTCTCAGGCAGACTGCCTATCCTGGAATCCATCCACTTCCTGACCACCTTTTTTTCCTTCAGGTCCTGCTCTCCATCTACAGCACTCACAGCGGCAGCAAGTTTCAGACCCATTTCTTCAGTCTGCAGCCTTATTCTTGCACCGTCTATGTATCCCCAGGCAAGGTTCTCATGATAGAGAATGCAATTGAGAACAGCCACAGAGGTCGTTGTTCCCACACCTGATACATCCAGAGTAAAGAGAAGCTTCCTCCTTCCTCTTGAAGGAAAGATCAGCGACTCGACAGGAATGGTGAATATCGTTGCCCAGTCAGGAACAACACTGTGCTGACCCGGCATGGCCTGTATGCTTACACCCTGAAAAACCTGGGATCCCTTCATCTGAAGGTTGTGAAGAGAGCAGAGAACTGGCTGTCTGTCCTCTGGTTTATCAGCGTTGGTCATATCCCAAAGATTGAGTCCCAGCATTGCAGCGAGAATTGAAGTGGGCAATGAGATTGGACCCCTGATCTTTACAACGAAGCAGGGAACCTTGCTGTTCTCTCCGTCCACTATGGTGGGAACAACTTTCATTTCCAGGATGTTGCCATGTGAAGTATTGCTTTGTCCTGCAGAAGAAGATGCAGACTCTCCTTCTGTTTCAGTTCCCGGGGCCCCTTCTTTTCTGCTCTCGGAAATACCAACAGCTGCCAGGATCAGCACAACAACCCCCACGCAGCAGCAGGCTGTACCGGTGTCCTTATCGCTGGCTGCAAAAGCTGTGGAAAATCCCGCAAGCAGCAGAAAATACAGATTAGTCAACTGTATATCCTTCCAGCTCATGGGCTTTTCTCTCAACTTCCGCCTTGCCCATGGAACCTGCCTGTGTGTCTATATCCAGCTCCAGTTTCTTTCCACTGTTCTCGTCTTCGAAAACACAGTGCATCCGCTGATCGGCATCGTAGCTGTATGTAACCTTTACCGGCTGGCCGGCAGGTCTGCCGGGAGGAAGCTGCAGGCTGCCGAATGCAACAACATTCACCATATCAGCATCTTTTGTTGCTATACCGTGCTGTGTCACTCTGGCGTCTACACCTGTCTGGCCCTGCACTGCTGTGTAGTAGGTTTTCGTGATCTTGCATGGAATAGGGGTGTTCTTTCTGATCAGCACATCATTCTCCAGAACTTTCCGACCTGTGCGCTCATCGAGATTTTGAGCAAGGGTTCCATAGCAATGGCTGCAGACTTCCTTAAGACCTATGTCCCTCAAGCCGGATGCAATGCCTTTATCCACTTTGCCGGGATCTTCATCCATAAGCCTGAGCCCAGCGTGTATGGCAGCTCCCATGGCTACACACTCATCAACATTTACTGCAATTGTCGGTGGAAACCCGAACATTTTCTCAAGCCGGTTCTGCACTGCTGGAAGCCTTGTGCTTCCTCCAACAAGAAGAACACTGTTCACATCTTCGAACTCTGCATCAGCTTCATCAATAACATCCTCAACCAGCATTCCTATCCGGGCGATAAGAAAAGAAATTGCCTCATCGAAGTCGTCACGGCTGATCTTGAATTTACACTGACCGCTGTCTCCGTAAAGAAGAGCTGTTGCAGAAGATCTCTTACTTAAAGTTCTCTTCAGTGCTTCCGCTTCAATGCTCATTCTGGCCCGGCTCTCATTATCTGTGATAAGGTTACCGCCGGTTTCATCTGCGTAGACCTTCTCCATTATCTGAATAACAGCCTTATCGAAATCCACCCCGCCCAGCTGATGGTCTCCCCTTGAACAGAGAATATCCACCTTCTTACCATTCACATCCATTAAGGTTACATCAAAAGTACCGCCGCCCAGATCAAAAACAAGAATTCTTCCGCCAACGGCGTGCTGTGTGGCATAGTAAAGAGCAGCTGCAGTAGGCTCATTGATTATTCCAACCACATTCAACCCTGCAAGTTTTCCGGCATCCATGGTGGCTTTTCTCCGCACCTCATCGAAATAAGCCGGAACTGTGATCACCGCATCGGTGATCTCACCTGCCTGAGTGCTGCAGTCTTCCTTCAGCTTCCGGAGAACGAACGAAGAAAGCTCTGCAGGGCTCCACTTTCTACCGTCAACCTGGTCGGGAAACTCATTGGAACCCATGAATCGCTTAACCCAACGGGCACCATTTTCTGGTTCAGAAGCACCTGCGTTCACTGCCTCTTCCCCTACAAGCACCACTCCGTCCTCGGCAAAGAACACAGCAGATGGAGTAATCCGTTCACCGTCAGCGTTGGGGACGGTTTCAGGACGTCCAAGCTCATTGAGTACTGCAAGTGCCGAAAAAGTGGTGCCAAGGTCAATACCGGCTATTCTGCCCATAACCTGATTCCTCCCTGAAAAGAATTATTGGAACTCTCTCAATAGCGTTGAAGTGAAAGTATAAGACTGATAAACACTCCGGTAAACCTGCGATTGGTGCAGCAGATAGCGGTGTGTATATTGGGAAAAGGTCTCAAAAAAGGGAGTAACTATGAAGAGGATTCTTATTGCTGTTTCCGTGCTGACGCTTCTCACAGCCTGCTCTGATGACCCGGCTTCACCGGGCGGTACACTTCCAATCGTGCAGAACTGCAGGATTGATGAGGACCTCTGCAAGGGCGATACAGTAATTATTGCGTGGGACGAAGTAGCAGTTCCTGTAGACGGTTACCGGGTATGGTATGCAGACACTGATCCTGGAGACTGGCAGAACATCGACCAGGTTGCCGAAACAACAACCCGGCACATAGCAACACGCACCGGATACTACTGCGTTGAAGCCATGGAGGGACTTGATCTCTCTGAAGACCTTTCCAATAAGGCAAACAACAGGGCAGACATGCATCTGCTCACCGATACCCTTACAGTAGGCGGAATAGACGGTCTTTCATTCGAAGAAACCCACACCGCTTTCGGTAACTCATCCGACAACAGCTTTGCTCAGGACCTCTACATCGCCAAAGAAGGCGACACTATCCTCTTTTACAGAGGTAATTACGACGAACAGAACCACCCGGGCGGAACCAATTCAATGATAGCCGCCAGCAGCAATTACCTCGCTCCTGGGCCAGGTGATGCTGCATGGATGAACTCCGCTGCTCCGCAGGAAGGCAGTACCTTCTTTGTACAACTTGAGAGTGGCTACTACACCCATTTCCTGGTAGACACAGTATTCAACAACTCTGTAGTACTGAACTCGAACCAGTATCAGTCCATTCAGGGTGTCAGGCTTTTCAACCCGTTCATATACTAGACGTATAACCGGAGAGCCCCCCTTTACCGGGGGGCTTTTTCACAGGGAGTGAACATGGCAAGAGACTTCAAGGCAGAGGAGATAAACAGAAAGCACTGGGATGAAGTTGCACCTGTCCACAGCAGATCCTATGACATTCAGTCTCTTATGCCGGGCGGTCATCATCTTGATCCTGTGCAGGTAAAAGAGCTTGGCGATCTTTCCGGGAAAAAGCTGCTGCATCTGCAGTGTCACATAGGAACTGACACGCTTTCTCTTGCAAGACTGGGTGCAGAGGTAACGGGAATTGATATCTCCGGGGAATCCATTAGAGCAGCCTGTGGCCTCAGCAGCAGAACCGGGCTGAAAGCAAGGTTCATCCAGACTCCGCTGTTTGATCTTCCTGAAGCACTGGATGAGACTTTCGACATGGTCTACACATCCATCGGAGTTCTCTGCTGGATCTCTGACATAGAGATGTGGGGAAAGCTCATTGCCAGCTACCTGAAACCAGGCGGCAAGCTCTATCTCATGGAATCTCATCCTTTCATGCATGTATTCGATGATGAAACAACAGGACTGAAGGTTCGCTACAAATACTTCAGTAAAGGCACACCACACGACTGGCCCGGGAACTGGCCGGATTACTCTGATGAGAATTACATTGTAAGAAGTCCAACCAGAGAGTTTCAGTGGACCATCTCTGAAGTGGTAAACTCACTGCTGAATGCCGGATTGAAACTTGACTTCCTCCATGAATATGACTTTCTACACTGGAAAGGGCTTGAAAGCATGGTGAAATGTCAGGACGGTTACTGGCGTCTTCCGGAACCCCTTAACAGAATCCCGATCCTCTTCAGTCTTATGGCTGGGAAATAGAATCCTACCACACTAGCCAATTACCTCATAATTGCAAATAATAGTAATCTGCTATTGTGTTTTCATTTCGTTTGAGACAAAGGGGGGATACAATGGGTCTTGAATTCGTTGAAAATCTAATGGACAGAGGACTTCTCAACTATGTAATTGACGAAGCCCTCAAAGCAGTTGATTCAGGAGTGGACAAAAAGGAACAGTCCAGGCTCTTCAGTCTGTGTTCAAACGCCATGTTCCAGAAACGGCAGTACATCGATGCGGTGACCTACGGTGAAAAAGCAGTGAAGGCAGACCCGGAGAACGGAGAGGCATTTTCACATCTCGGCTGGGCTGAATACTGGCTGGGAAAAAATGAAAGTGCAGTAATTCATCTGAACAAAGCTGTTGATTTGAATCCTGATTCAGCAGAAACCCATTACCGGCTTGGAAGCATTCTCAATAACGCCCTGGGCAAACCTGCTGAAGCTGAAGCTGAATTCACCAGAACAGTGGAGCTTGATCCAACCCACAGCCTTGCCTGGCAGCAGAGAGCCATCAGCAGATTTAATCAGGAGAGAAAAGAAGAAGCATATGCTGATTACAGGGAAGCAGCAGCACTGGGAGATCCCTATTCAGGATACATTCTTAACTACTACGGTGAACCCCTTGACACTCCGGAAGAAAAAATTGCTTTCGCCAGGGACTGCTGGGCGCAGAATCAGTCTCAGCAGGCAGTTGACCTTATTGAGAGTGCTCTTGCTCAGGGTTTCAGCACAAAGGAGAAAGAGTTTGATATCAGACTGGAACTGGCAGACAAGCTCAGCTCTATGAAGATCAACGACAAGTCTGAAGCCAGTTACAACTCGGCAATAGAGCTTTTCGGTGATTCAGCTGAAGCCTACAGCAGAAGAGGCTGGCTCTACTACTGCACCTCCCGCGACGAAGCTGCTGAGGCTGATTACAAAACAGCCATGAAACTCGACCCCTCAAACTCAAGATACCCTGAAAATCTGGGAACACTGTATTCAGTATCGGGAAAACCTGAGCTTGGCGTGGAGGTACTTGATACTGCCATTGAAAAAGACCCTCTCTCTGCAGGGCTTTTCTATGCCAGAGCATTATGCCATAAGGCACTGGGTAATGAAGACCAGGCAAAGAAGGATTTCAACAGGGCAGACTACTTCGGCCACAGCTATTCCATACAGGATCGCAGAAATGCCTACGGTGACAATTTTGCAATGGATTTCTTTAACTCGGGAATTGAGAAAGGCGACAGCAGCGACTACCGTGGGGCAATGGAAGCCTTCAGAAAAGGTGCCGAGCTGTTCGGAGCTGCAAAGGTTTTTCCTGGAGACTGGAACTGGAGATACACATCGAAGTGCCTCCACAACCTGGGTTACTACATTCACATCTCAGACGGTGATCCCGCTGAAGCAATAAAAGCCATTGATGAATCCATTGAGATGGATCCTGGATACAAGGATGCCTGGATCTCACTGGGTAATGTTTACAACGGAACCGGCAATGATAAAAAAGCTCTTGAATGCTACAACAAAGCAATTGAACTGCAGCCCAATGACGGCAGGGGTTACTACAGCAGGGGCAGAGTGAACATGGCCCGTGAAGCATTCGACGCCGGAGTTGAAGACTTCTCACAGGCGATAATCTGGTACAACCGCAAAGACTGGCAGGCTGATGCCTTTTTCAACAGGGCCAGATGCCACGAGGGAGCAGGCAGGATCCAAGAGGCAATTGCAGACTATCAGGAAGCATTCAACAACGGCATTCAGCAGGGGATCACTGAATCATTCAGACTGAAGGATCAGTACGGGATTGACTGAGTGGTAACAACGGATTCAGATCGCAGGGGTTTCTTCAGCCATGAACCTGTACCGGTAAACAGGCATAGAAACCCCGGCGCACTTCTTGCTGAATCCCTGTAAATTCACTGCTTCCTCCAGATTCCCCAGACGATCCTCCATGACATCAGGGGCAGTTCTCCTGTAAGAAACGGCACATACATCTTCAGAAATCCCTCATCCGGTTTCCGGCAATCACTTTCAACATCTCCACCGTGCAGCTTCCTGAAACCGGCTCTTTGAAAGTATTCGTCAAGTCTTCCACCGTGACCGGTAAAGAGGCCGTCTGCTTCAAGACCTTTTCTCAGCCTGGCTGCGATGTTCATGGAGGGTTTCTCTTCAATGGACATGTAATCGTACTCCGAGAAAACTGCAAAATAGCGGATCTTCAGCTCATTCAGCCACTTTGCCGGGTCTCCAAGGCTCGAGAAAAAGAAACCCGACACATAAAGGTCTGCAGACGGTGGTTTTTTCAGTGCATCACCCTGAACGAAGTTCTCTCCCTCTGGAAGAATCTGCCGGTCAATATCCATACCTGTGTAAACAGCATCAGTCAGGGACATCAGCTGCTGACCCAGAAGACCGGTTCCGCATCCGGGTTCGAATATTGTTTTCACCTGGCTCAGTGGAAGCAGGGAAAAGATGTGTCTTCTCAGCGGGGCCAGTTCATTGAACTGCCTCCGGTAGATCCTGCGAAGTACTTCTCTGCTACATGGAGTCTCTGCAGGGGGCTCCGTTCTTCTTTTCAAGAGGACATCCTCCTCCGCAAAGGGTGAAATGGACACACTCTCTGCAGCTGTCATCCACCCAGTCCCTGTTTCTTGCTCTCTTCAGCAGATCACTCTGCCAGATGCTCTCCCAGGGATCGTTCAGGAAATTGCCTGCAGATTCGTACCAGCTCTGACATGGAAGAACTTCACCGTCAGGTTCTATGCAGAGATTGTATTCCCCGGCAGTGCACCGCTTCTCTCCAAGATCGAACTCCATTGGATTAAAGGAGCAGTACCTGGTGGGAGAATACCAGATGAACCGCATACCAAGCTCTTCAAGCTCCTCGTTCATGGAAAGGATTACAGGCTCCAGGTCTTCCACAGGAATCGCATAATCACCTTCCAGGGCTTTCCCGCTGTGTATAACAGCATTGGAAGCAATAGCCTTCAACCCCAGTTTGTGTGCAAACCTCACAGTATCCACCATCCCGGCTGCATTGGCTTTAGTAATAGTGGTATTTGTTATGGTGTGAATACCGACGCTTACGCAGTTCCTTATTCCCTGTACGGTTTTGTCAAAACTGGCCGCTCCAGTCATGGCGTTGTGGATTGCCGGATCTGCTGATTCAAGTGTGATCTGAACATGATCAAGGCCTGCGTCCACCAGTTTCTGCAGATATGCTTTGTCAGAAAGCTTTACACCATTTGTAAGAAGTCCTGTTACAAGCCCCAGGGTTTCAGCGTGCTCAATAAGCTCTACAAGGTCTTCCCTGAGAGTGGCCTCTCCTCCTGTGAATATTACATGGGGAATACCCAGATCCCAGGTCTTTTTCATAATATTTTTCCACTGATCTGTTGTGAGTTCAGGCTTGTCCTTTGTCTGGTTGTAGCAGTGTCCGCAGTTGAGATTACATCTGTAGGTCAGGGCAAAATCCATTCTGTAAGGAACTGTTACCTCTGTCTGGAAAGGCTCTGCAACATCCATATTTACAAAGGAAACAGGCTCTGATGCTCCTGTTCTGAGGATTTCTTCAAGCACTTTTCTGAAGCTGCTCAGGTCGGCAACTGCCTGCTTCTTCTTCACACGATATCTCTTTGTGATTGCCTGGAGAGCTTCCTTCTCACTGCATTTTGACAGAATCAGCCAGCACATGTCCACTGCCACAGGATTAAGATGTATCACTCTTGAGGCATCCACAGTAAGCATTCCGCTTCCAGTCTCCTCTGCCCTCAGGTGAATTCTGTGATCATCTGTTCTGAAATGATGCATGCCCGGGCTGGTTATCCTTTTTCCGGCTTCCTTAAGGTTCTTGAACATGCTATCTCCCCCCGCCTGCACAGGCACAGGCACAACCGGCACAGGCACATGCACATGCACACCCGCTGCCTGAACTGCCGCTGCTTCTGTAAGTGGATACCGGTACAGGGTTTGTTTTTGCGGTAACAGACCGGGAAAGCGAAGTGATGTTCCTGACTGTTCTGCCTGCAGCACTCTCCAGAGCACCTGCCACCTGAGAGCAGGCCTGCGAGAGGCTCATTCCTCCTGTACCGCCGTGAGACATTCGCCCTGCAAAGTAGCCGTACATGTAAACGGGAAGAATTACATTCTGATTGTCAGAAAGCCTTTTTACGCGTTTGTCATACCCGGGGTCCGCAAGCATCCAGTGGAACATGTTCTTCACAATTTCCCCTGCGCGGTCTGCTGATACATCTTCGCTGACCATTTTCCAGGCACTTTCTATGATGCTTCTGTAGTACTCCTGAGTTTCCTTCAGAGAGAAGTCTTTCATCTTCTTCTCCAGCTCTTTTATCATTCCAAGGAATATCTTCTTTATCTCATCTTCCGGAATGGGCTTGTCTCTTCCACCTGTTGGAATCCGCTTCAGAAGCTCCTTCTCGTAGGCGCGAAGCCCCTGATCAGAACCGATTCGCATAAGTTTGTGTCCATCCAGCTGCAACTTGCCCTTCTTGAGAAGGCCGAAGATTATCAGCATGAAAACCTTGTCCAGTTTTTCTTCAAGAAGCATTGCCGCCATGGGAGCAGTAAGCCCTCTCCTGATCCCTGAGCCTTCCAGGCCCAGCTTAGGCGGCAGATACTGCTCCTTGCGTTTTGCCACAGATCTCACGGATTTGACAATTACGAAAATTATGAAACTGAAAACCAGAAAGATGAAGCCGAACACAGAAACAAAAACAATGGCCTCGGGACTTAACCATGGTTCCGCAGGTCTTTCTGTCAGTGGACCGTCCACAAGGTCATCGGGAAATGAAACACCCACCATGTACGGAGAATCAACTCTTCTTCTCTCTGTCCACTGGTAGACAACCCTGCCGTCCTTGTCAACTTTGGATGATGTGAAGGGAACATCGTGGTATCTCACAAGATCCGGCTCAGCACCCTCAGGAAAGATAATGTTCAGTGTAAAATCGCTGTGCCCTGAAAGAACACCTCCATCGAACCATGTGGGAGTGAACTCCATTGAGGCAAAGTCATCCTCCTCTGTGTCAAGGAAAACCATGTTACTGTTCACACCGGAGAAACGGAACCTGCCGCTGTCCCCACCGTAAATGGCATGCTGGTCCAGATGAACTTCCACACCGTTGTCTATGTATGTTGAATAGTAGATCCTTGTGAGTTCATGGTTATCAATGCCAGCCTGTGCATCACTGAGAGAGAAGTCCTGAGAAGGGAAACCGATGTCTACAATATCCACAGCACTGTAGCCGGAGGTGCATTCAAACACTATTTCATAGTCTATGCTCAGGCTTCTGTCCCTGTTAATCTCTACTGTACAGGTAAATTCAGGTACGGAAAAATTGTAGTTCTGTGCAAAAACAGGAACTGCAAAAAGACACATAAGAAGGAAGTATCTTACCATTTCGGAGCCTCCTCGATCTGGTATTCACTTGCACAGTAGGGGCATGTCACAAAAACCGTCCCAGCCCGGTATGCCACATTGTCAGCAGACAGGCTGCCCCCGCACTGAGAGCATTTCATGGTCTCCAGGTTAACATCCCCTGATAGCTCAAGCTCCTGTTTCACAACTACATCCCTTGTCCTGGGTTTTCTGAGCCCAACAACAACAAGAAAGACGCCTGTTAAAAGTATTACTGCACCGGCAACCGGTCTTCCACCGATGAGAAAAATAAGACCGAGAAACACAGTGAGTGCTCCAAGTACTGCCATAACAATCTTCAATGCTTTCATGGAAAAAACCTCCCCTTTATGATGTGTAAATAACATCAGAGGAGGTTTCAGACAAGGATGAGGTTAGAAAAAGTTCAGATAGCCTGAGCAACTGGAGATATTTCCATCTCCATTCTGAAGAATGGAACAGAACTGCCGTCAGGCAGTGCAGTAATTCCCTCACCGCTTATTATGAATCCAACACTTCTGTATGACCTTACAGCTCGTTCATTGGCTTGTCGGACAGTAAGCCTTACTCTTGAAACACCAAGGATCTTTACAGCATTCTCGATTGCCATTGAGATCGCTCTTCTGCCAATCCCCCTGCCGAGTACATCAGGCCTGCCAATGATGATTCCAAGTATTCCGATAAAGTCTCCAGGTCTCCGTCTGTCCACCCACACTCCGCCTATAGGGTCACCATCCAGGAGAATCGCATACCAGACAAATTCATCACCCCACTTGCTGAAATCCGAAGGAGATGAATAGTTAAGCGGTGTAACCTTTTGCATGTATTTGTAAGAGCCAACAGCACCACTCCATATTGGAAGGTGCGGAAGATCATTCTGCTCAAAGCGCCTTAGAGACAAGTCCATTACAAGTTAATCCTTTTTGTTTACTTACTGATAAGTAATATCCCGTGTTGACTGGTATCATATTCAAATTGACTCCGATTGGTCAACTTAACTGCCATTTTGTAGATTACCTGTATGGTGAGAACATCTGAAAGATCCCACTGGGACAGGTTCTGGGAGAGAGACCGAGACCTCTCCGAGATCTATGACAACGACGACAGAATAAGGGTTGAGGTTAAGAAAAGAATTAACCTGGAAGGACTTCTAACCCTTGAAGTCGGTGCAGCTACAGCAAGGGACAGTGTGGCTCTGGCAGAAGAAGGAGCCCTTCCGGTTGCCCTTGATTACTCCCATGCTGCGCTGAAACTTGCCCGAAAAGCTGCAGAAAGAGAGAAAAGAACTCTTCTGCTGGTGTGCGGTGATGCCAATGCCCTTCCCTTCAGATCAAACACTTTTGATCTCGTGTTTCACCAGGGAGTAATGGAGCATTTCAAGAACCCGGACGCAATGGCAGACCAGTGCGTAAGAGTTGTCAAGCCAGGGGGCAGCCTTCTTGTTGATGTTCCCCAGACATTCCACATCTATACAGTAATGAAGAAAGCACTGATCGCTATGAATGCCTGGTTCGCAGGGTGGGAAACACAGTATTCCGCTGGACATCTGAAGAAATACCTCAGAGAAAGGGGTCTTGAACCCTGGGCTGTTTACGGTCGATACTTCTCTCCGTCTCTGGGATATCGTGTAATGAGAGAAGCTCTGTTGAAGGCAGGGATCAGGATTCCCATGCACCCGGTATTCGTACCCCCTCTGCACAGGTTCAGAGCCCGGGTAAGAGAAACTGTTGAAAACAGTCCTCTGGGCCCGCTGACAGGAGTGGTAACAGGTGTATTTGCCAGAAAGCCCGAAAAGTGAAAATACTTGCACTTAACTGGAGGGATCCGAAGAATCCCGAGGCAGGCGGAGCAGAGGTACACCTGCATGAGATACTGAAAAGAGCTGTCGCAGCCGGCCATGAAGTCATACAGGTCTCCCACACTATTGAATGGCTGCCGGCTCGCGATGTGATCGACGGAGTTAAGATACACCGTCACGGCAAATGGTACTCTTACAACTTCACCGTTAGAAAATACTGCGAATCCCTTGATCTCAGTTCTTTTGATCTGATTGTTGAAGACATCTGCAAAGTACCGGTATTCTCTCCCCTTTGGAGCAAAACGCCTGTTCTTGCCATTGTACCCCATCTCTTCGGAACAACCGCTTTCAGAGAGGTCTCTCTTTCAAAAGCATTGTACGTTAACCTCCTTGAAGCTCTTATCCCCTCAATTTACAGGAACTGTAACTTCGTAGCCATAAGTGACAGCACAAAACTTGATCTTGTTCGAAGGGGAATAAAGTCTGAAAAGATAAGTGTTATCCCATGTGGAATTGATACAGACTTTTACAAACAGGATCCGGAACTTGAACCTGAAAAGAACAGACTTCTTTTTGTGGGAAGACTCAAGAAGTACAAAGGGGTTCAGCATCTTCTCAATGCAGCAGCCATCCTGCACTCCAGAAAAATTCCCGTGAATCTTACAGTTATTGGTGAGGGAGACTACTCTCATACACTGAAGATGCTTGTTGGCAAACTGAATCTGCAGGACAATGTCGATTTTCCCGGATTTGTTTCACAGGAAGAAAAATTGATGTGGCTGCAGAAGGCATCTGTGGCTGTTTTTCCTTCTGCAAAAGAAGGATGGGGACTTACGGTAATAGAAGCCAACTGCTGCGGTACTCCTGTGGTGGCAAGTAACTCTGACGGACTCAGGGATTCTGTAAGAAACGGGGAAACAGGCATCCTTGTTAAACACGAGGATGAAAAAGCCCTGGCTGATGCGCTTCAGGAACTCCTGGAAGACCCGGCAAAACGGAACAGATTCTCCGTGAATGCTCTCCAGTGGGCCCAGAGCTTCAACTGGGACAATACCGGTGAGAAAATGCTTGAAGTAATGAACCAAACCGCTGGAGGAAAAAAATGCTTGATGCAATAAAAAATCGAAGAAGCATAAGAAGGTACCTGGGAGAACCAGTGGCTGCCGAAAAGATAGAAGCACTTCTCCGATCCGCCATGCAGGCTCCCACAGCAAGGAATCTTCAACCCTGGGAATTCGTGGTTACCACAAACAGGGAGATAATGAACAGGGTCCCGGAAGCTCATCCCTATGCCCAGATGGTTCCAGGAGCAGCTGCGGTAATTCTGGTTTGCGGCAGCAGAAAAAAGCAGCCGGATATTTCATATCTTCTTGTGGACTGCGCCGCTGCAGTACAGAACATTCTCCTAGAGGCAGTGAACCAGGAGCTTGGTGCAGTTTGGCTTGGGGTATACCCGAAGGAAGACAGGGTAAAAGGCATCACGGATCTGTTCAACCTGCCGGAGCACATTATTCCTGTTGCGCTTGTCTCCATTGGAGTCCCTGGAGAAGATAAGGGATTCGAGGACCGGTTCAAGGCTGAGAGAGTCCACACCGATCGCTGGTAATGCTGAAAACACAAAGCGATAGTATGCTGATTTTTACTTCGCTGCTTTATGACATTTCTCTTTTTAAACATGCAATATTATGTTTCTGAATGGTAATATTTGCTATATTATGTTATTCAATCGGCCGAATCGGCAGCTAATACATTCATGTCAGTATAGAACAGCACTGCTTCTGTCATCAGGTACAAACCTGTCATACTGTTGCTCCCCAACAACTCCTGTTGTATCTTAAATTCTAAACAGAAGGGTGAAACTGTGAACAGCACAACAGACCAGAGAGAGCTTATGGAGAGGATGCTGGCAACCGGCAGCATTCTTATCAATATTGGTGATGTAGACATTCTGCTGGAGCAGATCCTTACAGAAGCCAGATATTTCACTGATGCAGACGCCGGTTCAATATATACCGTTGACGGAGACAAACTGCTGTTCCGGCATTCCCAGAATGACACCATAACAGAACGCGGCGGTAGAATCCCGTATACAAGATTTTCCATACCAAAAAACAAGAAGAGCATCTCAGGTTACGTTGCCTGCACCGGTGAAGTGCTGAATCTTGCCGATGTGAGAAATATCCCGGGAGACCAGCCTTATTCCTTTGACGAAAGTTACGACAAACTGGCTAACTACAACACTGCCTCATCGCTTACACTCCCGCTGATAAATACAAGACATAAGGTAGTAGGAGTGCTCCAGCTGATTAACGCCAGGAGCACAAGTAACAGGTATGTGCCGTTCAATGCAGACATGGAACCACTTGCCAGGTATTTCGCTTCCCTTGCCACTCTGGCCCTTGAAAGAGCCATCATGACCCGCACTCTGCTCATGCGGATGGTGAACATGACCGAGCTTCGAGACCCCAAGGAAACCGGTCCTCACGTGAATCGTGTGGGAAATTATGCTGTAGCAATCTACGATTCATGGGCTGAGAAAAACGGCTTCGGCAAATACGAAAAGATGCAGAACAGAGACATCCTTAAAATGGCAGCAATGCTTCACGATGTTGGAAAAACCGGTATAGCCGATTCTATTCTGAAAAAGCCGGAACCTCTTAGTGATGAAGAGCGCAAGGCAATGGAACAGCACTGCGAAATTGGTGCGAATATCCTGAGAAACTGCGAGTCACAGTTTGACGAAATGGCAATGGATATTGCTTTGTGTCACCATGAAAACTGGGATGGATCAGGCTACCCCAGAGGCATTGCAGGTAACAAAATCCCATTCATGGCCAGAATAGCCTCTCTTGCAGATGTGTATGACGCACTTTGCTCACGCAGGGCCTACAAGGAGCCCTGGCCGGAAGACAAGGTCACTGAAGAAATGGAAGGGCTCTTCGGCACGAAGTTCGACCCGGGACTGAAGGAACATTTTATGGCTCAGCTTGCAGTAATGAAGGAAATTCGGGAGAGCCATCCGGAAAAATAGCCTGTAAGTTTGTTGCCCATCTGACTCGGGAAAGAGGTTTCTGTGTTTAAGAAATCAATAGTAACCGCTGTAATGCTTATGGTTATACTCACCTGCACAGATGGAGATGTCAGCGGACCCGGAGAGGGAAATACTGAATTCAGAGATGAGATGCGAAGCTTTGTTGTAAGCATTTCAGAGTATGGAAAAAGCCAGAGCGCTGGATTCATTGTAATACCCCAGAACGGCCAGGAGCTTTTTACTGATTCAGGTGAGCCCGACGGGATACTGCAGACAGCATACCTGTCAGCTGTGGATGCTGCAGGCCGTGAGGACATGTTTTACGGGTATGAGAACGATAATGAACCAACACCTGAAGAGGATACTCAGCGATTCGCTGATTTATGTGTTCTGTGCGAGCAGAATGGAGTAGAAGTGCTGGCAACTGATTATTGCTGGACCCACAGCAGAATGGACGACTCATACTATCAGAATGAACAGTACGGATTCATCTCCTTCGCCGCGGATCACAGGGAGCTGGACAACATACCTGAATACCCTTCTTCTCCTCACAATGTCAACGGTAACGACATTACCGATATCTCCCGGGCTGCCAATTTTCTCTACCTGATAAACAACGGTAACTTTCCTGCCAGGCAGGCCTTTATCACTGCAGTGGCTGCTACAGACTACGATGTGATAATCATGGACCTTTTTTACAACGACGATGCTTTTACCGCCGCAGAAATTCAGCAGCTGCGAACCAAAGCCAGCGGGGGAACCCGCCTTGTAGTGTGCTACATGAGCATCGGAGAAGCAGAAGACTACCGGTATTACTGGCAGCCGGAGTGGGAAGTTAACAAACCATCCTGGCTCGGGCCTGAAAATCCGGACTGGCCGGGTAACTACAAAGTTTACTTCTGGGACACAGAATGGCAGAACATAATTTTCGGCAACGAAGACTCGTACATGAAAATGATAATTGATGCAGGTTTTGACGGTGTATATCTGGACATCATAGATGCGTTCGAATACTTTGAGGACCAGTAGTTCAGATGGAAAACACTGAAGTTGCATCTGCTTCTGAAACACTGATCAGACTCAGGCGGGTATTGCACCGTCAGGCTGAGCTCTCAGGCCATGAAGTCGAAACAGAAAAGATTCTGCTGAACTTCCTCTCTGAAGAAAAAGCGGACACACTTCTTTCAGGTATCGCCGGGCATGGTATTCTTGCAGTTTTTCATGGCAGGAAGACGGGAAAGACAATCCTTCTCAGATGCGACACGGATGCAGTTCCCGTTAATGAAGAAATCGATATCCCCTACTGCTCTCAAACCAGTGGAGTTTCCCACAAATGCGGCCACGACGGTCACATGACCATTCTTGCCGGTGTTGCACAACATTTGACCAGACATCCACTGGACCGGGGAACCGTTTTGCTTCTATTTCAACCAGGGGAGGAGACAGGCACCGGGGCAAGGGCAGTGCTTGCAGATCCTGCCTTCCAGAAGTATACCCCCGACATGGTATTTGCACTGCACAATCTTCCCGGTTACCCTGCAGGTTCTGTTGTAACAGCAGACGGTTCTTTTGCCTCAGCCTCCAGAGGAATGATCATCCATTTGAAAGGAAGAAGCTCTCATGCCGCAGAACCTGAAAAAGGGATCAGCCCGGCTCCTTCAGTGGCAGAGCTTATTGCCGGCTTTCAGAAGCTTGAAAACATTGGTGCAGGTGAGCTTGTCACCGTAACTCACATATCCATGGGAATGCCTTCTCTTGGTGTGTCTCCTGAAAATGCTGTAGTAATGGCCGTTCTCAGGGCTCCCTCAAAAAAACTTATGGATTCTCTTGCCAGTCGGGCAGAAGTTTCAGTTCGGGATATTTCTCAAAGAGCAGGTCTGAAATTAAGCCTGGAATGGCAGGAAGAGTTCCCTGCCACAGAAAACGATCCTGTAACAACTGCACTCATTCGAAGAGCCGCTGCTAATTGCGGAATGCATATTATCTCTCTTGATCGCCCCTTTCTATGGTCGGAAGACTTCGGACACTTCACCGAAGCTTTTACCGGAGCTCTTTTCGGGCTTGGCTCGGGGAAAGAATGTCCTGCTCTGCACAGTTCTCTCTATGACTTTCCGGAACAGATAACAGGTATCGGGGTACAACTGTTTGTTGAGCTTCTTGAAACAGCCCTGTAAGGTTAACTTTCTGATGTACGTTAAGTTATACTCTGTCTACAGGAAGATACGTTGACAAAGGGGGATAATCATGTCAGCAAGTTCCGAACAAACCATTCACCACTACAGGCAGAGAGCTTACGAGCTTGTAAGCAAATACGAAAATGTGGATGTAAGTGATCTTCAGAAAGTACTGAGAGACACACTGGACTACCGGGCAAAGGTTCTTGAGCTGGGATGCGGGTCAGGAAGAGATGCTGCCTTTCTGAAAAGATTCTCCAACATAAGGGAAATCACTGCAACAGATGCCTGTCCGGAAATGATTGCACAAGCCGGACGACTTCACCCGGATATAGCCGGAAATCTTCTGGAGCTTACACTGCCTCATGGCCTGCTCAACCTTCTCAGAGAGAGAAAAAGTTATGGAGGGATATTTTCCGTTGCTGCTCTCATGCACCTTGAGGCTGAAGATATTGCAGAAACCCTTGAACACTGCGAACTGCTTCTTGAACCCGGCGGAGTTCTCTTCCTTTCTGTCTCCTCTGAAAGACCTGTAAATGCTGAAGCAGACCCCAGGCATTTCACTCTGAAACCTGCAGAGTGGTGGCAGAAGGAAATCGAGAACGCGGGAATGCGAATTGTGGAGATCAAAGAAACAGCGGACAGTCTGAACAGGGCTGATGTGAAGTGGCTTAATATTACAGCAGTGAAATAAACATGTCCATAAACTGTTCATGCCTGTTGCAGTTACCAATTACCGCACAAAACTCAGGATATCGGTGCTTCTCCAGATTGAAAGTACTTCTGGATGGAACTGGGAGCTCAGCTCATCTTGAAGCCATGGAGAAACTGGCGGGTATGCAGATTACTAACACGGATCTTCAGGCTCGCGAGTTTTTCAATCAGCACTAACGGAGATTTATCAGGGAATAGAACTTTTGCTATACCTCTGTTACCTCAATAATTGTATCAGGGTATACCCAGCATGCTTGAGTAAGCTTATACTATTCTGTCTCTTATATGGTGGGAGCAAAATGGCAACCAGTGAAGAGCTGGAGAAAGCGCTGGGGAACGCAGCAGGCGCTGACCGCATTCATTGCCTTCTTGATTACGGATTTTCATTCCACATTAAAGATCCGGAAAAAATGCTTGCACTGACCCGGGAAGCAATGCAGCTTTCCAGATTGCATGACTCCAGTGGCGGATTGTGCAGGTCTTTCCAGCAGATTGCCGTTTATTGGGGAATGCAGGGAAATTACAACGAAGCTCTGGAGAATTCCATCAACGCGCTTTCAATTGCAGAAGAATTCGGTCTTCTGGAACAACAGATCGGCCTGTACAACAACCTTGCAATAATCTACTGCAGACTGGAAGATTCCCGGAACAGCATCAGCTGTGCTGAAAAAGCCGTGGGAATGGCCCTGGAAACCGGGAACAAGCAGGAACTGGCCAGGGCATACAATAATCTGGCCATGAATATGGAAGACTCCAACAATTTTCCTGAAGCATACGAAAACTACGCAAAGGCGCTTGCGATACTGCGGGAAGGCAATATGCCAGGTCAGATGGCAATTGCTCTTCTGAATACGGCAGCAATGGCGGTGAAAACAGGCAAATACGAAGAAGCGCAAAGTTATGCTGAAAAAGCTCTTAACTTCAGCATCGAAACCGGATCTGAGTACATCGAATCCAGTGCAAGAAACACAATGGGCCGTATCAAAGCTCAACTGGGAAACTACGAAGAGGCCGAAAAACTGTTCACTGAAGCCCTGAACCTTGGTATCAAGATGAATAACGAAGATCTTCTGCTCCGCTTTCTCGGTGATCTCATGGAGTTTTATGAAAACACGGGAAACTACAGGAAGGCTCTTAATTTTACAAAACAGCATTCTTCCCTCAGGCAGAAAATAGTAGTGGAGAAACAGAACGGGGAAATGGCTCGTCTCAGAGCTGAATTCGAAACGAAAGAGAGGGAGAAGGAGAAGGAGATCTACCGGTTGAAGAACATTGAGCTCCTTCATGCAAAGGAATCCGCAGAGGCTTCGGACAAGGCCAAGAGCTTCTTCCTTGCAATGATGAGCCACGAAATACGAACGCCAATGAATGTTATCACGGGAATGCTGGAAATCCTTCTCGAGAACCAGCCGAGACCCGATCAGATAAGTCTGATGGAAAAAGCGTATTCATCTACCAGAGATCTTCTGGGAATAATAAACGACATTCTGGACTTCTCGAAAATCGAAGCCGGTAAATTCAAAATCGAAAAAATGAGCATGGACATACCGGCTGTCATGGGTAAAACCATTGAACTGTTCACCGGTACGGCCAGGCCAAAAGGAATATCCCTGGAGATGAACCTGGATGAGTCAATTCCCTCAGTTGTTACAGGTGACCCTTTGAGGCTGGGACAGATACTTCGTAATCTCGTATCCAATTCCCTGAAGTTCACCGAAAAAGGTTCTGTAATCCTTTCAGCCCGGGCACTGAATATGGATTCCGGCAAACTTCACGTTGGATTCTCCGTGGAAGACACCGGTGTTGGGATTCCTGAAGAGAAACTTCACAGTCTTTTCGAACCGTTTCTGCAGCTGGATTCATCTCTTACAAGAAAATACGGCGGAACCGGTTTGGGGCTGGCAATCTGCAAACATCTTATCGAAGAAATGGACGGGAGCATCACCGTTTCAAGCAGCCCGGGAGAGGGCACTCTTTTCGAGTTTTTCATTCCCTTCGATGTTCCATCATCAGACGGGAGCATTTCTCCCGCGGCACCGTCAAAAATCAAGCCCCGGCTAACAGGAATGAAGGTTCTCATAGCGGAAGATCAGGAAGGTATCAGAGAAATCGCTTTGCACTTCCTGACTTCAGCAGGTGCTTTGTGCACCGCGGTATCCACAGGCTTAGAAGCCCTTGAAAAAGCTTCAGGGGAAGAATTCGACATAATTCTCATGGACATCCAGATGCCTGAAATGGATGGGATAACAGCCACATTAAAGCTCAGGGAAAACGGGATCAACATTCCCATAGTAGCCACATCGGGACATGCCATGCCGGAACACTTTGCAATGTATGGTGAAGCCGGGATGAACGGCTGTCTTACAAAGCCCTACACCCGGGAAGAGCTTCTGGGTGCTGTGGCCAAATGGCAACATTCTGAAAACCGCTGAAGAAACTAAAGAATGCTGCCGTTAAGATCGTAGTGTGTTTCCTTTACTCCTGTTTCATCATAACTGAACACCGTTCGTGCATAGCCTGCCGAGTTGTTCACAAGTCTGTAATCGGTATCCAGATACTGTATCTCTTCCAGGTTACCGTCCATATGGTAGTAATGGAATCTGGCGTGGCAGCCCTGAACGGTATTCACCACCGGGTTCCCGTGCAAGTCGTAGTAGGAGATCATCTCAACACCGCCGGAGGGAGTGTAGGAAAATCTTGTGAAGGCAAATCCCCCTGGAAATTCAGTGAGGTGCTCTCCTGCATCCCAGGTTGAGGTTTCAAGAACCTGCCCGACACTATTGTAAATCCTTCTTGTGGCCCATACGCCGGCAACTTCCACTCTGTTACCCTGAAGACCAAACCACACCGATTCACTTATTCCCCCGTGAATCTCTCTCCGGTAGAGAGTAAGTGATCTTCCTTCCCTGTCCTCTGCAGGCAGCCCATCAAGACCAATGTTCTGTTCAGAGATGTACAGGCTGTTCCTGTCGAACTCCCTGTGAATGTAAGCAATGTCTATCCCGTTCCTGACAACACCGCAATCGTCAAATTCCCAGTTCCCCTCTCCGGGAAGAGCATAGTCCCCGGGCATCAGCTGCCCGGTGCAGTCAAAGTATGCCGTCCATGAAGTGTTACCCCACTGATCATAACCGTATCTGACCTCCGCTGCGCCTACCGATGAGATAACAGTCTCTCCTGCATGATCAACCGCTCTCCTGGCAACAGTGCGGCCATTTTCATCCAGTTCGTACTGCAGTCCAGCAGCAATTCTGGAAGCAAATGAAAAATACAGCAGGTCTCCAGCATCGTTAAGCCTTGCGGCAATTGCGTTTGTAGAGGGCTGAAGTTTCACATCCATTGATTCTCCCGTGCTGTCCATGGAGAATACCGTTACATGCCGGTGATCATCCCACTCCCAACAGGTGTATGCAGCTCCTTCATTCCCTGGAAGCACCTGGCCGTCTCTCCCCAGTCTTGTGAGAAGCAGGGGTCTGCCTGCTGAATCAATTTCCATGAGATAACTGAATTCCTCCATTGTCCACAATACAGTGGTATCTGTCCGTACAACTGAGATCTCAGGGGAAATACCGAAAACTGGAGACGGCTCACCATTTCTTAATCCACCCACAAGGAGAGAGTCTCCTGTCTCCTCCACAAAAAAGCATCTCATATGAGCTGCTGTTTCGGCTGAGATCTGTCCCCGTGGAATTATCTCCATTGCCGGAGTGAGGTCGAGATATCTGTAGAACTCCCCGTAAGACAAAGAAACCTGAACAAGACAGAGAAACAGAAGAATTTTCAGTTTGATACCGGCTCCTTTCCCAGGTGGAACAACAGAGTTTTCAAAGGTATAATATGGTGGAGGTGAAAATGAAATCTACAATCCTGTCTCTTGCCATATTCTGTATATGTGCTTCCTGTTCCAATCCCTTTGATTGTTCAATCGATCTGCGCTATGAGGTCACAGGCTCTGCAGAGTCTGTTAACATCACATATGAGAATCTCAACGGGGGAATATCCCAATTGTCAGGGCGGCAACTTCCCTGGTCAGTTACTCTCACAGCTGATCCCATGGACTTTGTCTTTCTATCCGCCACAAATACAGGTGAGACCGGCTCTGTTACCGTTACAATCTTCGATGACGGAGATGTTTTCAAACGGGCCACCAGTGAAGGAGCTCATGTCACAGCTTCTGTAAGCGGTAATCTGGAGTAGCCTTACAGACTTATCCTGAAAATCAGTATAATCGCTGCTAAGTTATTACAATCCATTTATTTCCTACCAATTCAGGAGAAAATATGAAGAAGCTTGTTATTGTTGGCGGCGTTGCCGGTGGTGCAAGTGCAGCTGCCAGAGCAAGAAGACTTGATGAAAACCTTGAAATTACAGTTTTTGAGCGAGGCAGGTACATTTCATACGCAAACTGCGGTCTTCCCTACCACCTCAGCGGAACGATCCCCAGCAGGGACAGCCTTCTTCTGATGACTCCGGAACTGTTCAATGAGCGGTTCAATGTGCGGATACACACAAATCATCTTGTGACTGAAATTCACCCGGAAGATCACCAGATTTCCGTGGTTAATCTTACCACAGGGATCGATTTCAGAGAAAACTATGACAAGCTGATCCTGTCGCCGGGATCCTCACCTCTTATCCCTCCCATTCCTGGAGCTGACGACAGAGATGTGAATGTGCTCTGGACAATACCGGACATGGATACAATCAAGGGACGGATTGAAAAAGGAAGCAGAGCAGTGGTTGTCGGTGGTGGATTCATTGGCGTGGAGGTTGCAGAGAATCTTGCAGAGGCCGGTGTCGAAACAACGCTTATAGAGATGCAGAAAACCATCCTTCCACCACTGGATGATGAGATGACTGTTCCGCTGGAGAAAGCACTGGTTCAGGGTGGAGTAAACCTGAGAACATCGGCATCGGTAACTGCTTTCACAAGAACCTCCGGCTGTCTGAATGTTGAATTGAACACTGGAGAGAGTATTCCTGTGGATTTTGCAGTAATGTCAGTAGGTGTAAGGCCCAACAGCAGGCTTGCGGAAGGTACTGCCATAAAGGTGAACAATCACGGTTCAATTGTTGTAAATGATAAAATGGAAACTGCAGAGCCGGATATTTATGCTGTAGGAGATGCCGTACAGGTGACAGACCCGGTTACCGGTAATCTCACCAGTATCCCCCTTGCCGGCCCGGCAAACAGACAGGGAAGAATTGCAGCAGATAATGCGCTTGGCGGAAACTCCGTTTACAGGGGAACGTATGGAACATCCATCGTTAAAGTATTTGATCTGGCAGCAGGAAGCACCGGTGCCAGTGAAGCAACCCTTAAGAGGAATAACATTGATTACAGAAAGCTGTATATCCACCCGGTAAGCCACGCCAGTTACTATCCCGGCGGAGCCAGGATGACCATCAAACTGCTCTTCGATCCACAGGGGAAGATCCTGGGAATGCAGGCAGTTGGAGCAGACGGCGTGGACAAGAGAGTTGATGTTGTGGCTACAGCCATGAGAAACAACCTTACAGTACACGACCTGGAGGAACTTGAGCTTTCATATGCACCGCCCTTCGGAAGCGCAAAGGATGCTGTCAACTTCGCTGGATTCGTTGCTGCAAACATGATTTCAGGCCTTACTGATCAGGTCTATCCCGAAAGCATTCCGGATAACTGTTTTCTTCTGGATGTAAGAGAAGAGGAAGAAACCGTCTTCGGGGTAATTCCCGGAAGCACTCTGATTCCACTTGAAACGCTTAGAGACAGGCTTCCGGAAATACCGAAGGACCGGCCGGTAGTTGTTTACTGCGCAGTTGGAATAAGAGCTTACGCAGCAGAGAGAGTGTTGAAGCAGAACGGATACACTGCCATGAACCTCTCCGGGGGATTCGCCTCATGGAACCTTTTCCAGAAGATCGGAACCTTCAGAGACGCCTGGGAGGCTCCTTCAAAAACATTTGTCCCTCCAGCTTCTGTCTGTGAGCCCTGCAAGTGCATTGATGCAAACGGGCTTCAGTGCCCGGGGCCGATTGTAAGCGTTACAAAAGCAATGAAAGACATGCAGCCGGATGAGACGCTGCAGGTCAGCGCAACGGACAGGGGTTTTGCCAGTGACCTTCCGGCCTGGTGCAGCTCCACAGGAAATGAACTTCTCTCAATGGAGGAAAGAAAAGGTGTTTACAATGCTATTGTCCGGAAAGGCAGGGGTAACAAACCGGTATCTGATGATCATAAAAAAAGTGCCGCTATCGTTCTCTTCAGCAACGATATGG
Source organism: uncultured bacterium (assembly GCA_964386635.1). Lineage (GTDB taxonomy): Bacteria > Fermentibacterota > Fermentibacteria > Fermentibacterales > JCC-6 > Sabulitectum. Next base: position 34,266 of record CAYLRO010000008.1, on the reverse strand, counting down.
ACAAAGCGATGGCAGCAATGATAATAGCAACCGGCTACGCCTCTCTCGGCCATGAAGTAACGATTTTCAGCACCTTCTGGGGTCTCAGTGTTCTCAGGGAAGCCAGCAGAAAACCAGTGAGAAAAGACATGCTCTCGCGAATGTTCAGTATGATGCTTCCGGGAAGCGCAAAAAAACTCGCACTGTCCAAGATGAACATGATGGGGGCAGGGGCATCAATGATGAAACATGTAATGAAGCGGAAGAACGTGGAAACGCTTCCCGGGCTCATTGCCCAGGCAAAGGACATGGGAGTCCGGTTCGTGGTTTGCGAGATGAGCATGAATATCATGGGGCTTAAGCAGGAGGAGATGATGGAAGGCATTGAGGTGGCGGGAGTTGCTGAATTTGCAACTATCAGCGAAAAAAGTGACGCAACACTGTTCATCTGAAAGAACCCCGGGGAGGGCAAGCTATGGAAGAAAGAGCGGCAGAGCTTCTGAAGAAATGGCGGGCGACGCTGAGACTCAATGACTGGGATATCAAAACGGTGATAGTTGAAGACAACTGGCGTAAATCCGGCGATATCAAGATCGATCTGGACAACCGCATGGCCGCTCTGATGCTGCATGTTTCCATCCCGGAGGAGCATCTTGAGGAGGTTATTGTCCACGAACTTCTCCATCTGAAACTCTACAGAATGGATCAGATGCTGGAAGAATCGTTAAACATTATCTACGGCAGAGATGAAACGAAAGAGAAAGAACTTGCTTACGGTCTCTTCATGCTGGAACTTGAAACAACTGTAGAAGACCTGACAAAATCAATGCTTACAGCAAGCGACCGCCGGTCAGAATTCTGGTACAAGCGGGTGGACAAACAGATAGAAGAGGAACTCGAACGCTAACCCGGTGAACTATTCTCCGGGATCATAAACAGCAAGATAGTACTTCCTCTCTCCTTCGCCGTCTTCATTCTGTGCGCTTGCAAGAAGAACAACGGATCCGTCATGTGCAACATCCATGGCAATCGGCCAGTTTGAAAGCGGCAGAGGCAGCGTCGTTCTCCAGAGCAGGTTGCCCTCAATGTCACAGCAGTCAAGGAAAATATCCGTATCCGCCGGAGGCATGAAGAAACCGTCATCCCTCTCGTATCCTGTTATCCCGCAGGCGATGATGTCCCCGTTGCCGGTTAAACCAACCAGTTCACCTGAAGCGTGAAATCTCAGTGCTTCACGCCTGCGAAACAGCTGTTCCCCGGATTCATCGAAGCCCAGAAGCATCATGAACAGATTCATTCCACATTCATCGGTGACTCCTGTAACTGCAACCCCGCCCCCTGGAAGCTCAACCATATCGTTGATAGAGATCACAGGCCCTCCTGAAAGATCAAATTCCGTCTCAAACAGAATTTCTCCGGATGGACCAAGCCGGAACAGTTTCCAGTATTCTTCTGCCCGGGCAGGAGTGTAGGCAGCGTAACACCCGCCATCAGCAGCAGGGAGAACCCTTCCGGGAAGCTCCGCAAGGTAACACACCTCACCCAGGGTAACAGTAAACAATGTTTCCCCCGAAGCAATACAATCCACCGTTGCATACGAGTAGTACTCTCTGCCGGTTTCCTGCAGCCGGAGTTCAAACTCGAAAGCAGGCGCAGCTGGTTCAGGAAGGTCACTTCTGCCTGTCTCAAAGCCTTCCTCGCTGTATACTATCTCTTTGTTTTCAGTGGAAACAACATGGTATTCACCGGCTTCGTCCACGAAGACATCTCTGATATGGCCCTGAGCAGGCAGTTCGAAAACAGTGTTCCATCCTGAAGCAGTCAGAACGCAGATAAGCAGGGTAAACATTATTCCTCCTCAGGAGAGAGCAAATCATCTGAAACATCGTACAACACACGGCAATCATTCTGCATAAGAAGTTTCTCCTTTTGAATCCGGCCTGTGGCCGGATCTTTCACAACCTGCCAGAGTTCGTTGCTTCTGTAAACATCACCGCCCCGTTTTTCGAACCTGTGCCCTTTCTCCAATATGGAGTATTCAGATGACAGTTCCCGGTCAGACCGGATCTCTCCCATGAGATCATCAGGACCAACGGAAACACACACCTGAAAAGCAGTCGAGGTGTCATTACGAAAGGTAAAATCCAGGTAGTTGTAGAAAACTGTTGCACCTGTTCCGAATGGCACTGTTCGTTTGTAGTCAGGAAAGGGGTCTGTGGAGTGTCTGTGCCTTTCCAGAACAGTCATTGGTGTCTGCAGAACCATCCAGTGAAGAAGATTCGAAAGCTGGCACAATCCGCCGCCCTCCATGGACACCAGAGAACCGAATGACAGCTGCAGTCCATGGGGAAATCCCCTGCCGGCGGAAGGTTTTCCCACCAGGTGCCAGAAAGAGAAGACTTCACCGGGTCTGATCACAACCGAATCAATCAGAGAGCATGCTATCCGGAGGCTTTCAATCTTGTTCCTCTGCAGTTCCATATCTGTTCCCGCGAGTTTTCTCATCAGTAGAGATTCATGTCTTACTGCAACAGCTTCAAACCCTGAAGACTCTTTCTCTTCTGCATAGGAAACCCGGTCAAAACGGCGAACCAGACTGCGGCGGAATCGACGGATGAAAACAGAGAACCTGTAAAGAACAGGATGAATTGATGAAATAGGTTTCATCCAACTATTCCTCAAAAGAAGAAGCGGGTTCATATCTCTGAAGCTCAGGCTCTTTTCCTTTCGCCACAGCATCTATTCCTTCTGCAAGAGCCATCATGTCCTCAAATAGAGGTTCCAGATCCTCTGGAAGAAGGTATTTGCTATCTGAGCCTGTGCCCGTGAAACATCCGGGAGTTATGTGCACCCGTGCACTTGACCAGTTTATCTCCAGCCTTCCTATTCGCTTCCCCCACCTGTTTATGAACCGGTAAACAGGTGCCAGCACAGTTTCTGCAAGCTCAGAGGATTCTTCTATCTTCGCAGCGAACTCAGGGGTGGCATATCTGATCGGGAAAAGGTCATCAAAGAAACTGTCTCCAGTTGAAAACCGGAACATGTCCTCAGGAGGGTTCCCTGGAGGTTCCGTCTTAAGGTAGAAAACACTGTCATGAATCTCTATTTCCACAGCATGATGGTCATCAGGGGTTATCTCGATGTCTCTTCCACGGAATGTCTCTCTTATGTACCCCGTACTGTACCTGCTGTCTGCTCCTTTATGCTCCCAGCCACGGACAGCGGCAAGGTTGGCCAGTGCCTCCCTGCGGACTTTGCCTGAACCGGCTGCCGTAGAGAAGAGAGCCTTGTAAAGAGAGACCAGAATCGTTGCTGCTGCAATGGCAGCAAACCAGAACGGCAGTGCCATCACCAGGGCGTGTGCAAAACCGGGGCCTTTCTTATCCAGAATGGAGAGAACTAAAGCTCCTGCAGGCAGCAGCAGAATTGCCCCTGCAAACAGACCGTAATACGGCTTCCGGGATTTCCTGATTACTTCAGGCAGGTTTTTCGCTTTCCGTTTCAGGAGAACCGCTTTTTCTTCTTCTTTGTCCTGCATTCTTCTTGCTGCCTGCAGCTGCTTCCCGGTTTTCCCCTGGAAACAGGCATACCATCCCTCAACTGTTTTTACCGGGTGCAGCCTCTTCCAGACAGGATCAGGGATAAAAACTTCTGAATCACAGTACTGACAGCTCATTATCCGCTGGTTCTCAGAAGAAATGGAAAGTGCTCCTGAGCATTGAGGACAGCTCATTACAATGGGCTTTGCAGATCCGGAACCCATAACGGTGCCAGGCTCTGCTGAACTCTCCTGAACAGGGGCTTCGCGGGAAATACACCGCATCACCGAAGGTACTTTACCGGAAAGCCACTCAGGTGCTTTATACATCTGGTATGTAACACCGCACTGGCAGCTTACGGCCCCTCCGGAATCCGGAAGAGAAAGGGGCTTTTTACACGAAGAACATTCTGGTTCAAGCTTCCAGTAACCGTACTTGTAAGTACCGCTGCCGGACATAAGGGTACCTCCGGAACCCTCTCGTTCCGAAAGCCCGTCATACTCTTCCTCAAAGTCATTCAGAAAACCGGCAAATATCTCCGCCGGGATATCCACCTTGTTGAAACAGGATGTGCAGGTCACTTCCAGAAAAGGCCCGTTAACCGGTACAGGCTGACCACAGCTCCCGCAGGTGGTTCTGATCTCGAAGAAACCATATCGCACCATTTCAACCCCCTCCAGTTTCCGTTTATTCCCAGTAGTATTGCTGTGCAAAGTTTAAATTACAAGTGCATGCAGGCAGTTGATGCACATCTTCAGCCTTACTGTTCAACAGCAGTAAAGTCAGAAGAAGCTGCTGAAATTAATACGAAGTATTCAGCTCCCTGGCTGTTTTTCAGAAGTACTGAAGCTCTAGAAAAGCCCTGTTACCTTTCCTGCAGAATCCACATCCATTCTGAAAGCTGCAGGTTCTTTTGGAAGGCCGGGCATTCTCATGATGTCACCTGTAATTGGCACCAGAAACCCCGCACCGGCAGATATTTCTATCTCTCTGACAGTCACCACAAAGTCCTTGGGGCGTCCAAGAAGCTTCGGGTTGTCAGAAAGTGACTTCTGAGTTTTTGCTATGCACACAGGCAGCTTGTCGTATCCGAGTTTAGTGATGGTTCTGAGATCAGACTTTGCCAGGGAGGTGTAGTCGATGTGCTCCGCGCCGTATATTTCTTTGGCGATCGTCTCAATTTTCTTCTTCACGTCCCAGTTCCAGTCATAAAGCGGTTTGAAGCAGCATGTACAGTCCCTGGCATGCTCTTTAACAAGCCAGGCCAGATCTTCCATTCCTGCACCGCCCTTTGTAAAACCGTCGCCAAGGGCAGTGGGTACACCAAGCTCCCGGCAGCGTGAAAGCACCACTTCAAGTTCTTCATCAGTATCAGACTGAAACTTGTTCAGGCAGACTACTGCAGGCAGTCCGAACTTCTTGATATTCTCCAGGTGCTTCTCCATGTTGGGAAGACCTGCTGCCACAGCAGAAGGATCTGCCGCGGCCCGTTCCTTCTTCTTCAGACCACCGTGCATTTTCAGAGCCCGGCAGGTAACAACCAGCACACACAAAGACGGACATAGATCACCGTACTGACACTTGATGTCGAAGAACTTCTCTGCGCCGAGATCGAATCCGAAACCTGCTTCTGTAATTGCCCAGTCAGAGAATGACACCGCCATTTTTGTAGCAAGTATGGAGTTGCATCCGTGAGCGATGTTGGCGAATGGCCCACAGTGAACAAATGCGGGGTTTCCCTCCAGGGTCTGAACCAGGTTGGGGCGAATAGCGTCCTTCAGCAGCATGGCCATTGCCCCTGTAACTCCTATATCTGCTGCTGTAACAGGCTCTCGGTCGTAGGTAAGCCCGATGAATATCCTGTTCATTCTTGCTTTCAGGTCATCCATGCAGGTTGATAGAGCAAGAATGGCCATTACCTCAGATGCAGCGGTAATGTCGAATCCGCTTTCCCTGGGCACTCCCTGTGTGCGTCCGCCAAGGCCGATAATCGTGTCCCGGAGAGACCGGTCATTCATGTCCATTACCCGCCTGAATCCAACGGTTCTGGGATCAAGCCGGGAAGGATTGCCCTGGTGCAGATGATTGTCCAGAGCAGCACAGAGAAGATTGTTCGCTGCTGTGATAGCGTGCATGTCACCGGTGAAGTGAAGGTTGATATCTTCCATGGGAATGATCTGGGAATAACCACCTCCTGCAGCACCTCCCTTCACTCCGAAGATCGGTCCCAGGGACGGTTCGCGCACGGCGCAGCTGGCATTCTCACCGATCCGGTTAAGCCCCTGGGTAAGCCCGATAGTGGCAGTTGTTTTTCCAGCACCGGCAGAGGTAGGTGTTATGGCAGACACAAGAACCAGCTTACCTCTGCCCCTGGCACGTGTCTCAAGGGTATCCAGATGAACCTTGGCCTTGTCAGATCCGTACATGTCAATATCTGAAACTGAAAGTCCCAGCTTTGCCGCTATCTCGGTAATAGGCATGGGAACAGCTTTGCCGGCTATCTCGATATCACTGGGAAAATCAGACATCTCTATCCTCCTGTATGGAAAGCCAGATACACACATCATCAGAAGCAATATTAACCGATTCGCCAGATTCCGCAAAGGACTGTTCTTCTCCGGATGAAGTGTCTGATCACTGGTCTCACAGAGCACAAATAAAGATGTTATCATCTGTTAGCGTATGAGTTTTAAAAACATCAGACTGGTCGCAACCTGCAGAAAGGTGTCAAATGATAAGAATTCTGTCTGTTCTGCTCCTCTGTTCTGTAGCCGTATCTCTTTCCCCGGAAACGGAAGCACTTGTTGAGGAATTGACCAGCCTTGTTGAAAGCGGAGATGTGGAAGCAGCTTTCCACCGGCTTGATCTGGCAATCGATCAGAATCCGGCAAACGCTGAGCTCTTCATGGCCAGGGGAATACTTTTCGAGGCAACAGAATCATACATGGATGCGATTTCCGATTACACCAGAGCGATAAATATTGCTCCTGAAACTGCCCTGTTCTACAACTATCGGGCAAGAGCTTACTACCGCTTATCCCTCTTTGCTGATTGCATAATGAATTATTCAATGGCAATTGAACTGGACCCTGAAAATTACGAAGCTTATTTCAACAGAGGTGTAGCAAAATATAAAATGGGGCAGTATCAGGACGCCATACTTAACTTCGATTCTGCAATCAACCTGTCCAGGGATAACCCTGACGCTTATTACTACCGTGGAATGGCAGCCGGTTTTCTTGCAGATTTCAACCAGGCCATCAGTGACATATCAGCAGCGATCCTGATTGATCCGGAAAATTCCATTTACTATTTCGACAGGGGTTATGCATACGAGCTTATTCATGAGTACGACTCAGCAATTCAAGACTATGAAATGGCAATTCATCTGAATCCTGACTATGCAGAAGCCTACAGATATCTGGGCATTCTGCACTACAACGCGGAGGAGTGGCTGCCTGCACTGGAAGCTTTCAGAGAAGCTGCGGAAGCGGACCCCACGGAGAGTCAGTACTTTGTACTGTGCGGTGAGGTGGAAACCCGCCTGGGAAATCTCCAGCAGGCGGAACTTGATTTCCAAAGGGCACATGAACTTGATCAGGACCTGCCCCTCCAGGGCAGTAACTGAGAGGTGAGAATCTAGTTAGCGGACTCAGCTGCTCCCCTCAGCTCCTATAAGGTTCTCCACGGTACCGATCTCAACAAATGAGACTCCCCTGCTCCTGCCGAAGTTGCCTGCAACAATAACCACTCTGTGGTGATCGCTGAAAATACCCTCTGACCTGAGCTGATGAAGGGCATGCCCAACGAAATCATGGTTCAAATGCTCTGATTCCATGTATCTTGCGTGGACCCCGTATGAGAGAGCAAGATGGCGCATAGTAGTCTTCAGATAACACTGGGCATTGATGGTTCTGTTGCCTCGGTAAGCTGCCAGACTGCGAATGGTTCTGCCTGATGTGGTGTCTGCAATAATGGACTTTGCGTCCAGATCCACTGCGCCTTCAACTGCTGCCTTGATAAGATATGCGGACACTTCATTGTTTATTACCACTATGGGAATATCGTTCAGTTTGTCCTCTGATTCCTCGACCTCCCTGGCAATGGCGGTCATAAGCCTGACTGACTGGACAGGATAAGCTCCAATTGCTGTTTCACCGCTGAGCATCACAGCATCTGCCTGGTCATAAATGGCACCTGCCACATCACTCACCTCTGCCCTTGTAGGACGAGGATTCTCAATCATACTGTGAAGCATCTGCGTTGCCACCACAACAGGTTTACGACGCTGAACGCACTTGTTGATCAGCATTTTCTGAACACCGGGCACCTTCTCAAAAGGGATCTCAATAGCCAGGTCTCCCCTGGCAACCATCACTCCGTATGCCGCATCAAGGATCTCATCAATGCTGTCCACGCCGCTCTGATTCTCGATTTTGGCAATTATCTTCATGGGACTTTCATAGCGGTCCAGAATCGCCTGAACGGCTTCTACATCTGCTCTGTTCCTTACAAATGAATGGGCAATGAAGTCCAGATTGTTCTTTACAGCAAAGTCTATGTAAGCCTTGTCTCTCTCGCTCACAGAAGGCAGATCAATATGCACATTGGGTACATTCACACTTTTTCTGCCTTTTATCTTTCCAGGATTCATCACCCTGCACAGAAGTGTGTCCTCATCAACCTCGACTGCAGAAAGCTCAACGGCACCATCATCAATGAGTATCCTGCTCCCTGCAGGCACATCGCGGACAAACCCCGGATGATTTACGGAAATGCAGTCTGCAGAGCAGTTGCATACGCCTTCTCCGCAGATCCTGATCAACTGACCGTTCTGAACTGCACACGGTTCCTCCATGGGCAGTGTCCTTATCTGAGGTCCTTTTGTGTCCATGAGAATTGCGATTCTGTCGGAAACGGCCCGAACGCATCTGATGATCTCCAGAGCCCCCTCAAATGACTGGTGTGCTGAATTCAACCGGACAACATTCATTCCATTGGACCAGAGTTCACGAATGAATTCCTCTGTGCAGTTCATGTGAGAGACGGTTGCTACAATCTTTGTTTTTTTCATAACTTCTCCTCGGTGCAGGCAGTGCATCATCTGCACCTGCTGATGGATACAGAAGCTGAAAGAAGAGGAAGCAGGAAGCTTCACTCCCTAACTATACACAACACTACCCTGGAAGCGGGTTGTCACCTCACCGGTAGAAATAGATATTTGCAAACACCGCGATTAAAGTAGTAGTCAAGTAATGCTTCCATATGAAGCCGAGAGGGGCCGGACAATGACAAATTCTGAAAATCCTCACCTTTCTCAAATTGAGAGTTATGACACGGAAGCTGAGAAAACTGGCTGGTACGGCCCGGAGGTGGCTTTCGGCCTTGCATACCAGTTTATTAAACCGGGGCAGACCATGCTGGACATAGGTATCGGCACAGGCCTGGGGTCAGCACTTTTCAGGCGGGCCGGCCTTGAGATTTACGGGCTGGACCTTCACAAAGAGATGCTGGATATCTGCAGACAGAAGGGTTTAACAAATCTTGAGCAGCATGACCTGACGCAAACACCGTACCCATACCGGCAAAACAGTCTGGATCATGCGATCAGCACAGGCGTGTTCAACTTCTTCAGTAACCTCGACCCGGTTTTCAGGGAAGTAAGCAGAATAATCAAACCGGATGGTCTCTTCATATTCGCAACAGGAGACAGAACAGAGGACCAGCCGCATGCAATCACCATAGGCAGAGAGCACACTCACTCAGATGCCACAATAACCATGTACATACACAGTTCGGGACAGATAAAGACCTGGCTGAAAAGCAGCAGCCTCACACTGAAAAGAGACATGGCCTTTACCATGTACATGGACAGTGGAAAAAAGCATGCCAGACAGGTAAGGGTGTACCTTGCAGAGAAGAAGACTCAATGAACCCGGCAGCTCGACAGCAGAGTACAGGGGAGATTCCACTTTACACCAGTTTAACCACAGGTGAATTGCGTTCCCTACCAGCTGTTCGCCTTGATCTCGCCCCAGGTGGAACGCTCAAGACTGGAGCTTATCGCCCAGTTCATTATGTACTCGGCAATGGATTGCACCTCAGAGGGATAGCAGGTCTCAAATTCAAATGTTGAAAAGATATTTCCGTAAAATTCATTGCAGGAAGCAAACACGTAGGAACCGTTGCTGATACATCCATCGCCTGAGAGGTCATCAGCCCACCAGTTTCCTTCGGAATTTCCACCTGCGCCGGTGCTGAAGTTCTCTATTAAAGCAGTGCCCGACCATCCCAGCAGGAATGATGGTACCATGCCTGCGGCAGAGAACGGACTTGTACCGCTGACAACATCCTGAGTAATCTCTCCGGTGTTAAACCATTTCATAAGCCACGACTCCGGGACTCCGCTGTACATTGCATCCTGACTGACCAGCACCACATGCCCTCCATTTTCAATGCAGGTCTGCAGGATTTCTCTGGTTTCTTCTGTCAGTGTCACGGAACGGTAGGCATCGAAGGTAAGGACGAAAACACATTTATAAAAGGCGAGATACCCTGCATCAGGGATTACCTGACCGCATCTTCCTGTGTATCCTGGAAACCAGTTCCATGAATACCCCAGAGCATCCATGGCACTGCCCAGTCCACCATTCCAGTGGTACGGAGAACCGGCTGGTTCAGAATAGGAGCTGCACAGATAATTAACTGCCCATCCACTCCCGGACGGCTGGGAAAGGGGATTCCAGTAGCTGTCACCACAGGCATATGCGGAATCAGGCACATAGTCATCGTATGCAAGGAAGATGAAGAGAGCATCAACAGTACCGTTCTGAGATCCATACCAGGGTTCAGGCGATCTGGGAAAATCTCCCCCAATGCCGGGGTTTCTGCCAGCAGATGCAGACGCCAGAGAAAAGAGACAAAGCATAAGAATAAGAACAGTTTTCATAACAATCCCTTCCATAACCGGCAATCGGGGAATTCCGGTTTGCTTTTCGCTCCTTTGCAGAGAAAACTAACTCTGCTGAAAGAGGATATGCACGAAGTTGCTGTCTGTCAAGGAATTCAAATGATTTACCGTATTACAGCAGACATCACTCTCCCACCAGCTGTATTCGGATCTGCCTTTGTCTGGAACGGTTGTCGTGATCTATGACAACAACCTGCTGCCAGGTTCCTGCAAGCAGAACTCCATTTAAAACTGGGAGAGAGATCCCCGGCCCCATGAGAGAGGCCCGCATGTGAGAAAAACCGTTATCATCTCCCCATGTTTCCGAATGCCTTGATCTTCTTGCATGGGAAATGAGCTCGTTCAGAAGTTCCCTCATGTCTTCAACAAGAGCAGGTTCGTGTTCCATGGTGGTTACCGATGCTGTTGATCCTATTGCAGTCACCGCTGCAATTCCCTCTTTGATCCCTGATTCTCTGATTATGCCGTTCACTGCATCTGTGATGTTTATTATGTCTGAAAATCCCTCTGTCCGAACTGTGATTGTTCTTCCGTATGTCATGGCTGCCCCTTCCACCTGAAGTATAAAAAATACCCGAACTGTGTTCCAGTTAATTTTAACGGATTTCTGGAACTTCTGCGCTCTTCCCTGCTAAATCTGGTTGAGTCTTTTCTCTGTCATGAAAGGAGAATGCGTGTACAAGTTTCTGTTCGTTGCTCTCTCTCTTGCTGCTATGGGTTATGCGAACACGCCTGATGAAGCCTTTAACCGGTTGGTCAACGCAATGTACTCAGGGAATGCTGAGGTTGTCAGAACAAGCCTCTCTACAGAATCCATTGCCCTGGTTGATATGATGCTGCTGCTGATAAAGGCTCAGCCTGAAGAAGCCGCTGCCGAAATTTCAGCTGAACTGAAAGTCTCAATTACCCCGGAGGAACTCAGAAGCTGGACATCTCTTGAATTGATAGAAGCTGTTCTCGCCTCTCCAATGCTGCAGTCGGAACTGCCCCCGCGGGATGATATTGCTTTTGCAGGTGCAGAGGTCTTCGGAGACAGCTGCATGGTTTCGTTCAACGTAGGCGATTACCCTGAGCCTTTCAATCTGCTCATGGTAAAAAATGGTGAAGACTGGAAAGTAGACCAAAGTGTTGTAGATGCCGAACTCTAGGCAACCCTCCTGCCAGATACTGATCTGTATGCCCCTGGATCGCTCCGGTTCCAGGGGCACTTCAACTCCATCCGCAGCTTCAGAGCAATGAAACACAATCGGAAAGAAGTTCAGGTGATTGTTTACAGCGTTTCCTGCAAGTAGTATCTACAGAGAGCAAATCTGAACAACACTATTCCGCAGGGAAACTTCATATGGCAATGTCCTTTATGTTTACGGATATTCAGGGATCAACCGGCAAGTGGCAGCTGCATCCTTCTGAAATGCCCTCCGCTCTTGCTTTGCATAACAAAATCATACGTGAGCAGATCACTGTGCATTCAGGCAGAGAAGTTAAACATACAGGTGACGGATTCATGGTGGTTTTTACCAATGGTCTTTCCATTCAGTGCGCTCTTGGAATACAGAGAGCACTTCAGAAGGCTGACTGGTCAGATGTGGATCAGCTGAGAGTCAGGATAGGTATTGAAACAGGAGCGGCAGCTGAGCAGGATGGTGATTACTTTGGCGAGGCAGTGAATCGGACAGCAAGGCTCATGTCTGCAGGATGGGGAGATCAGGTTGTGCTGGGTCCCAACGCTGCAAAGAGCGAGAAGCTTCCTCCTGATGCTGAGCTTACAGATCAGGGTGTACACATGCTCCGGGATCTGCTTGAGCCACTGCAGATCTTTACTCTCTCCCATCCGGATATACATTCTGTCTTCCCTCCTCTTAGAACAGTTTCAGCTCATCCTCACAACCTCCCTGTTCAGCCAACAGAATTCGTAGGCAGGAAAAGAGAGCTTCAGGAGATAGCTTTGCTTCTTCAGTCACAGAACAGAGTCATTACTCTGCTGGGATACGGTGGTGCCGGTAAAACACGGACATCTCTGCAGGCTGCAGCTGAAGCTTCTTCACAATTCAAACACGGAGTATGGTTCGTCCCTCTTGAAAATGCAGACAGCGCAAACGCGATAATTGCTTCCATTTCAGAAGCCCTTCTGCTGAGGTTCTCCAGGAAGAAACCACCGGAGATACAACTCAGTGCTTTTCTGGAAGATAGAGAAATTCTGCTTATTCTTGACAACTTTGAGCACCTGACAGCCCACTCTGCAGTTGTTTCCCGACTTGCTGCCGCCAGTCCGGGTCTTCGTGTACTGATTACATCCAGACAAAGGCTTGGGATAAGAGAAGAAACTGTTTTCGATCTTTCGGGAATGACTCTTCCTGACCAGTGTGAAAACAGCGATGAAAGCTGTGATTCAGTGGAACTGTTCTTCAGTTCCGCAAGCAGGGTTTTCCAGAATTTTTCTCCAGACAGAGATGAAACAGAGGCAGTTGCCCGAATCTGCAGGATACTGCAGGGGCTTCCTCTGGCAATAGAGCTTGCAGCCCCATGGGTCAGAACCATTTCCTGCACTGAACTGGAAAAGGAGCTCACCTCCAGCTTTGAAATTCTTGAGAGTACCGCAGGTGACCGTCCTGAAAGACAGAATTCCATAGAGGCGGTTTTCCTTTACTCATGGAATCTTCTCTCCTGCACGGAGCAGGCTGCTCTTTCAGGGCTTTCCATTTTCGAGGAGCCGTTCAGCAGAGAGGCTGCATCTGAAGTGGCAGGCTGCAGTTTGAGAACTCTGAAAAGTCTCAGTGAAAAATCTCTTTTGAAGAACAGAGATGGGAAATACTTTCTTCACCCTCTCACAAAGGAACTGGCAGCGGAACATCAGATTCTTGTTCCAGACCTTGAAGAGAAGCATTCCCGCTATTTTCACAACCTCAGCGTCGAGCTTAACAGTGCATTTGCAGCAGGTAATCAGCCGGAAATACTTGATCAGATGGCATGTCTGTTCCCGGATGTGAGAAAGGCAGCTCTCTTTGCATTTCAAACACTGAATCATGATTTGATGCTTTCTTTCATCAGGCTTCTCTCATCCCTTTTTCAGCTTCGTTCTCAGTTTTTGAAAGGGATAGAACTTTACAGATCTCTCCTTGACTGCCTTGAAAACGCAAAGAGGAGTGACTCCATCACAGAAAACGAATTTGCAGACGTTTCTGCAAGACTGAAAGAGAGACTTGCGTCATTCCACACATTAGGCGGCCAGAGGAATACTGCAGAGCAATATCTCCTTGAAGCAGCAGCTCTGTCGGAATCAATGAGTGACCCGGGTTTCCGGTATCTCTGTCTGGCAGGTCTGGGAAACATGGCGTATCTGAAGGGAAACCTTGCTGACGCTGAAACACACTGGTCCCAGGCTCTTAACACCGCAAGAGAACTGGATAATACTGCTTCAGTTGCAGCTCTTCTCGGCAATCTCTCCGGAGTAAAGATGAAGCTGGGTAATCTGCCGGCTGCAAGAGAACTGCTTCATGAAGCGGAAACACTTAACAGTGCAACCGGGAATAAACTTCTTCAGGCTTCCATCTTTGCCAAACTGGGTGATATAGCATTACTCGAAGAGAATCAGGGGGAAGCCGAGGGTTTTTACAAAAGTGCCCTGGCTCTGAACAATCAACTGGTGAATTCCAGAGGTTCGTCATACTGCCTGGAGCGTCTGGCAATCTTGCGAAGCCATGTTGATGTAAAGGAGGGAATAGCACTGGCTGAAAAGGCACTGGAACATGCTGTCAGGTTTGATGCAGTGGTAGGAAAGGTAAGTGCCAGAATGGTTCTTGCAGAGCTTCTTATCAAAGATGGCAGAAATGATCTGGCTCTGGAGCAACTGCACGCTGTACAGCGTGAACCAGGTTTAGAGAACTTCTCCGATTTGCCTGAGAGGATCAAACATCTTCTGGACAAAATTGATTATTCGTACTAATTTGGTAGGTATTTATCATCCTGCCATTGACTTACAGTACATTCCATTCTATTCTTGCAATGTCAACATGGCCGAATGGAAGACTGGATAGATCTTCCATCAGACAACGTTTCACCATTCCTCTCTTCCTGCGGCCGGGAGGAGGACAAAATGTTCAGGATTATGTTTGCTGTTCTGGCTCTGCCAGGGCTTCTCTCTGCTGAAACCATTCTTTTTCACGATGATTTCAATGATGGAGATGCCGTGGGCTGGATACCGATGTTTGGTGAGGGCACCTACTTTGTGAACAGCAGTTTCAGGTATGAACTGTCTTATTCAGGACCAAACAATGTAGACCCGTGTACTGTCCGCGGTGACAGCCTGGGAATCTATATGTGTGTCAGTGATTACTCTGTTGTTCTTGAAGGAATATGCCATGATCCTTCTGACTTCATAGGAGTTTTTCTAAGAGGAACATTTGCAGAAACCGGCTATGCGCTTTTCCTCCGGTATCCTTATCAGGATCTCTCCATCATGCGTCATGACGGCCCTGGAGTGCACATACCCCTGAAAGACGTCAGCTTCAACCTGGAATACGAAGCAAACTACTGGATAAAATTCCAGTGTGAGGGAAATAGTCTTACAGGTAAGGTCTGGCAGGGAACAGTTGAAGATGAACCGGCAGAATGGACGATTGCCACCACTGATGCCACCTACAGCAACTGCGGATTTGCAGGATTTGTAACAGGGAATGTTTATTCCGGTGACAGTCATGCAGAGTTCGACAATGTAATGGTAACAACAGATTATGTTGCTCTTGAAGCGTTTACATGGGGTGCCATAAAGGCGACTGTCTGGAAATAGCGCCGGGCAGCACTATAAGCACCGCCCGGCTTCTCAGTTACTTATCTTGAGGTATCTGTGAAAAGAGTGAATCCGTACTCCTCAGACTGATACTCATAGCTGAAACTCACACTTGTTCCTTTGTTTGTATTGGGATCAGGTTCCACCGTGACACCAAACATTTTCGCATAAGCATTGCTTCCACCTGCATAAGGAATCCTGACAAATACTACTTCATCAGAACTGTACAGCTGGCAGGCCGTTCCAATCCAGGTGCCTTCCGGATCGCAGTTGCTGTAAACACCTGCTGCAGGCTCCTGAAAATAACTCTGGTAGCCGTTGCCGAATACACCGTAGTTACCGCTGTACAGCGAAACATCGTTATCACCTTTGCCGTCATCGTGGGCGTAAATATCCTGGTAGAAGCTTGAGCTGGAAGCAAATCCTGTCTGCCCCCATTCAGCTCCAAAGATGAATCCGTTGTGATAATTTGCTGGCGCATAGTTGTCGTAGATCGTATATGTTGTTTCAACTATGGAAGGCATGGTGCTTACAGGTTCTGAATACTCGGACGATGTCACCCCGCCTTTGTATGCCATTACAGAGTAGTACCCGGCACTCACCGCTTCGTGAGAAAACAATTCGTCGGCTGCAGTGCCCACAAGTGTCCAGTCATTCTCTTCATGCTCTTTGAAAAAGATCAGATATCCCTCAATCTCCAGTTGAACCGGAGCCCATTCAAGAATAACAGTTCTGCCGCCGGAACCATCTGCGATCTGAAGGTCCTGCACTGCGGGGAGTTCGTCAAGAGCCTCCGCCTCAACTTCATTGCTCCAGCTTGAGAAGCCCTTGTTGTTTGTGGTCAGTACCGCGTAATAGTAGTAGACACCTGAAGACACCTGATCGTCAGAGAAGGTTGTGTCAGTGGGCAGTGCTGTGCTGTATATCACTGTGGCAATGGTGGTATCAGCAGGGATTCCCGCTGAAGTGGATCTGAAAAGTCTGTAGGACTCAAAATCCGAGTCACTGCATGAGGTCCAGTCAAGATCTATCCCGGTTTCACTGAATGCCCACTGCAGCACTGATGCTGAGGGAGCGGAGCCAGGGGTAACAAGTGATGCCTCATTGCTCCATACACTGTCCACTCCGGTACCTGATGTTTTTACAGCATAGTGATAGGTATCTCCCCAGTTCACGTCATCATCGATGAATTCAAGAGTTTCAGATTCTGTGAAAACACCCAGAATCTCAGCGCCGGAGGGATTGCCGGTTATGCCTTCTGTATCCGATCTGTACAGTGTGTAGCTGAGGAATGATGATTCCGTGCAACCGGTCCAGGAAACAGTTATCCGGCATTCTCCCTTGTCCAGTACTTTCGATGAATCACCGGAAAACACCAGAGAAAGAACAGAAGGTGTGAGTTCAGGCTCATTCGGACCAGTACTCTCATCTCCGCAACCACAGAGAATCAGTATCAGCACAACAGCTGAAGTGACTAATAATTTCATTGTGACCTCTCTTGAAGACAATAATAATGACTTACACTCTTGTTTTAGACAGAATATCGGGCTTTGTTCCAGTGTTTTATTTATCTTGAACACATTGTCTTTCTCTCTTTATTTAAAAAAACAGTAATGAAAGATTGCTCAAATTGAAGAGAGCATGCAAATTCCTGCTCACAGCAATGCAGAAGTGGTGAGAATTGAATCAACTGACAGCCTGAAAAGGATCCGGTTGCTTCCCGGTCAATTACCCCGGTAAGTCACTACTTCTGATGAGGGGATAAACGGCCTGTTTGCGGCATTACCCTGGCTGTACCATCCTGTAAGCTCGTAGAAGGATCTGACTTCAGCATCCTGAATGAAACGGCCTTCCACTGCTGGTTCCAGGTATTCAAGCAGGTCAAGGTATTTCATCTCTTTTTCCGGCATGCCTGCATACATCCCCAGAACCGGCTCTGCCTGAGAAAGCCCTGAAACAAACATGGGAAGAAATTCAAGATAGCCGGCATCCTCACAGGTCCGCATATTTGTCTCCATCTGATCCTGAAGACCATGGACTATGGCGAGTCTATCTTCCATTTCCGGTGTGATAACAGGGTTGGTGTTACCCTCTGAAACACTGAAGTAATGCAGCTCGATCCCGTTAGGGGAAACTGCTCCCTGAATCAGCCAGGGCAGGGCTTCTGCAATTCGCAGAGTAAGCCTGGTATCTGACTGAATACCCCAGAAGTTGCCTTCGTTAAGGTACTCAACAGTACTGCGCTGAAGGTCTTCTTCTGTCCATGTAATGGAGTCGTACATTCTCTCGGGGTTGATGCCGTTTTCCCAGAAGCCCAGATGAATGCTCTCCTCAACAGAGAAGCTGATATTTTCATCAGGTTCAAATTCTCTGTAGTGCCAGGTAACTGTACGGCCGTCCACCACAGGTGTACCGGTCCAGTGCCAGAATGAGAGAAGAGTGTCATTCAAACAAGGTTCAGATAATTCTTCAGGTACAATAAGAGTAATAACAGCATCACCTATGGGACCACTCCAGGTACCTCCGGAGGTAAGGATATAGTTAACGGTACTGCTGTTCCACGGGCCGCCGCCGAAATAATCCCATGATGTATTGTATGTGTTTTCAAGAACTGTTGTTTCTCCTGGATCAAAATGCATCTTCCAGACAGCAACCACAGGTCTCCAGAGAATGTCATCCTCCAGTGAAAGGGCGCATTTCCTGTAATACACCTGGATCTCCTCACCGTTAACGAATGTCCTGAAATCCAGCTCTTCCGGAATGTCCTCTGCCGCATCCAGCCCCTGAACGACCATTTCATTCTGCCATGGAAGTCGCTCTTCTTCTGAACAGGACCTGGAAAGCTCTTCGAAAAGCATCTCCTCATCCATGGCTGTATATGCATTCCCGTATTTGGCATCAAGGGGAAAGCCCACAGATATGAACTGCTCCTCATCTGTGTTGTTCACCAGTTCAAACATGCATCTCACCTGCATGTTAGGCAGCCAGCCATTATCCCAGGTACCCCCTGCAGGCTGAATCAGCACGCTTTCCGCTGCCATTGAAATATCACCGCTGGATATCATGGCAACAGTTCTTCCATCAGGGAATTCATACATCATGGCTGAGTCACTCAAAGATGCAGTGCTGAACACAAGCAGGATAAGAAAACAGTAACGCATCAACATTCCTCCCGGGACAAGAGCAGAATTTACGGTAACTGAATATCAGGATTGTATGCCCGGAAAACAATGATTCAGCCGTGAAGTCAGGCCGGTGGCTGAAAGCCCGGAATCAGTTCATATTTTCAGGTGGAATACCTGAAATAAAACCCAGCCTTCTGCCTTATGAAAACTGTCGGGCAGAGGCAGTTGAAAGGAGCCGCTATGTTCACTGTCGCTGCTTTGTTCCTCTTTGTTGGTTCTCAGTCTTTCGATGTGCTTCCGGTTCCTCTGGAAACACCTCCATTTGAATACACATACAATGGCAGCCCTCCCTCATCAGGGGCAGAAAGCTTGCCGGTTCTGAAGCTTGCAATGGAAGAACCAATCTCTGTAACGGATGTTGAAGAATGGTTTGACAGAGTTGTTGATGATTGGCCGGCTGCACAGTTCCATGAAGGCGGGTTGAACAGTGCAGTAATCGGTGACATGCCCCGGGAAGGAATACGGCCATACATATCGGTTCCCGGTGACGAAAACCTGTATCTGGACAAGGTGATAAACAGCGGTGATGTTGTGATAGCTCTCTACGGCAACCCGCCAAACAGCTCTAATGTTGTTCTTCACACCCGGGTAATCCTTCTGCTTCAGAAGGAAACATTCAAGGAAATCAATGCTCTGGATTTTCTGGCGTATTCAAGGTACACGGATTCCGCCCTGGATCTTTCTGAAGAGCTGTACACATTTCAATGGGTCCGGTGGGCAGAGGTAAGGGATGGCGTTCTTTATGTATGCAACATGCACTGGACATATGCTGAGTCATCTGCCGGTAGAAATGCCTACATAACAGCACTGGACCTGGAAACAAACGAAATACTCTGGCGCACAGCACCTCTGGTGTGCAACAGCCAGAACTTCATAATCTCAGAAGACGCAATCTTCTGCGGCTACGGATTTACTGCTGAAGATGATTATGTGTATGTGCTGAACAGGCTTACCGGTGAAGTCATTCAGTCTGTCAGCGTACACAGTGCCCCTGAGTATTTCTGGAAAAACGGAGACACGCTGTATGTACGGTGCTACAACAGAGACTGTGTGTTTACAATATCCTCCTGATAGAGTCAGTGGGTCAGAATGAATGCCTGCAATAGATTTTCGGCAGCCATGAATACCCTCTCACCATCGGACTGTGCACTTTCATCCGGCCTGTCTGTTGACTGGTCATCAAGGATGTATCTTATGAGAGAACCGCTGCTGAAGTAAAACCTTTCCTCGTTCTCGTCATATCCGTCCTGTCTGAAGCAGAAAACCAGTTCTCCACTGCTGTTGAAGAGAAATTCTTCATACTCAGGAACTGCTGCATACTGCGAATTTACTGTAATGAACAACAACTGGCTTCCCGGGTAGTTTTCCTCATCAATACCCCAGTAGAACTTGAAGGATCTCCCGTATGTGCCAAGGGCAGGATACATCATGCCCTCTGAATTTATGGTCAGTTCAGTGATGTACAAATCACCGTGGTCAATGCTCTCTTTTACCGAATTGTACTGCTGTCTTATGTCGGAAACATCTTCAGCAAAACAAATTGTGGACAGTATCGCTATAACGGCAATTATCCGGATCATATCAGTCCCTCCTGTTTCTGTCTCTCTGTTCTTCAAGAGATTGCGGCGGACATAAAGGTGTTGATTCAATTATCGACCATGCACCTGTCTGCCATTCTTTATCTGTCAGTTCCCAGTAGAAATATTTTCCATCATCGCTTGAATATAACCAGAGTCTGTCTTCATCCTCTTCCCAGCTCATGTATGCCATAAGGCTGGCTGGATAGTCCTGCATAGGCAGTGTAAGTTCACTTTCCGTGCCTTTGCTTCTGATGTTCACCACCCAGACATCATAGCCCTGCTCTCCCGGCCAGATTGTGAAAAAGGCCATAAAACGACCTGAGGGCGATTCCTGCAAATCAGTAAGGGGCTCGCATGAAATCAGAATGAAGAACGCCAGAAGAAGCTTTCTCAATTTCTGATCACCCTGAGAAAATCGTTGTCTGCTTCAGCAGGCTGTGTATAGCCGATAACCATTGCAGCTTCATCTCCGTTCTCCCTGATCCTTCGAACAGCCTTTTCAGCATCATCAGGGTGTATGAAAACAAGAAGGCCTCCGGATGTTTCAGCTTCAGCGAATAGCTTCACAAGCTCCTCAGGTGTGTTCTGATCAACAGTGAGGTACTGGTCAACATATTCTGTCACCTTGCATACACCTTTTGTGCCGAACTCCTCCTGCAATGTCTGCATGTCCGGAAGAACAGGGACAGACTCTGCCTGGATGAAGGCTTTTATTCTGCTGCTTCTTGCTATGGGAAGGGCATGACCCAGAAGACCGAATCCTGTCACATCAGTCATTGCGCTTACCCTGAATTTTTTCAAAACTTCAGCTGAATACATGTTCAACCTGCTCATGGAATCAGTTGCTGTTCTGTATTGAGCATCTGTGATGTTGCTTTTCATCATTGCGTTTCCATACACACCTGTGCCCAGGGCTTTAGTGAGGATAATGGCGTCTCCTGGTCTTGCCTTTGTGTTCGTTTTTATCTCGTCAGGATGAACCGTACCGGTAACGCTCATTCCATAAAGCAGGTCCTCCTGTTCCATTGTATGGCCGCCTACCAGTGATACCCTGGCCTCAACCAGCTTATCGCTTCCCCCTGCAAGCATTTCACCGATCACTTCTGCCGGGATCAATCCCGGGGGATATGCAAGAACATTCATGGCAGTATGTGCAGTGGCCCCCATGGCCCATACATCAGAAAGGGAATTGGCAGCAGCGATCCTGCCGTTCATTCTGGGATCGTTCACAATGGGGTAGAAAAAGTCCACAGTCTGAACAAGAGCAATATCGCCTGTGATCCGGTATACCCCTGCATCATCCATGTTCTCCATACCTACAAGCAGGTTCGGAGTGGAGTACCTGGGCAGCCTGTTCACTATACCCGCCAGACTGGCGGGTTTCAGTTTACCTGCTCAACCGGCACATGGGGCATACTCCAGCAGCCTTATCTCTTTGCCTGTGTGCTGTGCTCTCTCCGGTTGTTCCACTGCTTTCCGATCATCAATCTTCCCTGCAAGGAACTCGCAGTAGGTCGGTTCGTTCCTGCCTCTGTGGAACTTGATGCATTCAGAGCAATTCCCATGACGGACACAATCCGCAGGACACGGGCAGTTCTCTCCCTGGTAAAGCTTCTGAGTCATTTCTCTCTTCCGGTTCTGTTCATTCCATAATGTACAGTTTGTAGAAGTCTTCAGTAAACATATCATATGCAAGCACACCATGAGGGCTCACATCCATACGGATAAAATATGATGAATCCGGAAGGGTTGCGAAAACCTGCCTCACCAGCTCGCCTTCCGGGGAAACAACATCCCACACGCTGCCGGGCACACCGCCTCGCCGACACCAGATGTTGCCGTCACTGTGAACACCAAGCTGGCTGATGAATGGATGCTCCTCCGGCATGTTCACCATCTCCTGCATCATGGCGCCATTGTCCTGGAAACCATATTGAACAGGAAGGCATCCAGGAACGAATCCTCCTGAATCCGGAAGAGCCACTCTTTCTCTTTCAGGAAAGAGGAGGATGGAATCGACAGGCTCAGGTTCAGATCCGTAAACCTCTATCAGCCACTTCTCATTCTGAATACGGCTTACATAGAGAGTCCCTCTGCCGTCACCGGCTGCCACAAGATAACCGGGAGTGAAATCTGTTGATGGGTCAGGTTCGCCGGACCAGTTAAAGTACTCAGCAACGATTTCTCCTGTAAGCACATGGTATCTTCTTAACGAGTAATTGATGCTCACAGAGGATTCTTCGATCTTCATTGAGAAGTAGTAACCAACAAAGGTTGAATCATCAAAAGGGATGCAATCGATGGGCAGACCACCCATCCCCTGAAAAGTCCACCCGTCAATGTACCTGCCTGCCTGGTCCAGAGCGGTAACTTCACCCATCATCTCTGCTACAACGATAATCCCTGACCTTAACTGGGCCAGGCAGAGAGGATACTGAAACTCACCGGGGCCTTCACCTGTTCCCCCTGCACAGAACTGGAAAATACCATGGGGGTCGTAAACAGAAATGGTTCCTTTCAGCCTGTCCAGAATGGCAGGCCGTCCATCAGCAAGCATTGTGCAATCGGCAATGAGACCCAATACGTAGCAGCTGTCTCCCATGAGAACCCCGATGGAATCCACTGCAGCAAGGGTATCAACCTGCAGATCTGTTTCTGCCTGCTCCAGACTGACCTCCGGTTGTTCACTGCATGCAAAACCCAGAAACAGCCATGTGACAAGAACAATTTTCCTCATGCGGCTGCTCCTTTACTGCAGAGTAATGGAAAGCACAAGAGGTTCATCTCCCAGGTCCACAGCTGCATCATCAAAGCCTGGAGGGCCGGCAAATCCTGTGGCGTTATTGGAAACCCCGACTCTTTCGCTGGGAGGTCCGTACCAGTGCATGTCAAGCTCACCGTCACCGTCTTCATCATGAAATACATAGATGGCGTAGGAACCAGGTTCCAGCTCGGCAATCGTGAAGATCACTGTACTGGAATCAACCGGCTTCACTTCAGTGAAGACTGCTTCTTCAAGCTCCATGGGAAACGCATCTCCCGGAGCAAATACCGCCAGATGAGCGTTACCGGAAGTGCTGTTGAACCGGGAAACTTCAATGGTAAGGGCAGGGGAGACTTCGTCAGCTGCAGAAACCTGACATACTAGAAAAGCAATTACCGCATACAGCATTCTACACTCCTGTTAGCAGATGTATTTTTAGTTCTATGATTGCTCTGCTGAATAATAAAAGGCAATTCCAAACTAAGCAACCAGAATCAATTTACTTTCCGAGAAAAAGCCTTCCGGCCAGGTGCTCAGGGAGACCGGCAGCACGGATGGCGCCTGCCGCGGCTTCTATGTTGTATTCAACCCTCACATGCCTGAAGGTTCTCTTCTCTGTGTCCAGGAGCATGTATGCCGATCTGGGATCACCATCTCTGGGCTGCCCCACGCTGCCGCAGTTTATGATAGCTGCAGGGGGAAACTCTCCTGCGGGTTCGCTTGAGCATTCCCCTCCTCTGGTCCAGTGCATGGGTATGTGGGTGTGCCCGTAAACGCAGAGGTTGTCACCTGTTGCAAGAATGGCATCCACTGCTGACCTTGAATTCAGAATGTATATCCAGGAATCAGGATGCTCCGGTGAAGCATGAGTAAGTTGTATCCCGCAGTGAAATATTTGCAGGGGAAGGTTCTTCAACCAGTTCACATGCTCTGTTGAAAGCTGTGTTCTTGTCCATTGAATGGCCTTCTGACCGTCGTGGTTGAAGCTGGAGATGCTGATGAGTCCTGCGGCTCCCCTGTCATGATTACCTGCCACGATCTCGTCACATTCCTGTCGTACTAAATTAATACAGTCTATGGGATGTGAGCCGTATCCTACAGTATCCCCAAGACACACAGTACAGTCTGCTCCTGAGCCGTCGGGATGACCCAGAACGGCCTTCAGCGCAGCAAGGTTGCCGTGAACATCACTGATCACTCTTACAAGCATTTCATCCCCTGTACAATCACTGCAATAAACAGTTCATGCGACTGTCCATATACTATCTTAGAATAAACTGACTCAATGTCAATGGAAAGACCCCGGCGTTCACCAGGGTCTTATCTCGATTCTTGTCCTGTCAGTGTTAGTCCTGCTTCTTAAAAAGTATCCTGTCAAGAACTCCGTTGACGAAAGAACCGGTTTTTGGATCTTCGAATTCCTGGGCGAGTAGAACTGCTTCCTTTACTGCCACAGCTGCAGGTATATCCATGTAACTTGTTTCTGCAATTGCCTGTTCCAGGATCAGTCTTGTAATTGTTGTAAGTCTTGAAATGGACCAGTTCTCCAGAGCGGGTTCTATCCTGCCCCGGATCTCGGTAAGATTCTTTTCTGCAGCTGAACCGAGTTCCTGTATCCAGATTCGTGTTTCAGGGTCTCTGACCCTTTCCGAAGCGGACATGTTCTCCATGTTCTCCAGCAGCGAAAGTCCATTGGCCTGCGCTGCATACCTGCACTGAAGGAGAAACTTCCTCCCCCGGGTTCTCTGACCCAAACTATTCCTCCGGTCCGTCTTCGTTTGAAAGGGTGAAGCTGTGCATCTGCTCGTAAAGACTTACAAGCTCGATGGCTGTCATTGCCGCTTCGAAGCCCTTGTTGCCGCTTTTGGTACCGGCTCTGTCAATTGCCTGCTCAACTGTGTCAGATGTGACCATGCCGTACACTACCGGAACAGAAGAGTTCATACCTGCCTGAGCAATACCCTTGGCATTCTCGTTTGCGACAAAATCGAAGTGAGGTGTTTCGCCGCGAATTATCGCTCCAAGGCATATAACAGCATCAAATGCTCTGCTTTTTGCCAGATTGGCAGCAACAGCAGGAATTTCCCAGGCGCCGGGAACCCAGAACACATTGATGTCCTCTTCAATAACTCCGTGGCGGAGAAGACAGTCCTGCGCCCCGTCAAGAAGCCTGCCGGTAATAAAACTGTTGAAACGCGATACTACAATGGCGACCTTTAGATTCTCGCCGTCAAGCTGCCCCTCATTAATCCAGGCCATTCTCGTCAACTCCCTTCAGCAGGTGTCCCATTCTATCCCTTTTTGTTCTAAGATAGAACCGGTTTTCATCTGTTGGACACACTTCTATACCGACACGTTCAGTCACCTGAAGTCCGTAGCCGGAAAGTCCTATTATCTTCTTTGGATTATTGGTCATCAGTCTGATGGAGGAAAGCCCCATGTCGCTCAGTATCTGAGCACCTATTCCGTAGTCTCTCAGATCAGGGGCAAAACCCAGTTCCACATTTGCATCCACAGTATCAAGACCGTGGTCCTGAAGGTGATATGCCTTTATCTTGTTGGCAAGGCCGATACCCCGCCCTTCCTGGGACATGTAAAGAACTACCCCGCACCCCTCTTCGGCAACTCTCTGCATTGCAGCATGAAGCTGGCCTCCGCAATCACATCGTCTGCTGGCAAACACATCTCCGGTGAGACACTGTGAATGAACTCTCACCAGAACATTGTCTGTGTTTCTAATGTCTCCCTTTGAGAGAGCAACATGTGTTTCTCCGTCAGTCAGGCTCTCATAAACACTCATGTGAAACTCGCCGAAGTCAGTGGGGAGCTCTGCCTCGGCAACACACTTCACAAGTATCTCACTTTTGTGCCTGTACTTGACCAGTTCCTCAACGCTGGTCATCAGAAGACCATGTTTCTCAGCAAATTTTTCAAGATCCGGAAGACGGGCCATGGTGCCGTCCTCGTTCATCACTTCACAGATAACACCTGATGGATGAAGCCCGGCAAGCCTTGCAAGATCTACAGAAGCTTCGGTGTGACCGGCCCTTCGCAGAACTCCTCCGCTTCTTGCAGCAAGAGGAAAAACATGCCCAGGCCTGCCCAGATCTTCAGGGTTTGACTCCGGGTTGATGGCAACGGCAATTGTCTTTGCCCTGTCTGCGGCACTTATCCCTGTTGTAACATCTTCCACTGCATCAATACTTACTGTAAAAGCTGTCTCATGCAGAGAGGTGTTCCTCGGGCACATTTCATGCAGATCAAGTCTTGCCAGATGATCTCTTTTCATTGCAAGACAGATAAGCCCCCTGGCATGAGTAGCCATAAAGTTCACATGTGTTGCATCGCAAAACTGGGCAGCAATAACAAGATCACCCTCATTTTCCCGGTTCTCATCATCCACAACGATTATCATTTCACCTCGCCGGATGGCGGCGATGGCCTCTTCAGCGGGTTTCAGACTGGTACTTTTCAAGGTATTCCCTCAACGATCCTTCTGTACGGGTGTAGCTGATTGCACGCACCACATATTTGCCGATTATATCGAACTCAAGATTCACTCTGGTGCCTGGTCTCCACAATCCTGCTGAAGTACTCTTCAGAGTTTCGGGTATCAGAGCAACGGTCAGGTCTCTTTCAGTCAGTGCTGCAACTGTAAGGCTGATTCCGGAAAGAGCAACTGAGCCTTTTTCTACAAGCAGATAAGAATTCCGGGCAGGATAGGACACTGTGATCTCACTGAAACTCGACTTTGTTCTTACCCTGGTTACTGTTCCCGTACAGTCCACATGCCCTGTAACAAAATGACCGTGAAGCCTGCCGTCTGCTTTGAGAGACCTTTCAAGGTTTACAATGGCACCTGGCTGCAGAGGAACTATACGCTGGAATGTCTCCGGAGAAACATCAAATACAATGCGTCTGCCGGTGGTTTCTGTTACTGTAAGGCATGAGCCGCTGACACAGACACTCTCTCCAGTTGCAAGATCCAGGTCAGCTTCTGCAGATACCTCCAGTACTGCTCCGGTTCTCTTTACTTTGCCTGTGGATTCAATCAGCCCTGTAAACAACACTGCCCTCCGTTAGTGTATCTTCACCTAATCGCTCAACTGTAACATCCTTCAATCGGATGATTCCATCAATGCTTTTCACGCCCAGATCTCCCAGAAGAGGATAACCGGCCTGACCAAGCAGAGCCGGAGCTGTAAATATGCTCAGCCTGTCAACCAGGCCTGCCTGGAGCAGAGATGCAGCCAGAGTTTTTCCACCTTCACAGAACACAAGACCCAGACCCTCACCGGCTGTTCTGCGAAGAAGATCTTCAGGAGAATGTATCCCTGCCCAGAGTTCTGCAGAATCCGGAATCGTGATATCTGAATCTGTTGCTATTATTGTTCTTCCAGGAGAGTTGAATATCTGCAGGCTTTCCGGAAGTTCGGAATCTGTGTAAACGATCCGTGCAGGCTGACTTTCCCGGCTGCAATCCACACCTCTGACTGTAAGTGACGGATCATCAGCCAGAGCCGTTCCGCCGCCAACAAGCACAGCGTGAGCATTTCGCCTGTACTCATGAACCTTTTTTCTTGCGGCTTCCCCTGTTATCCATCTGCTGCTGCGGTCTGCAGCGGCGCTGCGCCCGTCAAGGGTTCCAGCCATCTTAAGATGAAGAAAACTTCGACCTGTTCGTCGGTGATGAATGTAGATCTCATTCAGTTTCTCGGCTTCATCTTTTAAAAGTCCCACTTCAACTTGAACACCATGCTCTCTGAGTTCTGCAATTCCCCTGCCGCTCACCTGAGAATCGGGATCAACCATGGCAACAATCACCCTCTTTATTCCTGCTTCAACAATAGCATCGGTACAGGGAGGGGTCCTGCCGTGATGACAGCACGGTTCAAGTGTAACCACGAGAGTACAGCCAGCTGTTTCAGATGCCCTGCTCAGAGCTTCCCTTTCAGCATGGGGTGCACCGCAGCAGGCATGATATCCCGAAGATACGGTGTTACCCTTTTCATCAAGGACAACAGCACCCACAAGGGGATTGGGGAAAACCCTTTTCCCGCCTTTCAGTGCTTCTTCAATTGCCAGTGACATGGCATTTCTCTCATGGCTGGAGAACATTTTTATGTTCCTACTCAACTTCCTCAATGGTGAGTCGTCCAAGCACTCCGTTCACCACGTACTGGGCATCAAGGCTGCCCTGGGCCAGAATTATGTGCGTGGCGTCTGCAACAGGCTGCCTGAATGTAGGATCCATGGAAACCCATTCTCCCACCCATACCGCCGGCCATGCATGATAACCGAATATTCCGTTGTCCACGTAAACTACCCCGGCGCATGTTACTGCAGGAATCCCTGCTGCTCTGCACAGAGCAACTGTCAGAATGGTGTGCTCATTGCAGTCACCTCTCAGGTTATCCAGAACATCAACAGCTGAAGGAAGGGACACTGTAGGAACATTGTCCACGGCCCTGTCAACATAACTTGAGATGCTCATTGCAGCCTGCCAGGCATCTGTTGCATCGGCAGTGAGGCTGTCTGCAAGAGCTTTGATGGCAGGGTCATCACACTGGATCATTGATTCTGACTCAAGAAATTCGTAAAGTGTTTCATCTGCCGCATCGAAGGGGAAACCTGTTGGATCTGAAGGTGGTAGAGCTGTCACTGTAATGACAGGTCCATCCTCCGCAGTCTGCAGCCCGGGATAGTCAAGCTGAAAGTCTGTCCAGTCTATCTCTCCCTGCATGATCCAGCTTCTCTCTCCTGTTGCTCTGGGATCAATAACGGTATTTGATGTGACTGCATAAACCTCGTAGAGGTCGCTTGAGGGAACGATGTTGTCTTCCGTTTCAGGAGAGACTCTGGTAAGAACCATACCCATTCCGGTCTCTTCCTCCCGAACGATCTGACCATGGTAAACCCACACGCTGTTCCGCATTCCCTGCTGGGAAATGAGAAGCCTTGCAGCTTCCACAGTGTCCCCCATGAGAGAAACGTTTTCAATGGCCTCACAGGTTACTGTTGCTTCAAAAAGCATACCTGTGGACGGATCAAATGTTGGGAATACTCTTTCATCACCAGGGGTCCATTCCAGAGCAGCAGAAGCCAGATCAACGAATGCAGGAAGGAATTCACCCTGGAATTCATTGTTGTATGTAATCTCTCTGCCTGATGTGTTCACCGTGGTCTCAACGGTGTTCCCGGTTCTGACTGCAGTTGCCTGTATAAGTGAAGTACCGTCAGACATGGTCATATCCATGTAACCCAGATCCATATCCAGACCGGTTCTTGACCTGACATCCATTGAAACGGTTCTGGTGGTTCCCATTAGAAGCAGATGCCATTCCATGCTCTGGTTTATGAACAGTGAGTCTCCGACCTGTTCTGTCTCCATTGTCATGTAGCCCACATCCTCACCCTGAAGGGTAACTGCGAACTTCTGGAAATCGGCAGTGGCATAGGTTTCAGACGGCAAATCCGTACTGTCTGTCCCGCAGGAAGCAAGCATTGTCAGAGCCAGAAGAATCATCAGTGTAAACAGTTTCATTTCAGTAACCTCTCTATCTCAGCGGCTATCCTTGAACCGGCATTTCCATCCCACATGGGAATAACAGGCGGGGATGACGGTCTATTTCTCATCTGCATATTCACTGCTTCTGCAATATTCTCAGGAATCGGGCAGAGAACATTTGTCCCGGCTGTACATGTGACAGGTCTTTCAGTGTTGGGTCTCACTGTAACACATGGAACTCCCATCACTGAGGTTTCTTCCTGAACGCCTCCCGAATCGGTAATAACAACTGCCGCAGCCTGCTGGTACCTGATGAATTTAAGGTAATCCATTGGCTCCACCATCTTGAGATTATCCGGCACTCGACTGTTCAGTTCCCACTTCCTGATGTTCTTCAGCGTTCTGGGGTGTGCAGGGAAGACCAGATGCATCGGGGCAAGATTTTTCAGAGAGTCCAGAATGGCAGCCAGTTTGTCAGGCACATCCACATTCCCGGGGCGATGGAGAGTGACCAGACCATAATCTCCTTCCGGGACAGGAATATTAACAGTTTCCGGAAGCAGCCGCATAAGAGTGTCTATCATGGGATTACCCACCATCCTGATGGCGCTGTCCGGTCTTCCCTCTCTTATCAGATTTTCCCTTGCCTCAGAGCTTGTAATAAGAAGCAGATCGCTGATCTGGTCTGTAAGGAGCCTGTTGATCTCCTCTGGCATGGTTCTGTCAAAACTTCTCAGACCCGCTTCAACATGGACTGCAGGGGTTCCATACCTCACCGCTGTAAGAACACAGGCCAGAGTAGAGTTAACATCTCCCACCACAATTACTGCGTCAGGCTTCCCGGCAGTGAACACCGGTTCATAAGCTTTCATTATATCAGCTGTCTGGACAGTTATAGTGGAACTGCCCACTTCCAGATTGATATCAGGTTTCGGAAGACCCAGCTGGTCAAAGAAACTGCCGGACATTGAGTAATCGTAATGCTGCCCTGTGTGAACAAGTCTTACCTCAGATTCAAGGCTGCGTATTATCGGATCAACCTTCATGAAGTTCGGTCTGGCTCCGCAGATAAGATCAATCATTATTACTCTTTCTCTCTGTCAAACTTGTCGGTTCTTCTCTTGTGCCTGCCGCCTTCGAATTCTTCCTTCAGAAAAACTTCCATTATCTCTCCAGCCAGGAACTTTCCAGTAAAACCTCCGGCGAGAACCAGGACATTGGCATCGTTGTGACGTCTGGCGTACAGAGCCATTTCCGGAAAAAGACACAGAGCAGCTCTGATTCCTCTGTGCCTGTTTGCGGCAATACTCATTCCCACTCCGGAGTTGCACACAAGAATTCCTGTGTGTGCTTCTCCCTGGAGAAGAGACCGGCACAGTTTGTCCGCATAGTCCGGGTAGTCCACTGAGTCGGTGGAAAAGGGGCCCAGGTCAGTTACCTGGTGCCCCTGGGATTCAAGCTTCTGGACAAGTTCAGCCTTCAGTGGAAATCCGGCGTGATCGCTTGCCAGCAGGATTTTCATTACTGCCTGCCTTGATAGGCAGCCACTATTCCACTGAGAACTATGCTGCAGAGTTTGCTTTCAGCACTGTCGGCACGGCTGGTGAGAATGACAGGATTCCTAGCACCCATAACCACTGCTCCCAGCTCTGAGTTGGCCAGGAAGATAAGACCCTTGTAGAGAACGTTTGCAGCTTCAATGTCCGGCATTAGAAGCACATCTGCATCCCCGGCAACAGGACTGTCTATCTGCTTGATCTTTGCTGAAACCGGTGAAACGGCAAGATCAAGGGCAAGCGGACCGTGAAACTGAATGTTCCCGAATTCGCCTGCATCTGCCATTTTCTGAACTTCTGCAGCTTCCATGGTGCATGGCATCTTCTCGTAGGGAACCTCTTTAGCACACACATAGGTGCACTTTGGAACCTCTACACCCAGAGCTTTAGCAACAATAACAGCGTTTTTCAGCAATTCCTTTTTCTGCTCAAGTGTGGGTGCGATATTCATTGCCGCATCTGTGACAATGAGCAACTTGTGGTAAGCAGGAATGTCGAAGGTGGCTACATGGCTGAGAAGACCATCTCCGCGAAGTCCGTGCTCTTTGTCCAGAACAGCTTTCAGAAATGTACTGGTTGCTACAAGCCCTTTCATGAGCACCTGTGCATCACCGTTTTTCACAAGTTCAACACCCTTTACAGCGCTTTCCTTATCGCCTTCTGCATTGATTATTCTGATTCCTGAAATATCAAAATCAGCCTCCGCCGCAGCCTTCCTGATGCCTTCTTCCGGTCCAACAAGAATACAATCAACCATTCCGCCTTCTACTGCCTCTTTAACAGCAGTCAGGGTTTCCACTTCGTCGGCGCGAACCACGGAAACCACACTGGAAGGAAGATCTTTAGCGTGCTTTTTCAGCTGTTCAAGACTGCGAATGGGCTCCATAATCATCCCTTTCATTATAGTAATACTTGGTCTTATTAAATCACTGATCGAATATTCAAAATCAGGCTGACGCCTGGCTGCAAATATAGGTAAAGGCTATTCAGGATGCCACATTACCGATGAGTTGACAATACCTGTTCAGCCTTGAAGATTTGAAAGACAATTCTGGTTAATGAACATATCGCTTCCTGTCATCCCGGCAGTTGAATGCACAGCACATGAACAGGACTCTGGAGGTTCAAATGAAACATATTCCAGCAAACAAGATCAAGGAAACAATCGGCAGACATATGCTGGCCGACGGTTACGACATGGCACTGGATCTGCGGAACAGCAAGGGCAGTTACATTCGTGATGCCATTTCCGGCAGGGACTACCTTGACCTTTTCAGCTTCTTCGCCAGCGCACCCCTGGGGTTCAATCACCCTGCTCTGACAACTGAGGAGTGGAAGAACCACATTGCTGAAGTCGCCATCAACAAACCGTCAAACAGCGATTTCTACACAGAAGAGATGGCAGTATTCGTTGAAACTTTCGCCAACACTGTCATCCCTGACAGTCACCCGTACCTCTTCTTCGTTGCAGGCGGAGCTCTCGCTGTTGAAAACTCTCTGAAGACAGCTTTCGACTGGAAGGTTCGCAAAAATATAGCTGCAGGAAGAGGAGAAAAACTGGGAACAAAAGTTATTCATTTCAGAAAAGCTTTCCATGGACGCACCGGCTACACCCTCAGTCTTACTAACACCTCCGATCCCAGAAAGTACATGTACTTCCCGCAGTTTGACTGGCCCAGAGTTGATCCTCCATCCATGATCTTCCCTATTGAGGACAACCTTGAAACAGTAAAGAAGGCAGAAGAGGAAAGCCTCAGGCAGATAGACGAAGCCATAAAGACCCACGGACACGATGTCGCCTGTCTCATCATTGAGCCCATTCAGGGTGAAGGCGGCGACAATCACTTCAGACCTGAGTACCTTGCTGCCCTTAGAGACCGTGCCGACAAGCACGAATTCCTGCTCATTTATGATGAGGTCCAGAGCGGTATGGGTCTTTCAGGTGAATGGTGGGCATGGCAGTCCCTTGGCGTTGCACCTGACATCTTCTGCTTCGGCAAGAAAGCACAGGTCTGCGGTATAGCTTCCAATCGCAGAGTTGATGAAGTTGAGAATAATGTTTTCCACGAATCCAGCAGAATCAACTCAACCTGGGGTGGCAATCTTGTTGACATGGTGCGCTGCACCAAATTCCTGGAAATAATGGTTGAGGAAAACATACTGGAAAATGTAAGAGCAAGACACGATCAGGTAATTGAAGGCCTGAATGCTCTGGCTGTTGCAAATCCAGGAAAAGTTTCCAATGTCCGTGGCCGGGGTCTTATGATCGCCTTTGACCTTGAGAATGGTGACATAAGGAATGCTCTGATCTCAAGGATACTTGAAAACGGAGCCATCATCCTTCCATGCGGTGACAAAACCGTGAGATTCCGTCCCCCTCTCAATATCTCCGCTGAGGAAGTGGAAAAGGCAATGGACATCATAGGAAGGTCCATGAAGGACGTTCTGTAAAAGGATACTGAAGGCCGCCCGGATCATCCGGGCGGTTTTTTTACATGGCAAGAACTGGCTCCCCCCCGCTGCAGGACAATGCCGGTTTGTTTCTCTGAGTCAATTGCCTTTCTCAGTATCAGAACTCGTACTCAAGGCCCAATATCGGCATTATACCCCACTGGTAAATGCTGTCTTCTCTGTTCTCTATCCTGTTCCAGTAAGTAGCAGTTGTATTTCGCCTGTCCAGGAGGTTCCATACCGATACGTAGCAGACAAGGCTGCTTTCACTGAAATTAAATCGTCTGTCGGCTCTGACATTCACGGAGCTGTACCATGGATACCTCTCACCGTTGATCATGGAGTCGTTCAGAATGGTTCTGTTCTGCTCTTCCGATGCCTGGATATCCAGAGGAGTATAGGGTCTGCCTCCTGCTGCAAGCCATCTGCAGCTGAATTCCCACTTCTCACTGACCCTGTAGCCACCTTCAAGGGTCCCGGTCCAGCGGTTGTCGAATATTCTCCTTCTCCACTCCTCATCGGGATTCCGGTATTCCGACACCGAACAGGAACCGGCAATCAGACCGTAGAAACCGCTTACAAGCTGCTTCTGGACTGTAACTTCCACTCCGTAAGCCCGGGCCTCACCGCCTGACTGAAGATCCGAGAATGCATACAGGTCCTGCTCGCTGCTAACACCGTCCAGGATGAAGTATCCAGTCTGTTCAGGGTCGCAGGGAAAACCGGTGTAAGACTTGTGATAACATTCTATCTGAAGTTTTGTCTCGTCAGTAAGCAGATGTCTGAAACTGATAACTGAGTGAATGGAGGAAGGATTTTCCAACTCACTGAATTCTTTCTCTCTGGCCACAAGTTCAGCAGGCAGGGTCTGCCTGTATAAACCTGCAGAGATACTGACAGCTGTGCCCTGAGACGGTTCCCAACTGAAAGAGCCTCTGGGAGAAAGAG
>CAYLRO010000007.1:0-92707 GCA_964386635.1 uncultured bacterium | reverse complement strand
AAATAGGAAATTTATTAGATTTTCCTTAGGTGGAGTAAGAGACGAAGCAGAAATACTGCCCCAAGTTTAACTTTTTCAAGTCTGGTCAGTCCGGCTTCTCTCAGCTTTTCCAGAGAGTACTCACTGGCAGCCATGATTGCCTTTAACGGGGCATAGCCCCTGCCCATCCTCGGTGTGGCAAATTTCTTGAAGAGAGAATGAACCGGGCCCTTCTCAATCCCCAGAACGCTCAGAGGAAGAGCTTCAGGCCAGTTGGAGTGGTAAAAGGCAAATGACGGTATTGTCTTTATTTGTTCCTTAACCATTCCCGGTACCACAATTCCGCTGCCCAGCTCAATTACATCAGGTTTTATCTCATCAATCAGTTCTCTCACAAGTTTTCCCCTGGTAAGGAAATTGTATCCACTGTTTGCGAGTTTTGGAGACCTTATTCCCAGGGTAATTCCGCCGCAGACAGGTGTTCTGGTGTTACCGGAGGCAGGATAGGCCAGGAAATCTTCAATGCCGTTCATGTGACACCATTTCAATTTTTCCTGGTGGTAGACTCTGATCCCTCCGCCAGTGGGAGAATAGAGATTATTGATGTCAAGGATTCTCATCAGTGAAGGAACCTTCCCCCGGAGACAAACCGGCTTGCGTAGTAGGGGTGATTGAGGAGATCTCTGACAACTCCTCTGCTGCTTGATGCGTGGACAAATTCACCATTGCCCAGGTATATGCCGCAGTGTGATATCCCGGACCCTGACGTGTTGAAGAAGACCAGATCACCGTATCTCAGGTTTGATCTGCTCACAGTTTCTGCAGCCACCGCCTGTCTTGATGCCCGTCTGGGTATCTCAATATCAATGGATCTGTAGACTGCCTGGGTGAAACCTGAACAATCCACCCCATTTTTTGACACCCCGCCATAAACGTAAGGCGTGCCCATCCAGCTGTCGATCTCTGTCTGCATTCGGTGTTCCACAGATGATGATGGGCTGGGAGGGCCAGTTGCAGGGGCAACGCCACCGGTGCCGGAGCTGCCGGAGGTTGATGGCATAGGACCTCGGCAGTTGACCCCGTTACCTCTGTAAACCGGCGCTGAAGAGCATCCGGTCATTACAAGGATTATGAGAACGGCTACAATTCGAATGAGAGTCTCCCTGTTGATATTGCGTGCCTGTTACTCGCGCTTTTTCAGCAGTGTGTCCCTGTTAATATGTGAAGCCTCCGGGTAATCCATAAGGTAATGGAGACCCACGCTCTTCCGGCGCTTCAACGCACTCCTTACAATTATCCGTGCAACAGTGGTCAGGTTCCTGAGTTCAAGCTGTTCCTGTGTGGGAAGCAGTGTCCAGTAGTCTTCCTCCACCTCTTCAGAGAGAACATTAATAAGCTTCAATGCTCTTCTCAGCCGCTTGTCTGTTCTCACAATTCCCACGTAATCCCACATTACACTTCTCAGACTTGCCCAGGCGTGGTCCACAAGAACGTTTTCCTCAAGGGGCTCTGCTCTTCCGAAAGACCAGTCTCTTATGTTAACGCTTTCATCAACAGGGTCCGGCAGCTCTTCCACCATTGACCGGGCACTGAGAAGACCCATTACTCCTGCTTCCAGGAGACTGTTGCTGCCCAGTCGGTTTGCTCCATGGAACCGGGTTGAAGCTGCTTCACCTATTACCCTGAGGCCTGACATATCAGTTTTTCCTGTTGTGGATGCAACAACTCCACCTACGCAGTAGTGAGCGGCGGGTACAATCGGTATGGGCTTTTCCCATGGCTTTATGCCCACTGAGAGAACCCCGGCGGTTACTTCCGGAAAGTGTTCTTCCAGGAATTCCCTGGAGAGATGTGTTGCATCAAGAAGCATGTGATCGGTTCCGTTTCTTTTCATCTCGCTGTCAATTGCCCTGGCAACCACATCTCTCGGCGCAAGTTCCATCCTCTCAGGATCATAGTACTTCATGAACCTTTTTCCTGCGTGGTTCATGAGCTTTGCACCCTCGCCTCTCAGAGCTTCAGTAATGAGGAAGTTTCTTTTCTCCGGATGAAAGAGACATGTAGGATGGAACTGATAAAATTCCATGTTTCTCACTGTAAGCCCGGCCCTGTAGGCCATGGCTATGCCGTCACCTGTTGCTGAATCCTGATTTGAGGTGTACCGGTAGACTTTTCCAGCACCACCAGTGGCCAGAACCGTTTCTCTGGCCAGAAAGGTGATAACCTTGTCACCCTGGAGAACATAGGCACCCAGGCACCTGTCACCATCCAGCTCTATCAGGGAAAGAGCTTCCCTTGAAGCAGTGATCAGATTGATTGCAAAGGCATTTTCCAGAAGGGTGATGTTCTCCCTTTTTCTGCATTCTTCTGAAAGATGTTCTGAGATGAACCTGCCTGTCTGATCGAAATAATGGAGAACCCTTCTGAAAGAGTGGCCACCCTCCATCCCTCCACCGTCACCATTTGAACCCTCAAGATTGATACCCCAGCGGGAAAGGGTTTTCACAAGTTCCGGTCCCATGCTGATTATCTCACAGGCAACCTTTTCATCCACCATACCTGCACCTGCCTTCTGGGTGTCTTTCAGGTGTTTTTCAAAGCTGTCACCGGAAGATGTCACTGCTGCCATTCCTCCCTGAGCCAGAAAAGTGCTTCCTGCAGGGAGTTCATTTTTGCTTAGTATGGTCACTTTGTATCTGGAGGGGATATCAAGGGCGCATGTGAGCCCTGCCATTCCTCCTCCGATTATGAGTATGTCGGTAGATCGGGTCATCTGACTCCTTCAACAAGTTCCAGTATGTGTCCCAGAAGTTCCTCCTCAGCCCCGCTTTCATTCACCGAAAGCTCGATGGGAAGAACCCTGATATCCAGCTGCTTTACAAGGGCGGGGCCCAGACGGGCAGCGTCCTTTTCAGTGGTAATAAGATAATCTGCTCCTGATGCCTTAAGTGTTGACCTCAAATGTTCAAGATCGTTCTCTCTGTACCTCCAGTGATCAGGGAAGATGTGAAAATGAGCTATTGTAAAGCCGGTTCTCTCAAGTGTGTGTCTGAATCCCTGGGGTTTCCCTATTCCACAGAACGCCACAACATTGCCTCTGGAGTCCTCTGTCCCGTCGTGTCTTACAGGTTTGCCGGGAACAACGCTGCTTGAAATGAAAGGCGCCTGCCAGTTTTTTGAT
Organism: uncultured bacterium; assembly: GCA_964386635.1. Lineage (GTDB taxonomy): Bacteria > Fermentibacterota > Fermentibacteria > Fermentibacterales > JCC-6 > Sabulitectum. Next base: position 89,547 of record CAYLRO010000007.1, on the reverse strand, counting down.
GCTATCAGTCTTTTTGCAAGAGACAGCTGAGGTTTCGATGTGACACCGTTAATCCAGATGTAATCCGCTTTGGAAAGCACTCCTGGAGATTCTCTCAGTGTTCCTGCCGGGAGCATTCCACCCATACCGAACGGATGTTCGGCGTTAAGGACTACAACATCAATGTCTCTTTTCAATTTGTGATGCTGAAAGCCGTCATCCACAATGACTATGTCCGGCTTCATTTCTCTCACAGCTCTTTCAACTGCTTCTGTCTTGTCCGGTCCTGCGTATACCGAGCAGGATCCCCCAAGGGCTCTGCCGATAAGGATCGGCTCGTCACTGAGGATGACGGCACCGGAAGAATGTCCAGGTCTTACAGCAACGGGAATGTGTCTGCCGGCTCCTATGTTTTTAGCAACAACCGCTGTATTCATGCCCATACGGGCCAGTCTTGAAGCAATTCTGATGGTAACAGGTGTTTTACCGACGCCGCCCACTTCGATATTTCCCACACTGACAATTACCGTGTTATCGAATGATCTCTTTCCCGCCATGCCTTTTCTGAAACGGAACCTGTTTATGGAAGCCCCTATCATATAGAGCATTGCCGCAGGCTGAAGGAACCATGCAGCCCAGAGCCATGGTCCCTCTCTCCTGATGATCCTCTCGTGCATATCAATCAGTCGCATTATTCAATTCCAGTACTTCAAAGAGTATTTCCAGCTTCCTAGAAAAATCACTGCTTGAAGGGGGTTTGTGCAAGCCCTTCCTTCTTCTGAGATCAAGAGCAGCAGATGCCCCCTCCTGTGCAGATTCGAAAACACGGCAGACACCGTTTGCAACTGCTCTCTTCAGCTCATCTTCGATATTGTAATGTCTGGGGCCTGCAATGACGGGAACACCCTGAGAGAGGGGCTCAAGAATGTTGTGTCCACCGATGTCTGCAATAGTTCCGCCGATGAAAGCAACGTCTCCCGTGCCGTAAAGTGAAGAGAGAATCCCTTTCACATCAACAATAAGGCAATTTGATTTCACCGGTTCATCTGTCCAGAGATCAGGTTTGAAACCTGCTTTTTCACAAATCCTGACTATTTCCTGAATTCTGTCATCATGCCTCGGGACAAGAACAGGTGTCATCCGGCTGATCTCTGCTATTTTCAGGAAGGTTTCTTCCTCGCCCTTTCTGATGGATCCTGCAATGAGAATACCGTTCCTGCCTGGATTTATCCTTTTTCTCCAGTTTTTATCCGGTTCAGGAGATTTCACCAGTGTTTTACCGTCCCCTGCAGTCTCCGCGGTGACCCCGAGAGATGTGAACCTTTCTGTGTCTGCCCTGGACCTTGTAAGAACAGTTCTGAAACAGGAGAATATTCGCTTGAAGAGCGGTTTTACAAACCTGTAGCCTCTGACACTTTTTCTGGAAAGTCTTCCGTTAATAAGTGCAGACGGTATTCCCCTGATTTCCGTCTGGTAGAGAAGGGAGGGCCAGAATTCTGTTTCAGCCAGAATCAGGGCTCTGGGAGAGAGCTGTTTTAGAAAACGGTCTACATATCCCGGGAGATCAAGGGGCATTAAAGAACAGCTCACCCCCTCCCCTTGAAGGTAAGCTCTGCCGGAAGCTGTGGAACAGGTAACATGGATCGGTCTGCCCTGTTCCTTCAGTATTTCAATAACCGGAGTAAGACCCTTGAGTTCTCCCAGACTTGACCCGTGAATCCAGACAGGTTTTTCGCTGTGGGCGCTTATTGCACCCTTTCTCTCGCGACGTTCAGTTTCACCTCTGAAAATAAGCCCAAATGATACAAGCGGGGTAAGCAGATAACCTGCTGCCCTGTAAAGAGAGATAAGAACCGTGGCTGAAAGGTCTCCTGCAAGCTCTGCCCTGCTCTGCTGCTGGTCAATGGCTCTTTTCAGGGTTGTTTCACTGCATTCACCAGGGAGAACCGGCCTGCCTTCAGCCACTGTTACAGCTGCAAAGGGAAGGGGTACAAGAAATCTGTCCCAGCTTTTCAATTTGATTGCAGGGTATGCTGAAACACCCAGGGGAACAACTGGCAGATTAACTCGCCTGGGTATCAGAGATACCCCTCTTTTCACCTGCCGGGCAGGTCCACGGGGGCCATCAGGAGTTATCCCTCCTGATTCTCCCTTTATCATTGAATCCATAAGTTCACGGGCTGCCTCAGTTCCCCCTCTGGATGAGGAACCTCTTACAGGTTTGAAACCCATTTTCCCGCAAATGGAAGAAACGATAGAACCGTCGCTGCTTCTGCTTATCAATATCCGTATTCCCATATTCCTGTGGGTGTATATCAGCGGAAGTTGAACTCCATGCCATGATGCGAAGAGCACTGAACCTGTTTTTACACCGGTTTCCGGCCTAAGCCTCCTGATCCTCCAGCTCAGGCCCAGAAGAGTCACAAGAATACGACCGGCTGCTCCTGCAGTTTCAGTTTTCATTCTCTCCCCGGGCAAACTTCATGATCTCTTTCGCCGCATTCCCTGCTGCGTCTCCGGAACCGAGAGCTGCAGTTACACTTTTCAGTTTTTCAGAACTTTTCAGCCATTCATCATCATCTATGAGCAGTGGTACCGCAAGATCTGCCATATTTTCAGCAGTTGCTTCTCTCTGAATCAATTCAGGAGCTACATCAGTTTCAGCTACAATGTTTGCCATGCCGATTCGATTCACTCCTCTCACCAGGTTTTTTGCTATTGCATAGGTGAGTGGCCCCGTTTTGTAGCAGACAACGAAGGGAACACCGTAAAGTGCTGTTTCCAGAGTTGCAGTGCCTGAGCAGACAAGAGCTGCCCTGGAGTTTCTGAGAACCTCTTCAGTACCGGTTATCAGTTTCACTCCCGGTGTTTCCCGTGCCTGGGAATACAGATCAGAGCTGAGATGATCAGAAACAGCCAGCAGGGCATTTTCGATATGACCCTCCTTTTTCAGTGCTGTAAACGCTCCAAGCATTTCCGGAAGAAGTTTTGCTACCTCCTGCCTGCGACTGCCTGGAAGCAGACCAAGAGCTGTGCCTCTTTCAGAGTTTGGAATGATCCTGTCTTTAAGAGGATGTCCTGTGAAGATGGCGTTAACTCCCCTTATAGTGAAGAATTTCTCCTCGAACTTAAAGAGAGTCAGAAGAAGGTCCGAAGACTTTTTGAGCTTCTTTACACGCCATCCTCCCCATGCCCACATCTGGGGAGCCACAAAGTGAATTACCGGGAATCCGGCTTTCCTGAGTTTTCTGCCCAGCCGCATGTTGAAACCTGGATAGTCTACCAGAAGGATGCAGTCAGGTTGTCTTTTCACTGCTTCCTCTACCAGGATTCTTTCCAGCTTCAGGAATCTGTTCAGAGAGCCGAGGATTTCAGTGAATCCCATGACTGCGTATTCAGACATGCTGCGGATAAGCAGCATACCCTCTTTTCCAAGGCATTCCCCGCCGAGACCGAATGACTGAACATCCGTAATCTCTTTCAATCTTCTTAGAACCTCGGCACCTCTCTGGTCACCTGAGGGTTCACCGGCTGAAATTAGAAGTTTCACCTGGCCCTTACAAGACTCTGTTCGGACTTTTGCAGGATCGTTTCCGCCGCAATGAGTGCTCTGAGCCCTTCTCTGCCTGAAACCGCCGGCTTTGAGCCTTTCAGTGCAGCATTCAGAAAGCTCTGGAGTTCCGCTGTAAGGGCATCGTAATCCTTTACCGCAACAGGCACAGGAAGAATGTTTCCACCTTTGAGAGTAAGAGCTGTTACTGTTTTCTTACCGAAATCAACTGAAATGTACCCGTGTTTCTGGAAGAATCGGAGCTTTCTCTTTGGTTCTGCGGAAATTCGGCTGGCAGTGAGGTTTGCCACAGCGCCATTTTCGAATTCGATTCTTGCGTTACAGATGTCAACAGTATCTGTCAGCACAGGGACTCCGGATGCATGTATATCAGCCACTGGAGCCCCGGCTTTCCACAGCACAAGGTCGATATCGTGAATCATCAGGTCCATTACAACTGAAACATCTGTGCATCTCGGGCTGAAACCCGCCATGCGGTGACCTTCCATGAAGATGGGGTTCTGGATAGAGTCACAGATTGCAGACATGGCGGGGTTGAATCTTTCAATGTGCCCTACTGCGATAAGAATACCATTCTCTTCTGCAAGAGCTACCATCTTTTCACCCTGTTCAGCTGTAGCTGCAATGGGCTTTTCAACAAGAACAGGAATGTGGTTCTCAATGGCCTGAATGGCCACATCGTAGTGGGCACTTGTGGTGCATGCTATGTCCAGAACATCGCTTTTGAGCATCAGCTCTTCAAGTGATGATGCCGCTACTATACCAAGCTCTTCAGAAACCGTCTTCAACCGCTCAGGGTCTGTATCGTGAATGATTACACTGTCAGCAAGCCCTTTCAGTATCCTCGCATGATGGTATCCAAGATGTCCTACTCCGGCAACTCCTGCCTTCATCACATCTCCTTTGCAATTGTCTTTTCGGCCTGATCCACAAGCCGTGGGTCAAGGGAAAGGTGGGTTACCATGCGCACTGAGCTGCTGTCAAGCGCCAGAACCTTTATTCCCAGTTTGTCAAGATTCTCTACTGCTTCTTCCGCCCTGCCGGGTTCTGTTTTCAGGAAGACAATGTTGGTGTCGATGGTTTTCAGATCAGCACTGAATCTGCCGGTTGATACAAAAGCTTCTGCAAGCCTTACAGCATACTCTCGGGTTTCAGACAGCAGAGGCAGGTTGTGATCAAGGGCGTAAAGGCAGCCGGCGGCAAGTATTCCCGCCTGTCTCATTCCACCGCCCATTCTCTTTCTATACCATCTGGCTCTGTCTATCCTGTCTCTGTTTCCGGTGAGAACGGATCCCACAGGGGCTCCCATGGCTTTAGAATAGCATACCGATACCATATCAAAGTCTGTTGTGAGTTCACTGAGGGCTGTACCGGATTCGCTGTATGCATGCCAGAGTCTGGCGCCGTCAAGGTAGGTATTCAGACCTTTTGCCCTGGCCAGGCTGCACGCTCTCTTCATTTTTCCCTGAGGAAGAATTCTGCCTCCCAGGAGGTTGTGGGTGTTTTCAAGGGCAAGGAGGGTGTGGGGGGCTCTGTGGATATCAATTTTCAGTGCCAGTGTACTTTCAATATCTGTGATTTGAGGCATTCCGTCAGGGTCCTCATCCAGACGGTGAAGCTGAATTCCACAGTTCAAAGCGAACTGTCCCCCTTCGTAATTGTATATGTGACTTTTTGTTCCGCAGATCACCTGGTCACCTGGACTTGTCAGTACTCTTATACCTATTCCGTTCCCCATTGTACCTGAAGGAACGAACAGTCCGGCTTCCTTACCCAGAAGCTCTGCAGTTCTTTCTTCCAGAGAGTTGACAGTAGGGTCCTCTCCGAAAACATCATCTCCTACCTCTGCTTCAGCTATTGCTTTTCTCATTCCTCTGCATGGTACAGAGAAAGTATCGCTTCTAAGGTCGAGGAATTCTGTCATTCAGCCTCCGTCCAGAGTCCATGTTCTTTTCTGCTCACAGCCTCATCCAGTATGTAGTCAAGAAGGTCCGCCGGTTCCATCCCGGATGAACTCCACAGCTTTGGAAACATGCTTATGGCAGTAAATCCCGGAATAGTGTTAATCTCGTTAAGCCATATACCTTTTTCATTCATCAGAAAGTCTACTCTTGCGAAGCCCCTGCCTCCAATGAGCCTGAAGGCCTGTTCAGCCATAAGCCTTACATTTTCTGTTGCAGATGCAGGTATTTCCGCTGGAATGGAAAGCTTCGATTCAGGACAGTGGTACTTGGCCTGATAATCGTACCACTCCTTGCCTGGAAGTACCTCGCCGGGAAGAGAGCTTCTCACCTCAGCTCCGTTACCAATTACACTTACCTCTATTTCCCGGGAATTCTCCACAGCTTTCTCTATCAGTATTCTTGAATCGTATTTCATTGCTGTCTGCAGGGCTCCCTGCAAGTCTTCCCGGCTCTCAACCCTGGAGATTCCTACGCTGGAGCCAAGTCTTGATGGCTTTATGAACAGGGGCATCCCCAGTTTTTCTATCCGGTGTTCAAGACACTCAAAGCAACTGTCGCTGTTTTCATCAATATGAACCCATGGAACCACAGGTATGGAAGCATTCTCAGCCAGTGATTTCATTGTGTGCTTGTCCATGGCAGCTGCAGAGCCCAGTACGGGAACACCGGCGTATTTCCAGCCGGCAGTTTCGCAGAGCCCCTGTACAGTGCCGTCTTCTCCATATGAACCGTGGAGAACCGGGAAAAGAACATCAAACTGGACAGGTGTTTCGCCATGGGTCAGCAGCCATGGAACAGCTGCTGTTTCAATTCTTAAACTGCCAGGGGTTCCTTTCAGCATCCAGGCGCCGTTTCTGTCGATGACGACTTCTGTAACTGTGTGTCCTGAATCTCGTAACTGTTCAGTAATCCAATCTGCTGAAACAAGGCTTATCTCCCACTCTGCAGACCTGCCTCCAGCCAGCACAAGCACTCTCATGTCAACCTCCAGGATTCATTCATTGTGGCAGATTATAAGCTACAGGGGCATGGAAGGTCTATCTTTGTATATTTGCTCTTAAACTTGACACACATTCTCTACGGAGGTTCATTTTGAGAATTCTCATAACAGGCGGAGCAGGTTTCATAGGGTCCAACATTGCCGATGCCCTGCGCGAGCAGAAACACGAAGTTCATGTACTGGATGATCTTTCAACAGGTTTCAGAGAGAACGTATCAGAAGGCATTGTACTCCATGAACTTGATGTCAGATCGCCAGAGGCTTTCGATCTGATTTCCACAGGGGGCTATGACATTCTCTGTCATCATGCTGCTCAGATGGATGTACGCAGATCTGTTCGCGAACCTCAGTTTGATGCGGATGTAAACATCAAGGGTACTCTCAATATCCTTGAGGCCGCTGTCAAAGGTGGTGTGAAGCGGGTTGTATATGCATCAACAGGCGGGGCTGTCTACGGAGAGCCGCAGTACATTCCGGTAAGAGAGGATCACCCGATTAATCCCATATGCCACTACGGAATCAGCAAACACACTGTTGAGCACTATCTGTTCCTCTACAGGTATCTCTACAACCTGGATTATGTGGTGCTGCGTTATCCCAACGTTTACGGTCCCAGGCAGAATCCCTGCGGAGAGGCAGGGGTCACAGCCATTTTCACAGTTAAATACCTTAAAGGAGAGGCGCCGGTGATCAATGGAGACGGTGAGCAGCTGAGAGACTACGTGCATGTACGGGACATCGCCAGGGCGAACATAGCAGCAATGGATCTTTCATCCACAGCCATTTCCGGTGAGATATTCAATATCGGATGGGGTTTCGGCAGCTCTGTTAAAGAGCTTGACCGGATAATCCGGGGTTTTGCCGGAACTTCGCTGGTTCCTTCCTACGGCCCGGCTCTCCCTGAAGAAATTCTCAGAGTTGCACTGGATCCTGAAAAAGCAAACAGGATTCTGGGATGGAAAGCGCAGATACCATTCGAGGATGGTCTTTCAGACCTGGTTGAGTATCACAGGGAAAAGATGAACAGATGAAACTCCCTGTATACCTTGACCGCGACGGGGTGATAAACGAGAACCGTGCCGACTATGTGCGTAATCCCAGGCAGTGGATGCCTGTGCCCGGTGCAGTTGAAGCAGTTGCCGAACTGAGACAAAACGGACATCCTGTTGTTGTAATCACAAATCAGTCTGGAATAGGCAGAGGCTACTACACAGAATCAGATGTTGACTCAATCCATCAGGTGATGATTGCTTCATTTTCTGCAGCAGGAGCCTCTGATGTTCGGGTTTTTTACTGCCCCCACCACCCTTCGGAAAACTGCAGGTGCAGAAAACCCGAAACGGGAATGATTGACAACGCAAGGGATAAGCTCTCTCTTCCTGAAGGAGGATGGATCGTGGGTGATGCCCACACAGACATGGAACTGGGGCGCAGGTGCGGTTTAAGAACGATTCTTGTTCTCACCGGTCGGGGGCAGACGCAGCTGGAAATGATTCAGGCAGAGGATAGACCCCTGCCTGATTTTGTAACAGATTCTCTGGTGTCGGCTCTCAGCATCATTTGCTGAGAACGTATTCCTTCACAAGATCAATAGTAGCTTTCATCCCCTCTTCATGAGTTCTTTCTACTGCATGAGAGGTGTCTACACCAGGGCCTATCAGAGCATGCCTGGCATCAAGTCCCATTCTCAGTGCTGCTGCTGCATCCGAACCGTAGAAAGGAAACGTATCCACAACAAATGGAATGTTCCCTTTTTCTGCAAGATCAATCAGTTTCCTTGTCAGCTGGTAGCTAAACGGACCGGAGCTGTCAGCGGAACAGATCGTTACTTTTCTCTCATCTGAAGCCTGTTCAGACCCGCATACTCCCATATCAACTGCAAGGAACTCTGAGATGTTCTCAGGGAGCCATCCGGCTGCACCGTGTCCCACCTCTTCGTGTACAGAAAAGAGGAAGTGCACCGTCCCGGGAAGCTGTTCAGCCTGTCGGGACAGTTCCGCAGCTGCAGCAACAAGTATTGCCACTCCTGCTTTGTCATCTATATGCCGGCTTTTTACATGCCCGGAGGCCATCTGTTCTGCACGGGGGTTGAAGTGAATGAAGTTACCCACACTGATGCCCAGACTTTCCACATCATCCTTTGATGCCACCTCTGCATCCAGCCTTATGTACATTGTGTCATGAGATCTCTTTTCCTGGCACTTGTCTCTGCCCCATGCGTGCACAGATGTCTTTGAAAACAAAATTGTTCCGGGAATGAATTTCCCCTGAAACGTTTCAACATGACAGTATTCACCCTCTATGCTGTTAGGTGTGAATCCTCCGATACATCTGTACTTGAGATCCCCTGAACTCTCTATCTTTGAGACCATGGCTCCCAGGGTGTCTATATGCGCACTGATAACGGTGGCATTCTGAGTGCCGCCGTGGATGGTGGCTATCAGTGAACCTTTATTCGTTACACGGGTCTCAAGTCCCGCAGATTCCAGTTTGCTTTTCACCATTTCCATGGCTGTGTCCGTGTTCCCGGAGACGCTTTTTGTATTAAGCAGATCAAGAAAAAATTTCATGGTGTCTTTCATTTTAACCTATCCTTTCATTCTCCGATTATATTCACTACCGCTATGGCAAGAAAAGGAAAACTCAAACAGCTGCTGCCGGTATTGCTGCCGATCATGCTCCCCCTGGGGCTTCTTCTCACATATCTTGTACGTGAGAGTCTCGGTCAGCTGAATGACCCGGTGCAGATTCTTGCGTCCATTGACCCTTCAGGAGACGGAACAGCCTATCTGTCAACAATATTGCCCGATGGCGCCCAGGCTCAGTGGACCTGTTCTTCCGGCAGGTTCACAAGTACAGACAGTACAATTGCGTATGGAAGAAGTGTTACCTGGCAGGCTTCCCCCGGGTTTATTGACAGCGTTACAGTTGTGGTTGTCACACCTTCTGCAACAGATTCAGTCAGATTCCTCCCGGTAATACTGGAAGTCACACCTACAATTACTGTTTCAAGCGCTTATCATCTTGCTATACTGGAGCGAACAAGATCTCTTTCTCTCCCTGCCGGGATCTATACGGTTACTGTTGAGGCTGATGAACTTACCGGCTACGACGGGCTGACAATACTTATCGGACATTTCCCCGGCGGCATCCGTGAAGCCTGGCCATTGTTCCCGGGGGATTCCATGACTGTTGAGCTGCCGCTTGGTGCAGAATTCGAAGCTGTGGCTCTGGATAACCTTGAGGGTGCCCTTGATAACTCCGGCTCCATATTCATAAGATTCATCAGTGATCAGGATCCACCTGCAACTATCCCCGAGGTTGAAGAAACACCTGATGAATCACCTGAAGAACCAGTTGAACAGGATATCCAGGCAGACACTGTTTCAGCAATACCGGATTCTTTTCCTGAAATGCCTGATGTCTATTCCATTCCCGCAGATTCAATTATGGAAGACGGTATTATCCAGGACACAGTTATACTTGAGATGGAAACACCTGTTGTTACCGATACAGTTACTATCTGAACCTTCTGTGAAATCCGTTCCATTTTGATATTACCCGGAGAACAAAGAGAGAGAACACCCACACTGGCCAGAGAATGTATTCAGGAAAAGTAACAGACCTTGAAGAGAATACAGAAAGCATTTCTGTCCAGGCACCTGTGGTCCACTCAAGCAGAGGAATCAAAAATGTCACTCCTGCTGTTGCCAGGGTGCCGAGCACCATTACAGACACCATGAACGGAAGAGAAAGCACTGTTGCTGCAGGCCCCCACAGCACCATGCCCCCATATACCTCTGTAATAAGAGGCATCAGTCCTGCTGTAACTGTTACTCCTGCGTACAGTGGAGAAAATATGAAGGAGAACCTTCCAGTAAATGCTTTCCCGAATAGAAGAAGAGCCAGCACGGCACCAAAAGACATCTGAGCACCTCTGTCACTGAGTATGTCAGGAGAGATTGCCAGGGAAATGATAAGGGCAAGCCACCAGACCGACAGCCCGTGAAGCCTGCCTCCTCTGAAACACATCCATAAAAGGCCGAGTACGCTCATTATCCCGGCTCTTACCGTTGAGGCTCTTCCCCCTGAAAGCAGAACGAACAGAACGATACCGGCAGCTGCAGTCAGATAAGATGCAGGCCTCCTGCCGAATATGGCTCCTGCGGAAAGAGTGAGAACAAAGGCCACAATAACTGTGTGAAGACCCGAGAGAGCAAGCAGGTGGGATGTGCCGGTATCTCTGAAGGCATTGGCTGTTTCTTCGGGGATCAGCCCTCTGAGCCCCATGAGAAGCCCTCCTGTAAGCCCTCTTGCCTCAGGATTGCTTATTCTTTCTGCAAGTATGTTTCTGAACCGTCGTCTTGTGATGCTGAAAACATCATTTGACTGTTTAACTCTTATTGACAAAGGACTGATATACTTTCCCCTGCGCACTCCCAGTACCAGCACAGAATCTCCTCTGAGAGCATTTGTACAGAGATCAGCTTCAGAGATCCAGAATGTTCCTGTGTGTGTGTCAAGCATGGCACCAGTGGCGGTAACTGTGATGATTGCTCCCCGCCATATGCCCTGAACAGTGTTCTGATCTGTTTCCCCGCCTCCCGGTAGTAAAAAGGCTGCGGAGAGAGCTGCGAAAAGAAGAGCGGTAACAGCCGGCTTGAGTTCCATGGGTATATTTACCGACAACCATGTTCGAATTTAAAGGAGTGCTGTTTTGGATAATACCCTGTTTTCAGTTGAGAACTCCGAAAGAGCTGTATTTCTCCAAAGGCCGAACAGGTTCCTTCTGTTTGCAAGGCGTTCTTCAGGAGAAACTGCAGCGGTTCACGTGGCTGACCCTGGAAGGTTGAAGGAGCTGCTGTATCCGGGAAACTCCCTTCTTATCACTCCGGCACCTGCTGGTTCAAAGAGGAAAACCAGGTGGTCACTGCTCGGGGCGGAAGATTCAACGGGATGGATTCTGGTAAACACCTCTATTCACAGGAAAGTGTCCGAGAATCTGCTGCTGTCCCCCTTTTCCCCAATGGGAAAGATTTCAAGGCTTAAGGCAGAAGTTAAAGCTCCTTCAGGAGGCAGCAGATTTGATTTTCTTCTGGACGACAGCATCTGGGTTGAAGTGAAGGGGTGTACCCTGCGCAGGAACGGCATTGCAATGTTTCCGGATGCTCCCACTGTCCGGGGAAGGAAACACATACTGGAGTTGACAGAAATGGCTTCAACAGGTCTGCGAACCGCTGTTGTGTTTCTTGTGTTCGTAAGAGATGTGAGCTGTTTTGTTCCGAACAGAGAAACTGATCCGGATTTCACTTCTGCTCTTGAGACTGCAGTATCTGCTGGAGTTGAGGTTCACCCTGTACAGCTTTCATTTACAGGGAGGAAGATTGAATACAAAGGGAGAATTCAGTTCAGGTTTGCTCCATGAAGTGGATATCCACAACGAAATCCTTAAGAACAAATGCTCTGATCGTGTTGGAGTCCTTATCCATGGGAAAGATGAAGAAGCCCGGATCATCCTGCCTCATTACCTCTACCCTTCCGTAGAACCTCTCTCCGTCTTTGAATTTCACCATGACTTTTTTACCGTATCCTGCAATGTCATCGAATGTGTGCAGGGTTTTATGAAGAAAGTTACCCTGGAATGATTTAACAAAGAATACCGCTTTCAGAGACTTTATATCAATGATCTGGTTCATGCTGATATCATCGTCCTGGGTTGCAAGGTGGAAACTATCTTTTGCTCTGGAGAAGTCACCGGTATAACCCTTGATTATTTCACCTTCTATAGTGTGGACAACAACTTTGTTCATTCCCTCTGCCTTTCCACAATGTACAACACATGAAGAATGTTTTCGTTTCCTATGATGCAGAAGACGATATCCCGGTGTCAATGGAGATTGACCGGGAAGCTTATCAGAAATAGAATTGCAGGATGTTTACCGGAGATTTTCCTCTGTTTATTCTTGATTCCCTGCGAAGCGCCTACAACGCAGGGTCTGTTTTCCGCACTGCAGAATCTATTTCCCCCTGCGGTGTTCTTCTTTGCGGTATCACTGCAAGACCCGGTGGAAGAAAAGTTGGAAGAACCTCCAGGGGCACCCATGGCATTGTTCCGTGGAGATGGTTTGAGGATTCGGTATCTGCTGTAAAAATGGCGTCTTCAGGAAGAATGGTAATAGCAGTTGAGAACACTGCCGATGCCATTCCTCTTCACCTTGCCGTGTTTCCACTGGATTCAGCATTCGTTCTGGGAAATGAGGCGGAAGGTGTTTCAGAAGAAGTTCTTGACATGTGTAAAATGAAACTGGTCATACCGCAATCCGGCAAAAGACACTGCATTAATGTTTCCAGCACTGCTGCAATGCTGGCATGGGAAATACAGAGAAGAAGACTGACTGGAGAGTATAATGATTAAGATTCTTATCGTTCTTTCGATACTGGCCTCTCCACTTGAGTGGATCTATGAGGTGGACAATGCAGTGTGCAACGGCTGCGGGAACTGTCTTTTTGCATGCTCGGAAGGCGCAATACAAATGGTTGGCGGAAACGCATACATAGACCCTGATCTCTGCACCGGTTGCGGTGTATGCGTCAGCTGGTGCCCCAGAAACGCAATTAACAGGGTCTGGTACACCGGGATTGAAGAAGAAACAGCCACCTCCGTGCTTACGGTATCTGCAAATCCGGTCTCACTTGGAAGTGTTACTGTAACCGGCGGGGATGTTTTCTCTGATGTCCAGCTATTCGACATGACAGGCAGACTTATGCTCAGGGAAATCAGGGACGGTTCAGGAACCGCCAGCGTTGGCATCAACAGTCTGGCTGAAGGTGTATACCTCATGGTATCAGGTGATGAAGCGATCTGTCTCACTGTTACCGGAACTATCTGATGTAACCGAGATTCCTCAACTCACGGGTTGCTGTTTCATCGGTGTCCACCACAGGAGCAACTGCTAACGGAGGTGTTGCCCAGTAGTAACCTGCAGCATCTATAAGCCGTTCTTCAGGCTGAATACTCTGCAGTTCCAGAGGGTCTGTCTCAAGATTGAATCCCTCCACTGTATCATCCCCCACGGACCAGACAATCTTTTCCGAGCCATTAACAATAGATACCAGATCTTCATTATCCAACCAGAGAACCCCGCTGGCGGGAATATCCCTGGGCACCGACAGATCAGCAGCAAGGTCATGAGCCGGTTGGAGTGTTGTGTACTCAAGTCCTGCTGCAGCGGCTAAAGTAGTGGCAATATCAAGCTGTGCAGCTGGAGCAGTGATTATGTTGCCCCCGTTGAACCCTGGCCCGGCGATTATCAGCGGAACATGGGTCAATTCCTGATAGAGTGTTCTGCCATGTTCAATACCACCGTGTTCAAAGAATTCCTCACCATGATCGCCAACCACAACAATTACGGTGTTTTCTGCAAGACCTCTGTTCCTGATTTCAGCAAAAAGTCTTCCTGCTTCATTATCTGTGTAGGTCAGTTCTCCGTCATAGAGAGCAGCCAGGTTGTACATATCCTCTTCAGACGGTACAACCTCTCCGGAGTTTATCTGCAGCATGCTTACCACGTCTTCTCCCCAGTGATCTCCGTATTCTCCGGAATACTCTGAGTCAACATACATCGATCTGTATGGTTCAGGGGCTCTGTAGGGAATGTGAGGGTCGTAAAAATGGACTGCTGCGAAAAAGGGCTGATCCCCGGGAGATGTATCAAGCCACTGAAGAAAATCGTCAACTGTGGTTCCTGCTTTTCTAAGACTGTTTCCGCTTGCAACTCCCCTGCAGTCAAAGTGCTGAAAACCTCTGTGAAATCCAAAATCCTCGTTCATGAACATTACATTGAAAAAGGCTGATGTTCTGTACCCTTCTCTGTAAAATGCCAGTGGAAGCCATGGCAGTTCTGGAGATATCCCCCGGAATTCACCGTTGGATCTACCTGCTCCGTGCTCTGCCACCGTTACCCCTGATAGAATTGTTGTCATTGCCGGAAGAGTCCATGACGATTGGCCCTGACACTGAAGGGCCAGTGTTCCTGCTGCAGCAAGACTGTCAAAGGCCGGGGTGGTGTTCCTCTGGTAGCCATAACAACTGAAATGATCTGCCCTTACAGTGTCCACCAGAACGAGAAGTACATTAACTCGATTGTCTGTGCCGCATGAAACTGCTGTAAGCAGAAAGAAAACTGAAGAAATCAATATTGCAGCTATTTTCATAATTACTATTCCTTAATGTCCTGCAGCAAGCCAGTTGCTTCCCCAACCGGTCTCAACTGTAAGGGGTACCAGCAGAGAGACGGCGTTCTCCATCTCTTCCTTCACTATTTTTTCAGCTTTCTCATGATCCTGAAATGGACATGAGAGAACAAGTTCGTCATGTACCTGAAGTACAAGGCCGGCAGATGGAAGTTCCCTCCTGAGTCTCTCGTTAACCTGTATCATTGCAAGCTTTATCATGTCAGCAGCAGATCCCTGAACCACAGAGTTTACCGCTGCTCGCTCCATCTGCTTCCTGTCGTTGCCCCTGGCTGCAGCCAGCCCCGGGAATTTCCTCTTCCTGCCGAACATGGTTCTTACCTCACCGGAAATCTCAGCAGTTCTGACGGTTTCTTCGTAGAATTTTCTCACCTCAGGGTAGGTTTCATAGTATCTTGAAATGATACCTGCAGCTTCTCCCCTTGAAACCTGAAGCCTGGATGCAAGACCGAAAGCGCTGATGCCGTAGATAATGGAGAAATTAACTTCCTTGGCTTTTCTTCTGTGGTCAGGTTCAGAATCGCCGAAAAGAGCAACAGCAGTTCTTGAATGTATATCGGCATTATCTCTGTATGCTTCTCTCAGCACGCCTTCACCGGCAAGGTGTGCAAGTATTCTGAGCTCGATCTGAGAGTAGTCTGCAGTAACGAAAACCTCCCCTTTTACCGGAGGGATGAAACACTTGCGGATCTCTCTTCCCCTTGCGGTTCTGATAGGGATGTTCTGAAGGTTGGGATTGCTTGAACTGAGTCTTCCTGTGGCTGCAACTGCCTGGTTGAAGCTGGTATGAATAAGACCTGTTTCACTGTTCACATAACCAGGAAGTTTCTGAACATATGTATTCTGGAGTTTGGAAAGCTCTCTGAATTCAATAAGAGTTCTTACGAAAGGGTGCTCATTCCTGAGAGCGGCAAGTACAGACATTCCAGTTGATCTGGCCCCCTTTGATGTTTTTCTAACCGTTTTCAAGCCCAGGGTATCAAACATTACAGAAGCTGCCTGGGAAGGGCTCGCAAGGTTTATTGAGCGGCCTGTCTGCTGAGATGCCAGTTCCATAAGCGAGAATATCTCTCTGCTTATCCGGTCACCTTCTGCCCGCAAAGCTTCTCTATCAAGCCCAATACCGTGTTTTTCCATATCTGAAAGCACAGCAGATAGGGGAAGCTCAATTTCACGGTAAACTCTGTTCAACCCTTCATCCATGGAGATTATTCCTGACAGTTTCTGTGACAGAGCAAGGGTGGAAGCCGAATCAACACAACAGTAGCGTGCAATATCCTCCGTGGAAACGTTGATCAGAGAATCCGAACCCCCGGACACTTCTGAAAAAGTCTCCATTGATCTGTTCAGCCACTCCGGTACCAGTTTCTTCAGGGAATGTTCTCTGGAATCAGGTCGCAGAAGATAGTCAGCAAGATACGGGTCGCCTGAAGGAGCAGGCAGGCTGATACCGTGTCTTTCAAGCACCCTTACGTCGTACTTGGCGTTCTGTGCAATGAAACCCCTCTCGGAAATCTGTTTCTCCAGTACAGCCAGAGCTTCTTCAGCCCTGTCCGTGTCCCTGCAGCTGAAGTACCAGCTTTCGTCAGTCACCGATGTTGCAGAAAATCCTATAAGCCTGGCTTCAGAGGGATTCTTTGATGTTGTTTCCGTATCAATGCTTAAAGGGCCGCTGCCTGGAAATGCAAGTTCCTCAGGTATTGTAACAATGTTGGTTCTGCATTGATACTTTTCTGGTTCAGATGATGCTTTGTTGATCTGAAGGCCTGCAGTGAGAGCTGTTTTCGTAAGAGAGAGCCTCTCAAGCAGAGGAAGAAGTGCATCCCTGTCAGGTTCTCTCATTTCAAGTTTGATACTGCTCAGGTCATCAGGGAGAGGGTGATCCAGTCTTGTAAGCTCTCTGCTGAGATAAACCATTTCCCTGGAATCCTGGAGTTTTCTTCGCAATGAAACTGAACTTACAGACGAGAGGTTTTCATAGATGCCGTCTATGGAACCGAATTCCCTGAGGAGCTTTGCTGCACCCTTTGCGCCAATTCCTTTAGCTCCCGGTATGTTATCGGAGGAATCACCCATGATGGCAAGAAGATCCGCAACCTGCCCGGCATGAACACCCATTATCGCCTCAACTTCGCCTTCATTTACCAGAGTGGCTTTGCCCCCGTATCTCCCCGGCCGGAGTACTGATACAGTTTTCCCCACAAGCTGGAGAAGGTCCTTGTCAGGAGATACGACCATTACCGGTATTTCAGAATTCCGGGCAATACCTGCAATGATATCGTCAGCTTCCAGGCCGGCTTTTTCTATGAAGGGAATACCCAGAAGAGGTATTATTTCCCTGGCAAGTTCAGTCTGCTGAATCAGTTCAGGGGGCGTTTCCGGCCGGTTTGCTTTGTACTGCGGAAACAGTGTGCTCCTGAAAGTTCTGGCAGGAGCATCTCCAATTGCAGCAACTATGGAGCCGGGATTATCTCCCTGCAACCTGGCGAGTTCTGAAAGAAGATGACTGAGGCCGCTTGTGACTGTTCCATCCTGTCCTTTCAGCGGACTTCGTATCATGGCATAATGACCGCGATACAGTATTCCCAGAGTATCAAAGAGAATCAGTTTCTCAGCCATCTACAAGCTCCCTGACTGCGTTTGCAACAACTTCCGGGTTTATACTCTCAAGACACTCCGGGGTTTTCAGCCTGCAGGTTCTACTGAAACACGGGCTGCATTCAGCACTTCCCCTGATAATTCTCACACTGGTGCCTGAAGGTGCTGTCCATGCAGGAGAGGTAGAACCGAAAAGAGCAACTGAAGGCACGCCAAGAAACGCTGCCAGATGAATTCCTCCGGAATCATTACCGACTGCAACAGAGGCCGATAGAAGAGATGAACACAGTTCAGCCATGGTATTTCCTGTGGAAACAACTGCCCCGGTTCCTGCGGAAATCTCAGACAGGTAATCAGTTTCACTGACGGTACCGTAAAACACACAGCTGTGATTCAGTAAACCGGTTAGTTTACCGAACCCCTTCCAGACCTTTGCGTCTCCGTATCTGGCTCCTGCGAAAACAGCTGCGTGGGGTTTTCCTGAAGAATTCAATTCAGGTGGAGAAACAGGTTCAGGAAAAGCACCAATGGTTTCTGCAAGTGCTTCATAATGAAGACTGTGATGCCTGGACCTGTCAGCAGGGATCCTCCGAATTGTTGTAAGAAGAGGAGATCTTGCCTCCCCTGGAGTCCCTGTTATTTTTCTGATACCCGCTTTAACACCGGCAAGAGCAGAGCTGAAAGAACCCGGCATCAGAAGCAGATGCTGATAATTATGGTTTGCAGGAAGCGACGGGAAACAGTGGACTGCAGTATGCGGAAACACAATCCGGTACAGACCTGCAACCCTGGAATGTGCCCACAGTCCGGTGTCAGGGTACTTCTTCAGTATGCCGTTAACTGCAGAGAAAGACATAACCGCATCACCAAGCCAGTTGGGAGTTCTAACCAGCAGGTTTATTACCATCCGCGTCTTATCATGGAAGCCCACTGCTCCAGGAACTGGCTCTCTCCTCTTGATACCTGACTATCCCAGCCTGTGAAAGTGCCCCTGCGGTCAAGACCTATCACCGGGATCTTAAGAGCCACAGAGTGTATCCACAGATCTCTGTCTGTTGTAACAACAGCAGATGCTCCGGCAACAATGGCTGCCAGAAGAGCCTGATCTGTTTCAGGTGGGATATTGCTGCTCTTGCCGTCAACGATAACAAGTTTCAGTGGAACTTCTGCCCGTTTCTTTTCAAGAATATCGGCTGCATCCTCAGTGGCAAGGATGTAGGGCAGTGTTTTGTGAGATACAGGTGATAGAATCGCTGATGCTTTCTCCGAAAGAACCATTGGCGGTTCAGGTAACCATCCTTCAGGAAATGAAAGCCCGAGAACTGACATCATCGAACCAATGGAAACCGGAAAAGGTGCAGTTTCGATCTTTACCTGAATGTTTACCGATGGATGCTCTACAAGAGAAACACATGCCCCGGGAGAAATCTTTTCCACCGCTCTTAGAAGTTCATCACCTGGCTCAGAAGCAAAGAGAAGTACTCCCTGTTCTGTTTCAGGCTCCAGTTTTGACGGATCGGAACCGTAAGTATGCAGTTCAGGTGTCCAAGGAAGGTACCCTGCCAGCGGAGCATAGTCCATGTGTGCTATAAAGTGAATCGGGATATCAGAATAGGATTCCTGCAGGGCTCTTGCCAGGTAAACAGCAGACCAGATTCCTGATACACCTGGAGAAGCAAAAACACCAACTGCGCCTGGTTTTAACACATTTCCAGGGAACCTGAAATCGTTCCAGCTGGAACGAACACGGGATTCCCTTCTTCCTCCGAACAATTTCTTCAGAATCTTCACTGTTCAAATCCTTCCATGAGCTCTGCAGCCATGGTTTCAGCTGCGTAGCCGGCGCCTTCAAGTTGAGAAAGAACCCGTGATGAATCTCCGTATCTTCCGTCAGCGTGAAGACAGAGCCCGTACATTACAATGGCAAGGGCATCTCCGGTAAAATTGTTTACCAGCAGCTCTGAAAGAGTAATTGCCTCACTATACAGCCCAATGTTCAAATATGCGCTGCAAAGGTCAAGTGCACTCCAGAATTTTCTTCTTGAAGTGCTGCCTGCGGCAACAGCAATAAGAAGATGATCTGCTGCCTCATCACCGTTCTCTCTGTACAGTGCGGCAAGTCCTCTTGCCCTGTGATAGAGCCAGGGATCATCTGTTTCCAGTGTTTCAAGGGCTTCAACCGCCTCAAGAGCCAATCCTGCGCTCCATGCAATTCTGGCTTTCCAGAAAGTGCTTAGAGCAGGATCCGGGCAGATGGTTTCAATTTCTCTGATCAGAACCAGTGCCCTTTGTCCGTGACCTGCATAGATTGCTTCCTCAATCAGCCGGCCTGAAAGTCTGATCTGGCCTGCCATGTTACCCTCTGCCTGCCAGGCTGCACCTGCTTCAGGAAGATTCCCGGCAAGTTCAAGCTCCAGAGGTGAGGAGAATATCAGCAGAAGGGTCATTACATTCATAATCATCCCATATACCTGTGAATCAGTCTTCTGGAGAGCCTGAAATAACTCACTGTTCCCATGATGGAAGCAATAGGCGCCAGAATGGAAGCAACAAAGGTGATGTTGCCGAAAATGCTTTTATCCGGATAAGCCAGGGTGCCCGCTGCTGTAAGAACCAGAAGATAACTCAGTATTATTGTAAGCCTTTCGCTTGTGGTAATGGCAACTACCGGTATGTTTATACTCCAGGAAACAACAAGAAGCCCGAGAACAACAACAATGTGATACAGAGCGGGAATCATTGCAAGAACAGGGTCCAGTGCACCCAGACGGGCTAGAAACACAAGCATTACTGAAAGAAACAGTTTGTCTGCCAGCATATCAAGTGTTTTCCCGGGTGTTGATGTCTGCTTAAGTCTTCTTGCAAGCCAGCCGTCAAGATAATCGCTTGAAGATGCTATAAGAGCAACCCAGAACATGGCAGTGAAGTCGCCCTTCCACCCGAAAAGTATACAGAGTGGAAGCAGGATGATCCTTATCCATGACACGAAAGCAGGCTTGAAAGGGATCTGTGTCTGGGATCTTCTTACCAGCTCAATTGCCGAATCAAGCTGTTCCAGCTGTTTTTTTCTCTCTTCCTGAAAGCTCATGGTATCAGCCTGTCCAGTTCTGAAAGAAAGAGAAATGAAACTCCGGTATCAATGTCTGCGAAGAATCTGGAAAGAACAACAATATCACCTCTTGTAACCAGTTCCTCTCCGTGAAACAACCCGTCTTCTCTTACTTCCATCCATCCCAGGGCGCAGATTGAAGCACATTTATCGGAAATTGTTCTTCCGGCCATGTCCGGTGGCACCTGCTGGGTGTTGCCGGCAGCCACTATCTGATATCTGCCGTTCCAGGCAAGTGCAGATAGAAGATCAAACCTGGTTGCAGGAGGATCAAATGGATTATTCCAGTATTTCTCGGCTTCACTCACATTGCCTGATGCCACAAGTGAAGCTGTTAAATACACAAGACCGGAAGTATTGTCTTCAAACGAGACAATTGATCCTCCCTGGGCAATGCCGGCGCGCACCTGCCATGAGATTTCAGGGGATAAAACCTGAAGCAGAAGAGATAACAGAAATATATGTGTCATCTGTATATTGATGATATGGAGCGGGTAACGGGGGTCGAACCCGCGACATTCAGCTTGGGAAGCTGACACTCTGCCAACTGAGTTATACCCGCTCTGTACATCAGGGGAGCATCTCCCCTCTGTAGACAATTCTGGCTTCACCCTGAAGCCACCATCCGCCGGAGTCTTTTCCTACTGTAAGAAATAGTCCGCTTCTTACCAGTATTCTAACAGGAATGTTTACAGAATCAAATCTTTCAGAACCAATGAGAGCAGCTGCCACTGCTCCTGTTCCACAGGCAAGGGTCTCGTCTTCAACTCCTCGTTCAAAGGTGCGGATTACAAGCGAACCGTCGCTCTCCACTTTCACCCAGCTTGCGTTGGCGCCACTGGAAAATGATGGATGCGAACGAAGAAGAGGGGCATACTTCTCAAAAGATCCATCCTCAATGTTCTCTGTAAAGACAAGTGCGTGAGGCACTCCGGTATCTGCATATCCTACAGTGAACTCCCTGTCGCCTGCTCTCAGAACATCCCCTGTGAAATAGAGCTCAGGGTTCGTCATCCATATCCTGGCTTCACTGTTACCTGTTACCAGCCCTCTGTGAGTGCCTGCATCGCTCTCAAAGGAAAATTCCCGGCCCTCCTCTGTTACTCCAAGGAGCGCTGAAAACCTGCAGATGCACCTGGCTCCGTTTCCGCACATATCAGCAGCGCCACCGTCTGAATTGTAGTACTTCATTCTGAAAGAGCCCTTCCGGCTCTCTCTCAGTTCGATCAGGCCATCAGCTCCAACTGATAGACCTCTGCCACAGAGTGAAGCTATCCTGTCTGTTGTGAGAACTGTATCCAACTGGCCTTTTCTGTTATCAACCATGATGAAATCGTTGCCTGCTCCGCTCATCTTCCAGAATTTCAATATTACTGCCTTCCCATATCTTCCAGTATCTGAATATGATACTCTGCCCTGCTGTTCATGCCCTCTGCTCTTAACAGATGCACAAGATCAAGTCTTGCCTGAGGGTCCGGTCCCCATGCATCAAGATATGTTTCAAAATCAAGCGCAAGATACTCCATATCATAATTCCCGGAGAGATACTCTGTGATAACTCTCTGGAGCATTTCAACGGAAACATCCGCTGGAACTTCTTCTGGAGATGATGCAAAGAGAAGCAGCGCGGATGACAGTCTGTCCGGATCTGAATTCAGTATACCTTCATTGGCAAAGTAGAGTCCTGTTTCCACCGGAGCAACCACTGTTGAAAACGCTGTTTCAGCAGTGTTGATGAAACTCCCGTATCTTCTCTCCCAGAGAACATGTCTTTCAAGAAATTCCGGTGTTCCATCCAGCTTGAACACTCTCAGTGACGGACCCTGCCAGACAGGAACAAGCCTTTCAAGAGATTCCGGATAGTAGTGCAGTCGCACTGCCAGTGAGCCGTCCGGCACCTGAGTGAGCCCTGCCAGGTATAGAAGCCCCTGTGATGACAGATCAAAGATGAAGTCTGCCTGATAGATAAGAAAAACGGCTTCCTTTTCTTCCATGAATGCCACCATTTCCGCTTCAGAACCGTAAATTCGTTCAGCATACTCCTGGATCGTTCTTCTGTTTTCAGTATTCTCGAAGAATGTGTGTGTTACAACAGGAGTGGAGGAATATGCAGACAGAAGACCTGACAGGTGCCAGTAGCACAGGACAGTACCCTGCTGTTCCCCTGCCCAGTCAAGAAGATCATCCAGCTCTCTGTCTCCAAGGAGAGAGGCACTGCTTCTTAGTTCCAGCCCTGCTTCTGAAAGACTGCCTGCCAGTTCAGGAGCCAGCATGGATTGAGCACCGAACAGAAGAATAACTGCCGGCATCAGGTACTTCTTCCCTCTCAGGGAGGCAATTATCACAGGGACAACGGCAGCTGCAAGCAGAACATGAAGCCTGTCAAAGAGAAGATACCCCGCCAGGAATACAGGCAGAGACCAGAAGAGAAGCGAGTTCCCTGCTCTCTTCCTGAAGGTTTTGAAACCAAAGAGGGCAGCTATAAGTGCCAGGCTGAATAGAAGGATGATCTGTGCCGGAGATGGGCTTGTGTAACCACTTACCCAGAAGAGTCTGGCATCAGGTGAGAGCAGTAACGGGTTTTCAGGATGTGAAAAAAAGAATCTGAATTTTGCAGTTATCACTGAACCCACATGTGATGTTGAACCTGAAGAGAACAAAACCGCAGAAATTGCTGAAGCAGCAGGGCCTGCCCATTTCACCCATCTGCTTCTGAAAAAAACGTAGAGCAGAGAGACTACAGCCATGACAGTTGAAGGTGAAAATATCGCTCCATCATGTCTCATGTGTGAAAACAGAAGAGAGGCTGAGATCTGAGCTGCTGCAAAAGGAATAACAGTTCTTTTGTCTGCACCGGTGAAGATGAGCCACAGAAACAGTCCCAGAGAGATGAACGCTGTAACTTTCCAGGCTGCAAGAGAGAAGAGAAGCATTAGAGCTCCTGCAACTGAGAACATAAGAGCATTCCTGCCCTTTCTGTCACTGGAAAGGTCTGCTAAAGAAAGAGCGGAGAACAGCAGTGGAAGAGCAACAGTTTCCCTGTAGAAGCTTTCTCCTCTTGTTCTGAGAAGGGCCGGGAGAATAACGGCATAAAGAACAGCTCCGAAAAGCGATTCAAGAAGAGAAAAACCCTTGCGGGACATCCAGAAACAGATTACAGGCATAAGGAGAAGCGGAAAGAACCGGCAGAAGAAAGTAAGGAACTTCTTCAGATCTCCACCGGTAATACGGTGAATGCCCCCGGCAATGTACTCTTCAAATATGGAGTTCTCGCCGGTGCGCATTCCCCCGGGACTCATCACAAGAGAATCTACAGCAGGAACTCCTTCACCGGAGGAGATCATTGAAGTGTATCGGTATGCCTGTGTGGTTTCTCCCTGCATCCTTGCAGGCGGGATCATTACTGATTCTGCAAAAACAGTTCTGAATAAATAGCCTCCTGCCATGAGAAAGAGCAGGATGACAATTGTTGTTCTGTTATTCAGTCTTTCAGCCGATGCGCGCATGGCGCCTGGCTATCTGGGCGGCGATGATCTTCAGGGTTTCTGCAGGACCGCTGCCTCCAATGGCAACAGAATCCACAGTTGGCCAGTTGAATCTGTTCAGTTCAGTGCTCATTGTCTCAGCAGACATAATACCAGGCAGGTCTCGCTTGTTGAACTGAAGAACCATGGGGATCATGGACATGTCAAGGCCGTAGCTTTTGAGGTTGTGCTCGAGATCGTCCATTGTGTTGAGATTGGCTTCAGATCTTTCCTGTTGACTGTCTGCAACAAAAACAATACCATCCACGCCGTCAAGAATGACCCTTCTGCTAAGGGCGTAATAAGCCTGCCCCGGTACAGAGTAAAGATGAAGCTTCAGTCTGGCATCACCCATTCTGGCAAAATTTACAGGAAGGAAATCAAAGAAAACTGTTCTTTCACATCTTGTACACAGAGTCACGAGACGACCTCTGTTCTCCGGTGCAATAAGGTCGCGGATTCCCCTGAGATTAGTGGTCTTTCCGGAAAGCCCCGGGCCATAGTAAACGATCTTGTAGGCTATCTCGTTGCCTGATCTGTGCATCTGATCCCCCCTCCGCTATCGTTCACAATATATAACCCTCTTCGCTGGTTCTTTCAACCAGCGCGCTGAGTTTCTCTTCTGCTTTTCTTCCGGTAAGCCTTGCTCGACCCCTGATAAGATCAGGTGCTCCAAAAAGATATTCATCGAAAAGATGAGAAAGCACCGAGCGAAGCCTTCTTGCACCGATGTCCTCTTTTTCATCATTCAGGTATTTTGCAGTGCATGCGATTTTCTTCTTCGCGGATTCATCAACTGTAAGTGTCAGTTCGTCTGCTGAAAGAAGATTCAGGTACTGATCAAGAATGCAGTGCTCAGGAACAGTGAGGATTTTAAGAAGGTCATCTTCAGAAAGAGGATCAAGGGATACCCTGAGAGGAAATCTTCCCTGAAGTTCCGGAATCAGGTCCGCAGGGCTGCTTCCGTTGAAAGCACCTGCTGCGATGAAGAGAATGTGATCAGTTCTGACTGTACCGTATTTGGTTGCAACTGTACTGCCCTCTACAAGCGGAAGAAGATCTCTCTGAACTCCCATTCTGGAAACATCCGGTCCGCTTCCACCCTCTGAGCCTATGATCTTGTCGATCTCGTCTATAAAAACAATGCCCTCTTCCTGAGCAAGTCTGAGGCCTTCCTGGATGTGATCTCCCCCGTCAAGCAGTCTGTTCATCTCGTCATCAAACAGTTTGCGCCTTGCTGAGGAAACAGTCATGCGAATCTTTCTCCGCCTTTTTCCGATAACCTTGTCAAGCATTTTCTTCATCTGTTCATTTAGCTGATTGTCAAAGCCCTGCCCGGGAATCATGGGAAATACTTCCACTCCAACAGGTTTTTCAGATATTGAAAGCTCTATCTCGGTATTCTCAAGACATTCTCTATCCAGAAGATCCTCAAGCTGCTCCTGCGTGCCCATATCCAGACCGGACACTGACAGGGCAGTGAGAATCCGTGTTCTGACTCGCGCCTGGGCTTCTTTGCTTTTTTCCGTTCGGGCTTTCTTTGTTGCCAGGTTTACAGCAGACCGGACAAGGTCTCTAATTATCCCTTCAACATCCCTTCCAACGTATCCGGTTTCGGTATACTTTGTAGCCTCGACCTTAACAAAAGGAGCACCTGTAAGGGCTGCCATCCTTCTGGCTATTTCCGTTTTGCCCACACCGGTAGGCCCCATCATTATAAGATTGCTGGGATATATCTCGGAACGCATGGGCTCTTCAACAAGCCTTCTTCTGTATCTGTTTCTAAGGGCAATAGATACTGTTCTTTTTGCGGCGTCCTGGCCTATAACATGCCTGTTAAGCCATTTGACGGTTTCCGCGGGAGTCATTACACCTGCCGAGGACATATTTCCTCCGACTGAATATCTCCACCTGTATAGATGCAGATGTCGCTGGCGATGGTTATTGCTTCTCTGGCCAGCTTTAAAGGCCCCATTCGTGTGTTTCGGTCAAGCGCTCTGGCAGCGGCAATGGCATATGGAGAACCTGAACCTACGGAAACGATTCCGTCTGGAGATTCCACCACTTCCCCGGAACCTCCGATGATCAGAGCATGAGTACTGTCTACTGCTGCAAGCATGGCGTTCAGTTCTCTTAGATACTTGTCAGCCCGCCACTCTCTGGCCAGCTCAACAGAAGCTCTGGGAAGATTACCTCTGAAAGTTTCCAGTTTTTCCTCGAGCCTCTCCACAAGGGCGAATGCGTCTGCCCCGGCGCCGGAGAAACCTACAAGCACCGTTCCTCCACAGAGTTTTCGTATTTTCTTTGCAGTCATTTTAAGAATTGTATCACCCAGTGTAACCTGCCCGTCAGCTGCCATTGCAGCTTTTCCGTTTCGAACAATTCCCAGTACTGTTGTTGAGCGAAGCTCCATTCATCCTCCACTTGAAATTTCTCTACCTGGCGAAACAGGCCTCCATGGCTGTATCCCGCTGCATACCAATGTCGGAAACCATAACATTGTATGCAAGACCCGGCATACCTCTGTCAAGAAGTATCTGTGATCTGGCCTGATCAGAGAAGGTCCTCATGGATAGAATGTACCACAGGGCGATCTCTCTTGCTGTGTCCGGATCGGCAGCAAATGCATCTGAAACTGCAAGAACAACCGTTGCCTCTTCCTGTGAAGAGAGTTCAGGGACCATGATACTGCCAAGGGAAACAGCGGCCATCACATTTCCCATTGATGCCAGCCCGATCATTTCAGTAATCACAGTAGTTGCTTCAAGGTCTTCACGCCATTCCAGATCAGCACTTTCCTGATCCATGCTTCCAATAACAGCAGCCAGACCGGTGTCCATGATATTAAGACCGACACCGTAGGGGTTGTTAACAGTATATCTGTCAACTGTTTCCGTCATGAGAGATGCAAGCTGTGGATCAGCATCCGGCAGTATCTGGTTCAGTGCATTTCTTGCTGAAACAAAATCGCCGAAAGCAAGTGAGGATTCTATGCGTATCCATTCCTGTTCCGGTGATCCGTCACTTATGGAATCTATTACACCGATAAAAGCATCTGCCTGGGTGAATTCCTGTGCTACAGCCCGAAGTTGAGTGATTGCTGCCTGAGTGTTCGGCCCTGGATTTCCTCCGTACACACTCTCCATGTACTGAATAGCTTCATCAACATATTCCCCGGCTGCTGCAGTTCCTTCCACTCCCATGAGTATTCTGGACTTAAGCATGACGAAGCTGGGCATTATCAGTACCCATTCCTCAGGCATTGCCGAGAAGATTTCCTCGGCTTTGTCCAGTGATTTTAATGCCATCTCCGCATCTCCTGCTGCAAGATACTGTGCTGCCATTCTTGTGTAGCAACTTACATAGTTCCTTGCAATCTGTACCGCCTGGTCGTCCTTGTACACTCCAGGATCAGTGAGTCCGGTAAAGAGAAATTCCTCAGAATGGTCCCATCCTATATCGCAGTTGACCTGCTGAAGAACAGGGTGATCCATTATCCTGAAAGCAATTCCCTGCATCTGCAGGTAATCCTCCACGTATTCCCTGTTATCAGTGGAAACAGTTCCTGCAATCATTATATCACGGTTATGGTAAGGCTGATTTTTCAGCATGTTCATTAACAGAAGGTCCTGCATGGGTACTGATCCCTGGCTGCCTCTTCCCATTGTGGGCACTGTTACAACAAAATTGTCTCTCAGCAACACCCATGGCCAGGCGAAAGTAAAGGTGCGGTCAAGAACCTGTCTGTCCCACTGGTAGGTTAATGGCAGCCCATCTTCCGTTACATGGAAGAAATTAGGACCCCAGATGAACATCGGCTGTATC
Source organism: uncultured bacterium (assembly GCA_964386635.1). Lineage (GTDB taxonomy): Bacteria > Fermentibacterota > Fermentibacteria > Fermentibacterales > JCC-6 > Sabulitectum. Next base: position 61,724 of record CAYLRO010000007.1, on the reverse strand, counting down.
ATATCCACCAGCTCGTTCTCGTATGTGAGGAGGAGAGGATCCTTTATCATGAGCTGCCTCATATACCACCTGGTGTTCATGAGGCTCAGGTTCGAGATGATCACGTCTTTTCTTACTCCAAGAACACCCTGGGCGAACCAGAGAGGGAATGTATCATTATCACCGTTTGTGATTATCACGGCATTCTCCGGGCAGGATTCAAGAAGATTGATTCCGTAGTCTCTTGCAACATAATCTCCGGATCTGTCGCACATGTGCCAGTTGGCTATCAGAGCTGTAAGCGGGAACAGAAGAAGAAGCCATGCGGATTTTTGTGCCACCGCAGTTTTTGCTCCTTTGAAGAGATAGCCGGCGCCCATCATTGAAAGAGCCGCGAAGAATATGAATGATGCACTGAAGAAGTAGTCTCTCTCCCTGACTTCGCCGGACATGGTTCCCTCAGGGCCGGTCTTGAAATTCAGATACACCACAAAGGCAAAACTCGCCATGAAAAAGGTAAGTCCAACAAGCACAAGAAGGTCTTTCCTTCTTGCTCCCATAGCATACAGACCAGTAGCGGCAAGAACAGCAAGTGCAAGCCACATGAACGCCCATACAGCACCACCGAATGCTCCCATGGGCCCAACCCAGGAAGCAGGTTTTCCCATCTGCCATGAAAGATATTCCTGAAAGAGACCAAGCTGTTCCTGGAAGGGGCCCTTTCTGTTAAGAATGGACACCTGTCCGTACTGCTTTCTTTCAAGAGCTTCTTTGAATTCGGACCATTTGCAGGGGTTGGTCTCATTGATCTCCGGATTCTGGATTGCTCTGAGGGGCATGTAAAGATGGATACTGAATGCCAGTATCATCAGGGCCATGAAAGTGACTATGAATCCAGGATTTCGCCACTCGAATGCTTTCCTGCGTATGGCATAAAGAACGTACATTGCTATTATCGGCAGCACAACAATGAGAGCACTTAAATGATTGCCGATGGAGAGTGTCATAAGGTAACCTGTTAGAAGAAGCTGTCTCCCGGCAGGTTTTCCATGCAGCCTTCTCTCAAGCCAGATGTCGAAAACCCAGAGAATCATTACTGCAAGAAGACCTGCCATTGCATAAGTCTCCGTTGCGTTGTTGTTCCTCCATACAGTGTAACTGAAAGCTGCAAGAAGACCGCCTGCAACTGATACCGGCCTGTACAGCCATTTTTCAAGATGCATTCGCTGACACCACCGTTGAATCAGCCTTGCCATGAGTCCGATGGTAGCAGTTCCCGCCAGGGCACACATGAGATTCACCCGTGCGGCAATAGATGGAATAAAGAAGAACAGTATCGTACTCACCCTGCCCATGAGAACAAAGAACGGTACACCGGGAGGATGAGGAATCCCGGCAACCCAGGAACATGTAATGTATTCACCACTGTCCCAGAAGCTTACTGACGGAGCCAGAGTAAGCATGTAGATAATGAAGGCAACAAGAGCTGTTCCAACAGCTATCAGCCGGTCTTTTGTCATTACATCTCTGAACTTCACTTCTTCCCCCTGGGGTGAGTCTTCATGTAGACACCCTTCAGTTTTTCCGTAGTAAGATGGGTGTATATCTGTGTTGTGCCAATTCCTTTATGTCCAAGCAGTTCCTGAACAGTTCTGATATCTGCACCAGCATCAAGGAGGTGTGTAGCGAAGCTGTGCCTGAAAGTATGCGGTGTTGCTCCTGCTGCTCTGGCAGCACCACTCACGCCAAGGGTAACAATACGCCTGATATCCCTTGGGTCAAGTTTTCTTCCTCTTATACTTACAAAAAGCGTTCCAGGATCATCTCCCTTTATGAAAGTACTGCGAACATCAAGCCAGTTGCTGATTTTTTCAAGGGTTCCGGCTGGTACTGGTATGATCCGTTCCCTGCGTCCCTTACCGAGAACCTTCAATGTACAGCTGTCACTGTTCACGCCGGTTACAGGAATGGAAGCGGCCTCGGCTGCCCTGAGTCCAGCTCCGTAAAGCACTTCAAGGATCGCTCTGTCCCGTATACTCTTAGGGCCTGTAGACTTGAATGAACAGAGAACGCTTTTTACTTCGGCTATGCCAAGAAAACCAGGGAGAGCTGTTGTCACCCTGGGAGGTTTGAGAGCCTGGCCGGTGTCAAATTCAGCTCTGCCGGTTTCAAACATCCATGTTGAAAATGTCCTGAAGCAACTCACCATTCTGGCTATGCTCCTTTTAGAAAGCCCTGAGGCTGACCGGTCCATTATGTAGTTCCTCATGGTTTCAGTTGAAAATGTATTACCCTCTCTTTTCTTAAGATAATCGCCGATCTGAACTGTATATGCATGAACCGTATGCGCAGATAGTCCTCTACCGTGAAGAAGTTCTTCCCGGAAATCCTGCAGGATCAGTCTATCTTCTTCCTGCAATTAGGACAGAACACTCCCTTCTTTCTCTCTTCAAGAACAGGAAACCCGCACCTGGGACAGTTTCTGTTAACCGGTTTATTCCACATTGCATAGTTGCACTGGGGAAATCTGCTGCAGCTATAGAACAGTTTGCCCTTCTTTGTAGTTCTCTCAACAAGTTCTCCTGAACATCCATCTACAGGGCATTTCACTCCTGTGGGGATGGGACCTTTATAGTCACATTTCGAGCAGGCGGCATATCTGCCGTATCTTCCCTTGCGAACATTCAGGGAACCGCCGCACTCAGGACATACCGCGTCTTTCAGAACATTGTTCCCGTTCTCGTTTACAGGTCTTGTGTAACGGCACTCAGGGAATCCGGGGCATGCCAGGAACTTTCCGAACTTACCCATCTTCTCCACCAGGTTCCTGCCGCATTCAGGACACTTTTCTTCTGTTTCCCTTACAAGGGATGCCTTAATTTCCGGCAACCTTCTCATGGCGTCTTCCAGCGATGCGGCCAGGGGTGTATAAAGCTGGGATACTGCATCTTTGTATTCTTTTTTTCCTGACGCCACAAGATCAAGCAATTCTTCCATGCTTGCAGTGAAATCCACCTGGAAAAGGTGAGGAAACAGTCTTGTGAGAAGATCAGATGTTACCACTCCAACATCGGTTGGAACAAGTTTCTTATCTGCAACATCAACATAGCTGCGCTTTTTGAGAGTTCCAATTATTGAAACGTAAGTTGAAGGTCGTCCGATACTTTTCTTTTTCATTTCAGATACAAGAGCAGCTTCAGAGTACCGTGAAGGAGGCTTTGTGAACTTCTGCTCTGTTTCTATTTCGGTCATCTCCACAGGAGCCGTTGTCAGAGACGGCATTTCCGAGGAGATGCTTACCTGAGTGGGATCTGCAAGAGAAAACCCTCTGTGAACCATTTTCTGTCCCACTGCTCTGAAAGAAAGGTCATCACCACCAATTAGTACGGTGGTTTCTGCAATGCTCACATCTGTCATCTGAGTCGCTGTGAATCTGTTCCAGATAAGTTTGTACAGTTTCAGATGCCTGGGTTCAAGAATCCCGGAAAGACTCTCGGGAGTTCTTTTTATATCAGTAGGTCTTATTGCCTCATGTGCATCCTGAGCACCTCCACTGGACCGGTATCTCCTGGGTTTCTCTGAAAGAAGCTTTTTCCCCCATTTGTCAAGAATGAAGTTTCGGCACTCATCTATGGCAGCAGGCTCGATCCTTACAGAATCCGTCCTCATGTATGTGATCAGTCCTGTTGTCTCCCCGCCAATCTCAAATCCCTCATAAAGCTCCTGAGCAATTCTCATTGTTGCTGAAGGGGCAAGTGACAGTTTTCCAGAGGCAGTTACCTGAAGAGAACTGGTGATGAACGGCGGCGCAGGTTTCCTTGTCTTGATTTTCTCTTCAATTGATGTAATAGCCCAGGCTGCGCTTCGCGCCCTGTTCACAACATCCTCTGCCTTTGCTCTGTTTCCCGGAGAGTATTTTTCACCGTCAGCTCTTTTGCCGTCATCTCTGAAAAGTCTGGCTGAGAATACCACATCTCCCTGCTTGAAATCTGCAGTAACAGGCCAGTATTCAACAGGAGTGAATGCCTGTATTTCCTTCTCTCTCTCAACTATCAGTCTCAGAGCAACTGTCTGCACCCTGCCTGCACTGAGCCCTTTGCCCACTGTGCGCCAGAGATATGGACTCACCCGATAGCCCACCAGCCGATCCATTACACGCCTTGCCTGCTGAGCATCAACCAGGTCCATGTCTATGTTTGTGGCATTCCTGGAAGCTGCCTGTACCGCATCACGGGTGATGGAATTGAATCTGATTCTGAGGAAATTTCTGTCCGGGCTTTTAAGAAGGCTGGAAATATGCCAGCAGATAGCTTCTCCCTCTCTGTCCGGGTCTGCTGCAAGGTATATGTTTTTATACCCTTCAGCAATTTTCCTCAGTTTCGCCACAGCAGCTCTCTTGTCGGGAAGTACGGTGTATGTAGGATCAAGCGTCTTGAGGTTAACGCCTATCCGGTTCTGTGGAAGGTCTCTCACGTGTCCGTTTGAAGCCACCACATCCCAGCCATGCCCGAGATAATTCTTGAGACTTTTTGCTTTTGCCGGAGACTCGATGATTACAAGTTTCCGTTCCTTTTTTCCTGCCATCGGATGTGAACTCCCGTTGTGAATGTGTCCGGACGTCAGATGTCCGTAAGCCAGTCTGTTACCGGACCGGAGAGTGACTCCCAGCAGTCCTCCCTGTAACTCAGGTAATCCTGGAACAGACTGGGGCTGAGAACTCCCTGCACATCCGGGAAGACCTCGGATACAAGACTCCAACTGACAACATTCTGAAATCTGTTCTCTCTGTAGATGAGAACCAGCTGATCAATATTGGAAGGTTGAAGCCAGTCAGCTGTCAATCGCATCAAGGCCATCCTGGTTTCAGTTTCCTCAGGATGAGTAAGAACAAGAACAAGGACACTGGTGGTGTCGTGGTACTCCAGAAGTACTGCATCATCAAGTTCAACAGGTATCCAGGCGGCAATAGTTGAGAGCTGGCGTGTAATAAGATCAGATTCCTGAGTCAGGACCCGAGCATTTACAGACCTGGGCACACTTGACCTGAAGCGGATTATCGGTGGATTCTCAATAGCCGAATACTCCTCGCTCAGTTCAAGCCTTCTGGTGGCAAACGGGTCATCAAAGCCGGAAATCGTGTCAGGAACAGCTACCGGTTCTTCAATCACCTCAATCAGCTCAAGTGAATCGGGTTCTGCGGCGATTTCTGTGGTATCAGGCTGAACTTCCTCTGTAGAATCAGGAAGAGCAGCATCTGTACCATTTGAAACTGTCTCTTCCGCTCCGAAGAGGTTCATAGGATCCAGAAAGTAGAATCCCGCTGCAAGCAGAACGATTACCAGAGCAGTTATACCCAGATATTTCCCTATTGAAGACTTACCTTTTTCAGGAGCAGTTTTATCAACGTCTGAATCGAATACAAGCCCCTGCTCATCGGTTTTTTCCACGCCATCGTTGGCATGCTCAATGGATTTCCCGGAAGCAGCACACTTGTTGCATACATGAGCAACTCTGTCGAAGCACTCTCTGCATGTGAGATCGCCGCATGTTCTGCAAGGGGCGAGACGCTCACCGTCAACAGGAGTTCTGCCGCAGATATGGCATCTGGTGGTGACACGGATCTCGTCTCTGGCTGAAGTAATAATAACAGGACCTTCATCTTCACCAGTATGGTCGTCGTCGTGAGACTGGTAATCCTCCCCGGGGATCTCATCGTCGATAACTCTGGCATTGTCAGATTCGCTGTCATCCTGGTAATAATCGTCTTCTTCATCATCAATATCATCTTCAATGTCATCACTGACTGACGGTCTTGAAATGTCTGCCAGATCTTCACCGGAAGTTTCTTCAGTCTGGTCGGCTTCGTCATCAAACCTGGGCAGAAGATCTATGTAGGGATAAAGGTCTTTCTGGATCAGTCTTGCTTCAGTCATGGGAACAGCTTCTCTGATAACTGAAGGGGAATTCTCCACCGCATTCTCGGCATCTGACATAGAGAGATCCAGGCTTGTTATGAGGAGTTTCAGGACTTTTCTTTTTTCCTCGTCTCTTCCAAGTCTAACAAGAAGCAGATCAACTAGAGATTCGGCCATTATGCCCTTCCTTCCAGCAGCTCAAACTGTCGATGAAGGCGCGCGATAACCATCCGGCTGACCCTTCTGAGAGTTTCAAACACCCCCTTACCGTCTGAAGCAACGGATTCCAGACAGGGCACCTTCGACAATCCAAGTTCATTGACTATCTGCGACACAGGCATTGCGTCAGGGAGATCACGCTTGTTGCACTGAAGTACAAGACTGACCCCTTTACGCTTCTGAGTTCTCAGGTTCTCCTTCAGATCTCTAAGACTGGCGATATTGGCATCCATCCTGAATTCCTGGGAATCAGCCACAAATACTATACCGTCAACCCCCTGGAGGATCAGGCGCCTGCTGTCAGAGTACATGGCCTGACCTGGAACACTGTAGAGGTGAAGTCTTATCTTGAATCCGTTGATCTCACCTGAATCCAGAGGCAGGAAATCGAAGAAGAGTGTTCTTTCGTTCCCTGCAGCCAGTGAAATAAGTTTTCCCCGGGAATCAGCAGTAACCTGACTGTGAATGTATTTGACATTTGTAGTTTTTCCTGAAAGCCCAGGGCCGGCGTAGACCAGTTTACAATCTATTTCTTTTGCGCTGTAGCTAACGGTTGCCATCAGCAATCACCCCTCGATCTCTGTATCGTCATCTTTTTTTGCCTGGTCATCATCCAAACTGGCATCCTTGAGCCCTTTCTTGAACTGGTTCAGCGACTGCCCTATTGATCTGGCAATCTCGGGGATCCGTTTAGCACCAAAAAGAAGAAGGAGCACAACAAGAATTATTATAAGTTCGGTGGTGCCTATTCTACCCAATTCATTCCTCCCGGTCTCATCAGAACCATTTGTACAGTACGCCAACAATAACAAGGCCTGCAAACGTCATGATGTTAAGCTTCACGGCAATCTCTGCAAGTTGGAATCTGAGAATATGTATATCAAAGCCAAGCGGTCCTACGGAAAACTCCGCAGTGCCGCCGAAAAACTGTTTCAGTGCAACCGACGAGTCCGGCAGCAAAGCACACACAGCTTCCCCCAGAACAGTACCAGTAACCATTCCGGACAGTGCCATGAAAACCCAGAAACTGTTAGATCTTCCGTGCAGCAAATTGTTCCTTCCAACCTTTGTATTTTAACTTAACCATGTGCTATGCGCAATGCTTCCAGTTCCGGCATTCTGTTTCTGACCAATAAAGCAGCAAAACCAATCACTGTTCCAGACACTGTTCCCCAGAGAGAAAGTGCCGGTAACAGGGAAGCAACTGGTATATCATGCAGAATAACCATTGAAGCAAGCAGCTGAGCCCACAGAGAAACAACGGCTCCTGCTGCAGACATTGCCGGTATGGATATATACTTCCCGAAATACCTGCTGATAAGTGACATGACACAGACACTTGAGACGGCTCCGGAAATTGACAATACAAATGTAGGTGTTGCTATTGTGCCCATGAGCAGTGCCACACAAACAGATCTGAGCACATTAACCTCCAGCGCCGCGAGAAAACCCAGCCTGATAACTGCAATAACCGCTGGAATATTCGCCAGACCCAGTCGGAGAAAGGGAACAGGTCTGGGAAGAAGGCTGTCTACTGCGCCCAGAACTGCAGCAGAAAGAAGAAGCAGAGTTATTTCCCTGCGGCTGTTCTGAGACAATGTTCTACCTTTCTGAAACAGGTTTCAGCATGAAACATTGTTTCTGCGCGATGTCTGGCGCCATGCTGAAGAGCTTTTCCACAGTCCGGCAGACTCTCGAATTTACCCACAGCCGCTGCAAGATCCTCCGGGCTGCCGGTTCTGAAGGTGAATCCGCTTACTCCGTTCCGGTTCACCCAGGAAACCCCTGTAGAAAGATCACTGCTTATCACCGGGGTGCTGCATGCCATCGCCTCCAGTTGAACCATGCCATAAGCTTCACTCCTTCTTATTGAAGGAAGAATCAGAGCTCGGGCATTACCATACAGCTCCAGCAGTTCAGAGTCTGTCACATCTTCTCTTACCTGCACCGGGAGATCCTTTTCCTTTGCAGATACTCTGATACTTTCCGCCATTGCCCCGCCACCGGCCAGAATAAGCTCGGGAGCAGGTTTCAGCAGTTCCCAGGCTCTGAGAAGAACTTCGATACCCTTGTATGATCTGAACCTTCCAACAAACAGATAGTAATCTCTGGACGGGTTCACCGCAGGTCTGAATAGACCGGTATCAACACCTATGGGTATCACTTCAGTGTTTTTAAGATCTCTCAGGTAACGGGAGCTTATCCTGTAGTTTTCTGATGTTGAAACAACACTGTGGGCTTTACGAAGGAATTTACTGAGAACAGGGCCGTAGAAAGGCATGAGGAAAGCCTGTCTGACAATATCGCTGTGGTAGGTGACTACATAAGGTATTCTCAATCTTGAAGGGATCAGCTGCCAGGCTGTTACTGCTGTGGGAAGAGGAAGATGAAAGTGTACAACATCAGCATCAGCATTAATAAGAGCTTTTCTGTAGCCGGGAGCAATGGGATTTGAAAGAAGTCTTGCAGCACAGGGAACTCCGGTAATCCGGATATCTCCCAGCTTCCGGTTGCCTCCTCCTGCAACCAGCACCTCAACCTCATGGCCTCTGGAAGAACAGAAAACAGACAGGTCATGGATGTACCGTTCAATACCTCCTCTGACCTCTGGAAATACATCCTTGTAAACCTGCAGTATTTTCATGAAAACACCGATCTGTAGCACTCCAGAGTGTTACGGGCTGTAGCCTCAAGACTGAAACCCATAGCAAAATCTCGAAGTGAATCGGTTGAATACTGTTTTTCCAGAGCATCAAGAATAGTGGATGAGATTGATTCAGGACCTTTCCCGGTGATTCCAGCTGCAACAGATCCGTAGATTTCCTTAAGTGTTTCTGCCGGGCCGATAACAAAAGGAGTACCTGAAGCTGCAGATTCCAGAGGCGGAAGCCCGAAACCCTCGTATAAGCTGGGGTACACCAGCATTCTTGCTCCAGTCATTGCACTTCTTAGAAGTTTGTCCGGGATCGAACCGGTCCACAGAACACCATCCGTGTTGTTTAATCTGTCTTTCAGAGATGAAGCTCCCCACCCCCACCGTCCGGCAACCACAAGCAACAGGTTTCCATGGATTCTTCTCACCTGCGGCCAGGCTTCAAGAAGGTTCCCGATATTCTTTCTTGGTTCAACTGTTCCGGTGTACAGGATATACTCACCCGGGATAGAGTATCTGTCCCTGAAATAGTTTTCCTCAGTGTTGTTCAAAGGAGACGAGAGATAGACTTTTCTGCTTTCAAGGCCAAGATGTTTCTTTATCTCACCAGCGGTGAAACCGCTGTCAGCTATTATCACGGAAGCCCCACGGGCGATTCTGGGAAAATGCATTCTGTAGTAAAGACTGCGAAGAGCAGGGAACCAGCCGGGACATTCCATGAAAGCCATGTCATGAATTGTGACAGCATATGGAACCCCGCCTGAAGAAGTTCCGCTGAATGCAGGGAAATGAAGAAGATCAAATCCTTCTTTCCTCACCCTCCCTGGAATACGGAAGTTCTCGGATACGAGTTTTTCCATCCAGTTGCTTCCAGGGTCTCCTAAAGGGACAACACTGTCTGCCCCGATCAGATCAAACCCCTTGATCAACCTCCGTGTATAGACCCCTGTACCTCCTTTATTGGAACGGGATGCTCCATAAAGGGCTACACGAGGTTCAGCCTTCTGAAACGGAGTCATCGCCGAGGAATACTTTCCCCTGTTTTCCGGAAATAACTACTCTTTCACCGGTGACTGAATCTGCAAGGTTAGCAGACCTGATAATGCTTCCGATTCCGGCAACAGTATTGGAAACTATCGAGTTCTGAACCTCAACATTATCGCCGCAGGAGAAGAATGGACCCACCACAGAGTTTTTAAGAACAACTCCCCTGCCGAAACAACAGGGCTCTATCACAACTGAATTCTCAAGCAGCGGGTTTCCCGAACTGCCTTCCTGCTGAAGCAGCAGTCTGTTGGTTTCAATCAGGGTCTCAGGTTTGCCGCAGTCGTACCACCCGCTGATATCAAGGATTCCGAAAGGCTCTCCATCCTGAAGCATCAGCTGCATGGCATCTGTCAGCTGGTATTCTCCTCTGGTGGTGATATTCTTTTCCTTGAGCATCCTGCAGTATTTCATCAGCTTCGTGCCGGATGCGAAATAATAGACTCCCACAATTGCCAGGTTGCTGATGGGTAATGAGGGCTTCTCCACAAGCTTTGTGACTTTCTTTCCCTCCATTACAACAACACCGAATCGAGAAGGATCTTCAACAGGTGATGTGACAATAAGATTTCTTCTCTCTCCTTCAAGAACAGAGAGGTCAGCAGAAAAGAGGGTATCACCGAGAACAACCATGGAGGGACCTTCATCTGCGTATTCCTCAGCAAGGAGCACCGCAGAGGCCAGACCATCGGGATTATTCTGCCTTGAGAAATCAACCCTGATCTCAGGGTACTCTTTTCTCGCCCAGGAGACGATTTGATCACCCAGGTACCCTGTTATAAGTGTTATGTGATCAACACCTGCTTTAACCAGTGTGTCGATTATATGACCCAGTATGGGTCTCCCTGCCACAGGAAGAAGAGGTTTGGGATTTGACCATGTCAGTGGCCGCATTCGGGTTCCCTTACCCGCTGCAGGTATGATGCAATGCATTCTGTCAGCCTCCGGTTTTCCAGGAATTTTCGTTAAGAAGGATCTCAGGGTACTTTCCTATAACATAGCTGTGAACAAGTGCTCTGATTTTAAGTCCGGTTTCAATACCAAGTGATTTCTCGGCAATTTCACGGGCTCCATGTGTTGTTACAACACCTATCATCTTTTTTACATCAGGGATTAACGTTGGAGCTACACTGAGTTCGTCAACTCCAAATCCCAGAAGAAGAGGAACTGCCAGGGGATCACCGGCCATTGAGCCGCAGATTCCCGCCCATTTCTTTTTCTGATGGCAGAGAGTAACAACCTGATCGATCTGTCTGAGAACTGCAGGGTGAAAATAATCGTAAAGGTCAGCAACCCTGGGGTTTCCTCTGTCAACAGCCAGTGTGTACTGTGTAAGGTCGTTGGTGCCTATTGAAACAAAATCTACGTAGGGAAGCATAAGGTCGAGAATGGTAACTGTAGCAGGTGTTTCCACCATGATTCCGACTTCAATTTCCCTGTCGAAGTCCACGCCTCGCGCAGTGAGGTCCTTCTGTACCGATGCGAGAATGTCCCGCAGTCTTCTCAACTGATCAACATGTGTTACCATTGGAAACATAAGGCGTACATTGCCTCTTGTTGAAGCCCTCAGGATAGCGCGAAGCTGCATGGAGAACTCCGCTGGTCTGTCCAGGCATATCCGGACTGCCCTGTATCCCAGGAAAGGGTTTGCCTCGTGAATAGCGTCAAAACCTGCCCTGAATTTATCACCACCCATATCATAGGTGCGTATTATTACCGTTTTAGGCTGAATGGCAGCTGCAACGCTGTCGTAAATATGGAATTGATCTTCCTCGGTGTTACCGTTTTTCTGAAGCAGCCTGAGAAATTCAGTTCTGAAAAGACCTATTCCGTCTGCATTCAGTTTATTTACAAGCTGTACCTCATGAGGAAGTTCAATATTTGCAGCAAGTTCTATCCGAACCCCGTCCTCTGTGACTGCGGGACCGGTATTCTCACTCTGAAGCAGATGTTCCGCCTCAAGAAATCTGCTTCTGACCTCCTGGTAGTACGCAAGCTGAGTATCTGTGGGATCAATTATCACGTGACCGTGTATGCCGTCTACTATAATGGTCTCGCCTGTTCTTATATTCCCGGTAAGATTCTGCAGCCCCACAACAGCAGGAATACCCAGACTTCTGGCCAGTATGGTGGTATGGGAAGTGCTGCCGCCCATGTCAGTTGCAAATGCAAGGATCTGCCCGGGGTTCATCCCTGCAGTTTCTGAAGGATCAAGGTCCCTTGCTACAAGAACTACAGGGTTCTCGATACTCCCGGCAGACATCTGCTCCTGTCCTGTGAGTTTCGCTATAACCCTTCTTCCCACATCCTTAAGGTCAGCCACCCGTTCCTTGATGTACGGGTCAGACATCCTGCCGAATTTTTCCATTACATTGCTGAGAGTAATGCTTACCGCATACTCTGTATTGACCAGCTGTTCTGTTATTCTGGATTCAACCTCAGCTCCTATTGTGGGATCCTGAAGCAGAAGCATGAGGAATTCAAGTATCTGTCTGCCTTCAACAACATCTTCAACTGAATCTGCAATGTTCTCAAGATCATGTTTTACTTCAGATACAGCTTGCTTGTATCTGACTATCTCCCTGGCAACCTGGTCAGGCTGGATGTTTATCTTTTTCACATCAAGAGGTTCCGCTTTCAGAACAAAAGCTTTACCAATGGCGATTCCATGGGATGCCGGGATCCCCTTGCTGAACATCAGATCATCTCTTCGCCGAAACCGGACTTTATAACATCAGCCACTGTTTCCAGTGCTTCCTTCTCATCGTCACCTTCAGCTGATACAACAACATCGGTTCCTCCGGAGGCTGCAAGTGTCATAACACCCATTATGCTCTTTGCGTTAACCTTGTCTTCAGCGTTGGCTATCCATATTTCGGAATCATATTCAACAGCAGCCCTGACTATCAGTGCTGCAGGTCTTGCATGTATTCCCAGTTTGTTGGGCACTGTTACTGTAATGCTGGTCATGTTTCTTCCCTCAGTTCTGGTCTCCTCATTCTGGAAATCAGTTTTCTGTTAAGTCTTTCAGCTGAAGTGCAACCTGTATTCTTTGCCTGGATATTCATCATTGCTGCTACTTCCAGAAGAAGCGTGATGTTTCTGCCTGGAAGTACCGGAATCTCCACAAGAGGCACATCAATACCGAGTATGTTCATTGATTTTTCATCAAGACCGGAACGGTCAGCTTCATCCACAATCCCTGCATCAATAAGCCTTACTGCAAGATCCACGGTTTGTCTTTCCTTGGTGGCTCCAACTCCGAACAGTTCAGCAACGTTCACAAACCCTATGCCCCTTATCTCCATGTGAAACCCTATGAGCGCATCACCTGTACCGATAAGCCTGTCGCTGGCTCTGCGGACCCTTACAAGGTCGTCTGCGATTAATCTGTGCCCTCTTTCCATCAGGCCCAGTACCGCTTCGCTCTTGCCGATTGCACTTCGGCCCATTACCAGGAGGCCCTCGCCGAACAGATCTACCAGTGTACCGTGAAGAGAAACATGAGGTGCGAACACTTCCCCTAGAAAGTCTGTGAGATCGTGTATCAGGGGTGTGGTATCACGAGGAGAGAGAAAAAGCGCGGAGTCTGATTTCTCTGCAGCTCTGAGAAGCTCCTCCGGAGGCTTCAGGCCCTTTGTTACAATGCTGCAGACTACAGGAAAGCCGAAGACGTTGGCAATGGCTGATTCTCTTTCAGCATCTGAAAGCTGTCTTAAAAGGGTGATTTCAGTTTCACCGAAAATCTGTATCCGGTCATGGAGAAAGTTTCCGGTATATCCGGTCAGACACAGCCCTGGACGGCTAATATCAGGGGATACAACCTTTCGGTCATATCCCCTGCAGCCTGTGAGAGGTTTGGTCTGAAGTCTGTTCTTCAAACGTTCCTGGAATACTCCCACTGTGAGTGAAGTCGGATCGGGATATCGATCCTGCAAGTTTATTCCTTTCGGGTAAGCTCCACAACCTGCGTAACACCGTTTGATGTTCTGTAGGCCGCACTGAAGCAATCTGTTTCATTGTTGAAGAAAATGAGAACATTTTCAGAGCCGCCAACCTCGAATTCGGTCATTGCCTGGTTCGTGCTGAGTCTTTTCAGTTCACCATCATCCTTGAGAAGTACCGGTGTCTCAAGTTCTGAGGGTTCTGCAGGAATATACCATGCTCCTGAAATAGGTAACTTGCCGTTAGCTTTTCTTCTGGGGTGATCGTGATGAGTTTCCTTGAATTTTCTGAGCTGCCTTTCCAGACTGCTGGCGCAGTCATCGAATGCAAAGTACATGTCATGTCCCTTAGCCCTGGAATCGAGTTTCAGCCTGTCGCCTCGGAGTTGTACATGCGAGTTGTTTATTCCCGAAGATAACTCGAGAATCACATGGACATCATCGATTCCATCGTAGAATTTAGCAAGCATGGAAAGCTTGTCCTCCACATGTCCTTTCAGTGCATCAGTAAGGTCGAAGTGCCTTGCGCTGATCTCGATGTTCATGGTAGCTCCTTTCATGTTAACGGAAGCCTAATTAAAAACCGCCCTCCCCGGGATTACGGGAACAGCGGCTGTGAAAGAATAATGCTTCCGATTTCACATTTCAATAATATCACCCACCCATCTACCGGTCAATGGTAGACAGAGTTTACCGCGGCATTCCCAATCGTTATTTTCCCCTCTTAATAATTCATGAGTAAGTACCTTCTTGAAAGGACACAAACCTTGCAGGACTACATCGAACTCCGTGATCTCGGCTTCAGAGGAGGGCTTGAAACCCACCAGCAGCTTGCAACATCTGGAAAACTGTTCTGCCGGTGCCCGGCTAGAATCAGAAATGATAAACATCACCAGGAGCTTCTCCGTCACATGCGGCCCACCCTGAGCGAATTCGGTGAATACGACGGCACCGCTCTTATGGAATTCAAAACAAAGAAGCAGGTCCATTATCTGCTTTACAACGACTCGGTTTGTACATACGAAATGGATGACACTCCCCCGTTCAAGACTAACCCGGAGGCAGTGAATACAGCTCTTCAACTGGCAATGATGTTCAACATGTCCCTTGTTGACGAACTTCACATAACCAGAAAGCAGTATCTCGACGGATCAATTCCCACCGGTTTTCAGAGAACTGCGATTGTTGGGGTTAACGGAGTCATTCCCTTTCTTGACAGACAGCTTCATTTTGTTCAGATGAGCCTTGAAGAAGATGCCTGCAGAGAGGTTTCCGACATAGGCCATCATGTCTATTACAGGACAGATCGCCTTTCAATACCGCTGGTGGAACCTGTTACTGCACCTGAACTCTACACGCCGCATGAAATGGCTCTGGCTGCAAAACTTGTTGGTGAAACCATGCGTTCAACACACCTTGTGAGAAGAGGAATCGGGTCTGTAAGACAGGATGTGAACGTCTCAATCACCGGCGGCACAAGAATAGAAATAAAGGGTGTTCCGAAAATTTCAATGATAGAACCGCTCTCAAGGATAGAAGCATACAGACAGAAGGCTCTTCTGGATCTGAGAAGCAACCTGAGGAGATCAGACATTAACCCTGAAGCCCTGCCTGCAGATTTCACGGTTATTGACCAGGATGACCAGGAAAAGACAGCTGCAGTAACGGTTCCGGGATTCAGAAAGTTCGCTTCCCACCCCACCCAGCCGGGTCTTACCTTTCTGGATGAGCTTCGCGGACGGGTACGGGTCATTGCCTGTCTCCTCCACGAGCCGTTCGTAGAGGAAGCAGGCGAAGAAATACGCCACAAACTGAATTCCTCTCCGGAAGATGCCGTGTTCATCCTCCGTGGAACTGATGAAGACCTGCAGACAGCAACCCTTGAAATTCGAATTCGAATCAGGGAAGCATTTCTCGGTGTTCCTCCCGAGACAAGACAGGCTAAATCCGGAGGAACAACTGATTTTGAAAGGATACTTCCAGGTGCCGACAGGATGTATCCGGACACAGATCTTCCGCCACAGCCTATTCCAGCAGATACTTTCGACAAACTCGCAAAACTCCTTCCGGAAAAACCCTGGGACAGACGCACTGTTTACAAGAGACTGGGGCTGAGTGAGCACCTGATTGACCGCCTGCTCAACCTGGAGCTCTGTGATCTTTTCGATGAGCTGATAATGAAAGTTGAAATGAAACCTGCTCCTCTTGCAAGTCTTCTTGCTGACAGGATGCGCGGATCCAGAAGAGCAGGAAGAGACTGGATTTCTGTTCTGGGTTCCCACGGGATCAGAGACGCTGTCATATGGCTTTCCGAAAATGGTGTAACTGCAAGGGGAGCCTCTAAGGTACTCGACCTGATGACCACAGGGAAAACCACAGTGGAAGAAGCATACCAGGCGGTAAAACCTGCGTAGGAAACGAGACCATTTTTGCTTACCGATGTACTGAAAGCTCTGATACAGAACTCGACTATTTTTGTTGTGGCTTTTCTTTTTCTCACAAGGTTCTCCAGGTGGAAACTTGTTCAGGGAAAGCTGAAAAGTAACCTGATTCAGGGAACAGCGTACGCTATCTGCGGTATGATTGCACTGGTGTTCAGCGTGGAAGTATTTCCAGGCGTTCTTATCGACATGCGTGCTCCTGTTCTTGTCACTGCAGTACTTACCGGCGGAACTGTCGCCGGAGCAATTGCCGCATTTCCTCTCCTCCTGTACAGAATTGTTCTGGGAGGTGCCGGGGTCTTTGCAGGTGCAGGAATTATCATCACGGCATTTCTGTTCGGGCTTCTGCTCCGTCATGTGGAGAGAAAGCTTCCCGGCAATGGAGGGCTGGTATTTCAGCTGATAACCGGTTTCGGTTCAGCACTGATCTACTATCTCTGGATACTCATCCTCCCTGGTGGAATTGCTTTCACTGTTCTGGAAGAAATCTTTATCCCCCTTACAGTAGCTTCTGTAATAAGTATTATGGCCATATTCTTAATCAGGAACAGAGAAGCTGCACACCTGGAACTTCTTGAAAAGCTCAGTGAGATCAATGCCCTGTTCGAGGAAATCTCCCTGGATGAGAATGTAGGGATCACAGTAATTCAGCAGGAAAAGATCGTTTTCGTCAATAACTCACTCCTTGCGAAATTCGGTTATTCTTATTTTGATCCTGCTAACAATGAGCTGATGAAAATTGTTCAGCACAAATACCTGGAACCCATTAAAAACTTCTTCGAAAAAATTGAAAAGGGGGCTACTTCAGATGCTGTGCCCATTGACATTGCTGTTCCGGGAAAACCTGCTTTTACATTTCTTGTTCACGCCAGAAAACTGATTTACCGGGGCAGAGATTCAATTCTCATTGTCCTGGTAGACATATCTGAGCTTGTGCGTACTCAGAAAACTCTTGAAAGAAGAGTGGATCAGCTCCAGCTTGCCCTGGATTCTTCCGGAGCGGTTTTGTGGAAAACTGAACTGCGAGAAGACAGACTTCTTGCTGATAGTGATCTCTATGACCTGCTGCACTACACCCCTGTGGAAGATCCCCCTCTTTTCTCTCACTGGCTTCTGAGATTCGCCATGTCTGAAAAAATGAGAGATGATTTCAGAAGAATTCTTTCAGGGAAAACGGACAATATTTTCGGTGAGATGAGCCTGAAAGGCAACGATTCCAGGATCAGATGGTTCAATACCGGCGCCAGGATAACCCACCTTGACCATACAGGTCTGCCGGTGGAGATAACAGGCATTATCTACGAAACCACAGAAATGAAGGAGAAGGAACAGGAACTGATGGCGAAGAAGATTGAAGATCTTCAGTCTCAGAAAGTGGAAACGATCGGCCGTCTCGCTGGAGGAATTGCTCATGATTTCAATAATCTTCTTCATGTGATCATGGGATATGCAGAGATGTTCAAGAAAACTGAAGGCTGCGGTCCAATCCCCGGAGAACTGGCTGAGCCGATTCTCAAAGCATCACAGAAGGGCAGAGATCTGGTCAGACAGCTTCTTCTTTTCAGCAAAGATAAAACCCCACGGCTTCAGCCGGTTAAACTCACAGAGATCATCGAGGAATTTCTAAAACTGCTTCGAAGGATTATCGAGGAAAATATATCCATCAATTCTGATCTGAAGCCGGATCTGCCACCGGTATACGGCGACAGAGGGCAGATAGAACAGGTTCTTATGAATCTCTGTATTAACTCCAGAGATGCCATGCACGGTGGAGGTTCCATCAGCATTTCTCTAAACGCGGCAGATTACATTGATCCTGAAAAAACAACAACCGGTTCACTGATCCCGGGAAAATATATCCTGCTTTCAGTTTCCGATACCGGCCCTGGAATACCTGAAAACCGTCACAGATCTATTTTTGAGCCTTTCTATACAACAAAACAGGTGAACAAAGGCACCGGGTTAGGGCTTTCCACAGTGCTGGGGATCATGGAAGCTCACTCGGGATCTGTAGATGTATGCAACATTCCGGAAGGAGGATTTCAGGTTACCCTCTTCTTCCCTGTCTCCCTGGAAGAACCTTCAGATACTGGTTCTGAAGAAGATCCAGGTGATGAGAACCATTCAATAGCTTCCCTTACAGTACTTGTGGCTGAAGACGATCCACAGGTGATGGACCTGACAGTTGAGGGACTGGAGGCTTCAGGGGCCAGGGTCCTCAGGGCTAAGAACGGAAGAGAGGCAATAGAGGTCTACAGGAAGAATCAGGCAGAGATCGATCTGCTGGTTTTCGATGTTGTCATGCCTGAAATGAACGGACCTGACGCCTGCAGGGAAATAAGAAAGTTCGACGAAACGGTTCCAGTTGTTTTCACCACAGGTTATGCCGGACGCAAGATGACAGGTCTCAGCGGTGAGTACGATATCATAAACAAACCCTACGCTGTCAAAGAACTCATTTCAACAATCATGAAGTTTACCGGAAGCAAGGAGAGAAGCAATGACAGATGATGACATGAAAACCCTTTCTCTTCTCGGTGGTGACAACACTTTCAAGGGGCTTGAAAGTTTTCCCAACCGCAACCCTGAAAGGGATTACACTGTTACTCTGACAACCTCAGAGTTCACATGCGTCTGCCCTAAAACAGGACAGCCGGACTTTGCTGAGATCACAGTTATTTACATTCCAGACCAGAGAATTGTTGAATCGAAGTCACTGAAACTCTACTTCCAGTCATTCAGGAATAGAGGAATTTTCCATGAACATGCTGCCAATGTTATACTATCCGACCTTGTGGAAGCACTTGATCCCAGATGGTGCAGAGTTGTAGCTGATTTTGGAATTCGTGGAGGCGTATCCATCTCTGTTGACGCGGAACACAGCAAAAATTCTTAGATTTTTCTCTTCCAATTCATTACTGCGTAAGCGTTGTGGTTGTGAATAGACTCATGGTTCTCGGCTTTTACAGTGAAGCTTCTTACTCTTGGATCCTCCATCAGTTCACGGGAAGCGTTACGAACCATATCCTCAACAAAAACTGGATTTTCATAAGCCTGCTCGGTTACGAACTTTTCATCTGAGCGTTTCAGAATGGTGTAAAGAGGTGAAGATGCAGACCTTTCTGCCAGCTCAACAAGTTCCTCAATCCACAACATGCTGAACGATCCGTCTTCCATCTTCAGTGTTCGCACTTCAATGGTAATGAAACCGCGCTGGTTATGGGCTCCCACTGCACTGATCTCTTTGCTGCACGGGCAGAGTGTGCTTACTGGAACAGTTACAGTAAGGGTAAAGTCATCACCTTCCGGCTTCGATTCGCCTGTGAAAACACATCTGTAGCTCATCTTTGCTCTTGCTCCGGAAACAGGTGCTTCCCTCTGAATGAAGTATGGAAACTCAACTCGTATTGTGGCTGATTCTGCAGACAGGGATTCCTTCAGGTTCTTCAGTATCACCGGTATGGTTCCACCAGTGAATGAGCAGCCGCTTGCAGTAAGAACCTCGATGAACCTGCTCATGTGAGTGCCTTTGAAGTACCTTGGAAGGTCAACGGACATACTGATCTCTGCAACTGTTGACTGTTCCCTGTTCTCTCTGTCCAGAATTGTCACAGGATAGCTCAGAGAGGAAATTCCTGCTTCATCAAGGGGAATGTTTCTGTAATCAGGAGCGTTCTGAACATCTTTCATCCGGTGAACCTGCAGCCGGTTCCAGGTGTTTCCTTCACCTCTATCATTGAGAGCTCTGCAATAAGGGGTTTTATCCTGTTCCAGAGCCAGACAGCAAGATTCTCACTGGTGGGATGACCGAGATCACTGATGTCATTCAGGCAGCTGTGATCCAGGATGTGAATAAGAGGGGCACAAATACTCTTAATCTCTCCGTAATCCTTAACCCATCCGGTGGTGGTGTCCACCGGACCTTCCAGAAACACGCGAACGGTGAATGTGTGTCCGTGAAGCGCTCTGCATTTGTGGCTTTCCGGAAGCTGGTCAAGCCTGTGAGCCGCATCAAATGTAAACTCCCTGTATATCTCCATTATCCTTCTCCTATGGCATTCCGGTGTACCTGTGTGTCTGCAGGCTCAGTCTCCACCGGGGATCCTGCATGCACTTTTCAATACATACAGAAAGGTTTTCATTGTACCGGTGATTGAACAGCGGTTGAAGCCAGAAATGTTCAAATTCCATGTTGACCCAGAGGTCGGGATCAACTTCTTTCACCGGCCAGACAATCTTAACCTCGTTGCCTTTTCTAACCACGGCGGTGTCTGTTTTCGGGCTGACGCATATCCAGTCAATTCCTGACGGCACCGGAATGGTACCGTTCGTTTCCAGAAGTATTCTGAAGTTTCTCCCTCGGAACTCCCTGATCAAAGCAGTATCAATTTGAAGCAGCGGCTCACCTCCAGTGCACAGAACAGAGGGTTTTTCCGGTGCTCCGGGCCACAGTTCTTCAACCTGATCAGCAAGCTTTTCCGCCTGGCTCCAGATACCGCCTCCGGGACCTTCTGTACCTGTGAAATCCGTATCGCAGAAACTGCAGTCAAGGTTGCATCCTTCAAACCTTACGAGAACCACAGCAGCCCCGGTATTGCAACCCTCTCCCTGAAGGGTGGAATACATCTCCCTTATCCTGTACCGTTCAAGCTCAGACATAGGCAGCCGGGTCCGTAACAGAGTTCGCTCTGAAACCTGCAAGTCTGATGAGACAGGAATCACAAACCCCGCAGCTTCTTCCTGAACTGTCAGGATTGTAGCAGCTGATGGTATGTGAGTAATCAACACCCATGGTAAGTCCGAGTTTGATTATCTCTGCTTTTGTCAGCTCCAGAAGGGGAGCACGGATAACAGGTGGATTCCCCTGGACTGATCGTTTTGTTGCCAGGTCAGCCAGGTTCTGAAATGCAAGGATATACTCTGGTCTGCAGTCTGGATAACCGCTGTAATCCAGAGAGTTGACACCTATGAAAATATGGTCAGCTTTCCGGCTCTCGGCGATTCCAAGGGCAAAGGACAGAAACACCGTGTTTCTTGCAGGGACATATGTTGAAGGTATATCGTTTTCTTCTCTTCTTCCACTGTGCCCTGGAGGAACCTCTCCTGCTGATGTAAGGGAAGAATTTCTGAAAGGTTCAGGGTCCAGATCAATTATGAGGTGTTCATGAGTATTCCATAATCCCGCAGTTCTTGAGGCTTTTTCCAGTTCAATACTGTGTTTCTGACCGTAGCGGAATGAAAGTGCAGTTATCTCAAAACCTTCCTTTGAAGCCATGGCAAGCACTGTAGCAGAGTCCAGTCCCCCACTGAGTAGCACCACTCCCTTTCTTCCGGCAGTCATTCAGCCAGCCCCAGTTCCTTTATTTTTGTAAGAAGTGTTCGGTATGTAACTCCCAGAGATTCAGCTGCTCGAGTCCGGTTTCCGCCGGTTCTCTCAAGAGCACCGGTTATCAGCTGTTTTTCCTTTACCCTGGCTGCAGCTGCTGATTCCTCCTTCAGAGACAGAAAAGAACTTCCGGCAGCTGATCGATCATCACCAATCTCCAGGTATTCTGCAGAAACTGAACCGTCAGCGGAATTGATACAGGCTCTTCTGATAACGCTTTTCATCTCTCTTATGTTCCCTGGCCAGCGGTAATCTCTGATTAATGAAATCGCAGCCGGGGTAAAACTCTGCCCTCCGTAGATCTTCAGGAAATGTTCCGCGAGAATATCTATGTCACCGCCTCTTTCCCTGAGGGGAGGCAGCTTCACAGGGAATTCAGAAATTCGATAGTAGAGATCCTCTCTGAATTTTCCATTGTCGGTCAATTTCATGAGATCTCTGTTGCTGGCGGAAAGAACAAGGGCATCAGTACTGATCTCTTCTTTTCCCCCAACTGAATGGTAGGTACCGGATTCAAGCACTCTGAGCAGTTTCCCCTGGAGGCTCAGATCCAGGTCACCGATCTCATCAAGGAATATCACACCACCCACGGCCATGGTGAATCTGCCCGGTCTGGCTTCAGAGGAACCGGTGTAAGCTCCCTTTTCAGCTCCGAAAAGCTCGCTTTCCATAAGATTCTCCGGAATTGCCGCACAATTCACCGGGATGAACGGTCCGTCAGCTTTCGAGCTTGTGCGGTGAATCCTTCTTGCAAGAAGCTCCTTTCCAGTACCGCTCTCACCAAGGATAAGAACATTCATTCCACTTCCTGCTGCTCTTTCAGCCCTTGCTACTATATCAGTAAACGTTTCCGACATGCCCAGCATACAGTCGCCGCTCTCTCTGCACAGCGCTCCCAGCTTCTCGAGAAGTTCATCCAGCTCAAAGGGTTTGCTGATGAAATCCTGTGCACCGTTCTTCATTGCCGCAACAGCCATGTCAATTGTACCGAATGCAGTCATTACCAGAACAGGAATACCGGGAGGAGCTTCTTTCAGTATATCCAGTCCGTTGTACTTCCCCGGCAGGCAGACATCTGTGAGAATTGCATGGAAGGTCTCCGCCTTCAAGGCTTTCAGCGCCGATACTCCGTCTGCAACAGCAGTAACAGCCCATCCTTCTTCGGAAAGAGCGGTCTTCAACATTACCCGCATTCCCCGTTTGTCTTCAACAAGGAGTATGCTTCTCATTGTTCCTCTCCGATACATGGAATGGTAACAGTAAACACTGCTCCGCCTTCAGCCCTGTTTCCGGCAGTTACAGATCCTCCCATAGCCCCTGCAAGCCTTCTTACTATTGTCAGACCCAGTCCCATACCACCTGTTTTCTCTTCTGTTGTATACATCGGTCTGAAAACAATTTCCGTTTTCTCCGGCAGGCCGGGACCATTGTCTTCCACTGTGAATATAAATCCGCATCCCTCCCTGTTGAAAACAGCAGTGACTCTAACCTCTTCAGGGGGTGAGTAACGAAGTGCATTTGACAATAAATTGTCAAGTATCCTGCCCAAGAGAACAGGATTACCGGGAAGCATTCCGTAAAGGTTTTTTACCGACTCTGAAATGCACCTTACAGCTCTTGATTCACAGGCATTTTCAATTGTCTGAAATGCCTCTTCAACCTGGAATGAACTCTCTATACTGCTTTCTGTAGATATCTGCCTGAAAGAGTTAACTATCTTTCTGGCAGAATCAACTTCCATGGATGCCTCCTCCAGTATTTCCCTTGTCCTCAGGGACTCACTTCCCCTGGCAAGAAGCTGTATAAAGCCCTCAAGGGCACAGAGTGCATTTCCTATCTCGTGTGCAACTCCCCCGGAGAACGCTCCAAGGTCAGCCAGGGCACTCTCTTCAGAAAGCCTTCTTTCAAGCTGCAGAGAAGCAGTAACATCTGTTATGAGAACCACACGCTCGTCAGTTTTACCCTGTGTAACCTTGAATCTGTAATTCCTTCCTGCTTCCTCACTGTCCCATTCCGTTACACCTCTTCTGATGAATGGTGCCAGCAGTTCAGGGGCACCGCTCTCTTCTCCTGAAAGATTCATAAGGGATTCAGCCTGCATGTTCCACAAAGTGGGGCAATTCTCACTGTCAAGCACAACAACAGAAGAACCCATTGCCTCAAGAACTTCTCCTGATCTGGATTCAGCTGTTTCAGCTCTTCTTATGGCCTTTTCACGCATATCATTCAGCTGTTCATCCTGTCGGGCTATAAGATCCACCAGCCTCATGAAAGAATCATCAGCAGCAAGAGCTGAGCTTCCGCTGCCTTTGCTGAGTCTGTCTGCCTGGCCGAGAATGTTTCTCAGCGGCTCAAGAACACTTCTCCTGAGATATCTGGGCATCAGTACAGCCACTAAAGTAAGGAAAACGGCAAACAGAGAAAGAATAACCACTGCCACAGGTCCACCTGCGAGAACAGCCGGCAATTCCATGAGAAGATAAACCGTATAACCTGCCTGAGAGCTGTATGTAACATGGTTACCGCTGTGGATCTCATTGGAAGAGACCGGCGGATAGGCGATTGTGAGGCTGTCTCCTGAAACAACCGCCACAGCCCGCACACCTCCTCCGGGTATGGATGGCCTGGCAATATTCTCAAGGTTGATCTGGGATGGTCTGGAACCAAGTGAGGAAGCAATGAGTTCTGCTCTGGAATACGCAGACGCTTCCATTGCTGACCGGGCATCTGAGATCATCAGCCAGAGAACAAGAGCTGCAACAAGTGCTACAAGTGCAGAAGCTCCTGCCACAAGCCCTGTAAGGCTCTCTATACCCAGAATGAATCTCCCTGAGCCCTGTTTCAACGGTTTTTCCTCCACTCTTTCCATGCTCTGTATCCGGAAATGAATGAACTGTTGCTTCTGAGAAGGGCAACGACAATATGCAGAGGCAACCAGAACACCGTCTGCAGTTTTTCAAAGAAAGAACTGCAATTAGTGTCCATGAATATGAATCTGTTTCTCTCTCTTAAAACAAGAGTTTCTGAAGAATGTCCCATTGTTGCACCGTGAACATGATTCACCACTGCCTCAGGAAGCCTCTGCATGGTGTAACCGGCTTCTTCCATCCTGGCGCCCAGGTCCGTGTCCTCCCAGTAGATAGGAGCATATCTGCAGTCGAGACCTCCAAGGGCTTCCCAGGCCTTTTTCTTCCATAAGGCACATGCTCCGGAAGGATACGGATGTCCTCTGCTGCTCTGGGAGGTTGCAGCAAGACCCCTCCTGAATCTCCAGCGATAAAGACTGTCATCGGTTCCATCAGGTCTGGGTATGGATGGTACCACAACAGCCACCATGTCACTGCTTTCTTCAAGAGCATTCAGCAGACGGATGAAGCTACCCTTTTCAGGTATTGTGTCATTGTTAAGCAACATCAGACAGTCTCCTGAAGCTTCTCTCATTCCATAGTTAACTGCTCTGCAGAAGGCGGATTGTCCACTTAGCTTAAGAAGCTTTACCTCTGGAAATTCCTCCTTCATCATCTCAACTGTTGAGTCTGTGGAACAGTCATCAACCACTATCAGTTCTCCCCTGGCTCCAGCGGTTTCCCTGATGATGTCAGGAAGGTACTGCCTGAGAAGCTCCATCCCGTTCTTTGATGGAATCACCACTGACAGAAAACTCATAAGAGGCCTGCTCTGTCAATGTAAACAGGTTCTCCGCCACCGAATGTAATTCTCAGTGTATCCTCTGAAGTGGAAACAGGTATTCTGTACATCAGGTGTTCCCTGTTCTGGGGAAGGTCAGGCAGTTCTTCTTCTCTTCTTCCCATGAACTGATACTCCTCTGGAAGCTCTATCAGCGGGGTTGATACATGAATACAGGTCTCTCCTGCCATAAGCGTTCCACCTGAAGAAGATGCTTCAATGAAAAGTGTATCAGCTTCTGCAGCACCTCTCAGCAGTATGGAATGTTCAGGTCTGGAAAACTCAACCAGTATTTCCTTTCCTGTGAACCAGAAATACCTGATTACAGGATCCGGGTCACGTGGATACAGAAGCGCACACTGAATTGTGTCACCGCCCAGGTCCTCAGCCTCCTGCAGCTTTCCTGGAATACCGGTGAGGAATGAAATAGTGAAAATTACCATTGCAGCAATTCCAGTGGAGTTTCCCTTGCGCTTCATTGCAGCAAGCATGGCAATAACTGCCAAAACAGGCAGAAAAAGGTTCAGAGGATTGCTTCTCACCATTGAGAATCCGCTCTGAGAGCCAAGCAGGGAAAGAATTGTGTCAGTGCCGTCTGCAAAGTTTGCTCTGGCCTGTGGAAATACTGCAGCAATCCCGGAGATGGCAATTGAAACTGCAATCAACAGCCTTGTTTCTCTCTTGTTCCATACTTCCCTGAGTCCTGCTGCAAACATGGGAACCAGCGGAAGGAACATTCTTCCTGCAGGCGCCGGGAGACCATGCCATCCGCTTCCAAGCCAGACGACAAGAGTGAGCCAGTAGAAAACCGATGGAATAATGAGTCTGCTGAAGAGAGCCGGTGATTTTTCTCTTACAGCAGGGAGACCGAAAAGAGCTGCAATTGTCCAGGGGGCTCTGAAAAACAACCCGGCCTCGGGATCAAAAAGGCTCCATCCCAGGTTGTTCAGTGTTTCCATGGGTCTGTGAAAAACATTGATCCATATAAGTTTGAGAGCTTCCACATTCCCGTATCTTGCCCAGAACAATCCGCCGCCAAGCACATATCTGTCCAATGCAAGTAATGAGATAACAGAAAGAACAAATATCGCCGGGAAGAGCCATTTACCCTTCCTGGGCGTCAGGGATGCATACTCAGCCAGAATAATTCCGAAAGCAAGCCCTGCGTATCTCATCTTCAGCGAAACAAGCAGGATCACCACTGCCAATCGGAGGAGCAAAGCTGTATTCTTCTTTTTAACACTGATTGTAAGCAGGAAAAGCCCCATGGCAAGCCAGCCTGTAAAGGCAAGTCCCAGCGTGCTGAATCCCGGGTAGAGAAGCGCTGACACCAGAGCGGCCACAGGTCCGGCAAAGCCGGATAGAAGAACAGCAGACCCCAGAGTGATGGCCACGGGAATGATCCTCAGCCCCTGATCTCCCGCCATAAGACCTGGAGAGATTAGCACAGGATACACCGGTGTATGGTGCCCGGTTTCACTGCTGAGATCACCGGCTCGCAGATGGCTCTCGCCAAAGGCATCCGACTGGATTCCCGTTGTTTCACATGCAATCTCGGCGAATCTGACTTCGTCGCTGTTTACATCTGCAATTAATACTGAAACAAGAAGAACGGGAAGTATTCCCCTTATCACGCTTCCGGTCTGTCTGGAATTTGTAATTCCTGCTGTAATCATTCCTGCAACGGCAACTGCAGCAGCCATGTACCAGCCAGGTGTCCATATCATCCAGAACCAGGCAGCCACTGTGAAAAGAGCGGCAAACGGCATGAACCATCTTCCGGCGCTGCTTCTTCCTGAAAGAAGTGCTGTAAACAGCCACGCAGCTGGAAGAAGTCTTCCTGCAAATCCTGGAGATGGCATTCCGCACACCTTCCACAGAACAAACATCCACACTGAGAACAGCAGTGAATGCACCATCAGTGAATGAGATTTTGCAAACTTAATCAAAGCAGTTCACCCCCTGCTGTCACATGAATAACAGGATGGTTGAACGGGTGGCAGTTTCTCACAAGGCTGACCCTGAGAGTATCTCCCGGAAACACGGTAAAACACAGTGATTCAGGGTCTGCCGGGAGAATCACTATCTCTTCACGAAGCGATATCGCTGCAAGAGGCATTGTGTCCCTGACTCCCCCGCCTTCGTAAGCCAGCCACATAACCCATTCACCTGATACAGGTGCAGGGATCAGTACTTCCCTCAATGCCCCGTTTAAAACAGGAATTGAATATCTGATCTCTCCGTTCTCAGTGTATGATTCTGCTACTGCAGAAGGATTTACCGGACTATGTGGAAGGCCTGTGGTGAAAGCCGAAAACACAACTCCCGCTGCCAGCAGGATGTAGCCGATATGTTTCTTCCTGTAGAAGAAAGCTCCGGATGCTGAGACAACCAGAGGTATTGTGGATGCCTCAAGGGGAACGAACCACATGGAAACTGCAACAGCCAGGAATCCTGAAACTCGTGCCACTGGAACCTTTCCGGAAACTGAACAGATCATGCCTCCGGCCAGTGCTGCCCATGGAATCATGTCTGGTGCCAGCAAACCCCCGGAGAGAAGGATTACAAGCAGAGGAAAAAGAACTGTACCTGTTGAATACCCAGCAGCAACTGCAAGAGGAATAAATGCCAGACAGGAAGGGGAAAAACCTCTGAAAAGAGCTGTTGCAGCCAGAGCACAGGCTGCAGCGAGAATGACAGATGCGGCGTTTTCTATCTCTTTTTTCATTACACCCCCACCTGAATCATGCTGCTGGATGAATCGCATTTAATGTAAACAACACCGGGCTCTGCTGCCAGAGCAACTGCAGTGGTCTTTCCCGGAATGGCAGTGAATCTGGTCAGCAGGTCTCCGCTGCTGTTGAGTACTGCACCTGTTGCAGCATGATCAACACCTGTAATATCAATGATTAATCTGCCGCCGGAGGCTGTCAGCCCTGCCCATGGGGCTGCCATGCCGTTCTTCCAGCCCGGGCCAGGCGCTCCAGGCTCCCACCTGTGCACAGGCATGTCCCCGGGTTCTCCTGTAAGCATTGCTTCTGTTTCATCTGGGAGAAGCACAGGTTCTATCTTCCCTGAAAGGCCTTTTGCAACAATTCTTATCCGTTTCATTGGAGCATGTCCTCCTGCAATGAGCCCTGCAAGAATTCTTATCTCACGACGCCACCAGCTTCTGTTAAGTTGCCCCCTGCCCAGGAACTTTCTGAAAAGCCTTACAGATGATGCCAGCTCCCACTGTTCAGCTTTTTTTCTGGAACTGGAGGCTCCCACCATATGCCTGGCTGCTGCATCAGTGCATACAGCCATCTTCCAGCCTGCTGCCTGTGCCCTCAGCGAAAGGTCTGCATCCTCGAAGTACATGAAATAGCCTTCATCAAATCCTCCCAGATCCCTGAGCAATTCTGTTCTCCAGAGGGAAACGGCAGCTGTTACAGCAGGAACATGGAATACTTTAGAACTGAATGCCGGCTCAAGATGCATGAAACCTGCATCCCAGGCTTCTCCGTAGCCTGTGAGATAAACTCCTCTTGAAGCAGTTACCAGGTGCCAGCCCCAGAGACGGACAGCCGGCTGAACCGCTCCGTATTCCCTGTTTTCGTCAAGGAACTTTACAAGCTTTGAAAGAGACTCTTCAGTTATGTCAGCATCACTGTTGAGGAAAAGAGTGTACTCTGTATCCACCTGCTCCAGGCATCTGTTATTACCGAAACCAAAACCCCTGTTCTCTCCGGGAATTACAGAAGCCCCGGGGATCTCTCCTGCGGCGGCTTCCGCAGAACCGTCAATTGATCCGCTGTCATAGACAACAACCTTTGTCCCGGGCAGTTTTTTAACTGTCAGGGCAAGTTGTGGAATGAGCTTCATTCCGTTGTACAGAACAACGGCTGCAGTTACTCTCTGCAAATGTTCCTCTCCTCCAGCTGCTGGAAGAACCTGTCGGTAACTTTTTCCCAGGTGTAATAACTGTTGACCTTCTCTTTTCCCCCACGGGCCATATCTGCTGCAAGCTTATCATTCTCAAGCAGTGTGATAATCCTTTCAGAAAGCGCTTCTTCATCGCCGAACTCAACCAGATAACCGTCAATTCCATCATCAATAATATCCGGCATACCACCGGCATTGCACCCTATTACAGGAGAGTTTCCCATCCAGCCGTCAAGAAGAACAATTCCGAATGCGTCCAGTCTTGACGGAGCAGCAACCACAGTGGCAGCACTGAAAAGATGGGTTCTTATGCTCTCGGGTATATATCCGGTTACAACAAGCTTTTCTGGAGACACATCTCCTGCAATTCTGTCAAGATGATCTCTGAAATCAGCCATTACAGGTCCTGCCAGAACAAGTGTGAAATCGTGCCCCTTCCGCCAGAGTGCGATGCATGAGTTCAGAAGCGAGACAGATCCCTTGTCCAGACAGTGAGCGGTAACGCTGAGAACTATTCTGGAATTCTCCGGAAGAGAGAGTGCTTTTCTGGCAGTGTCACCTGATGCAGAAACCCATTCATCAGGGTCAACGCCGCTGCCATGAATCAGTATTTTTTCTTCCGGAACACCGCATTCATCCCTGTATACTGATGCTTCATATCTGTTCTGAGCTACTGTAAGGCTGGAATATCTCAGTATCTCTTTCTGCCTGCCTGCGAAATAGTGAAGCGGAGATATCCTGTGAGAAGCAGTGCCCAGGTTGGCATGTGGAACAGAGATCAGAGGAACCCTGTTCGCTAGAGCATATCTGTATCCTGCATTGATCAGAAACGGCATGGCGTTGGCATGTACAATATCGTACCCGGAAGCCTTTCCAATCCATCTGTCCATCAGCGGGATAAACGGGTTGGGATAATAGAACCTGTCCGGGCCTCCTCTGACAACTCGTCTGAGAACAGCTCTCAGGAGACTCTGAGCAGGAGGATGGAGAACAGGAAACCTGATAATCTCAACACCGCGATGGACTGTTCTTCCAGGATGGAGGTGTCTTCCCTGTTGAGATACAAACCAGGACATGTCCCAGGCGTCAGTTGTTGCGATTGTTGACGAGTGTCCTCTTTTCACAGCTGCGAGAGCATGCTCCCAGACATATCTCTCAGCACCCCCGTGGTAAGGCCAGCTCCTGTGAACAAGGTGAAGAAACCTCATGAGAGTATTCTCTTATAGAAGGCCATGGCTCTGGCTGCAACACCGGCCCATGTGTGCCTTTCTGCTTTTTCTGCAAGTCTTCTCATCTGATCTGTAGCACCTGTTTCAATTGCTTCCACCCAGCTTTCCGCGGAAAGCGCCGGGATTATTTTCCCGTTGCCTGAAACAGTTTCAGGCAGAGCCCCGCCGTCTGATGAGACAACCGGCGTTCCACATGCCAGCGCTTCCAGAACAGGCAGACCCAGCCCCTCTTCTGAACTTGGCACCAGAACAGCCTCTGCACCTCTGTAGAGAGATAGAAGCTGGTGATCAGACACACCCTCAAGAGAAATCACATCACCATTTGATGTGATCTTCTGAAGCCCCCATTTCTCAGCTCCTGCCAGTACCAGCTTCTTACCTTTCACTGAAGATTTCTCAAAACAATGAATAAGAAAAGGTATATTTTTTCTGGGAACAAAGCTTCCTACATGAAGAAAGAATTCTCCAGGAATAACGCCACAGTTTTTCATTACCTCAGGATCAGGTTGTCCAGGCTGGAACAAGTCATCTGCTGCTCCACCTGCGCAGCCGGTTCTCTCTTCAGGGATTCCGAAAAGAGCACATGCCTTCCCGGCTGACCACCGGCTGATTGCCAGCACTGCCGCTCCATTCCGTATCAGCTGTTCAAGTTTTCCGGCATAGAAAATAGTTTCATCGGTATGTGAATCCGGATCAGACCAGGGAGTGTCATCAAAAAAGGTAACCACTTTTCTCTTTCCGCGCCCCAAAGGCTGCACACCTGAAAGATGAATAATGTCGGCAGGTCCTGTGAGCTTTTCAATTCTCCGGGCTCTTGAAGATTCAAGAATTCCGGCTTTCAGGAGGTATCTTCTCAGAAGAGGCAGTTTCATCCAGAACGGGGATGCTACTGAGACGGAGTTTTCCACAGTAGAAACAAGCGAAGGATGCGTTTCAGGGAGATCTATGGAAAGATGGCTCCGGGATATTTCCTGAAGACCTGAAGAAAGCCCCCTGACCCATCTGCCAACTCCACCTCTGCTGTGAGTGCAAACTGTGACATCAAGCACCGTTCTCATTCAGCTCTCCAGATCCAGACACTGTCTCCTCTTTCATCCCTGGTGAATATGGGGGTGTACAGTGAATCGTAGCAGGATTTTTCATCAGGCGGGAACATCCACCTGTTGTATACCACAGTTAAGGCACCGGTTCTTTGAAGATCATCCCTCACCGGAAGAACAGATGGATTCCATGCAAGACCTGCAGGGATACCCTCCATCATTTCCTCCCCGCCTCTGGCGAAGAATTTCACTCTTCTGGGAAGCATGTCAACCGACTCGAAAAGAGAGTACTTCCTGATTGCAGAAGAAGCCGGGATCTCAAGAACAGGCGGTACCGCATTTCCTGACTGGTAGAATACAGGAACCGTGGAGTCTATACTGCTGAGAGTAACCGGGGTCAGTTCAAACAGAATTAAAGCAGTGAGAATCCATCCTGCAACCTTTCCCTTCTTTTCGATCATTGCACCTGCAGCGAGAGCAGCGGCAAATCCAACAAGAATACCGAGTCTGGCAGGGGCTCTTGCAGCTGAGAGCAGTGGAGCCTTTGCAATAATCATGTACGGCAGAGGAACAGGTGTGGGAATGCCTCCCAGCTTGAATAAAGGCCCCACAGACATAACCATCACTGCTGCTGATGCCGCTGCTGCTTTCCAGTGTTTTCCCCTGATGCAGTATAGAACTGCAAGGATCATTACAGTCAAACCAGGTGAAACCACACCCTCAAAAGGATTGGGCATGTAGCCGGTTACCAGAGGCCTTCCCAGAAATGAGGGAAGAAAGTAGGACTGCAGTTCGGCCCCCCAGTATACTGATTCACGCCAATCCATACCGGGATCAGTACCTGTCACACCTGGAGATGTGAGCAGCCAGAGTGAACCGGCAATGCATCCGGCAGCAGGTATTAAAGCTGAAAGGGAAGTTTTTCTCCACCCCTTCCACCTGGAAAGGAATACTGTGATCACCCAGCCGAGAGCAATTGTAATACCGTGCTGGAAACCCTCCATGACAGCCAGAGCAGAGAAGAGAAACAACCAGAGAAGAAGAATCCTTTTCCCTCCTGAAAGCCATCGTCGCATCATTCCAAGTGCGAACAGTGCATAACCTGCGGAAGCTACAGGATAATGCTGATACATCCGAATCAGTCTCACCGGCATCCAGACAATTATCAGAGCTGCCAGCAGTGAGCCGTTTCTGCCGAGACCCCAGGATCTGGCAAGAAAGTACCCGGCTGCCCCGGTGAGGAGGGATGAAAAGAGAAGGGATAGCTGGTAACCGTATCCAAAGATGAACGAAATGAACAATGTGGGCCATGCCATATTGTTCCATGCAAGGGTTTTGCCGGCGTACACCCGGGGATCAGTTCGGTTGTTAAGGCTCTCTCTTACCCAGCTGAAGTGCCAGATACAGTCGTATACATCACTGTCACCGGAGAAAAGCACATGTCTTTCATCTGCATACATTCCCACTGTTCTGTTGTCGCCTGAGATAAGAACGGCCCATGGCAGTATCAGAGCAAGAAGAACAACAGTGAGCAGATATTCAGTTCTCATACCGGATCATCCTCAAGAAAATGAAGCCATTCCTTTAGACAGGTTCCCGGGTCACTGACCTTTCTGAAGTATTCTTCAGCCTTCTCGCCGGTTGATCTCAGAACATCGGGATTCTCAATGAGGTACGACAGTGCCTCTGCAGCACCAGCGCTTCCTGATTCCGTCGGAATTCTTACTACAGCGTCAGCAGGCAGGTCCCTGAAAGTTCCCTGATCCGATATCACAGCTGGAATACCGCTTCTCATTATGTCCATCATTGAACCGCTGGTCTCGCTGCATGTGTCGTGCCTGAGATCCAGAGCAATATCGAATTGCTCGATTCTGTTTCTGAATTCCAGATCCGAGAGTCGTCCGGTAACATGGATCCAGTCAAGCCCGGTTTCCGGCCATCCTGCTCCTGCAGCGAGAAGAATGCATTTGTGAAATCTCCGCACACCTGCAACAGCTTCGGACATTGCTTCCCAGTTCCTGCCGTAATGATAAGTTCCGGCTATGCCGATAACGGTTCCTTCCAGACGTTCTTCAGGAGGAGGAACCCTTTTCAGAAAATCTGCAAGGAAGCCCATTCTCAGTATCTCTCTGCCGGGAAGAAGTTTTTCCAGTTTCATTTTTGCAGTGTCGCTGAGAACGGCAATTCGAGTAGAAGAGTCCACTAACATCCCTGTAAGAGGATTTTTCCTCAACCTCATATCGTATTCCGGGAAACTCTTTGCTCTCTTGCCCATTCTCTTGAGAACCCCATGGGAATTTTCTCCGTACTCCCTTTCAACATGGCTGCTGTAGGTCTTCCAGTCACCGGTTGAATGAGCAATCTGCCTGAGCACATGATGAAGGTTTGTTTCGTGGTAAAGGGCTTTTCCCGGGTATTTCAGAATTGTATCAATCACCTGTGCACAATGAGGTGAATTGCCGATCTGATATACTTTCGGCAATCTTAATTCATCTTCGCCCAGATCAGGAATGGGGATGGAATTCACTCCCGGGAGCGGTTCTGCATCTGAAGGGTACGCCACGGTCCAGTTTATATGTTCACATGTGAGATGGATAATCCTCTTTGCATAGTCTGCAAGTCCCGTGGGCTGCGGAGGCAGAGGGGTAACAAGCAGTGCATCCCTCAAGAGACATCCCCCCTCCAGGTTCTTACCCTGAAAGCCAGCAGCTGTCTGAACATTTCAACTATGGGTCCTATTCTGACCCATGCTATGAACCCTGTTCTCACAGATTCGAATGATACAGTTCCGGCTCTCCTTGGATAGTGACTCACAGGGATCTGTATAACCCTGTAGCCCAGGTCCCGGGCCAGTGTGAGTATCTCGAAATCAATCACCCCGCATGTTGCACGGGGTTTGACCCTCTTGAAAATGGAAGATCTGTAGAGTTTGAAGGATGCATCAACATCTTTGAAACTTCTGAAGAACATTACAGTTGTAAGTGTGTTCCACAGTAGAGAGTATATGAGCCTCATCCCGGGATCTTTTCTCTTTCTTCTGTATCCGGATACTATGTCAGCTCTGTTCCTCTCCTGCCAGAGAAGGTTCATTTCCGACAGGTCGAACTGGCCGTCACAGTCGGTGTAGAATATCCAGCTGTACCTGGATGATTCAATGCCGGTTCTCACTGCTCTCCCGAATCCGCTGTTCTTTTTATGGGAAACCAGCCGTACTCTTGGATCAAGGCGGCTAAATTTCATCACTGTTTCTGCAGTGCTGTCCGTTGAACCGTCGTCTACCACAAGTATTTCCCAGTTTTCGATACCAAGTTCTTCAAGAGCCGCTTTTCCACTCTCAACCATGAACTCGACATTTTCTTCTTCATTGTATGCTGGAAAGAATAGACTTATGTCCTCTGATGTGATGATGAGCCACCCCTCCGAGTTTGAAAACATGTTTCAGCAACAGGGGAATATTAGCTCCAGGCGGTTTTTTTCCAACCTATAGATGTTATCAGGAAGCTGCTCCGTGACAGCTGAAGCCAGCGATTTCTCTGCATTGATTCCCTGTGACTTCAAGTTCAAGTATGCGATTCATTTCCCTGAGTACCAAGTTTTCTCTGGAACGCCCGGGGTTAACCGCCTCATCTGCTCTGATGAGCATGCAGCCCTGAAGCCTTGCTCTTGTGCAGCTTTTGATGCTGAAGAGAATGCTGCCCTGGGTTTCTGGGCCCTTAAGGTACATCATTCCCTGGGAAAGCACTCTGGATGCAGTGTCCGTTGCCGTCTGAATAACTGCCACAGCTGTTCTTCTTCCTTCAGGTCCCTCGATCATTGCCCAGACCGGTTCGATTCCAGTGCTGTCCGCTTCCGATTCAATTCTCCATTTTTCTTTCATTTCTTCACCTCCGGAACAACTATACATAATTTACAGGCCAATGTAAACACCTGTTTACCTTTGATGTAAATAGCTGGGGGAAGGCATTTTGCCCTCCCCCGTTTTATCAGTAAGCTGTTTTGCAGACTCTTAAAGTGGAAGATCCTCCTGAATCCGTTACGCGGATCAGGTAAGTTCCCGGCGAAAGATCAGAGCCGTCAAGAAGGAAATCACTTCCTCCTGCAACACTCTGCTGAACCATTCTTCCTCGTATGTCGAAAACAGTTACAACTGCGCTGCTGTTGAAACCGGCACAGTTTAATGTGGTTGAGGTCATGAACGGATTCGCAGATACTCTGAGATCTCTCTCTGCTGGAATCCCGTGGCTGGAATCTTCAACGGATGTGGTTGTGTCTACCTTGTAAATCTTGTCATTGGCTGGGTCACTTACCCAGAGATAGCCGTCTCCATCTACTGTGAGACCTGCAGCAAAGGGGACCTCAGTGCCAAGTATGTAACCTGTAACGGCACCTGCTGTGTTGTACCTGAGGATAGGGCTGTCTGATTCATCCCTGGCTACCCAGACGCCGTCAGCTGTCCAGGCAATGTCGTACACCGCCGGTGCAAGGCCGGGGAAATCAACCGCGTTCATGTAGTTGCCGGAAGAGCTTCCAGATGATGAATACTTGTGTACGGAGTACTGTGTTGTGCTTCCGTAAACATTACCGAATGCCAGGGTATAAGTACCGTCAAAAGCAGCGCCCGTCACCGACGAGCTTACAGTTCCGCCTCAACAGTACACATCGAAATTACCCGTGTAGCTTCCTGAGTCATCGTACTTGTACATCTTTCCATACTGTGTTCCGCTGTGCATGGCGAGATAGAGAGTGTTGTTTCCGTAGGTAAGTCCGCCTGCAACAGGATTGTAGGAAGGTGTCTGGTCCATGGCATAGAATGATGTTGTAACTGAGCCTGTAACAGGATCCATTCCGTACACATACTGTGTCGTTCCGTCTACAGCCCACAGAACACCGTCTCCCCAGGCAAGCCCTGTGATACCGGTATCCGGTGCGTCAAAAGTCTGAATAACAGTGGAAGCGAAACACACCAGTGGCATAAGTACCAGCGGCAGAAGCAATTTCATAATACCCCCTCAATTAAGTATGTATTTGTTCAGGGTATTATTTCCTGACCCGTTTCATGAGTCAAGCCTGTCCTTAAGCATGTATATGAGTTCTAAAGCTTTCCGGGGTGTGAGGGAATCAGGTTTCATCTCCCTTATCTCTTCAAGAACAGGGTGCTCGGGGTTGGAAAGAGGAAGGCTCATCTGTCCTTCAGACTCTCTTCTTCCTGCAGGAAGCAGGTGCTTCCCCTTTTCAAGGTCCCGGAGAACTTTTTCAGATCTTCTTACCACAGAAGACGGTACTCCGGCCATTGAGGCAACGTGAATTCCGTAGGATCTGTCCGCGGGACCCGGTTCTATCCGGTAAAGAAAAGACACCTTTTTCCCGGTTTCCCTTACAGCAGCGCTGGCATTGTCGCACAGCGGAAGCCTTGCAGCCAGCGACGTAAGCTCGTGGTAGTGCGTGGCAAACACAACAAGAGGTCTGTGCTCAGGGCTGTCGTGCAGGTATTCCAGCATTGCCCAGGCGATGGACAGTCCATCATATGTGCTTGTGCCCCTGCCTATCTCATCAAGAATTGCAAGGCTGTTCTCCGTACTGCCGTTGAGAAGAGATGCCGCCTCAGCCATTTCCACAAGAAAAGTGGATTGTCCTCTGGAAAGTCTGTCCGCTGAACCAATTCTTGTAAAGATCCGGTCAACAGGGCTGAATTCCATTGCCTCGGCAGGAACAAAGGAACCGCACTGAGCAAGAATCACCAGCAGTGCAGTTTGTCTGAGGTATGTGGACTTTCCTGCCATGTTGGGGCCTGTAACAAGAAGGATTCTTCTTTCAGGAGAGAGTTCTATGGTGTTGGGAACACACTCTCCCCGCGGAAGCAGATCATCCAGTACAGGGTGTCTGCCCTGTGTGATCCTGAGACACTGTATTTCCGTTATAACAGGCTTGATCCATCCGTTCTCCTCTGCAAGGAAAGCAAGAGAGCAGAGAGTATCCATAATGGAAAGAGCTCTTCCTGCGGCTTTTACTCTCTGTAGGGAAGAAGCCACCTTTCCCAGAAGATCCCGGTAGAGTTCTGCCTCCAGAGCAGCAATTTCCTCATCTGCATTCAGTATCTTCTGTTCCATCTCTTTCAGTTCGGGAGTTATGAACCTTTCCCCGCCTACAAGGGTCTGCTTTCTTATGAATCTTTCAGGAACCAGATGAAGATTTGCCCGTGACACCTCTATGTAATATCCGAATACACGGTTGAAACCAAGAGACATCTTTGGAATGCCGGTGGCTTTATGTTCATCTGCAAGCATCCCTTCCATCCACTCTTTGCCGCCGGTTTTCACCAGCCTGAGAGTATCCAGTTCAGGGGAGAAACCCTTTCTGATCACACCTCCATCAGTAAGCCTGGCAGGAGGGGATTCAGAGATGGCATTGTCGATAAGCCCTGCAATATCCGTCAACCTGTCCGTTCCTGATATTTCCTGCAGCAGCTGTGCGCCGGTTTCCGCAGCCAGTGTGAACAGCTCGGGAAGCACCGCCGCTGTGCTCTCTATTGCCCTGAGATCCCTGGGTGATGCCCGAAGGGTTCCCAGCTTGCCTCCCTGCCTTTCAAGGTCTGAGACATCTTTCAGCAGTTCACGCAGACGGTGATGAATTCCAGTGTTTAAAAGGCGCTGCACAGATGAGTGTCTTGCGGATATGAGCTTCCTGTCCACAGGGGGAGCCTGAAGCCATCTTCTCCAGAGTCTTCCGCCGCCGGAAGTGACGGTTCTGTCAGTTCTGGTGGAAAGCACTGCTTCCTCTTCCCCGGGAATTGAATCTGTTATGCCCAGTGATCTTGCGCTGTTCCTGTCAATCAGCATTGTGTCCGACTGCCTGTAAACACCCCTGAAGTCCAGGTGTGATACTGAAGATCTTTTCGTGTGTCCGATGTATGAGAGAAGAGCCCCCATTGCAGAGAGCAGTACAGGACTTCCGGCTATGCCGAAACCTTCCGGAGAAGCCTTCCCGAAATTGTGTACTACTTCAGCTTTACCGGTGGACGGATCGAACTTCCAATCCTCAAGGCGTGTGGCCTCACAGTGGTCAGGAAGATCAATCTCAAGCTGCTCAGGGATAAGAACCTCTCTTGGAACCTGTCTGGCAAGTTCAGAAACACCCTGGCAGGAATCCAGTTCGGTTGCTCTGATATCTCCTGTGGACAAATCGCAGAGAACAAGACCCGCCCTTCCGGCAATCACATTGAAAGATGCCAGAAGAGCTTCAGCCCTCTCATCAAGGGCGGAACCTGCAACAAGTGTACCTGGAGTGACAATTTCCACAACGTCCCGCTTAACAAGCCCTTTGGCTTTTTTCGGGTCTTCAGTCTGCTCACACACAGCTACTCTGCACCCGGCTTTAACCAGTCTGGTCAGATACCCGTCAAGGGCGTGATAAGGGAATCCTGCAAGGGGTATCCCCTCTCCGTCGCCGCTCTTCTGTCTTGCAGTAAGGGTTATTCCCAGAATTGCCGAGATCTTCCTGGCATCATCAAGAAAAGTCTCATAGAAATCACCCATTCTGAAAAGAAGAACTGAATCGGGATGATCTCTCTTCATCTCCAGATACTGCTTCATCATAGGAGTGTTCAGTGCATCTGGCATCTGGCCGCCTCAAATATTTCCCTGGGAACCATTCTGTTTCTGCAGACAGAATCACCTGCAGCACAAGTATTTCCCCCGTGACGGTGGCAGGGTCTGCATGTAACTCTGTTCACCATGAAAGCATTATTCATCTCGGGAGGATAGAACCCCAGTGAAGGGGAGGTGGAAGTGAATAAAACAAGTGACGGTACCCCGAGAGCCATAGCCAGATGCGCAGGGCCGGAATCAGGTGAAACAAGAAGATCCAGACCTTCTACAGTGCTGATCAATGAGGCAACATCACCCTTTCCCGCCAGGGATTCCACTTCTCTGTAACCGCATTCCTCAACGATTCTCCGGCTTATCTCAATATCCTGTGCTCCTCCAAGTATCTTCACCTCACCGCCGCAAACATCACAGAACAGCCTTGAGAGTTCCGATACAACACCGGAGGGAATGGACTTCATCTTCCATCTGCCTCCTGCTACTATTCCAACGGTAATTCTGCCTGGTACAGGAAAGGACTTTCTGGAGAGAACCGGCATGGGATTGCCCTGACAAAGACATGTGTTCAGGTACTCAAGTGCTCTCCACTGAAGCTTCCCATCCCTGCCCTTCAGGATGTCACTGCGAAGTTTTCTGTTCATTGTGTGCCGCTGAATATCTCTCCCGGCAAATGCCAGTTTTGTGGTAAGGTTGTTCTGGAGGTCACAGATGGTGGAAAAGCCTGCTGAATACTTCCTGAGTTCTCTCCATCCTCCTGATAAAGATACCGGTTCAACATTGCCTTTGAAGCGTTCTGCCACTGGCAGGTATTCACGCCGTGTGATGAAAGTGACAGGTGAGGTCTCTGAGACAACAGCTGCTGCTCCTGAGGCAAGAACAACATCACCCAGGGAA
Source organism: uncultured bacterium (assembly GCA_964386635.1). GTDB lineage: Bacteria > Fermentibacterota > Fermentibacteria > Fermentibacterales > JCC-6 > Sabulitectum. Next base: position 21,768 of record CAYLRO010000007.1, on the reverse strand, counting down.
TGAAGCCTTACAAGAAGCGTTCTGTCAGCCACTTGAGAACTGCAGTTCCCAAAGAGCCCTGTAGCGACCTCCTAGAGCCAGCAGAGACTGGTGAGTGCCCTCCTCCAGTATCTCCCCGTCCTGGATGTAAAGAACTCTTTCCGCCTTCATGATTGTGCTCAGCCTGTGAGCAATTACTATTGATGTTCTGCCCTCTACCAGCTTGTCTATTGCTCTCTGCACAAGCTGTTCGCTTTTTGTATCAAGTGCGCTGGTGGCCTCATCGAAGATAAGTACAGGGGGGTTCTTGAGAACGGCCCTGGCAATGGCAAGCCTCTGCCTCTGTCCTCCTGAAAGTGTTATTCCCCTCTCTCCTATAACGGTCTGGAACCCCTGGGGCATCTCTTCTATGAACTCGAGTGCATTGGCAACCACTGCTGCCTGTCTTACCTGTTCGAAAGGAGTGTCCTCTGCTCCGTATGCGATGTTGTTGAAAACCGAGTCATTAAAGAGAACGGTTTCCTGTGTAACAACACCCATCATGCCGCGGAGGCCGGAAACACTTACTTCTCTCAGGTCCACTCCGTCGATGAGGATCCTTCCAGTATCGGGATCGTAGAACCTGGGCACCATGTCGGCCAGTGTGCTCTTTCCCCCTCCACTGGGTCCCACCAGAGCTATGATCTCACCTGCTCTGATATCCAGATTGATGTTCTTCAGAACGGGAGTATCCCGGTTGTATCCGAATGTGACATTCTCAAATTTCAACGATTCTCTCAGGCCATCCGGAACTACAGGATCCGCAATTTCCTTTATTGCCGGTTCTGTGTCCAGTATTGAGAAAACCCTCTCTCCTGCTGCAAGGCCTGCCATAATGGAAGCATAAGCTTTGCTGAGACCCTTGGCAGGATCTATCATGCTGAGTGCTGCAGCCAGGAACACCATGAATTTTCCTGCAGACATCCCTTCACCGTTTATCACCGCGTTTCCTCCGAACCAGAGGATAACACAGGCTGCTACTGCTCCCAGAATCTCTGTGGCAGGTCCTGAAAGAGCTTTCATTCTTCTCAGTGTGATTTCGTAATTTCTATGGGAATCAACACTTCTGAGAAATCTTCTCTCTTCGAAAGACTCCATGGCAAAAGCTTTTACAACCCTGACCCCGGTAATTGTTTCCGTGAGAAAGCTTGCAAAGTCAGCCATTTTCTCCTGAGCCTTGTGGCTTCGTTTTCTGAGGCTTTTACCCAGGGCTATGATAAGAAGCATGCTGGGAGGGAGAACTGCCAGAGTAATAAGAGTAAGTTTCCAGGATACCCAGAGGGTAAGGAAAAAATACACACCCAGGAGAAAGAATTGCCTGAGGGCGCTTACCATGGACTGGGTAACCGTTCCTTTGATCCTCACAACATCTGCTGTCAGCCTGCTTGTCAGTTCACCGGTCCTGCTTCCTGCGAAATACTTGAGATCAAGCCTTAGCAGGTGCCTGTATACCTGAACCCTGAGATCTCTCAGCATGCCCTCCTCAACAGAGGCGACAAAGAAAATCTGAAAGAACTGTGCAAAGTTTTTAAGAAGAATCAGAAGAAGGATTGTAACTACAACAGCAAGAAGAGCCTGCGAGGGGGAAGAAATATGAATACCCTCCATGAAGGCTCCTGGAAGTCGACTGAGAGCGGCCCCGGCAGCTGACATATCCCAACTGGAGAGCTGCTCTTTGAAGCTGTCCCACTCCGGTGCGACAGTCTGTGACATAGCCACATCCAGATCAAGTGACATGGATCCGGGATCTCTGGCCCCTAGAACATCATCAAAGATCGGCAGTATCATTGCAAGAGTGGCTCCGCTTGAAGCGGCAAAGAGAATTGCAAACAGTATTGCAAGGATAACTCGCCCTTTGTAAGGCCCTGCAAGAGCCAGCGTTCTTAAGAAAATATTCTGTTTCATAGTTCCTATTCTTGCGAAACAACAACCGTTCAGTCAAGTTTGGAACAAAACTACCGGCTGGGGGTAAACAGATTTAGAATAGGTAACACGGAGGTTGTATGCATGTTGAGGATGAGTGCTTTGAAGAAGGGTCCCCGAAAAGATCCAAGATCTGATTCACAGCTGATGATCGACTTGTGTAAAGGCGATGAGGACGCGTTTGCAGAGGTTATCAAGCGGTTTGAGCGCCCTATTTATTCCCATCTCATAAGAATGCTCGGGAATGAAGAAGATGCCGAAGAACAGCTTCAGATGACTTTCTGCCGGGTTTACAGGTACCGAAACAACTACGATCCGGAAAGACCTCTTGTTACATGGATATTCACAATTGCAAGCAACCTTGCAAAAAAGGAGTGGAGACGCAGGTCCAGATGGACCATGGTTCCTCTTGAGAAAGTCGTTCTTAAGGGTTCCTCTAAAATGACTCCCCACTACAGAGAAGGCAGGCGCGAACTTGCTGCCAGTATCGAGGAAGCTGTTAACGGCCTTCCTGAACACTACCGTGAGCCTTTTCTTCTTCGTGAGAAGCAGGGGCTTACCTATGAAGAAATATCCGATGTTCTGGACATCAGAATTGGTACGGTCAAGTCCCGGATCAACAGAGCCAGAGCAGCACTGCGGGAATCACTTGAGGACGTCTGGGAGATGTGGAAATGAAATGCAGCGAAGCACTTAACCTTATCAACGCTGTTCTTGACCACGAGGCAACCCAGGAGGAAACTGATCTTCTCAGGTTCCATCTCAATGGCTGTGAATCCTGTACCAGAGCCATGGAAATAAGCAGCGCCATTTCAAGCGGAGTGGAAACCCTGCAGGAGCCGGATCCGCCTGAAGATCTTCTGGAACTGGTAAGAAACCGTCTCGCAGACAGAAACTATGATCAGACTCCTCTGAAACGGGGAATATTTCATTCACCTTCCTGGAAGATCGCAGCGGTGATCCCGTTTGCCGCAGCAGCTCTTCTGCTCTGGGGCGGAACGGGAGAAAGCCCTTCAGCAGGCAAGCCTATTGCGTCAAACTCCGGAACCGAGATCATGAGATACACTCCCGCTCCAGTGGTAGCCTATTCAAGACCTTCTTCCGTAACAACATTCTGAGAGCAAAATGACCGGGCTGGTTCTTTCTTTTCTAATAGCAGTAGACATAATCGGCGGTATGCTGGACTCTCCAGCCGTTTCTGTATGCAGATATGCTGAATCTTCAAGTGTTATTGAGATATGCAGCGGAGTGGCTGTATCACCTGGACATGCGGTTACACTCTACGCCTTTACCAGCAGCAGTAATGTCTTTGTAGTTAATAACGGCGTGAGGATCTATCCCGATTCAATAGTCAACTTCAGGGACATGGGACTGTCCATGCTTGTTTTCAGCGACTCAATATTCACTGCCTATGAACAGCCGCGAAACACCACTCCTCCTAACGGAGCAGCGCTTATGATAATGGCCAACCACCCTACGGGCTTTTCTGCAGTAAGAACATTTCCCCTTGAACAGCTTGATGACGGCGCTCTTCTTCTGGCTTCCGCCCCGTCACCGGTGCTAATGGGAGCTCCTGCTTTCGATTCATACAATGTTCTTGCAGGTGTTGTCACCGGCTCATTCGATCCTGGTGACGGCCGGGGTGAACTCATGGCGCTGGTTCCCTGCAACCTCTGGTACTTCTGGGTACAGAGGGTCCTGACCGATGCCGGAATGAGCACTCCGCCTTTCGGCGTTACAGCCATGCCTGCCACTTCCGGACTGTCATCGGTACAGGGCATACTGATACTTGATGTTGAACAGAATTCCCTTGCACAGCGTTCCGGGATAAGGCAGGGAGACATTGTAACAGAGATCAATGGAGAAAGGGTCTATCACCCGGAAGCCATGAAAGTTCTTGTGCAGTCTTCCCCTGACGAGCTTGAGCTTTCCATAATAAGAGATTCTCTGCCTGTTCAGCTTACCATTCCTGAAAGATAAACCCCGCTACTTAACCAGAATATCCACTCTGTTTCCTGATGTAAGCAAAGCTGTTTCAAGGTCATCCGCCAGCTGTATAAAAGCACCTTCATCATATTCTGCAGATCTCCATTTGATCTCTCCGCTTGCACTGCAGACGCTGATACCTGATGATGGGCACACGGCATACACAAAGGAAAGAGAACTGTCTGCCGCTGCGAACACTGGCGTCTCAGGAAATGTGAACATAACCTGTATCTTAAGATCGGAAGGATTACAGACTGCAACTTCATTCCACTGGCTGGTAGAGAAGAGAAGATTCTCCTGCCCTGCTGAAGACATGAAATTTACTGTGCCGTTCACTGTTTCCGAAGCGGTTTCCTTGAAACCAGGTACCGAAAGTGTAACCATGGCTCCATTCTCTCCGGAGATGCACAGCAGGCCTGGAAATCCCTGTATCGCTTCTATACCGGCAATTTCAGGGGTGGTCTCCTCTACAACGGACAGATCAGAGGAATTCCTGCGAACAAGTCTTCCGTCTGCCATGAGAAGCACCGGATCACTTCCGCAGATGGTAAGGATGGAACACTCCGAGGAAAGATCAGCTTCCCTTGCGATCTCAAAGTCCTGAAGAACACATAGGCGGTTCCCGGTCACTGCGAACACCTCTCCTGAGACACTCCTTGAAAGGCCTGTTATTTCCCCGCCCAGGTCAGTTCTACCGTGAACTCTCCCGTGCCTCAGTTCAAGATGGTACAGGGTGTCTCCGGAAGCAACGATCCCGTAGTTGCCCAGTTCAGAAAATACAGGCTGCACCTGTATCTTTTCAGGAAGTTCATTTGATGCCTGAGTGTAATCAGGGAAACCGGCACTTTCCTCTGCCTCCATCATGCAGGATGACAGAAGCAGAAGTGCCGAAAATAAAACTGACTTACCTGACAACGGTCATTCTCCGTGTCAGTGTGTTCCCGGATGTCTGCATTATCACAAAATAGATACCGGGAGACATTTCTGATGTGTTCAGTGAGATCTGGTTAACACTTCCTGTTGCAGACTGGTCGTGAACTGTGGAAACAATTCTTCCGGTAAGATCAACAACGCTGATGTTCACAGGAGTTCCCTCAGGAGCACTGAATGTAAAGGCTGCGTTTACTGTGGCAGGAGAAGGTGTTATCTCAGAAAGAGAAACGTAGTCCTGTGTATCTCCGCTTATCCCCTGAGAAAATACCTCTATTGTTCCTGTAACTGAAGCGTAATTGTGAAGCCTTACACCGTAGTAAAGGTCTTTCCCGTCAAGAGCGGTGAAATCAAGTGTTACCTCACCTGAGCTTGTTGTTATAGCCTGTTCGTAGAAAGATTCAGTGTATGTTGAGTGATTTCCTATACCGTCAGTTACTGTTACAACTGCACCCTGAACAGGAGAGCCGTTCGATGTTACGGTAAGGTTAAGTGAATTGGCTCCCGAGTTAACAGATGCAGGAGCGTCAATTGTGAGCTCGAACGGTGTACCTGGAAGGTCACTGTTGGGAATGTCCATTGCAGGATCGCCGAACCAGTGATACATCCTTGAGTTGCTCAATCCTGCACTTGGCATTGCCTGAATGATGGCAGTTTGTGATGATGCGAACATCTCTCCGGCACAGGTAATTCCCTCATCAAAAAGTATCTTGAATATTTCTGTCTGCATCAGGTCATTCGCAGCTGTAAAAGAGGAAGCGCTTGCTCCTATGTTACCGCTTGAACCTTTATCCTCTGCATCCAGCCAGCTCTCGGAAAGACAGTTGTAAGACAGGTCGTGTGTTCCGTTGCTGCAGGCAATATTGAAAGCAGGAGGGAAGAATGTGTTGGTCAGGGCGTAGATTTTGCCGGCATTCCATCCTGGAGACCACTGCCATGTTGTTGTGGAACCGTGACCTCTGTAGTTCACAATACCCACACCTTCGTTAATTGCATCCTGAACCTGTTCGTATGTACCGCCCTCAGGAGGATAACATGTTTCGAATACTGGCGTGGCAAGGCTGTATGTCCAGTCTCTGACTGCATTGGAGTTGGCGGTGTACTTGTCTGGATAGTTCTCCTCATGTGCACAAAGGATAACGCTTGCAGAAATCGAGGGTTCACCTGGCTCGCCTGCGTATGAGGTGTATGACATTGCCTTTGCAGTCTGGTTGGGAATCTGTGTTGCATCCCCGGGGAATCTGCCCACTGCAATGTCAGGAAGATTGTCTGAATCAAGACATTCGTAGTAGTAATCACCTACAAATCCGCTGTATGCCTTTGCCTCAAGCTGCTGATGTTTAGCGGCGATAAGGGCGAACCTGGTTACACCGGCCTGGTAAACACTGTTGATGGCACTCTTGATCAGGTAGCTTGTTGTACCTGTCTCAAGCTCTATGATGTTCACATGGTGTCCCAGAGAGTTCACCATAGCCAGGTAAGGAGTAATCGTCTCGAGATTCTCAGGAGGAACAAGACAGATATACACCACATCATCCATTGATACTGGAGAGGCATCAACCGGAATATCCAGCGAGTTGTAGTTAACTATGGATGAGCTGTGCATTAAGGCTATCTCAGGTCTGACAGTACACTGATACCCTCGGTTACCTGTAAAGTCCACTCTTGCAGTTATGGAAGAGGCTACAGTGAATTGCCCAGTGTCTGCGTTCCACCTGAACGGGTTGAACTGCAGTACAACTGTATTTGCTCCGGACCATACGCCCTGTTCATAAAGATCAACTGTGGAAGCAGGATAAGTTCCTGTGAGATCCGAGGATAGATCAGCAAAAACAAAAGGCTCAATATCATCGTCATATCTCATTGGCTGAACGGGGTATGCGGTTCCAGTCCCGGCATCTTCCCACCTTGAGTCAATAAGCGTTACCTCTGGAGTCATTCCCATAGGCAGCCCGACAACCGCAGAGACCATTGGAAGTTCAGGATCACCCACAGGAACAGCGGTGTTCCAGCCTACCTGAGGCAGGTCATAACGGATGTAGCCAGAAAGGATCTGAACCGCATAACCTGGAAGGTCAAGACGTACTGTGGCGTAGTCGCTGTTTGCTTCAACAACTGTTATCTCAGCAGGAGACTGAAAGTCTGTTTCACCGTCAAGTGAGATCCAGTTTCCAGAAGCGGCTTCTGAGCCCCAGGTCCCCAGAAGAGTAAGCAGTATGGTTCCTAGAATCATAAAAATTTCCTCCGTTTTTCATTGTATTTATCGATCATCATAACACTTTGTTTATGAATATGTTCCTTGAACAGAGCTTTTACAATGAAGTATCTTCCGGGATCACCCGTTTTACAGTTTCAAGAAGAATGGACGCGCTGAAGGGTTTTCTTATAAATACTCGTCGCTTCAGCGATCCGAATCTTTTCCGTATCTCCTCTTCTCCATAACCGCTTGTGAGTATCTGTCCCACATCAGGGTTTATATCAGCAATGGCATCAGCCAGCTGAACTCCGTTCAAGCCAGGCATTACCAGGTCCAGTATAACACAGTGTATGTTTTCAACTTCTGCCTTGAACAATGCAAGACCCTGATCACCGTCAACAGCTGTAAGCACATTGTAACCTTCCGCTGAAAGCATCTGACTGGCTATTTTTCTTATAAGTTCCTCGTCATCAACGAAAAGAACTGTCTGCTGATTCTTCAGCTGAACATCGGTGTTGAAATTACGGTTAATACACTCCCGGATTTCCTTTCCTGCCAGAAGCAGCTCTGCTGACACATCTCCTTCAGTATGCTCAGCGGCAAAAGCAATTCTTCTTTCAGCTGATATCAGGAGATCCTTTATCTGCAAGACCCGATCCTTTCGTGAATGAACTGATACTACTATTCAAGACTTACAAGCCTACTGCAAGCCCAGTTGCCTGATAAAAGGATTAACCTTCTTCTCTGCTTCAATAGTGGTGAACTGCCCGTGTCCAGGGTAAACCCGGGTATCATCCGGTAACTGATTGAATAATTTCACAAGTGAAGCATCCATCTCTTCTCTGTTGCTTCCTGGAAGATCAGTTCTGCCTATGGAACCTTCAAAAAGAGTATCACCGGAGAAGAGAAGTCCGTGACCATACAGGCAGATGCATCCTGGAGAGTGCCCGGGTGTATGAATAACCCTGAAACAGAGATTCCCGCAATGAATGATTTCGTCATCGGTCAGGAAAAAGGCGGGATCCGGCGGCTGAGTTATACTGAAACCCCATTCTTCCGCTACAGACCCGGCTTTACGGAACATCTCAAGGTCAGCTTTATGAAGCAGTGTCTCAGGTGATCTTGAAGCAAGTATTCCTGCAGCTCCGCCTACATGGTCGAAGTGTCCGTGGGTGTACACGATCATATCAGTTCGGTCTGCCATTCTCAGAAGAGTTTCCGGGTCATCACCAGGGTCGATAAGGAGCACTGCTCCGGTTTCAGGACAGGTTACGGTGTAGCAGTTGGCCTGTACAGGGCCCACCACTGAAGTATGTATTACCGGTTTATTCACAGATCTCCTCCAGCTCTGTTATTCTTATCCGTATTTGAGAAGTGCCAGCTGTGTCTCCCACAGTGGACATGAAAGTTCTGTACTCCCTGAGAGATGCCGCCATGTCACCCATGCCGTAGTAACACTCTGCCAGCCCCAGTCTGCTTCTCAGGTCATCCGGCTGAACCGCGAGCACTTCCTCCAGTATCTCCACAGCCTGATCATGCCTGCCCTGAGCAGAGTACGCCAGTGCAAGTATTCCCTTCGCATAAAGATCATCAGGATAAGATGCCAGCACAACCAGAGCTGCTTCTTCTGCCTCTGCATCCCTGCCCAGCATACCCAGTGTTCTGGCTCTTTCAAGCGAAGCGCCATAAAGCCCTGGAGAGTACACCAGAGATGACTCGAAATACTCCAGTGCTTCCCCGGTTCTTCCAGCCATGAGAGAAATCCTGCCGCAGTTGTACAGAATGGAACCGTTCTCCGGGGATCTTCTCAGTGCAGTATTGAAGCAGGAGGCTGCCCCGGTAAAATCTCCTGTTTCAAGGAGAGCTCTCCCGTAATTGTTGAAAGCCATTCCATCCTGTGGGTTGAACTGCACTGCGAGACTTCCTGTATGCAGTGCCTCCTCATACCGTTCAGCCCCTACAAGAGCACCGGTAAGACCGGTTAGTGCATCTATTCTTGTGGAATCCAGTTCCAGTACCATTTCGTAGGCATCCACAGCCTCTTCATACAGACCCAGATCCAGCATGGCAGTTCCCAGGTTATGCCAGGCATTTGTGTTCAAAGAATCAAGCTCAATAACCCTTTCAAGCATTACAGCAGCACCCACAGCATCTCCCTGTGAAAATGCCAATCCTGCTTTCTGAAACAACTCTCTGGGGTCTTCCCCGGTCTCTCCACCGCAGGAACTCAACAGAAATATCGAAATCAATAACAACAGTGGCGTAATTGATATATTCGCTGGAATAACAAAGCATTCCCGGAGGTAACAGATGTTCCTTTTCATATCCGCTCTTCTGTCAGTTTCAAGCCTGAATTACTCTCCTGATCCCTACATGGTTTTTCAGAAATCAGATTCAGTGCTTTCATCAATAAACAATGTTTCCTACAACTTCAGATTCAGTGGCACAGGCAGCCTTGCAAACATAATACCTGTACTGGCAGGAGAAGCAGTGCTATCCACCAGTACTACTGCAGATCACCCTCTGATGCAGCTGCACTTCACTGAGCTTCTCAGGCCTGGAGTAATTTCGGAATTTCCGGTCCCGTCCTCGTACATTGCAACAGAGGACAGCATTTTCAGAATTGACCACACCCGAATGACGGTAAACGCCGGCACACCCACTCCTTCAGACATAGGAATATTCGACTACCCTCCTGCTTCTGTAATGATGGAATACGCCATTCAGTACCCCTTCGCCGATGAGATAACAGCAGATTCCATAGCAGTTCTCTCCCCGGATACAATCAACGGGATCAGCTGTCACGTTCTGCATGTGTTTTACTCCGGCCTGCAGAGTGAAGCCGTCTGGTTTATCGGGATGGATGATTTTCTTCCGTACGCAGTTGAGCGTATCGGGTACTACGGAGAGAGAGGCGATCCGGGAGGACAGCTCCTGATACTCCGTGATATCAAGTTGAACAACACTGTAGCCATAACAGCCATGAGTCTGGATCAATACAGCCAGCTGGGAACCGTTTCTCTTCCAGAGCCAGGCGAATCAGCAATGGAGATATTCCTGGCAGACACCCGGGGTATCACTGTAAGAACACAATTTCCTGCGGAGCATCCGGTTCTTCTCTGCTTTTTTTCATCATGGGATCCTGCATCACTTCTGGCTCTGGGCATTCTCAACGACCTGCAGGAGGAAACAGAAAACGAACTGGATATTTATGCGATTTCCATCTGGGAAAACAATGATCCCCTGTTCAGGTTGAATACACTGGAACTTACATTCCCTGTTCTCATTTTCGGAGGAGCTGCAGCCATTGACTACAGAGTGTCAACTGTACCTTCTGCGGTTCTGATTTCCGAGGAAGGCGTTGTGCTTATATCCACCGAGGAAATGAACAGCTCTTTCGTTCAGGAAATAAGAGAACTGATTTAGCTGAAGAAACACATAAAAATGAAAAGGGAGCCCGAAGGCTCCCTTTTTAATGTGGTACCGGAGGCGGGACTTGAACCCGCACAGGCTATTGCCCACTAGGTCCTTAACCTAGCGTGTCTGCCAATTCCACCACCCCGGCATCCATTTCTAAAATATCGCCAGCAGGAAAGAAGTTGCCATAAAAAGCACTGCGAGCACTGTTGTTGCTTTTGCAAGAAGACTTACAGCACCTCTGCTGCCGAATGAAGCAGTGAGAGCACCTCCTCCGCCGAAAGCTCCGGACAGGCCGTCGCCCTTTGACTTCTGGAGCAGCACAACTGCTACAAGAAGAACACAGATTATCACATGGAGAAACGTAAGTACAGCTATCATTTAAAAAAACTCCTTATTTTCGAAGCCGATATATACAAAACAGTATACAGGGTGACAAGTGTTTTTAACAAGTGGTTATTATTCAAGCAGTAGCATCACGTCAGAGAGTGTCAGGAAAGCACCTGGACACTCTGTAGAGGATCCTTTCACCAGTTTGTGCAGAGTTATGCCATCTACTACTGTCCCGTATTCAGACATTAGCTTCAAAAGCAGTTTTCGCAAAGAGTTCATCTGTGCTGCAGAGGGTTTTCCCTGATTAAAGTTCCCCACCAGACATATTCCTATAGAATCTTCATTTGCACCCTTTGCATGAGCCCCTCTGTAAGGCAGCTCTCTCCCCTTTTCGATCTCGCCGTCGCCGCTGTCTGTCCCGTTGCCAATCACAAAATGGTATCCAATATCATTCCAGCCGTTCACTTCCCTGTGTAAAAGCCTGAACAGCTCTGCGCTTCCTGACTCTGTTGCAGAATGATGCACAACGATCCTGCGGATACATTTCATCTTTTCAGTTCCCGGATCGGACAGCGGCTTGCAGATCTCACGAGCCTGCTCCTCGGTAAGACGATGTGCTGCAATGTCATAACCAAGACTTTCAAGCCATTCTATTTTTTTCAATTATATTCCAACCGGTTAAGTAAGTATTATTGTTTTGTATTGTTTCCTTAAGGGGTAATATCATGCCTGAGCGCTATGTCGGTACAAGAGTCGGTGTCTATGTTGATGTTTCCAATCTGACAATGAACGGCGGATACGGAATGCGGTACGAAATTCTCAGGGAATTCGCCTGCAGGAACGGCGCCAGACCGGTCAGACTGAATGCATATGTAAGTTATGACGAACAGAGAGCGAAAACAGATTTCGATTACAGGGACGGACAGCGCAGATTCCACAGTGCCCTGAGAGACATTGGTTTTAAAGTAATCCGCAAGATCATGAAATGGTATACAGATGATACCGGTGCCAGGTTCGGTAAAGCCAACGTGGATCTGGACATGGCTGTGGATGTTCTTCTTCAGTCAGATAAACTGGACAAGGTCCTGCTGGCAACAGGTGACGGAGACTTCACCAGGGTAGTCAGCACAGTACAGAACAAAGGCTGCAGAGTTGAGATAATGGCGTTCGACAATGTTTCAAGAGACCTGAGGGACGAAGCCGATCTTTACATCTCCGGTTACCTGGTACCCAACCTTCTCCCCTTCAAGGGCCTGGATGACTACTCCAGATGGGGCGAAATGGGATCATTTGTAAGAGGAGTATGCGTAAGTCATGAAAAGGGCTTCGGTTTCCTGAGATTCCTGAAGAACTTCTCAGGAGACCTCTGGAAAATAGACAACAGAGATCCGGAATCCCCCTACAGCAACATTTTCTTTCACGACTCCAACCTCCCTACAAATGTGGATTACTTCAAGCTCCCGGATCGTGATCTGATCTTCGAATTCGAGATAGCAGAGGGAACGGAGCCAGGCAAAACCCAGGCAATAAACATCGGTGCCCTGAGGTCTTTGACTTAAACACATTAAGCATAGGGGAAACTGTGATTGCAGTTTCCCCAATGCTCACTCACAGATCTCTCAGGAATTCAACCGCCACAGTTGATAGTTCAGAGCAGATGCAAATCCAACCCAGCACAGATAAGGTATCAGAAGAACTCCTGCCCTGGGGGAAATCCTCCAGAAGCCTATCAGAGTGAACAGAATCATGGTCCACAGTACAATGATCTCAAAGAATGCAATCATCGGCTGTTGTGCCCCGAAGAAAAGGTATGACCAGAGACCGTTCAACACAAGCTGGATGAAGAAGAGAACAAAGGGAACTTTCGCTGAAGCAAACCCGGCCTTTTTCCACACAAGCCAGGCAGCTGTTCCCATGAGGATGTACAGAACAGTCCAGACTGGTGCAAATACACTGCCCGGGGGATTCCAGGAAGGTTTCACAAGAGAACTGTACCAGTCACCTGGATTGAACATTGAGCCAACCCATCCTGCCGCCAGAGCCACAAGAATCCAAACTGCAAGACCAACCGCGTTTTTCATGTTCTCCCCACCCTTTAAATAATTCATAAGATACATGCTGCCGGCTGCAGAGACGATTCAGAAACTGCTTTCATCCGGCAGCCATACCATGAGCTCACTCAATGCTGTTGACGCCATTAAATACTGCGACCCGCCAGCCATTGCCCTCCTCTGTATCTCTACTAACAGCTTTACAAGCGGCCAGCTGTTAACATTCACTGCATTTTCATCAGAAAAGTCCGACACATGCCCCCACATGTGCTGAACAGCGTTTCTGATTCCACCTTCTGATGGTTCCTCTCTCAGCACCCGGGAAAACAGCAGAGCAAGTTCAGCAAACCCCGGGGTCATTTTCGAAACACTGCGACCTGTACTGCTGTAAAGTTCAGGACTTCGGGCAAGAACAGAGTACTTGTGCTGACTCCATAACTGCTGCTGGTTCACCGGCATGGGGATCCTGCCCTCTTCTCTGTCAACATATTTCTCTTTTAGCAGAATGAATTGACGGTCCGGTTCATCAATATAGTTTTCAGGCCACCTGCCCCTGCCTGTATCGGTGTTTACCGGAGACCTGTCAGTATACCCCCGCAGTGCCATTTCGCATGCCAGCTGTCTGTGACGCATTTTAAGAGCCCAGCCGCAGCCTTTCCACCGCATGGTTTCAGGATGCCTGGAGTAGCCTTTCTTCTTGTTTACAATGATGGAAACTATCCCGTGCAGCTCACGGTGTTCACCAAGCAAACTCTGTCGATTCAGATATCCCGGGCTCACATCCCAAATCCTCATTTACAACCCTGACTCTCCACGATTCACGGGTTTTCAGGTAACCCCACCGTTCACTTCCATTACCAGCCTCCAGAGAAATCCTCTATATCATCTCTGATCTCTCAGGAACATTATTCAATATAGGAGTTTTGACCGGTATGCAAAACAGTATTTTCCGTTAACCAGTTTGACAAGCTGAAAAGCTCCGCTGCAGCAATTCGATTAACAATGCCTATCCCGAATACTCGATAGCCTCCGGACTCCACTTCGAGAGAAACACTGCCATCCCCGCATCCCAGCAGACCTGAGTTCATTTCGCAGCATCAGTATATGGACTACTCAAGGAAGTAAAGTTTCTGATAGCCTTCCAGCGGATCCAGCTCCCAGGCAAGAATACCGTACGGTGTAGTTTCGGTTTTCCAGCTGTAACTCTCCACGGGATATATTGCATGGCTCAGCAGATTACCGTCTAAATCGTAAACATCAAAATACAAATCAAGACGGGTACCTCTTCTGGCCCACAAGTTCCCGTCAGGCCCAATACCCACATCTGCAATCATAAACCTGTGCTGAAAAGGCTTTGCTTCAAATGGTATCCTGTAAGACTGCCGGTTAGCCGCTTCCATGAATGCAACCTCGTTCGCGATTTCCTCAGGCAGTTTCTCAACAGGCTCAATGTCTCTCTCTATGCAGAGAATCTGATTACCAAGGGAATCCCAGCCGAAGATTCTGTAATCAAGAGTGTCCACTGGTGCAACGTAAACATGACCGTGTCCGTCTCCATAACTTTCAAGACGCTTTGCGTCACAAAACAGCAGCGCCCTTGAGGGATTAGCATCCCATTCGCAATCCGATATGAAGAGAGAATCCTTATACAGAAGAATCTCATACTCCGCAGTATCAATATCATAGATCGCTACTGTATGCCATTCCATTTCAAGTTCACTGCACCCATCGCGCCTGCTTGCCACAATACTGGTGCAGGTCAATGGAGATACATGATAGGGGCTGTTGTCTGCCCAAAGATCAATCTCTCGCTCAAGCTTCAGAGAGTCATCAAAGATCACATACCCACCCTTGCTGGAGGCACATATAAGAATACCTCCATCATGCATAACAGTCAGGGATCTGGGATACAGCAATTCTCCAGGACCGGGACCTCTTCTGGTTACGTGCTGCAGGTAATTACCCTGGAGATCATAAGCTCTTACACTGCACTCAATATTATCCAGAACAAAGATTCTGCCCTGATCATCTATATCTGCTGAAGCGATGGACCAGAACATGCTGGTGGAATCACCCATCTCCTCACCGACACAAAATGTTGTTGTAAGTGTATCACATGGAAGGCTATCCGGCATATTTTCCTCATGTGCAGGAGGCTCGCTGCATCCAAACAGCAATAGAAAAATCACAATTATTTGATTGATAATATTTGATAGATATTTGCTTTTCAGAGTCATTGTACACCTGTCTTAACGCGTCATGATCTTTCGTGTAATTATGCTTCTATTATGCATTTCCTATCTGTATTTAACATGCTACTCCCTGCCTATAACATATGTACCAATACTATATATTAGTATTCAGTCTTTATGTCAATTATTTACTCTTTCACAGACCTTAAGAGTTACTATAGGAAGGTATACATGGAATGGTACTTGATCATAACTGAAGCACTTCTTCTGCTGACCAGCTTCGCCAGCGGAGATACAGGTGCCGCTTTCTTTGTGGATGTCACTGATCAGAAAGAATTGATGGAAACGTATTAAGCCTGATCATCTGCCTTTGAGCATGGGATACAGAAAGGGATTCCATTCAACTGTTTTACTCTGGACTCCATTACATCCTCACCGCACCTGGAGCACTTAACATTGCTTCTTATAACTGCCATTGGAGGTTCATCTATTGAAACCCTCTCAACTGTCAGCATCTTCTCCCAGGGTGATTCAAGTATCCAGCAGATGAAATCATCACGGTTCTCACGAACATCTGGCGGCACGTTATCTCTGTGAAATGATATACGAACCCCCTCTCCTGAAAACCGTGAGTAGAGTGTATACACCTGTTTGCCGTAATCGCGGAAGATGAGATTACCCTTGCCGAAGGTACACCCTGTCAGACATTGAACTGCATCCACCCCGCAGGCATCGTTCTCTACAATGGCAACCAGTTCCTCGTCTCCAGACCTTATCTCTGAAAGAACATCAAGTGCTGTTTTCGCCATCCGATAGCCTATTGCTATTCCCGGACATTCATGTCCATGAAATTCAAGTATTTCCCTGTATGTCATTGTACCTTTCCCATAAACGGAACTCTGATGCACTCAAGAGTTCTTGCTTCAATCAGGTTTACTCGCACACAATTTCCCAGTCCAGAGATTCAGACTTTTCCCGCTGTTCTCTTATGTGAATTACAAGGTTGAGTATGTCGAAAAGATGAGGTATTTCCGAATACTCTCCCGCTTCACGGTGATCGTAGTAACCCTGGAATCGTGTTCCGTCTTCAAGCTGAATATGGATAACCTGTGAATGAGCAGTGCTGACTGATGCAATGTTTTCAGTCTCAAGGATACGGATGATCTCAGGGGTATCCGCATTAACGACCTCAACTGCCTGAACCCGGCTATCATGAAGGGATGCTGACCCGGTAGAGCATCCGTATGCCAGCGGCATCATCATCAGAGCAGTAACTCCAGCCCCTATAATGAACACCGACATGCATCCCGCTTTAGAGTGCGCAAGCTTCTCGTATTTAAACGGTTCCTGTTCCAGCAGCGTGACGATCATGGATTCAATGTACTGCTTGGATTCCTTCAACCCCTGGCCTGTAGCCCCCCTGTAAATCTTGATCGCCTGGATCCTGCGGCCATCTGCAAGACACTCACGGACCATATCAAGCTCCTCACTGGCGGGTTCTTTCATTTCTCCCCTTTTCACTGAATTCACTGACAAACACTCTGTACTTAAAGATAAAAACTTACCTTGCGGTACGCAGAACTTTTGATCACCAGCTGCTATATCTCCATGAATTGCACGTTATCAACCCACAGCTTTCCTGATTTGCTCAGGAAAATGCAGAACTCAATGCCTGATGCGTTCAGCTCCTCGATATTCAGCTGAAGACTGTCCTGGTGCCAGTGGAAACTGTCACTGTATCTGTTTATTTCAAACTGCTTTCTGCTGTTGGAATCAATGTAAATGAAACCCACATAGCAGTTGTCAAACTGGTTTCCTTCACATTGTATGTTCTCTCCCCGAACATCGTATGTAACGTTAAGAACCTCTATTCCCTGAGGAACACTCGCGTACAGACTGTTCCAGATGTCTGTTTCAGAGGTTCCTTCCAATCGAAGGCTGCTGCTGCCCTCTGTTTTGATCTCACTGTCACGAGAAATGTCTGAGTGCTGTTGCCCGGTTCCCGATGTTGCACCCCACCTAACCTCCATATGCAGAGGCAAATCATGGGGAAACTCCTCAAAGCCCATGTGGTGCAGAACCGGTGGTGGAGGGAACACAAACTGGTAGGAATCGGGATTGTTAAGCCACCTGGCAACCTCGGCAACAGGATCCGGAGAATCCAGCCAGTAATCCGGCAGATAGCCTACTCCTTCTTCAAATCCCGGTGCAAGAAAAAGCTTACTGGGCAGATAAAGACTGATGTGAGAGTTGGGCAGCCAGTATTGGCGTACTTCTCCGAATGTACCAACCCCTGCGGAATTCTCACCAACCAGCACAGCATTTGGTACAGATTTCGAATAATCAAGCAGTGCCTCACCTGAAGAAGCCACATACCTGTCTGTCAGGAAAACTGCACGGCCCTGATAATCTCCCATCTCCCTTGAACGGATCTCATCATTCAGATAAAGCCAGCACCTTACAGGGGTTTCTCTCAATCGTTCCAGAGACTGCTGCATACGAGTAATTGATGCCGCAACTTCCTCAGGCATATCTTCAGTTTCGGTAGCTGCATAAGATCCGATGGTTGCAGGTGAACAGAGCATGGCGTAATACATTCTCCAATGTGCCACTCTGTTCAAACCCTCTATGAAGCCCTTGCCATATCTGCTGGAGCCGCCTGAATTCCCCATAAGGTCAACAATGAGTTTATCGGTGTCAGCCAGGTCGGAACCGCTCTCAGCAAACTCCAGCATCAGTTCATGGTTGTCGGCACCGAAGTCTGCAATACGAACAAGCTCAATTCCATCAACTTCTGTTCTGTAAAAACTTTCTTCGCCAGGCAGAGCAGTTCTTCTCAGTCTGCACTGGTGCAGGGGAAGTTCTATGGAAGCTGCAACCGACGAACCGGTCTGGAATGGAAACACAGCCCGGGACTCAATTTCATCGGAAAACACTCCAAGCAGAAACTGCTCAACACCGCTACGGGAGAAAATGGGGAACAATTTATCCTCAGGTCCCGCATAGACCATCCCGGGATGCACCGTATCCACAGCTGAAAGTACAACTGTATAATCTGCAGAAGGGTCAGCTTCTCCATTTTCCAGCAATTCTCTCTCCACGATAACATCTGTTAAGTATGGAGTTTTTCTTTTCAGAAATCGACTGGTTGAGTGGCCTGACACAGTAAGATGACCATCCTGAATACCGGAAAGACCATCTGCAATAATCCCCTCCATAACAAAGACTGACACATCCTCGTTCTCTTCAGCAAGCTCAATGAGCCTTTCATAAACGCCGCCGAAGTCAACACCCCTGTTGTGCCAGTATTCATAGCCGCTGTATCCATTCTCAAAGAGATATCGAAGCATTTCAATGTCTTCCAGAGCTTCATCTGATGAAATGGTAACGGGACATTCACCGGTTCCTGCCGGGGCAAGTTCCATGAATGAAGTTACTTTGGAGAGATCATTGATATACTCTGAATAGGCTTCAGGTATTTCCGCACTTCGCGGCATGGTTGATTCATCATTGCAGGTAACAGTCAAATCGTCTATCCACAGGCTGCCGCTTATGGAAGAAAATATCAGGAATTTCACGCTGTCAGCCATGTTTGCTTCAACATCAAGTGATACAGTGTATTCTTCCCAGTCTGAAGTTCCCATGGGAAACCAGGCAAGTTTGCTTCCTGTATTTCCAATCATATCCTGATACCACAAACCTGCATGACAGTTATTGTACTGATCAGCTTCCTGAGCCAGATTCTCACCACGGGCAAAAAACCGTACAGTAACACACCTCACCCCATCCGGGATCTGTACTGAGACCCACTGCCAGTTCGCAGTTTCTTCAGAACCGGTTATTCTCATGCTGCTGCAACCGGAGTGAAATACAGTTGAATCCTGCTCAATAAGATTTGTTTCTTCAGTATCACCTGTAGTGGCAGACACAATTGCTTCCATACCTTCAGGCAAGCCGTTAATAAAGTTTTCAAAATCAATGGAAATGATGTGCACATTGTCAGTTTCAGCAAAACTGTCACCAACCGCTTCTTCAGAATTGCATGCACTGACAAACAGGATTACCAGCAGTAGAGATACAGCTGCTCCTCTTGAAGACCACCAACATCTTTGCCTGCAATACCCTGTCATCTCACACCTCTCCCTGTAAGTAACCTGCTCAATTCAATTGATCAATTTGTTCAGACATAAATACCACCATCTGCAGCTCGATGGAGGGGTTAATGTGTCTTAAGATAAATATATATCAAGATTATACCGCACCAGCTATTATCAGAGGATTACTGCATCGAGAAAAAGCAAGATGAAATCAGGCTCACTAAAATCATGGGTCCTCCGAATTCACTACATATACAGTAGCTATCACCCAGTCATCTTCCATGGTGCTGAAACCTTCCATGGCAGTACCCTCGCTGTCTCTGTACGCACTGACCACTACTCCGGAACCGGGAGTAAGTGCTGAAAAGTCCCTTGAATGAAGTCCGACTGGAAATACATAGACAAATACTGTTTCCATATTCAGAGTACCCTTGAGCACTTCCCCCACTTCAATGTCATACCTCTCTGAGGCCCACCCCAGGATTGAGAGCTCTCTGGTTACACTTTCCACAGTGAACACCAGAGGATAATCTTCAATCATGCTTTCAATGAGTTCATCCACCTGAACGGTACCGTTCAATTCAAGTACTTTGTTCAAAGGCAGCAACTCTGCAGGCTCTCCCTGGAACAGGATCAAAACAAGTATCAGTGACAATGGAACCTCCTGTCAGCAGTAAGTTTTAACCTGTTTCAGTTTCCACCGGAAGACATGAATCATCCCTGTTACAGCAATGCCTAAGGCTGATACACATCGTTAACAATTTCTCCGTGATTTCTTACACAGTCTGCGTTCCAGCCCCTTACTCTAACAAGATTGTATTCGTCGCCGTTTATTCTGAACCTGTACCTGTTCCCTTCAGCAGGGCAGGCCAGGTTAGTTTGAATGTAATCCTCAATGTAACTCAACTCTCTCCATATATGACCCTGGAAAGCTCCGGGATATTCACCCTGCTCAGCTGCATAGAGATTTATAGCCTCTGCGATTAATCTGAGGTTGGAACGGCATGTGGCATTTTCCGCATTTGCAACCAGATTCTGGAATTTCGGAATGGCAATTGCAGCAAGAATCCCGATGATAACAACAACTACCATCAGTTCTATCAGAGTGAAACCGGTATGATTGTTTCTGTTCACAACTCTCCCCCGGCAAATGCTTCCAGATCAATATCGGAAGAGTAGTACAAACCTGCATCAGTTTCTATGGACCATGTGAGTTCATCTTCTTTTTCATAGGTAAATCCTAAAGGCATCGAGATATCAGCTGGACCCGGCAGCGAGTCATAACTTTCTCTGTACTGTTCTACTCTGCCTGCGCAGGAGTAGATTGAATCCCGCTCCAACTGTTCTCCAGGAGGAGGAGAGTCAATGTATCGTCCCTTTTCAGGGTTAATAAAAAGAAGCACAGCAATAAGTACAACTCCTATTACTGCAACTATGAAAGGCCAGCGGGTAAGTGATGGTTTCTTCTCTGACCTTTTTATCCCTTCAAATTCCTTGTATACAATGTCTTTGTCAATTTCTACAGGCCCGTTTTGAACAGTCATAAAGATCCTTCCATCTGCAGGAAGCAACAGGAATCCAGCTTTCATTACACTGGAAACTTCCGAAAGCATGCCATAGAACAATATACATCGGTTTTCTGTATGAAGCAGATCAAACATTTTCGAATGATCTTGCTTCAATCAGCTGATTTGATGTCCGGTTCTGCCAGCTCAGTACATGGATGGTATGAAGTAAGACTCTGCGCAAATGGTGTAAAGTCAGAATGACGGAAAAGGCAGCCGGTTTTTCACCGGCTGCCTCAAGTAGCAGCTACCTGATCTCGGCCTGGAAGGCTCCGGAAATAGTGGTCCAGTTGTCCTGTGCCTGGAAGGTTCCTGTAACCATATCATCTGTTACTGAGGTGATTTCCAGGAAGGCATCGGTCATGGAAGAGCTGGAGAACATAATTGTTGAACCTCCTGTAACCATGACGCCGGCTTCACCGGTGAACTCGCTTCCGGTGCAGGTAAGATCATATGTGCCAACCAGAGGATCGCTGTCCGGAGGCATGCTCAGTGTAAATTTTATTATTCCCTGCCCAGGCTCCCTGGCTAATGAATTCAGGTTTTCATCTGTATCAAAGTTGGCAATGAAAATTCTGCATGTACTGCGATTGGTGAAATTTTCCACGAATGCCTGCTGGGCTCCGATGTTTGACCAGTCTACAGGGACTTCAAGGCTCGTATAGGCACCATTTGTGGACTCAACCTCAGCCCTGGCTTCAACTGGAACCACAACGTCTGGTTCAACTTCCATTATTTCCCCTGAGTCATCTGCTGTTTCAACAGCCTCGTCAGCAGTTTCATCTGTCCGGTCTGCAACAACCTCTTCCGCCTGTTCCCCTCCGCATGCTGAAACCATAAGGAACAGCACAAGGAGTACCGCAGTGATGGAAAATTTTACTGTCATTAATAACCCTCCCTCTTCTGAATGAAGTTAAATCTGCAGGCAACCCGCAGGGAGCTGTCAGCAGAAGGGCACAATACAAAATCAGCAATTGCTACGCAACCCTTCTGTGTGACGAAAATGCCCATACCAAAGCACTTACCGGACACATGCATTTGTATGGTGCTGCATTCATC
>CAYLRO010000006.1:87704-95444 GCA_964386635.1 uncultured bacterium | reverse complement strand
TTTTTCTTTCATTTGACCGGACAGGCAGCGGGACAGGAGGATGGTAGAAATTGATCCGCCACGGGTCCAGGGTGGGGATTGTTCCCGAGACGCTGATACGGGCGGTGGAGAGCTTCAACTCTGTATCTTCCCAGTCTTCTCCCGTGGCCTGGGTTACCATGGCATCATACTCCAGGAGAAGCTTATTCGAGTTGCTGGTGGCCCTCAGGTTGTAGACAGGCTTCCAGGAGGGACCGGGAACAGTATATGAAAGATGCAGGGTCAATTCTCCCCTTGTCATTTTTGTAACATTCACTCTGACAATATCTCTGGAGCGGATTTCCCTGTGTCCCAGGTCCTGAAGCTCTGTGGAGATCATCTTCATCTCCTTCTTCAGATCACGATTCCTTTTATCGATCTCAAGCTTCTCAGAATCCGCAGCTTTGTGCCGTTCTCTGTAGAAACCGGTAAGATCTTTCCATGTGGCTACATTAAGACATTCCGGAGATATCTTCGTTTTAGGACCTGTACTGTTTTCAATCTGCTGCGGTGTGGTAACACAGGCTGCAATCTTTTCAATAAAAGCTTTTTCACCCTGAATACGATTCAACTTCAGCTCAAGTGCCGCTGCTTCATCCATGAGTTCCTGCTGACGCTTGAGAAGAGTGGAGGCATGCTGGCTTACATCCTCTTTAAAGTGCTGAGTTTCGAATACGCACCCGCCGAGAACCGCTTCACCCATGCCTTTTACCTGCAGACTATCCCTGTCCAGGTTTGCCGGAAGTTCCGGGAAGACAAGAGAGTGCTCTCCAGGTTTGAGAGTGAATTTCGCTTCCCTTGTGATTAACGCTCTGCCCTGGTAAACCGTAACTGCGGAAACCCTGGAATCAGCTTCAGTTCTGGTCATAGTTCTCTGCTCCTCTGGTGTAATATTGCAATATTATACAATCTTTCATTCATTGTGAGAGAGCCTATCAGGGCATCTCATGCAGGAACCACGGGACCAGGTGTTGTTACAATGGCTCCTGTCAGCTGATATTGCCGGGTATCTGCTTATCAGGATCAGCTTTTTGCTTAATTTCCATTTCTTTAAGGTACCTGGTGAATTCCCGGCAGGTTTCCACAGCAGTGAATTCCCACTGACAGTCCCATCGCGGCTTCATTAAATGGCTCAAGCCGTTCAGCCATTTTACCTGTTCAGGTTTGCAGGGAATGCACACATCAGGTCCCTGGTAATCTCCCGGAATATGCAGGACAGGCGGGTTCTGCCTTCTGTCAATTCTGAAAGAGTATTCTTCAGGGGTGTCGGTGAGCCGGAGGATTACTTTTATGCTTTCCACGTTACCTGCCTTACCGCTCGTGAACAACCAGTACTTTCTTCCTGAACTGTGCCAGGAAGATTCCGGAGATTACTATGGCCATCCCGAGTATCTTTCTCTCTGTGAATTCCTCTCCCAGAAGGAAGTATGCACTGATCGCCGTGATAATGGGAATGATATTGGTGAAGACATTGGTTTTCCCTATACCAAGCTCCCTTATGGAAATTGTTACAAGTATGAAAGCCAGACTTGAACCGAATACCGCAAGCATGATAAGGTTGGCGATTACATTCGCCGGCGGATTTGCAGACAGTGTTTCCCTCCATTCAAATGCAGCCATGAACGGGAGAAAATAGAGACCTCCCACCATGTTCTGAATCCTGACAATTGTCAGTGGGCGGTATCTGCCGGCAAGCTTCTTCACCACGATACTGTATCCTATTCCGGAGAGTACAGCAAAGAGCAGGAGAAGCAGTCCTGCAGGGGAAGCATTAAGCTCGGTACCACCGGTTGTTGTGAAGAGAGCCACACCGGCAAATGAAACAAGCAGGCCTGTAATATTAATGGCTGTAAGTCTTTCCCTGTGGAAGATGTATGCGAAGACAGGGGAGAGAACCGGAATGAGAGCAATCATCATTGATGCCAGGGTTGAGGAAACACGCATCAACCCGAAGCTTTCCCCAAGGAAGTAGCAGAAAGGTTCCAGGAAGGAGAGCAGAAGAAAGAGTGGCCAGTCTCTTCTCTCTATTTTTTCACCGGTTCCGGAAACTTTTGCATAGACAGTAAGAAGTGCAGAAGAAATGATCAGTCTGAGAAGAACCGTTGTGAACGGGCCGTAGTACTCAAATACTATTTTGGTCCATACAAAGGAGATGCCCCAGAAGAACATTGCCCCAATGGTTCCAAGGTAAACGGTGAACTTGCTTCTGCTCTTTCTCATCAGGTTCTCTGTATTCCTCTGTTTAAGGTTTTTTGTGCCCTGTACAATACCACTGGAAAGAGCGTTCCGTTAATCCGGCATGCTTTTTTGGAAATACTTTCTGTCAGAACCACTTCTTCTTTTTGAAGTATAGAATCATAGCGCCGGCCATGAGAACCATCAGGAGGAGAACTGCAGGATATGCCCATTCACGGGTTAACTCAGGCATATACCGGAAGTTCATTCCGTAGAGACCTGTGATGAAAGTGAGGGGAATGAAGACTGTGGCGATGATAGTCAGAACCTTCATTATATCATTCATGCGGTTGCTGACGCTTGACAGATAGGAGTCGTGCATTCCTGAAAGCAGCTCTCTCTGCATCTCTATCATTTCTATAACCTGGATAGTGTGGTCATAGAGGTTGCGAAGGTATGTTCTTGTTCCGTCTTCTATAAGCTCGGATTCTCCGTTCTCAAGAGATTTGATCTCTTCCCGCAATGGCCAGACGGCTCTGCGGAGAGTGAGAATGCACTTTTTCAGCCGGTGAATTTCCGATACCTGAGATGGCATTGGATGGTTGATGATGCTGCTCTCAACAATCTCAAGGTGTTCTCCGATACCTTCAAGAGCTGTGAAATAACTATCCACCAGAGAATCCATGAGCAGGTAGGCCAGATAGTCGGCGCCTTTTTCTCTCACAACACCCCCTGCTTTTCTTATCCTGGTTCTGACTGAATCGAATACGTCTCCCTCTCGTTCCTGAAAAGAAATCAGGAATCCTTTTCCCACAATCAGGCTGACATGTTCAACATCAATGTCTCTCTCCTTCCTGCAGAACTCCAGCATCTTCATAACCATAAAAATGTAGCCGTTGAATTCCTCAACTTTAGGCCTCTGGCCTGTGCTCAGTATGTCTTCACTGGTAAGGGGGTGAAGAGATAATTCTCTCCCCAGGCCGTATATAAGATCATGGTCGCGGACTCCCGTTACATTGATCCAGGTTATCGAATCCTGTCGGGTAAGTTTTCCGGCATTCTCAACGGTGCAGTCAGGCCACTCTTCCAGGTGCTCAGGAGTGAAGTTCAGTACATCCATCCTCGCAGTGTTCATTGTTTCCTCCAGTTATATATTTACTTCAATGAGAGAATATCACCCTTTCAGCCCGTTTGTACCAGACAGCTGCAGATTCATGCTGCTGGGGAGCTTCCCCGGCCGACACTCTTTCCTGCCGGATCCAGGTCAGGGAGACTGGTACTACTCTGCTCCCGGAAATCAGTTCTGGCCAATTCTGAGCCTTCTCTTTCCAGACACCTGTCTTGTATCAAGGCAGGACAGGGAAGAACTGTTTCAGAGGCTGGAAATGGCTGTTGCAGATGTGATACTCTCCTGTGACAGAATTGCCAGGTCCAACCTGGACAGAAGTTTGAAGAACAGAGTTTACAATACAGATGCGATTGAAGGAATATTGTGGGAGAATCCGGTAAGAGCAGTGTTCTTCACAGGTACAGGTGTGATGAACATTTTCCTGAAGCACTTCAGAGACTCCGGTGAAGCTGATCTCGTTCCTCTTCCATCACCTTCACCGGCAATGTTCAGTATGTCTCTGGCTGCAAAGACAGAGGCCTACCGCAGAATTTTTTCTGAGTACGGGCTTTGTTCCATCAGAGGCACTTGACCAGGAACACCACGATCACCACTGCAGCAAGAACAGCTATCAGACCCATAAACCCCGTTATTGAACCACAGCATCCTCTGCCTCCACCTGAGGATTCAGCAACCTCTTCATCATAGTTTGCAGATGGATCATAGTTGCTGTCACCAGGGACAGGTCTGTTCTTGATTCCGGGATCATTGCCGGGTTTGCTGAAACTGTTTGCCTTTTTCCTCCTGATCTTTTCCTTCAGGTCGCTCATGCCGCTGCCTGATGATCTTTCTCCTTTCGGAGAAGAGGATGTACGAGATCTCTTCTTGAAGATGGATGGTTTAGAGGTGGAGCTTCTTGACGGCTTGCGGGATGAGCTTTTGGAGAATGACCTCTTAGAAGATGAAGAACTTGAACTGCTTTTTTTCATGTTTCCCTCCTTTTTGCAGACAACAAAAACATAAAGAAAGAAACCCGGTGGGCAAGACCTGTTTTTATTTAGTTTTCAGGGTTACTCTGAGGTTCAGGAACCGGACTTTGCTCCAGAATCTTACTCTGTTCAGTACAGCGGCAAGTGGCTGGGAATTGGGCTCGTCAACACGGGACAGGGGTATAAGCGCGCTGAATCTTGCAAAAGCTGTTATAAGGAAGAGTACCTGCATTGAATGCAGTGGAATCCCAAGAATGGTCATTGAAGGCGGCATGAGAAAACCGGACAAAAGCATTGTTATCATCATTCCCATTCCGCAGAATGCGCCGTAAAGACCTGCGTATGCCTGTTCTCTGCCTTCATGGGCCACTGCAAGAACAAGATTTGCCGTGACAAGACCAACACAGCCCCACATGCTTCCGGATACAAGAGATTCCACATAGATTGTCCACAGAGTGTCAGGCCTTACGAAGAGCCAGACGAATGGAACTGCCGTACCGATGATGATAGCCAGCTTCATGGCAGTCACATTACCGAACCGGTCTATCAGTCTGCCCCAGTACTTCAGTGTGAGAATTGTTCCCAGAGTGCTTGTCATGCCGTAGAGAAGCATCTGGGTAACACCCATTTTCAGTACCTGTATCATGAACGGCTGCCAGAACGGAGCGCCAATTCCAACAGCCAGCATCCACCAGATACCGAAGAGGCAGAGTTTTCTGAAGTTTCTGTCTCTGAAGGGTTCAGAAAGAATTTCAGAAGCAGAACCTTTTTCCGGGGAGACAGGTTTCTCAGGCTGTCTGGCAAGTATCTTTAAACCTGCCAGCCCCACTAAACCCGCTGTGAGGAACAGAGCAGCAGTTACCAGTTTAAGGGTTTCCGTGTTTCCGCTTACCCTGTCAACAAGAATGCCCATGAGAAACGCAATGGAAAGACCGAAGGAGAGAAGGACAGAGTTTCTTTTGGCAAAAAACCTGCCCCTTATCCGCAGTGGGACCATCCTGGCCATCCAGCCTGTCCAGATGTTCGCAGAGACGGATAGAAGTGCAGTGGACAGTGCGAATGTAAACAGTACCCATGTGATAGCAGGGCTGTCTGTCAGAAAGAGGGGAAGTATTCCCAGAACAGGGGTGAGAGCACGGCCGGCAACAGCCCACTTTATAGTTATTCCCTTATGGTGTGTGAGATTCCTTGTTATAAGAGCACCAAGAGGCTGGAGCACCATAGCCATCTGTCCGATGGCAGAGAGAATACCGAACTGAACTGCAGATGCATTGAGCACAGTAAGGAGTTTGGTGAGAAACACAGACCCGGGCCCGGCGAGGCTTGTGTATACCTGAGAGTAAACTCCCTCGGTTATTGAGATTCTGAATGTTTCCCTGAGCTCAGAGCTTCTGTGTTTTTGTCTTTTCATGACGGTGAACATACTTACCTGTGCAAGGTCAGGAAGCTGTGGCTATGGTGTATCCTCCTATGATTATGAACAGAGCTCCGGCTCCATAAGACAGGTATCTTGTGTTGATGTGATCAGCCAGGAACTTGCCTGCCAGAACACCCAGTGCAGATGTGACTATAAGAGCCAGGGATGCTCCAAGAAAAATTGTCCACCTGCTTACATCCCTGTCTGCTGAGAACAGCATCGTTGCAAGCTGTGTTTTGTCGCCAAGCTCGGCTATGAATATTGCCGCAAACACTGATGCGAACACCTTGAGATCCATCAATACCTCTCCCTGTTCAAGAATTTAATGATCCGAATATAATCCGGTAATCCATCCCTCATGTTTACTGGACAGGGGCTTCCCCCGGGACAATAGTTGCTGGTAGGAAGAACACTGATTTTTGCAGATGGAGTATGTATTTTGAATGCGGAGAACACCCGGCGGATTATCGCCAGATTATCTTTTTTGATCCTGGCAGCGCCTTTCCTTTACATCTGTGCTGTGGTCGTGGTTCACGGATTTCCTGACATGCCGAATTCCGGGGACGGGGCTCTGCTAGAACTAAGCACAAGGAACCTGTTTACCAGAGGAATTCTTCTTGGACCCTATTCCAGATTCCATTTTTTCCATCCAGGGCCGTTCTACTTTTTCCTCAGGTTTCCCCTTTACATTCTTTCCGGCTGCAGAAACAGCTCATTCCTTATTACCACATCTCTTATTGCTCTCGGGAGCATGTATGGTGCATGGCACATTCTCAGAAAGAGACTGGGTAATACAGCAGCTCTTCTTTTTTCAGTCTGTTCTGCTTTTTTCCTGCTTCACATGAGCAAAACCATCTGGCTCTCAGAGTGGAATCCATTTGTTATAATCTTTCCCGTATTGCTGTTCTGTATTTCTGCGGCCGCCTTTGCCGGAAGGTTCAGAGGAGCATTTCTTCTCATGGTTCTTTCCGGGTCCTTTGTGGCGCAGACCCATCTCGGGGGAATCCCTTCACTGGCATCAGTATTTCTTATTGGTCTGATCTGCTTCGTGTACCAGTGGGTTATTCGGACTGATCAGAGGAATTCTCCTCTGGTTAAGTGGAAGCAATACCTGCCTGGAATACTGCTTCTTTTTGTTCTATGGCTTCCCCCTCTATATGAACAGGTCAGTGCAGAGGGTAAAGGCAACATGACAAAGATCCAGGAGTTCTTCGAGGACGGAAAACCGGATGCTACTCATTCTGAAGCGTTTTCAGAATGGAGCCGGAGTATATCTGCTTTCGAGCTGGGCAGTTTGCCAGAGCAGATGAATAGAAATGATTCCTCCGGAACCCTGGCTTTGGTTACTGTGGCTCTAAAACTGCTGTTCCTTTCCATGGGGTACTCTCTTCTGAGAAAAAGGGGAGATCAATCCTTCATGTCCTCGTTAAATCTAATCTGCATCGGATTGTACGGTGCCAGCTGGTATTCAGTTTTGCAGATCCGGGGAGACCTGAATCCCTACCTTGTTACATGGATGGAAGTGATTGCCCCGGTTTCGCTTTTTACAATACTCTACTCATTTCTCCTGGTCTTCAGAGAAAAGTTTTCCAGAGTGAAGATCAAGCCGGTTTTTATCTCTCTCGGATTGCTTGCAGCGCTGATGGTTGTTACTTTCCTGAACGTGCAGGATGTCCGAGGTTACTTCAGAATGGAACTTGATCCCTCCTGGGAAGAGGAGATTGCTGTAAGAGAGTTGTCTGAACAGCTTGCCGGGGAACTTGTAATAGACGGTAACGACTTCTATACATTGAATCTGTATTCACCTGAAACATGGCCGGTGCTGTTCGGTTTAATGAATCAGCTTGAGAAGCAGGGTTATCCCGTGGGAGTTCAGGACAATTTCATGTTCGTTCCAACCCCGCTTCCGGAAGGAATGAATCCCAGAAATCTCTACATAGGTATTCTTAATGAGCAGCAGACTGAAATTCCCGGTCTGGTGGCATCCTGCAACGGGATAGGACTTATTCTGGAGTAACTGTGTTTTACCAGCT
>CAYLRO010000006.1:1674-87604 GCA_964386635.1 uncultured bacterium | reverse complement strand
TTTACCAGCTGGGTACACCGTTATCGATTTTACCGTGATTGGGATTCAGGGGCAGTCCGCATTCGATATAGCATGAATTCTCAGTACCTTCATAGATGTAGGGATTTCCGCATTGAGGACAGACCACATCTGCCATGCCCAGCTCTTCCAGGCTCTCAGGATATCTTTCATTTGATGCAAAGAAAATTACACACTGGGAAGCGATGGTTCTCATGTTTGCCCTGCAGGCGTTCTGCGGGTTGCTTCCGCCTGGAATCCAGGAAGCAACACCATCGTTTATATATCCGTGATTGAGTCCGACTGGAAGACCGCAGCCAAGGAAGAAAGAGCATTCTCCATAGGGGTAGTAAGTGTACTGGTCTCCGCATACCGGGCATACAAAATCTGCCATTTCCAGCTCTTCAAGGTTCTCAGGATATCTGCCGTTTTCAGCAAAAAAGAATACACACTGAGAAGACATAGCTCTCATGTTGGCCTGGCAGATTATCTCTGCATCAGGAGCCCAGGAGGCAACGCTGTTGTGGACAGAACCGTGAGGAATGCTGGAGGATACCGGGCATGAAACAGTGTAGTTCAAATGGTCTGTTTCCAGCAGGTAGTGCTCGGCGCACTGGGGGCAGGTAAGGCCGCTGTAAGGTGCACCAAGTTCTTCCAGGCTGGCGGGGTAGAAACCGGAGGCATCGAAATAGAGCACTACCGCATTTGCTATGGAGATGAGGTTGCTTTGACAATCCTCTGAATATCCGTTGGAGCTGCTGTATGCTTCCGGAGCCAGGGGCAATACCGAATTCTCCTGCTGGTTGGTACAGGATAAAACCGAGAAAACAAGCAATAAAGAACAGAAAAATATCAAAGTGCGCATGACTTCCTCCCTGTTAAAACAATTGTTAACTGTAGTATCGATAAACCGTACATAAAAGTCAATGCGATCTACCGTTGCATT
This sequence comes from uncultured bacterium, assembly GCA_964386635.1. Taxonomy (GTDB): domain Bacteria; phylum Fermentibacterota; class Fermentibacteria; order Fermentibacterales; family JCC-6; genus Sabulitectum. The sequence continues at coordinate 86,661 of CAYLRO010000006.1, read as the reverse complement.
TATGCTATATTACCTGCATGAATACTACAGATGCCATTCTTGAAAGCATTTCCGAAGGGGTGTTCACAGTGGATGACCGGTGGACAATAACATCCTTCAACAGGGCTGCTGAAGAGATAACAGGGATTTCCCGGGAAGAAGCTGTTGGGAGGCAATGCAGCGAGGTATTCCGCTCATCCATGTGCGAGATCGCCTGCGCCCTGAGGGAGTCAATGGCAACTGGGAAACCAGTACGATCCAGAGCCGGATACATCGTTAATGCCGAAGGAGACAGGATACCTGTAAGTGTTTCCACTGCTGTTCTTCGGGATGACATGGGAAATGTGCTGGGCGGTGCTGAAACTTTCCGTGACATGAGCGACCTTGAGCGGTTGAAGAATCAGCTTCATGAGAAATACAGTGTGGGGGACCTTGTGAGCAGAAGTCCCTCCATGCAGAACCTGTTCAGACTGATTCCCGCAGTTGCCTCTTCACCGTCAACTGTACTGATACAGGGCGAGACAGGTACAGGCAAGGAAGTAATGGCCCGGGCCATACACTCTGAGGGCTCAAGGTCTGAAGAACCTTTTATCGCTGTTAACTGTGGTGCTCTTCCAGATTCTCTTCTTGAATCAGAACTTTTCGGATACAGGAAGGGAGCATTCACAGGGGCTTCAGCAGACAGAAATGGCAGGTTCATCGCCGCTGCCGGTGGAACACTGTTCCTTGATGAGATCGGTGAGATAAGCACAGCAATGCAGGTGAAGCTGCTGAGAGTTCTTCAGGAACGATCAGTTACACCTCTTGGATCCAACGACGCTCTGCCTGTTCATGCCAGAGTGATTTGCGCAACCAACAGAGATCTGGATGAAATGGTTCTGACGGGAGAGTTCAGGCGCGATCTTTTTTACCGGATCAATGTGGTTAAACTTCTTATCCCGCCTCTAAGAGAAAGACCTGAGGATATACCTCAACTTCTGGATACTCTCATAAGAAAACACTGTCTTTCTCAGGGAAAGGATGTTCTTGACTACGATTCAGCAATTCTTCCCATACTGATGGGATACTCCTGGCCTGGGAATGTCAGAGAACTGGAAAACATGGTTGAGAGAGCAATTCTCCTTTCCCCTGAGGGTGTTATAGATATTTCATCTCTTCCAGGAGAGATTCTTCCTCTCCGGGAAGTACATGGTTCCGGCCAGTCTGATCTGAAAAGTGCAAGGGGTGAGGCGGAGAGGCAGAGGATACTTGCATCCCTTGTATCAAACGATTTTTCCAGAGAATCTGCAGCCAGGGAGCTTGGTATTCACAAGACCACTCTCTACAGAAGGATGAAAGCTCTGGGAATTCCCCTGCCTGAAAAAGATGGCCGTAGCAGACAGGCGACGGAATCCTAGAACTACCGTTGCAATATTGCATTGGTAACTCAATCCTTCTCTTTTCGTAATATATGCAACATCATGTACCACAGCATTATATGATTTTCATGATGATCTGGCAACATTCTTGCTTAAGAGAGTAGCGGAGGTGAACAGGATGAGAATAGCATTATCAGTCTGGAACGGAAGAATCGCTCCTCTTTTTGATGTTGCCTGTAACATTCAGGTAATTGATACCGAGGATAACAGCAGGTCTGAAGTAACTCTTCCTCTCCAGAGCGGAATGATTCGCAGAGCTGAAATTCTTACTTCTCAGGAAGTGGATGTTCTTATCTGCGGTGCTGTTTCAAAATCAGTTCACCATATGCTTTCATCCTCGGGGATTGATGTAAGGTCATTTGTATCCGGGGAATTCAATGAAGTACTTGAGGCGTTTCTTGCCGGTGGTCTCGATGACCAGTATTTCAGAATGCCGGGATGCGGCAGAGGATGCGGAAGAGGCGCTGGAATTAATCGCCGGGGCAGGGGCAGAGGTTCCTGTAACGGCAGGAAAGAGGTGTAGAATGCCAGGTGGAGACGGAACTGGACCTATGGGAAAAGGTCCCATAGCAGGAATATGTTACAGATTAGGACTTGGACGCGGACTTGGACTTGGACGCGGACTTGGAAGAGGTCTCGGCAGAGGTTTTGGAATAGGTAGAGGTTTTGGAATGGGTGCAGGTTACATCAGCGATCCTGTGAATCAGAAGCAGCTTCTTGAGGACAGAGCAGTGATGCTTGAGAGAGAGCTTGCTGCTCTGAAGAGTCAGCTGGGTCGAAATGATGAGGTGGAGAAATGAAGGTAGCTGTTGCCGCAACAGGAAGCACTCTTGAGTCTTCTGTAGACAGCAGGTTCGGCAGGGCTCCAGGGTTCATTGTTATTGACATTGAGGACGGCAAGTTCAGTTTTGCAGATAACAATCAAAATCTGAACGCTGCCCAGGGTGCTGGTATCCAGGCTGCACAGAACGTTGCTTCTACAGGCGCCGGAGCTGTTCTTGCGCCGAACTTCGGTCCCAAGGCATTTCAGGTTCTCCAGGCTGCCGGGATAAAGATGTACATCTGCAGCACAATGCCTGTTCAGGAAGCTGTTGAAGCTTACAAAGCCGGGAAACTTACCGAAATTACTTCCGCAAATGTCCAGGGTCACTGGTAATGAAAATTGCAGTGGCTTCCGGTAAGGGAGGAACCGGTAAAACAACTGTGGCCGTGGCAATCGCCACGGCCTCTTCCACCCCGGTGGAGTATGTGGACTGCGATGTTGAGGAACCCAACGGATCCATCTTTCTGAAACCGGAGGTTACACGGACAGAAACGGTGTGTGTGCAGGTTCCTGCAATAGATGAAGCTGTATGCACGTCCTGCGGCAGATGCGCCTCATTCTGCAGATTCAATGCCCTTGTATCTCTGGGTACACCGCCGCTTGTGTTTCCGGAGCTGTGCCACAGCTGCGGAGGATGTGAGATAGTGTGCCCCGTGGGAGCAATTTCCTGGGATGACAACCCGGTTGGACAGCTCTCGTTTGGAGTTAATTCAAATGGCATATCGGTGATTCAGGGTAAACTGAGTGTGGGAAGTGTTCTTGCCCCTCCGGTAATTCGGGCGGCAAAAGGTGCTGCAGCAGGTTCCGGTCTTACAGTGATAGACTGCCCACCGGGCACATCCTGTCCGGTGATTGAAGCCCTTTCAGATGCAGACTTTGTAATGCTTGTAACTGAACCCACTCCCTTCGGTCTCCATGATCTGAAGCTGGCTGTGGAAACTGTCCGGGTACTGGGATTGCCTTTCTCTGTAGTGATAAACCGCTCTGATGAGGGCGACCAGGGGGTGGAGCAGTACTGCGAAGTGGAAAAGATTGATGTGATGGTACGCATACCGCATAGAAGAGAGGTGGCGGAAATCTATTCCAGAGGAGGAACTCTGCTGGAAGCAATGCCGGAGATGACCGTGCGTTTCGCGGGTATTCCCGGACTGATAAAGGAAAGACTGCTATGAAGGAGATAACCGTTATCAGCGGAAAAGGCGGAACTGGAAAAACAAGCATCACCGGTTGTTTCGCAGCTCTGGCAGAGAATGCTGTTGTTGCTGACTGTGATGTTGATGCTGCAGATCTGCATATGCTCCTTGCCCCTGAAGTTCTGGAAACTCACGATTTCATAAGCGGCAATGAAGCAGTTATCAGAGAATCAGACTGCACAGGATGTGGTCTTTGTGCTGAAAAGTGCCGCTTTGATGCCATAAAGAAAACAGACTCGGGAAAATTCTCAGTGGACCCTTATGGATGTGAGGGATGCGGTGTCTGTGTGGAAGTTTGTCCTGTGAAAGCAGTGGACTTTCCGCCGAACAACTGCGGCCAGTGGTTCTTTTCTCTTACAAGGTTCGGGCCCATGGTGCACGCCCGGCTTGGGATCGCTCAGGAGAATTCCGGGAAACTGGTAAGCACAGTAAGAAGAGAAGCTGCTTCCAGAGCTGCTGATCTGAACCGGGATCTGGTGATAGTTGACGGACCTCCGGGGATTGGCTGTCCTGTGATCGCCTCAATAACCGGTACTTCTCTGGTTGTTATCGTCACAGAACCTTCTATGTCCGGTCTCCATGACATGAAACGGGTTATGGAACTTGCTAATCACTTCTCGATACCTGCTGTGGTTATCGTCAATAAGTGGGATATCAACCCGGAAGTAACCAGCAACATAGAAACACTTGCCCTGAATCACGGGGTTGCTCCAGTGGGCAGGATTCCATATGACAGGGCTTTCACCGAAGCACAGATCACAGGCAGAACCCTTGTTGAGCAAAGCAGTGGAGTGCCTGTGAAGAACATTGAAACCATCTGGGAGAAGGTATGCCGGAAACTGACATGAAAGACAAACAGGCATGTTCAGGGAACTGCGGTTCCTGCGGCTCTGAAGGCTGTGATGCAGCTGTTCAGAAGCCCGGCGAGAGCATGGATGATTACAGGAACAGACAGAAACTCACATTCAGAATGAACTCGATCAAGCACAAAATAGTTGTGCTTTCCGGTAAGGGTGGAGTCGGGAAAAGTACCGTTGCGGTAAACCTGGCTGTGTCCCTTTCCCTTGCAGGGAAAAAGGTGGGTCTTCTTGATGTTGACGTTCATGGTCCTTCAATTCCCACAATGCTGAATCTTGTTAATGCAGGTGTGAAAACCGAAGGAGAGAACCTGCTTCCAGTGGAGATAGGATCTCTGAAGGTCATGTCGGTGGGGTTCCTTCTGGAAAACCGGGACAGCGCGGTGATATGGAGAGGACCCATGAAGATGGGGGTAATAGAGCAGCTTCTCCGGGATGTAAAGTGGGGAGACCTTGATTATCTGATAATCGACTCACCCCCTGGAACCGGTGATGAACCTCTCTCCACTGTGCAGCTCGTAGGCAGCATGGACGGAGCTGTAATGGTTACCACTCCTCAGGATGTAGCTGCAGCTGATGTTAGAAAATCACTGGATTTCTGCAGGCAGCTGAACCTTCCTGTTCTGGGGATTGTTGAGAACATGAGTGGCTTTATCTGTCCAAATTGCGGAACTGAAACCAGAATCTTTGCCGGGGACAACGGTGAGAAGATGGCCATTGATGCAGGTGTACCTTTCCTGGGCAGAATTCCAATTGATCCCAATGTGGGAGCTGCCTGCGATGCCGGAACACCTTTCATCTACAATTACGGCAAGACAGAGACAGCAAAGCGATTTGAGAATCTCATCGAGCCCCTGCTTGATCTGGAATCAACGTAGAATAAGGAGAAATAATGCGTATCGCTATTCCAATGGCAAATGGAGCACTCTGCATGCACTTCGGTCACTGCAGCACTTTTGCTCTTCTTGATGTGGAGAACAACACAATAACAGCCACCAGCCAGGTGGTTCCACCACCTCATGAGCCTGGTCTTCTTCCACCATGGCTTGCCCAGCAGGGAGTTACCCTGGTTATTGCCGGAGGTATGGGGTCCCGCGCACAGGCTATTTTCACAAGTAATGGCATCAAGGTTGTAACCGGTGCTGCAGGAACCACTCCTGAGGACATAGTTAATAACTATATAGCCGGTACACTTGAAACTGGAAACAACACCTGCGACCACTGAAGAAACCCTGAACAAAAAAAGAGGCGGCTCGTGAGAGCCGCCTCTTAACGCAATTTAGTAATTAGCGCTTAGGTCTTGCTTCGCTTACCCTTACAGGTCTGCCGTCAAGATCGACACCATCTGCCTGCGCAATAGCATTTCTTGCTGCTTCTTCAGGCATCTCGACGAAACCAAAACCGCGACTGCGGCCTGATTCTCTGTCTGTGATGACTCTTGCATCGGTGACTTCGCCGTAGTTTTCAAAGAAGTTCCTGAGTACATCGTCGTCAACACCCCAGGAAAGATTGCCTACATAGAGGTTCATTCGGTATCCCTTTCATTCATGCCATCTCACTGTCAACCGAATCACGATGACACACATGAGTCTCGGTCGTGCTCCCCTTTGGGAATCAGATGGTAATATGCACATTTTTTTTCAAATGTAAACAGGTAAAAAAAGGCGGCTCAAAAGAGCCGCCGAAAACTGGATCTGATTATCTTTTAGGTCTTGCTTCGCTGATTCTGAGAGGTCTGCCGTCGAGTTCAACCCCGTCACCCTGCGTGATAGCGTTTCTTGCAGCTTCTTCAGGCATTTCTACGAATCCGAATCCACGGCTTCGACCTGACTCTCTGTCAGTTATTACTCTTGTTGAGGTCACTTCACCATACTTCTCAAAGAAATCCCTGAGAGAATCATCATCCACAGTCCAGGCCAGGTTGCCCACATACAGGTTCATTGCGTATCCCTTTCATGAATGCCATCTTCAAAATCATCCGTGTTCACATGACACCAGCAAAGCACGGCGTTATCCCCTCTGGGATGCAGAAGTAATATGCAACTTTAATGAACAATGTAAATACACCTGTCATACACTTTCATTAGTTGCATAATTTCAACTGAAGGAACAATATTCCACGATTGTCGGAGGTCCGGAATGCCCGGACCTGGAACAGTGTGAGAATGCAATATGGACAGTATTATCTATAATATACTTGTTATAATAATGGCAGTAACCGGATATTCCGGTCCGGACGGCCTGGCTTCTTCTGGAGGCAGATTGTTCGCTGCCATTGAATCCGAAGGCACAGTAATAAGCTTTGACAGCTCAGGATCAGAAACACTTGAGTATTCTGGATTGATGAGCCCTGAAGGTATTTTTGTGAATTCCACTGGTGATATCTTTGTTACAGAGGATACTTCTCAGGGAAGAATTCTTATGATTAAAGGCTCTGATATTGAAGTTATCGCATCGTCAGTGGGATGTCCCGAGGGTGTTGCAGTTGACATGAGCGGTACAGTCTGGTTCACATCAGGAGGATTTGAAGCAGGCGAGATGTTCAGTTCTCTCTGGAAAGTGAACGCAGGGGTTCCTGAAAGAGTGTTCTCCGTTCTCTCTATTTTCAGTCTGTCTGATATTGAAATAGGCAATTCAGGTATTATTTACATTTGCAGTGAATCAGCAGGCATTACCGGACATGTTTCTGTTCTTTCATTCGATCCGCTGCTGGAAACAGCAGAACCATTCGTGATGAATGTTCCGTATTGTGAAGGTATTTGCATGACAGACGGTGATTTTCCCATGTATCTTGCTTCTGAGGAGGGAACAGTATTCAGAGTGGATTCCACAGGAGCTGCAGTTCCAGTTGTAGAAGGACTTGAATCAATCGAGGATGTTGAAGTTATTGGCGATTCACTCTTTGTTACCGAGGACGGTACTGGTCTTATTCTCAGATTTGCTCTGAATGGGCAGTAGAGCACCGGACTCCTACAGAGAGATAATGGCAGTTTCTCTTCCTGTAATTGCCGGCATGGCCGGCAGAACCATAATGATGTTCTGCGACAGGCTTTTTCTGGCGCATCACAGTCAGCTTGAACTCCAGGCAGCACTTCCTGCAGGAATTCTCAGTTTTACCCTTCTGTGCATTGTGTTCGGTACTGTGGGATATGCCAGTACATTTGTTTCCCAGTACTTTGGCGCAGGAGACAGAGACGGATGTTCCAGATCTCTGGCTCAGGCGCTTTTCCTTACCATGTTTTCCATTCCTGTGCTTGCGGCGTTGACCATTCCAGGGAGAATGATTCTTGATCTGAGCGGACACTCTCCTGAGGTTCTTGCTCTGGAGAAAAGCTATTTTTCCATACTGATGCTTACATCTGCCGGACCTGTTTTTACCCAGGCGGCTTCCTCATTCTGGAATGGGAGAGGGAAAACGATTCCGGCAATGCTGGCTGTGCTTGCCGGAGCAGGAATGAATGTTCTTCTTGACTACATAATGATCTTCGGGAAACTGGGCTTTCCTGAAATGGGTATTCAGGGGGCTGCAATAGCCACAGCAATATCATCCTTTATTCCCGGGACCATTCTTACAGTAGCCGCGTATACTGGAAAAGCTGCAAGATATTACAGAACAAGGGAGAATTTCAGGTTTTCCGGATCTCTTACTGCCAGGATACTGAAATTCGGTTTTCCCTCCGGGTTGCAGATATTCATGGATGTTTCCAGTTTCACACTGTTCATTTTCATTGCTGGAAGACTGAGTACACTGGAGTTCACAGCGAACAATCTGGCTTTCAGTGTAAACAATCTGGCTTTCAACCCGCTGCTTGGCTTTGGTTTTGCAACTACTGTTATTGCAGGGAGATGCATTGGCATGGGGAAACCCGATCTTGCAGTGAGAGCAACCCGGAGAACCCTTCTCCTCTCGCTTTGCTATTTTGTTCCCATGGCCCTGTCTTTTGTGCTGTTCCCAGGATTCTACACCAGGCTCTTTTTCAGTCCTGATTCAGCCTGTACTGTTCAGGAACTCACATCTGTTTCAGGAAAACTGCTTGCCATCGTTGCAGCCTGGGGAGTTTTTGATGCGGTGAACCTGATGTACGGTGGTGCACTCCGGGGGGCAGGAGATACCAGATTTGTTGTTGTTGTATCAGGTATGCTGGCCTGGTTCTTCTGGATTCCCGGTGTTTTATACCTTTACCTGGTTCGAAATGCAGGAATAGTTTCACTCTGGCTGTTCACAAGCTTATACGTTGCAGTATTTGCAGCTGTGTTCTTTATCCGGTTCAGAAAAGGCGTCTGGCAACATATTGATCTTCTTGGAAGAAAGCATGACATTCCGCTTTCTGACTGATAAGACAGTTGTTTTTTTCTTTGCTTCCGAGAATGTTCATTGCCAGAAGGGAGTATCATGTTCATTTATTTCATAGTAATTCAGTCAATTCTGGCAGGACCTCTGAACAACTCAGGAGAAGAGCTGCACCACTATCCTTCTGTTCATGCGCTGGCTGTGGAGCAATTCGGTGATTGTGAAGAGAATGAGATATCAGTGTACAGCACCGGCAGTGACAGCCAGTTGAATGCAACTGTCTTTGGTTTTCTGCCTTACTGGGTGAATCAGGCATGGCTGCAGTATGATCTTATCAGTGTTCTGGCGGTGTTCAGCGTGGACATGGGAGCGGATGGTACAATTACGAACAGCCATGGATTTCCCTCTGTGTTCAGCTCTGCAATGAGCCAGGCCCATGCTGCCGGCGGGGAAGTGGTTGTTACAGTCACCAATTTTTCCGGGAGTACGATCCATTCCATTCTTACCACGGGAAAACCGGTGGCATTAGCCACTATCACCGATCTTGTCAACGGAACTGTTGTGGACGGTGTTTGCATAGATTTTGAAAATGTCCAGTCCGGTGACGCAGATAATCTTGTCAGTTTTATGGAGGATCTGAGAACTGCTCTGCCTGATGCTCACATATCAGTCTGCACTCCGGTTGTGGACTGGTCAGGTGCTTTCAACTACAGTGAGCTGGCTGAAACATGTGATGCTCTGATGATGATGTGTTATGCATTTGCCGGGAGCTGGAGTACCGTGGCAGGTCCCAATGCACCTCTTGCAGGATGGGGAAGCTCTCCCGAGTCTTCCAGCAATATGGCATGGGCTTTGTGTGATTATGTGAGGTATGCCCCTGAGGTTCATGACAAGCTGGTTGTCGGGCTTCCTTACTACGGTCATCAGTGGGAGACCGACACTCAGTATCCTCATTCAGGATGTACCGACTGTGCAACTCTTTTCTATACAACACTGTCTGACAGAGCATCGACCTACGGCAGGATATGGGATATGGAGTCCCTCACTCCATACTATGCATTTGATTCCGGAGGATGGAATCAGGGATGGTACGATGACCAGGAATCTCTTGAGATGAAGTATGACATGGTGAACATGGCGGGAATGCAGGGAATCGGTATATGGGCTCTGGGTTATGACGGTGACAGACCGGAGCTGTGGAATCAGCTTGAAGAAAGTTTCACAACTCCTGTTCAGAATGACATGATCACTGATAATCTTGAGGACTGCTGTATTCTTCACGGTCCGTCGTCCTACTGGCATCCATATACAGAAGACGGGCAGTATCACACTTTTTTCTATACCGGTTCCATTTCTTCAGGGCCGGACGTTAACTGGGTTCAGTGGGATTTTCACCTTCCTGACAGTTCTTCTGCATACTCTCTGGAAGTCTTCATACCTCCAACGGGTACTGCAGATGTTACTTACCATATTGTTCACGGCGGCGGTGAGGACAGTACAACCGTTGCGCAGGACGCATTTTCAGAGCAGTGGGTATCGCTGGGAGGGCCCTACAGTGCAGCTGGAGGTCTCAGTGTACAAGCTGGAGACTTTACTGGAACTGCCGGGGAGAGGATAGTCATTGATGCCGTGCGTTTTCAGGAGGTTTCCGGAGTACAAGACATTGAGTGGGATGCCATTGCCCCGGACTTCAGCATTTCTGCCAGCCCATCTTCATCATTCACTCTGTTTTCTTCAGCAGGAGGTATTCTCTTAATTCATGATGTTTCCGGCAGGCTGATACTGAAGAGAGCAATGACTCCGGGCATTTCGTGGACGTGGAACGAAAACCACCCTGCCGGTGTATACATTCTCAGTATTCAGAACGGAGGAGTTCAGGCTTCCTCCAGCGTAGTGCTTATAAAGTAAAGAAAGGTCAGAAATGCGAACAGTTTTTCTTCTACTGGCTGTGTTTGCCGTTGCGGCATCAGCTGTTGAGATAGTGGCAGGCGAGCAGCAGCAGCCGTCCTCGGATCCATTCTGCGGGAGTTGAGGCCCTTCATCCAAACACTACCAGGTGGTAGTACCTGAATCACACTTTGACGGGAATATGACCATAACCGCTCTGGCCTTCGAAAGGGCTCCCATGGGGGCTTCATCAGTGGTAATGAGCGATTTCAAACTGAGCCTGAGTATTGCAGGAGGTGAAGAGCTGGGATCTGATTTCGGGGGAAATATTCCTCCTGGAGAGTTACTGCAGCTCTGTTACTCCGGATCAACGGTTACAGCTGCGGACAACGGTCACGGCAGGGTAGTGTTCCTGCTGGATACACCTTTCGAATACACAGGCGGAAACCTGCTGGTTGATATGTCCTTTTCCAACATCAGCGGCAGCATGTATGTATGGAGCTGGGACGCCGGAGGGAACAGAATACTCTCCGGGAATTCAGCAGCTTCGGAAACCGGAACTGCTTACTCCTACCCTCCGGTGATTGTGCTCAAAGGAGAGTAGTTAACTTTTCCAGGCGGTATTGACGAACTGGTCAAGGAGCAGGTCACCCTGCAGTACGATGACTAACTCTCCTGCTCCAACCGCGGTTCTGTCCACACTGATTTCGCCTGTTATTCCTGCGTTCATCAGTGCGGCATGCGGGTCGAAGACCAGGGTTCTGCCTGCCCTTGAAACACCCCACTCACTGGTACTCTCCAGTATTCTATCCAGAAAACTGCCCACAAAAGGATTGGCCAGGACCCCAGCATCCATGGTTGCCGACAGGTGTCTTCCATCAGCTGCGAAACTGATGCAGAACCTGAAGCTGATTCCTTTCCTGACAGTTACATTCACTTTTCCGTCACCGGATTTCACCTTGATTCCCTGTACCGGAAGATCAAGCAGTTTCAGTATCCGGTTGATCTCTTCATCGGAAAAAGACAGAATCGCTGATCTGAGTATCACCTGAATCTCCTTCGGACTGATTGAAAAAAAAGAGGGGGAGAGCTGCGAGCTCTCCCCCTGAGCAATCAGGCGAAATTGCCTATTCGCCACCGGTCCAGTTCATTTTTGCCATCTGCTCGTAGAGGTGATATCTCCGGTCGATATCCTTCTGAGCTGCTGCAATGAGCTTTTCTGCGTGTTCCGGGTTGCTGTTTATCAGTGAATTCCACCTGACTTCAGTTTCTGCGAAGTTGTGGAAAGGAATGCCTGGTTTCCTGCTGTCAAGCTGGAGAGGGCATTCACCCTGTTCAATTCGTCTGGGATCGAATCGGAAAAGAGGCCACAGGCCGCTGTTCACAGCCATCTTCTGATCATCCATTCCCCTGGTCATGTTAATACCGTGGGCAATGCAGTGGCTGTATGCCAGGATAATGGAGGGGCCGTCATAGCTTTCAGCTTCGTTGAATGCCTTTACAGCCTGGTTCCAGTTTGCTCCCATTGCAATCTGTGCCACATAGATGTTGCCGTAGGTCATGCTTATCATGGCCAGGTCTTTTCTGGGCATTGGCTTGCCGGCTGCTGCGAACTTGGCCACAGCACCCATGGGTGTTGCCTTGGAGCACTGACCACCAGTATTTGAGTAGACACCGGTATCCAAACAGAGAACGTTCACATTCTTGCCCTGAGCAAGTACATGATCAAGACCGCCGTAGCCAATGTCGTATGCCCAGCCGTCTCCGCCAAGGATCCATACGGACCTTGGAACGAAGTAATCCGCAAGGGACTCAAGCTGTCTTGCCTCCGGTGTATCAATACCGGCAAGAGCCTTCCTCAGATATTCCACCCTTTCCCTCTGCTGGGCGATCTCAAGCTCGTTTGAGCATGAGGAGTCAAGAAGGCTGTCGATCAGGTTTTCGTCCAGTTTGCCTGAAAGGCCTTTCAGCAGTTCAGTTGCAGTTTCGGAATGCTTGTCTGTTGTGAGCCTGAAGCCGAAACCGAATTCCGCTGCATCTTCGAAAAGACTGTTGTTCCATGAAGGTCCTCTTCCTGAGATGTCTTTGGCGTAAGGTGTGGTTGGAAGGTTGCCGCCGTAGATGGAGGAGCATCCGGTTGCATTTGCAATAACAGCCCTGTCACCGAAAAGCTGTGTTAGAAGCTTCACATAAGGTGTTTCTCCGCAGCCTGCACAGGCACCTGAGTACTCGAACAGAGGTCTGAGGAGCTGACTTTCCTTTACAGTTGCGGGATTCAGAGCTGTTCTGTCGAAGTCCGGGATCTCCAGGAAGAACTTGTAGTTTTTCACCTCTGCATGTCTGAGGGGTGCCTGGGTCTCCATGTTGATGGCTTTTTTACCCTCGACGGTTTTGTTCTTGGCAGGGCAGATATGAACACATGCGCCGCAGCCGGTGCAGTCTTCCGGGGCGATCTGATTTGTATAAGCGTAATCCTTGAATTTCGCTTTACCGTCAGCATGCTTGAAAGTTTCAGGAGCATTCTCCAGAAGAGCCTTGTCGTAGTACTTCATGCGGATTGCAGCATGAGGGCAGACAAGGTTGCAGAGCCCGCACTGAATGCAAACCTCAGGGTCCCATACCGGGATCTCCATGGCAATGTTGCGCTTCTCCCACTGAGTGGTTGCTGTGGGCCATGTGCCGTCTGCAGGCATTGCGCTCACAGGGATATCATCACCTGTCTGGGCAAGTATTTTTGCTGTAACATTCTTTACAAAGTCAGGTGCTTCTTCAGAAACCACAGGGGGAACCTGGATTGTGCTTGTGATTTTATTCGGATAATCAACCTGGTAGAGATTGGCTACTGCCTGGTCCACTGCATTGAAGTTTTTGTTGACTATCGCCTCACCTTTTTTACCGTATGACTTCTGGATAGCACCCTTGATCTTTGCAATGGCTTCGTCAGCAGGCAGAACACCGCTTATTGCGAAGAAGCATGTTTGCATTATGGTATTTATCCTGACACCCATTCCAGTGTTTCTAGCCACTTCGTAGGCATCTATCACATAGAACTTGAGATTCTTGTCCAGTATTGCCTTCTGAACTGTGACAGGGAGATTGTCCCATATTTCTTCAGGTCCGAAGGGTGTGTTGAGAAGGAAAGTGGCTCCCTTGTCGGCATACTTCAGTATGTCGTACTTCTCAAGGAACACTGTCTGGTGGCAGGCAACAAAATTTGCCTTACTGATAAGACATGTATGTCTGATGGGGTTGGGGCCGAATCTCAGGTGACTTACTGTAAGAGCTCCGGCCTTTTTGGAGTCGTACACGAAGTAACCCTGAGCATAGAAGTCGGTTGTTTCGCCGATAATTTTGATGCTGTTCTTGTTTGCTCCCACAGTACCATCTGAGCCAAGCCCGAGGAATACTGCCTGATGCAGCCCTTCCTCGCCTATGTTAAGTTCAGGAATGGGGATGCTGGTTCCGGTGACATCGTCATTGATTCCAACTGTGAAATCGTTCTTCTGCTCGCCCCTGGCATTGTCGTATACAGCGAGAACTCTTGAAGGACAGAATTCCTTGCTGGAAAGGCCATAGCGGCCTCCAAGAACCTTTATGTCTGTTCTTCCAGCCTGGGTAAGAGCGGTTACCACATCTTTGTAGAGTGGTTCACCATCGTTGCCCGGTTCCTTTGTTCTGTCAAGAACACTGATGGTTTTAACGGATTCCGGAATGGAGGAGAGGAAGGCCGAGGCATCGAAAGGTCTGTAAAGTCTAACCTTGATTACGCCAACCTTCTCACCTTTCTTTACAAGGTGTTCAACTGTTTCATGAGCAACTTCGCATCCTGATCCCATGAGAATCATGATGTGCTCGGCATCCGGTGCTCCCACGTAATCGAACAGGTTGTACTTTCTGCCTGTGAGCTTTGCGAAGAGGTCCATGTATTCCTGAACAATGGCAGGGGTTGCCTGGTAGTAGGGGTTCACGGTTTCTCTGCCCTGGAAGTAAACATCCGGGTTCTGACTTGTTCCCCTTAAAACCGGATGGTTGGGATTAAGCCCCCTGTGCCTGTGGGCGAACACAAGCTCGTCATCGATCATCTGCCTGAGAACTTCGTCCTCGAGAGGCTCTATCTTCTGTATCTCATGACTTGTTCTGAATCCGTCGAAGAAGTGGATGAAGGGTATTCTGCTCTTCAGAGTGGCAGCGTGTGCGATTGCTGCAAGGTCTGTAACCTCCTGCACGCTTGCGCTTGAAAGCAGCCCGAATCCTGTGTTGCGAACTGCCATTACATCACTGTGATCACCGAAGATGGAAAGAGCCTGAGCCGCAAGGCTTCTTGCAGATACATGGAACACAGCAGGTGTGAGTTCCGCGGCAATCTTGTACATTGTGGGGATCATGAGAAGAAGACCCTGGCTGGCTGTGAATGTTGTTGTCAGGGCACCTGTCTGCAATGCACCGTGAACAGCTGCTGAAGCTCCTCCTTCACTTTGCATTTCCTGAACAAGGGGTACTGTTCCCCAGATGTTGGTCCTACCCAGCGCTGACCATGCGTCGCTGTGCTCTCCCATGGGAGTTGACGGCGTAATAGGGTAGATGGCTATCACCTCGCTGAGTTTGTGAGCCACCCTGGCCGCAGCTTCGTTACCATCGATAGTAATCATTTGTCTGCTCATAGTTGCCGGCTTTCTTCTAGGTTTCCGTTAAAACATTTTTCCGAAAGTTCTGGGGAATGGCATCACGTCACGAATGTTATCCATTCCAGTGAGGTACATGAGAAGCCTTTCAAATCCCAGTCCGAAACCGGAGTGGGGAGCTGTTCCCCATCTGCGAAGCTCCAGGTACCACCTGTAGGTCTCCAGGTCGAGACCCTGTTCAACTGCTCTTCTCAGAAGAAGATCAGGTCTGTGTTCTCTCTGGCTGCCGCCTACCAGTTCACCTACTCCAGGAGCAAGCAGATCGCAGGCGCCCACGGTTTTACCGTCATCGTTAACATACATGTAGAAAGGTTTCATAGAAGCGGGATAATCTGTGACGAACACCGGTTTCCCGAAGTGCTCTTCTGCCAGATACCTTTCATGTTCTGTGGCAAGGTCGTCTCCCCACTGAGGGATGCTGTCGAATTTCCTGTCTGTGCTCTGCAGGATTTCAATTGCTTTTGTGTATGTGATCCTTGCAAAAGATCCGTTCAGCAGGGCGTTGTATCTGTCTGGAAGATCCTTCTCAAAGAACTTTGTGAAAAAGGCAATTTCATCCGGACATTTTTCCAGAAGGTAAGAAACGGTAAACTTCACAAAGCTCTCAATGAGGTTCAGGTTATCCTCAAGATCAAAAAAAGCCATCTCCGGTTCCAGCATCCAGAACTCAGCTCCGTGTATCCGGGTGTCGGAAGGATCTGCTCTGAAGGTTGGACCGAATGTAAACACCTTTCCCATGGAGAGAGCAAAGGGTTCAGCTTCAAGCTGACCACTCACTGTCATGAAAGCCTTTCTCCTGAAGTAGTCTTTCTCGTAAAGGACTTCTCCATCCTTAACAGGCAGCATATCCAGCGGCAGAGTTGTGATCTGGAAAGTTTCTCCTGCTCCCTCGCAGTCACTCTCGGTTATGAAAGGGGTGTGCACGTGGAAGAATCCATTCTCGTCAAAGAATCTGTACACTGCCATTGAAATGTGGTGGCTTACCCTGAACACATTGGAGAATGTGCTGGTTCTCGACCTGAGATGCGGCATTGTGCGGAGGAATTCCATTGAATGGCGTTTTTTCTGAAGAGGGTATTCCTCATCCACAGCACCTATAACCTGAACAGAGCCTGCTGCAATTTCAACTGACTGTTCTGAACCCTGGCTCTGAACCACCAGTCCGGTGACCTTCACGCAGGCTCCTGTGAGTATGCCCGCAAGGTCCGCGTCTGAAAACAGGTTTCTGTCGAAAACCGCCTGAAGGTTATTCAAAGTGGACCCGTCGTTCAGTGCTGCAAACGCAACACTTTTTCCTGTTCTGGCTGTTTTCACCCAGGCATAAGTTGTTATCTCGCTGCCTGTGTGCTCACCGCCCAGTATGGACTTGATGGTGTTCCGACGGATCATCTCGTAACCTCCGATAATGTTTCAGGCCAATGTTCGGGAGAATGGGTAATCTACAAAGAAAGCGCAATAAGTACAACGAAAAGGAAGACCCGCTGGTGTTTCCAGCGGGTCCTTCTTCGTGTTGCTCAACACACTTGAAAGGGGTGTTCCGACAGGGGAGGGAACCTGTCCTGAACACCAAGTTATATTTGGCTTTCACAAGTTTGTTCCAGAAAGGCTGACATTGAAAAACTGCTCCTTTGAAGAGGTTATTGGAAAGCAGATTGAATTGTATCCGCTGATGGAGATGAACGACCTTTATAAGTTGGTATATCAGGGGGTTATGGGCAGTGGTCATGCAGTGTCTTCAACTGAAAAGGCCAGGGAGTGGCTTCTACGGGAAATTGAAGACCCGGGAGAAGGTTCCGACAGGGAGACTCTCATAGAGGAGATATCTCCCGGAGGCACCATAATCAGAGTGAATCTGAGGCCGTTTCTCTGTCAGCAGAGAGACCCGGAATCACTTCTCAGGGCTTTTGTCAGAACAGGCAGAGAATGCAGGGAAGACCCCGGACGCATTGAGGAAGCCTGGAGGGCGGCTGAATCAGTTCAGAGAGAATTTTCAGCAGATCAGATGAGGGCTTTCATCAGCATACAGAGGGAAACAGGTTTTCACGCTGTTCATCATTCTAAGCGCTACAGGGATCTGTACCGACCTGCTTACAGGGTTGCGTTAAAAGCATTGTGTATCGAAGAAGGGGTATTCAGGTAAAGGCCGCAGCAGAATCAATCAGTTGACGGAATGTTTTTCATGGAATACCCCAGCGCTTTTCCCTGCCAGGAGTTTCTGTACATCAGTTCCCTCCTGACACGGTCCATCACCTTCAGTTTGTTGATGCTCCATTCAGGTGCCACCAGCAGTCTGGGAGGGGCTTCACCTGTAAGGCGCTGAACAACTGTTCCAGGTTCTATTCTCTCAATAAAATCCGCTGCCAGAGATGCATACTCGCTTCTTCTCTGAAGTTTGATCTCACCTCTTTCATACTGCTCTGCAAGAAGGGTATTCTTAAGAACATGCAGGTTCTGAATCTTTACACCCCGGGTTCCGGAGCTTCTTACAAGTTCAGCTGTTGCAAGAGCTTCTTCCCTTGATTCTCCCGGATACCCCAGAATTACATGAGCAGCTGTTCTTATTCCTCGTGAGTGAAGCCTGTCAAATGCTTTCTCCGAATCATGGACAGTGTGTCCTCGTCTCATCCTGAGCAGTGTGGCATCACAACCGCTTTGGATACCCAGCTCAATCCAGACAAAGGTTTCTCTGGAAAGGTCTGCCAGAAAATCCACAGTATTTTCCGGAAGACAGTCCGGTCTTGTACAGAGAGAGAGGCCCTTTACACCTGGAAAGGTGAGAACCTCACGGCACAGTTTCTCAAGCTTTGCAGTATTCCCGTATGTGGCGGTGTAGTCCTGAAAGTATGCCAGAAATGCCTCTGCTCCGTGCCTTTCCCTGACATACTCTGCTGAATTATCCAGCTGTTCAGACAGTGTCATTTCCGGTGTGAAGTGTCTGGGGATGTTACCGGAGGGGTTGCAGTAGCTGCAACCGGATGTACTGATGGTTCCATCCCGGACAGGGCAGGTGAATCCCCCTGCAAGGCTGAGCTTGTAAACCTTCGTTCCGAAGGTGTTTCTTAAGAAAGTGTTCAGCGAATGGAATCTGTTCCTGTTCATAATTTGCTTAGATCAACTGATGCCAGCATTTCCATGGCAGGAATCAGCTGTTCATCCGAGAGACACCCGAAACTCAATCTGATGTGTCCATTGCCTGATTCACCGAAAGCGCCTCCAGGGATGGATGCTATTCCGTAGTTGTCCATAAGGAATTCCGCAAGATCATAGCTGTCAATTCCATCAGGTATGGAAGCCAGGGTGAAGAACCCTCCTCCGGCTTCCCTCCATTCAAGACCTCTGGACCTGTTTATCGCCTCTCTGCAGAGATTCAGTCTGTGCAGCACCTGAGAAGATCTGTTTTCAACCCAGCCACTGAGCTCGAGACATTTTTCCAGGAGTATCTGAGACGGAGTAGGGGGACATATTACCACAGAGTCCTGCACCTTCAGCGCTTCTTCAAGAATGTATGACTGACCGAAAAGATATCCCAGACGCCATCCTGAAAGGCTGAAGCTTTTGGAGAAACTTCCAAGGGTGAGAACATGATCATGCCGACTTTCCTGCCAGGGGTGATAGTCACTTCCTGTGAAATTGAATCTCTCGTATGTCTCGTCGATAATAAGTGCACAGTTGTTTTCCCCTGTGAGTGAAACCAGCCGTCTTAACTCCTCCTCTGAAAGTACAGACCCTGTAGGGTTACCGGGATTGACAAGCACCATTACCCCTGCCCCGGGGATACGGCTTTCAAGCTCCTTCCAGGGCACTTCCCATCCTGTTGTTTCCACCATGGGAACCGAATCCAGCTTGAGTCCGGAGAACTGTACAGCAAAAACATGGTCGAAATAGTACGGTTCAAGAACAACAACTCGGTCTCCCTGGTCTGCAACAGACATCAGGGCACTGACAAAAGCCTGACTTGCTCCGCATGTGAGATGCAGTTCGCAGGAGGGGTCCAGATCAATATTCCGCCTTTTGGAAAAGTCTTCCGCAAGGGCTTTTCTTGTGGAAAGACCACCGGGGTCCGGGCTGTAGAAGTTGAATCCCGGCGAGTTGAATTCAGAGAGGAATTCCTTCATTGCCTGCTCCGGGGGGCCGTACCAGGGAACCGCCTGAGCCATTGAGTAGACAGTGGCGCCTTTTTCCCTCATTGTCCTCACCCTGTTCATAATTGGGTGTATCGGCGGCATGTGGACTCCTGCCATCCTGTCTGATGTTCTGAATCTCATGCTCTTTCCCTTCGGTTCATGTGGTTTATGTTTCTCAATGAATGATTTATAAAAGGGGAACTGCGAAAGGAAAAGAATGAGAGTATTCATCACAATTAACTGCAAGTGGTGGAATGCAGCATCTCAGGGCGCTGCTCTTACCGGCAGTGCTCTTCTCCATGAAGGGCACGAAGTTCTTTTGCAGACAGGAAACGGTGGAGCGGTTTCTGGAAAACTCAGGGAACTGGGACTGCCTTTCAGGGAACTCAGGAACCTTTCCATGGGTCTCAGAGGAGCCGTAAGGGATTTTAAGGCTGATGTTGTAATATCCTTCAGAGGAGAAGGGCAGACAGCGGCTGCAATGACTGTTTCTGAAGTGCCCCTGCTGAGATACCGGTCTGATCAGAGAAGGGCTCGCGGCGGCAGACTCTGGCAGACAGTGGACAGCAGAACATCTCTCGTTGTGTTTCCAGGGAGGTCCATGGTGGAAAAGGGATATCATGGCCCCAGAAGGGGTAGAACTGCAGTTATTCCTCAGCCGGTGGATACCGAATGGTTCAACGAATCAGGAAACAGCCCGGAAAATGTGATACTTTCCCTGGCAAGACTAAGCCCGGTAAAAGGTCATAAGACGCTTATCAGAGCAATGACAATGGTAAGGGAAAACTACAGAGCAGTTATAGCCGGGAAAGATGCCCAGTACACAGCCGGGATGCTTTCGGAGTATGCTGATTCCCTGGGAGTGGCTCACCGGATCGAATTCACAGGAAGAGTGGATGATGTGAGACCTCTTCTGAAAAGGGCTGATGTGGGAGTAGTTACTAGCCTGGGCAGTGAGGCTGTTTCCAGAGCAGGTATGGAGATGATGGCTTCAGGAGTGCCTCTGCTGGCGGCATCAACAAATGGACTTCTGGATCTTGTTACTGACGGTGAGAACGGACTTCTTCACAGTCCGGGAAACTGGAGGCAGCTTGCTGCACAGATCAACCATCTGACAGAGAACAGGGGCCTGTCCGGTTATCTGGCGGGAAACGCAAGGAAACACTCTGTGGAAAAACTCTCTCCTGAAGCTGTGGGACATTTATGGACAAAGCATTTGGAACAAGTATGCTTCGGCTGATGTAAACTAGTCAAATGCCACCGGGAAAGGACACAGAATGAAACTTTCAATACTGCTGATCGCCGGAGTGATAATGAGTTGTATCGCCGACGGTTCCGTATGGGACTGGGGCGACTACGAAAGAAGATATGTAGAGAACAACACCTGGGGACCGGGAGAAAGACTGGTATTCAGTGTGGAGTACGGGATTCTCAAAGCGGGAACCGCCACACTGAGTGTTACAGGACCTGTGGACCATGAAGGACTTCTCGGTTACAGAATAACTGCTGAAGCCAGTTCCAATCCTGCTTTCAGCAGTTTTTTCGAAGTTCGCGATGTAAACGAAGCATTGCTGGATATTGTTCAGCTTCATTCTCTTACCTATATGAAGAGTCTCCAGGAGGGTGAATACTCCAACAGTGAGGAGATGTACTTCGACCAGGAGGAAGGGTTTGCCTATTATCCTGAAGAGGAGGATCCGGACAAAGCTGTTATTGCCATTCCTCCTCATGCACTGGATGTGCTCAGTGCATTCTTTTTCGCAAGAACACAGGAGCTTGAACCTGGAAACGACTTCTGTATTGATGTCCATGTGGACAACGACAACTACCCTCTGGAGGTAAAGGTTCTTGAAAGAGGGAGTATCAGAACCCGTGCCGGCACATTTGACTGTATCCAGCTGCAGCCGGTTCTCAGAGGTGAAGGTCTCTTCAATCAGCAGGGGGAGATTTTTATCTGGGTTACCGACGACGAAAGGCATATTCCAGTGCTCATGAGTGCGTCCATTGTCATAGGTGAAATAACCTGTATTCTGGAAGACTACACTCTTGGAACTCCCCTTGAAGTGGAGAATCCGTTCCAGTGATGTCACCGGAACTTCAGGTTCACTTCAACAGTTCAGAGCAAAAGCTGAAGGCAGGCGGAGTATCAGTCACCGGGACGAAAGAACTGCCCTGGGGTATTCAGCTGAAGCTGGAGAAGAACGGCAGCATCTGCAGCGTGAACCTCTATCACTCAAGGAAAAAGGGAGCCAGTACAGTTCCTTCAGGAGGGGACAGTGCTTTGCTCGAACAGGTCATGCATATATTGAACGGCCTGGGGGAGAATGAGGAACTGTGGCTTCAGGGAATCAGAGCCGGTACAGATGAAGCAGGGAAAGGTGACTACTTCGGCCCTCTGGTGGCAGCCGGTGTCTGCTGCAGTCAGGAAACCTGCAGAAGACTTGTGGCTATCGGTGTTGCTGATTCCAAAAAACTGACTTCCCAGAAGATAAAAGATCTGTATGAAAAGCTGACTGAGATGGAAGAACTTACCTATGCGGTCTGTTCCATATCTCCTGGAGAGTACAATGCCATGTTTGCCTCCTTTACCAGCATTGGAAGAAACAGTCTGGACATGCAGGCCAAAGCCCACGGTTCTGTTATTAAAGGTCTCCTGGCAAAAGGGTGCACACCTGAAAACATTGTTGTAGACAGGTTCTGTGACATGAAGAGGCTTGCTCCATGGCTTCCTCCCACTGATGCAACCATGCTTCTCACTGTGAGAGCCGAGGACAGAGAGCCTTCTGTGGCAGCAGCCTCCATCATTGCGCGAAGTGTATACATCAATGAACTGGCAGTCCTTTCAGAAAAATGCGGAGTTACTCTTTCACCGGGAGCCGGAGCAGCTATTGACAAAACCGGCAGGAATCTGGTTGCCCTGAATGGAGCTGCAATGCTTGCCGATATGGCTAAACTGCACTTCGCCAACACAATTCGAATAACGTCAAGGGCTTGACTGCGGAGGAATCCTTTGAGATAATTGCGGAGATTTGGGCCGGTAGGTCCCTGATTCAGGGGTGGATCAAAAACAGCTCTGTTATGTAACACGAGAAAATCCGGAGGGATTACAAATGAGAATATTCTCAATCGCATTACTGGTACTCGGTATGGCACTTTTCGGTATGGCCTGCGGCGAGCCTGCAGAAGAAGCAGCTCCTGTGGATGAAGAAGTCGTTGATGAAGAAGTTGTTGATGAAGAAGTTGTTGCAGCTCCCATCGATGAGGCAATTGAAGCCGTTGAGGGCGAAGAAGTAGTCGAGGGTGAAGAAGTAGTCGAGGGCGAAGAGATGCTCGAAGAGGGCGAAGAGATGCTCGAAGAGGGCGAAGAGATGCTCGAAGAGGCCGGCGACATGGTTGAAGAGGGCGAAGAGCTCATTGAAGAGGGTACAGAGCTTATCGAGGATGCTGGCGACATCATCCAGTAGTTCCTGTCTTCAGATATTTCTCGGGCGGCAGCAATGCCGCCCGTTTTGTATTATCTGCCATTGAGTTATGTTCATCAAAAGGGAGGCAGTATGCTTAAGCTGATCATTGTTTTTGCAGCGGCTGGCTGTCTGAGTGCTCAGGTGGTGGAATTCACAGCTCAGGGCAGACTCATGTCCGGAGGTGAGGTTATAGATGTGGGCAGCTATGCCGCTCCTCTTATGGTTGACTGGAACGGAGACGGCCTGCAGGACCTGATCACAGGTCAATTCGAGGAAGGCCGCATCAGGTACTATCAGAATGAAGGTACCAATTCATCACCTGTTTTCTCCGGGTATCAGTACCTCCGTGACGGCGGGAGCATTCTTTCAGTCCCCAGTGGTTGATGCACAGGGGCAACTGATCCACAGGCTGTGGACTGGGACGGAGACGGACTGCTTGACCTGATAGTAGGTGACCGGCCGGGGAACGTACATTTTTTCAAGAAACTTGATTACGGAAATATCTATATGGAGGAACAGCTTCTGGTAACAGCTGGAGGTGCCCGTATTGATGTGGGCTACAACTCCGCTCCCAGTGTTGTAGACTGGAACGGGAACGGCCTGCCGGATCTTGTTGCAGGCTGTCTCAGTCCTGTTCCCGCAGGAATATTCCTTTTTGTTAACCAGGGGGCTCCATTTGCTCCCGAATTTCTTTTTGCAGACACTGTGTTTTATGGTGGAGAGCCCATTGAGATAACCACAGCTTATCCTGACTTCGCAGACATGAACAATGATGGCCTGACTGACATGATCGTCGGCTCATCCAGCGGATACATTTCCTGCTTTGTCAACAGCGGGACACCGCTGCAGCCTCTCTTCAATGACGTGGAATACCTGAGATCAGACGGTGAAGACCTGCACATGTATTCATATGTAAGACCATCAATCTGTGACTGGAACCATGACGGTACGCCGGATGTTCTCGCAGCTGACTACGCCGGGTTGATCTACCTGTATCTGGGCATTCCCCAGGCTGGTGTCCAGCAGTATGAGGAAGCTCTTTTCACACTTGAAAGCAATCCTGTTACAGACTGTATCAGCATGAGTATTACACTCACTACCCCTGCTGAAACAGATGTGCAACTATTTTCTGTTCAGGGCAGGCTGATCCTGCAGGAGAGCTTCGGGGTTCTTCCCGGTGGAGATAATGTTCTGAGCTTGCCGGTTTCAGAACTTTCTCAGGGCAGTTACCTTCTCCGTATTACTTCAGGCCGGTCAGTAATGGTCAGATCATTAATCCTTCTTGACTGAGATCAGTCCATGGACTCAAGCATGGATTCCGCTTCCGTCGTCATCTCTTCTTTTGTCCAGGGATCCAGAGAGCAGAATCCCACCGGGCACTCAAGGTATTTTTCAAGGCTGATCCTGGCGGCAGCTGTATCACCCAGTTCCAATTTGCATTTCCCCAGAAGGAAGTGGGCTGAGTAGAAAGTGGAATCGAAAGCAAGCACACTTTCAAGATCAGTTATTGCTTCTGAATAGTCGCCTTGTTCTATAAGGCAGTTTGCTCTTCCCATGACGGACCAGACTCGCACAAGAGGGTCCTGTTCCAGTCTGATGGCCATATTGAAATCCGCAAGCGCTTCCTCAGCGTTGCCCATCTCCCAGAGGATTATTCCTCTCATTGCAACACCCTGAGTACTGGTGGGATCAAGTTCCATTGCTCTGTTTATGTCAGAGAGAGCTGATTCCAGGTCACCCAATTCGTAAAAAGTTCTGGACCTGTCCCTCCAGGACATTGCGTTGGAGGGTTCACTCTCAATGGCGGGGTTCAGGTATTCCAGTGCCTCCTCATACCTTCCTGCCTGTTTCAGCTGTGCTCCCAGCTGGGCTCTGTACCGGGGATTGTCAGGATCGATTTCCAGAGCGGTTTTCAGGTCCCTGATTGCCTGATCGTACATGTGGAGAGCATCAAAAGCAGAGGCTCTCAGGCTCAGGGTTTCAAGATCAGCCGGGCGAAGTGCAAGAGCCCTGGTAAATGCCTCAACAGCATCTGCCGGTCTTTCAAGATCAGTGTACTCGATACCTGCCAGGTAGCTTGCAAGAAAAACATGGCTGGGAATGGCATTTTCGGTGTTCTGCAGAGCAGCATCAAGAATTTCAGCAGATTCTTCCAATCTGTTCATTCCCCAGAACCAGTGGGCTGTGAAAAGCCGTGCGAACAGGGTGAATTTATCCGGTGGAGATGAATCCCCAGTGAGGGTTGACGGGTCAAAGTTGTATTCATTTTCAAAGATACCCTCAAGCATGTTGTACTGCAGGGGACAATCACTGCAGACTACTGATACCAGTAGAAGTGCTACTTCATTATCATTCTCAATGAACGCACCTGCCACAACGATGTCGCCACCCAGTTCTCCCGCCGTTTCGGCAGCTTCCATAAGTTTTTCATCGCTGATATCAAAATCCTGCCTGAGAGGTACTATGTTGATGTACTCTCGATCACTGAAGATTTCACCAAGCCAGTAGACCACAATATCTCTTACAGGTAGTTCAAGACCATCTCTGTCATAAAAATTAGTGACGAAAATGGTCAACTCTTCTTCGCTGCTCTGCGCCACTGCAGATGAGAGTGGTATTGTCAGCAGTGCAGGAACAGCCAGGGAAAAAACAGTTTTCAACATTTTCAGAACACCTCCGCAGTTATCCCGGCACTCAGGGTAATAAGTTGTTCAGTTCATGATTTGCTTCGGTTTTTTTAAATACAAAAGACAATTCGGACAGTTGCTCTGGAATTGCTGACGCGGAACCTCTGTTAATCCAAAAAAAGTCAGAACGGGAATTGCTAGTCGCCGATAATCTCATTCAGACCCACGAGAATTGAAGTAAGTTCCTCGGGAGATATCCTTGTGATTTTCTTACCAATACGCCGGACCGACAGAGTCCTGATCTGGCTGATCTTGATCCATGACTTTTTCGGGAGTGATGCATCTGATAACTCATATGTCAGAGGAAATCCGGCCCTGGGTTCTACGCTGGTAAGGGCAACAGCGATCACTGTTCCAGAGCGGTCATTGAATACATCATTGCTGAGAATCAGTACTGGTCTTTTACCTGATTGTTCTTGCCCGATTGTAGGATTCAGATCAGCCCATAGAATATCACCTCTCAGTATTCCGGCCATGATCCAAGCTCACTATTCATGCCTTCTTCAGCTATAGCTGTCTCCTCTTCAGGATTCAGCCTCGCACATTCCCGAGCAAGACGGTTACTGTTCCTTTTCTTAAGCATTTCACTAACTGCATTCTGTATGGCTCTGCTTCTACTGGGAAACTCTGCTTTTGCTACAAGATCATCAAGTTGATGAAGCAGCTTCTCATTCATACTGATAGCTATTTTTGCGGTACTCATGCAAATCACCTCCGGTAATACCATTAGTCATACCATTTGTATTGTCAAGATTAAACAATAATTGCTCAGCTGGGCGGCCTGTCACCAGTGGTAAGATAATGATCTAAAGGGGTTCGCAATCCGGGCAATAACCTGCTGCACGGCGTTACGGTCAGTCCTTGCTTTTGCCCAGAAATCTGTAGACACATGCACCCAGGATACCGCCGACGATCGGGGCCACCCAGAAGAGCCAGAGCTGTTCAATTGCCCATCCACCGGCAAAGAGAGCAACGCCTGTGCTTCTTGCAGGGTTCACGGAAGTGTTGGTGACAGGAATACTGATCAAGTGGATAAGGGTAAGACAGAGACCTATTGCTATTGGTGCAAATCCCTTTGGTGCTTTTTTATCTGTAGCTCCCATTATCACCAGCAGGAACATCATTGTCATGACAACTTCAGTTACCAGAGCTGCCACCATGGAGTATCCACCAGGAGAGTGTTCTCCGAATCCGTTTGAAGCAAATCCCGCATGTACATCGAAACCGGCCTGTCCGCTTGCAATGACAAGGAGAATTCCACCGGCTGCAATTCCGCCGAGAACCTGAGCAATGATGTAAGGAAGGAGTTCTTTGCCGGGGAAACGCCCCCCTGCCCAGAGTCCAAAGGAAACTGCCGGATTAAGATGACAGCCTGAGATGTGGCCAATGGCAAATGCCATGGTGAGGACGGTAAGGCCGAAAGCAAGTGCAACCCCGAGAAGACCGATTCCCACACCTGGAAATGCAGCTGCAATTACAGCACTGCCGCAACCACCCAGCACAAGCCAGAATGTTCCGAAAAACTCAGCTCCGTACTTCCTCATGACACCCTCCATGAATAAACTGCATCAAACGGCCTTACTCATGGCCGCCTGATCTAAATGCTAACCATTAAGCCATTCTCAGTCAATCGGATTAACAATTTGCCGATTTACCAAACAAAATGATATATACTAAGTAGAAAAGTGAGAATAGATACTTTCATTGTCATTCCCTAGCTGGAGGATGGTTGTATGATGCAAGGAGATCGAGTGTTTATTCGTCCACTTGAAAGAAGTGATATCCCATCTCTTTTCCAGTTCAATCAGAGAATCGAAATGAGTATTCTGCAGGCAGGGCTTCCCAGACCTTTGTCTATCAGGGTCATGGAAGAGCATTACGAGAAGAGGATAGCTGCAGATGAAAGACGAAACTACTTTGCCATTGTTACGGAATCAGGTTTCTCCGGTTCCACATCTCTCGTCAAGTCCAGGGATTCTTCCGATGTTTTCACCTACGGAATCATTATTGGGTTAAGAGAATGCTGGGGAAAGGGTTATGGCACTGAGACCACTGCTGTGATGGTTCGTCATGCATTCAACAATCTGGGTGCAAGAAGGCTGCAGCTTATGACAAATTCAAAAAATCCCCGAGCAATCAGGTGCTTTGAAAAAAGCGGTTTCATTCATGAAGGCAGAGCAAGAGAGACTAACTGGATAGACGGTGAGTATGCCGATACCGTATGGATGTCCATTCTCAGGAAGGAATGGGAGGTAAGAAATGCTTAAGGGCGATACAGTATTTCTCAGACCGTTCAGAGAAGAGGATCTGGAAAGGATTCATATGCTTTCTCCAGAATCCCTGGATAAAGCAGAGGATTTTCTTGATGCGGCAATGAAGAAACACGATTACCTGGATCACTTTGCCATTGAAATTGATGGCAACTGGTGGGGTTTCGCGGTTTTAGAAGCTTCGGGTCAGTATACAGACAGATATTTCCTTGAACTGGATATCAGGAGTGAAAAATACAGGACATTTAAGAACCTCTGCGAAACAGTAAAGATGCTGTTAAAACACTATTTCAGATTCTTCCCCGCCCGGCGGATCGGCGCCGAGGTTTTCGAAAATGACCAGTTGCTTGCCAGCGTGTTTGACAATTGCGGTTTCAAGAGGGAATGCAGGATAAGAGAGAGAAAGTGGCTGGACGGGAGTTACAGGGATTTGATTAAATTCGGGATTCTCCGAAGGGAATGGGAAGAGGTGAAGATATGAAGCATGTATTTCCTTTCTCGGCTGTTGTGGGTCAGGATGAAGCAAAGCTCGCGTTAATCCTTGCTGCGGTGGATACTGGAATGGGAGGTGTTCTTCTCACCGGTCAGAAGGGAACAGGGAAATCAACCCTTGTAAGGGCATTTCCCGAGATACTGCCTTCGGTGAATGCAGCTGCCTGCGGTTACAACTGTTCACCGGAAAACCGGACTTTCTGTCCCGCCTGCTCTGTAAGCATGGGTGAAACAGCCCCGGTGAAGCCGGGATTGGTTAATGTACCGCTGGGTGTGGATGAGGCAAGGCTTCTGGGAGCTCTGAAATTGGATATTCTCCTCAGAGAGGGCAGAGTGGATTTTGAACCGGGACTGCTGGCAAAGGCAAACAATCAGGTACTTTACATTGATGAGGTGAATCTCCTTCCGGATCACATTGCAGACAACATTCTTGATTGTGCTGCATCAGGAATCAACTCTGTGGAGAAAGACAATGTTTCCGTAAGCCATCCTGCAGAGTTCATTCTTCTGGGAACAATGAATCCTGAGGAGGGCAGACTGAGGCCGCAGATACTTGACCGATTTGCTCTCAGTGTTCCCATCAGAACCATAGAAGACTCTCAGGAAAGGATTGATATCATCAACAGGGTTCTGGCATTCAGTGAGAATCCTGAGGCGTTTCACAGTGCTTTCAATCAGATTGACTTACAGATTGAGGAGAGGATTCTGAAAGCCAGGCAGAAGCTGCCTTCCACGGACCTTCCACTGGGAATGCTGGGCACAGTTGCTTCTGCAATGGCAGAACTGGGATTGGACGGCCAGAGAGCAGACATTGTAACCCTGAAAGCTGCCAGGGCTTTTGCGGCATACACCGGCAGAAGCGCTGTTGACCTGAAATGTCTCCAGAAAGTGGCTCTCCTTGCCGTGGGCCACAGGACCAGGCAGGGGGGATTCAGAAATGCTCCTGAAGAAGGAGAGATTATGGGTGCATTGAAGAAGGGATACTCTGTTTATGGAAAGGGCAGCAGCGCAGGAACCCCCTGGTCATTCAAACAGGCGCTGGGGCTTCCGGATTGATACCTTTACACCAGACTGACGCATTCCTGGCGGTTTCTCTCGCTGCTTCCAATCCGGATATAGGCTCAGTTCTTCTCAGAGGACCTTCCGGTACAGGGAAATCTGAGCTTCTGAAGGAAGCTTCAAAGATATTGAATACAGTGAAGATTCCTCTTGGTGCAGACGGGGCAGCACTCACAGGATCAGTTGACCTTGGCAGGTTGCTCGGTGAAGGAACCATGTGTGCGACAGAGGGGCTTCTTCATGGAGATGCCGATTCCTTTCTTGTTGCAGAGCACTTTGATCTTTTTACAGACGAAATCCAGGATTTGATCATGTCCTCAGGAAAACCGGTCCTGGCCACCATATCAGGCAGCGAGGAGATCCGAGACAGACTTCTGGACAGATTCGGCCTCTGTGCCCGTTTTGAACCTCTCAGTGATCCTGATAAACGATTATCTGTACTTCATGCCCATTTCAGGAAAGCCCCCGGAACTGGTGTAATGAGGAATTTTGTGGAGTCAGGAAGGCTATTCAGAAGTATCCGGATTCCTGGATGGTTTCTTAAGGCATGTTCCTTTACGTGCTCCTCTTTAAAGATTACCGGACACCGGGGAGAAACAGCTCTTTGCAGAAGCGCTGTTGCTTTTGCTGCTGCCATGGAAGCTGGTACTGCAGCAGTAGAGCATCTTGAAGCAGTAGCGCCTCTTGTTCTGGGCCATCGGTCATCAGGGAATTCAGGGAATGTTCCGGAGAGAACAGAGATACTGAAAGCAGTGGGGTTCGCATGTGAAATGGCCCGGAAAGGCGAGAAGAAGATTGTCTCAGATCACATGCAGGCTCTTACTGACAGCATTCTGGAGCAGGTGCACAGATCGATACTGAGTTCTAAATCAGGGGAAACTGTTCACGGGCTCTATCTCAGAAAAAAGCACTCCGGCAAACCCGGGTCCCTGACAGAGAGAATGCGGAGCCTTTTCTTCAAAGAAGTCAGAATGTTTGCCTCTCTCAAGGGAGGTTCCGGAACATCAGGATCCAACCGGTCCACACGGATGAGGACAGATCCCGTTTCAGGAAGACCTGTGAAACCGGAGAGAACTCACAACATAAGAGAGATGAACCCCGTCCTTTCAGTTAAAGCTTCTGCCATGGACGGG
Organism: uncultured bacterium; assembly: GCA_964386635.1. Taxonomy (GTDB): domain Bacteria; phylum Fermentibacterota; class Fermentibacteria; order Fermentibacterales; family JCC-6; genus Sabulitectum. Next base: position 56,302 of record CAYLRO010000006.1, on the reverse strand, counting down.
AAGAGACTTCCTCTGATACCTCTGGATCCGGAATACTGGAGGAAATGGAGAAAAGCTTCCAAACCCCGTGTTGTGTGCATGCTGGCAGTGGATGGCAGCAGGTCGTCTCAGGAGTACCTGGGAGACCTTGGTCTGATGCTTGACGGGCTGTTCAACAGGGTTTTTGACAGAACCTCCAGAGTGGGTCTGTCTGTAATAAAGAGTGGACGAGCCCTGGTTCACTTTTCTCCGGTTCGTAACAGGCTTCGTGTGTTCGGCAGGCTGAATGAACTTGAACCTGACGGAGAATCACCGCTGGATCAGCTGCTCTCACTGTCTGCCGCCGAATTAAGAAGATCTGGAAAGACCTGTGCAGAGCAGAAATTCATTATCCTCATATCCGACTGTTTTCCAGAGCCGGTTCCTGTGGGAGACATCTGGAACAGCGATATCTATCACAGAGTTCGGAAGCAGGCGGCAAACCTTGGCCGACAGGGAATCCCTGTGATGGTTGTAGATCCAATGCAGATGAATGCAAAAATTGCGGAAACATCCCCTGGAAGAAGGCTGGGCAGATTCATTGCACAAAGTACAGGCGGAAAACTTGTATCTTTCGCAAAGGAATCCTCATACGACATCTTCGGAGCATTGAAAGATTCAGCGATTAAACCAAAATTCATCTCTCTGGATGACACTGAGTATTCAAGTTATACCGCTGCAAGAGCACAGGTTGGAGCACTCTTCCATCACATGCAGGGTCTGTGACGCAGAACTATCTGGTAAGCATGAACTTCAGAGTCTGCTCCTGGCCGTTACTTCTCAGCACTGCAAGGTAGAGCCCCGGTGAGCTCTGAAAGCTCAGGTTGTTCAGCCCTGATGGCAGCTGGCCTGACTGGACGGTTTCAACCAGCCTTCCGGATACATCATAAACGTCAAGAACAGCAAATGCCGGTTCATTAAGGTTTACAGTGAAGTTTGCAGAGCCCTGTGCAGGATTGCTTGTAATATTGAGAACTGAGCTGATGCCTGATATGCCTGTTGCCTCATCTTCAATATCGCCAAACACCGGGATCCAGAGTTCTGCTATGCAGTAGTTTCCGTCGAGATCCCTGTAGCTCCAGAGAACGTCATTCATGCCTTTGAACTGATAGGAAAGTCCAAGAGATTCCTGTACCGGGAAAGGACACGGTTCCTGGGCGTAAAGATCTGGATTGCCACCCTGACTCATGTAGAAGAAGAACTCTTGTCCCAGACGGGTTGTAACTATTGCAGCCCCTGGAGGGTCAACATAGTCAGCACAGATTTCATGCCCCATGAATCCGCTGATGTCGTCAGTAATTCCCGGAAGAGTGAAGTAGTCAAACGCTGTTCCATCAGGCTCAATAGCGTAAAATCTCCAGGGAGTGGAAACTGTTGCTTCAAGGATGCATTCAGGGCCGGACCAGCTGAAATCCATCCCTGCTCCTGTGGGCCCGGCAGGGCTTGGAAAATAGCTCCAGGAATCGGATCCGTCCGAGGTCAGTATGCCACCATCTGCTCCGCTGTTAATGTAGTAATTACCGTTGTTAGCCGCTAATCCGAATCCGGCAATTCCTGACGGCATGCTGATTTCTGATGTGTATTCGAATGTCTGGTTATCCGCCAGATAGATTTTCCCGTCAGCGTTGCTTCTGATGGCCAGAACAGCGGTCTGATTATCCACACAAATATCCTGGATATCCGTCGCATAGGGTATTGGGTGAGTGTCGCCGACCTCGATGTAAACTCCCTGAAATAATGGAACGCAGAAAATTAACAGCGAGATCATGTAACTCCCCCTTTACTGTTAAGGCGCGCTGTTTATAATGAGCAGGAATTGAGCTGCTGTCAAGAAGTATTCAATGCTCTATGATCTGAATAATACTGTATCAACATGATAGTTTATTCAGAAATAACAAACCTCAGATGCTGAACTTGTTCACTGCTTCTGAGAACAGAAATGTACAACCCTGGAGGAGCATCAAAGCTGAATGTGCTTAGTCCTGACGAAAGTTCTCCGGACTGGAGGGTTTCAACCAGCCTTCCGGATACATCATAAACGTCAAGAACAGCAAATGCCGGTTCATTAAGGTTTACAGTGAAGTTTGCAGAGCCCTGTGCAGGATTGCTTGTAATATTGAGAACTGAGCTGATGCCTGATATGCCTGTTGCCTCATCTTCAATGTCCCCGAAAATGGATATTTCCAGTCTGGCCACATAATAAAGACTGTCCAGCCCCTGATAGCTCCAGTAGACAGAGAAGTCCATGGGATCCCATACAAGGCCCAGTGACTGCAATACAGTGATCGGGCACGGTTCCTGAGCGTACAGGTTCATACTTCCGCTGGATTGCATATAGAAGAAGAATTCATGCCCCAGTCTTGTTGCAACAATGGCTGCTGATGGCGGCTCCACCTGGTCAGTAGTTAATCCGTGGGGCATGAATCCGCTGATTTCACCGGTTATCCCGCTCAGGGGATAAATGCAGTAGCTGCCGGCTGATTCGATGCCGTAGAACTGATAAGGACTCTGTGCTGAGGCTTCATACAGCTCAGGTCCTCCTGTGAAGTTCAGATTCATCCCTGAACCGGAAGTACCAGCGGGATTTGAGAATGAGCTCCAGGTATCTGAGCTGTCATAACACAGGATTTCTGGTACATCCCAGGAGTTTATGTAGTATTCACAGGGTCCGCTGCTGCTTACAGCCACTCCGAAACCGTCTGCAAATGCCGGTACCTGAATCTCTTCCAGAAGGCTGCAGTCATACTTGTCTGCCAGATAGAGTTTCCTGTCGGCGTTGCTTCTTATCACAAGGTACTGATCCCTGAGAGAAATGTCCTGAATGTCTGTTGCATAAGGGATTTGCCAGATGTTTTGCACAGTGATGGGTATGTTCTGATAAGAATCCGGCCTCAAGACATCGTGGTTTGTTCCAGCAACACATGTAAGAAGAGTAATAAAGAGATAAATCATTATAACCTCCTTGAAATACAGAGCGTATTACTTTTGATAATAGAGGAATGCACAGGGCGAGTCAACAGTATTACATCTATTATTACCTGTATTTAAGAGTAACTTTCCTATTTCTGATAACTCGCAGAGGAAACCAGTGTTCAGGCAGATGGCTGAAATAGGGATCTCTGATGAATCGTTCTCCCATGAGGATAAGATCCGCCTTCTGTTCGCTGTTTCTTATCAGTCTGCCTGCTGCCTGTATGACCCTGTTTATTCCCGGGATAGCGAAGGCATGCAGGAAACCGTTTCTGCCTGTTTCCTCGTACCGTTCCTTCAGAAGATCCTGCTTCAGTGATATTGAAGGAAGGGAAGGGCCGGCGATGAAGCACCCTCTCAGGTCAGGGATCGAAAGGTCCACACCCTCGGCAAAAAGTCCTCCTGCAACTGCCAGAACCAGGTGGTCGCCGGAGTTGATCTGCTCTCTGAAGTCTTCTCTTTCAGAGGTGGTCATTTCTCGTTTTTGTGCAATGAGATCAATGCCACTGTCTCCTGCTGCAAGAACTATTTTCTCCATCCAGGCAAATGACGGGAAGAACACCATCCAGGTTCCAGGTGTCTTTTCTCTGGCCCCTTTCAGACGGTTCAGAATTTTTGCTGTCTGCTGATCTCTGAACCGGTATCTGGTGTTGATCCCTGTGTCTACCCACACCTTCAGGTTTTCCCCTGGGAATGGCCATCCCACAGCCCTTGCAGAGTGCTCATCGGTGAGCCCGAGCTCGTTTGCAAAATGGGTCATGGGTTCCAGTGTGGCGCTGAAGCATGATATTGAAGAACACCTGACATGTTCCTCTGTGATGAAAAGGGATGGATCGGTGCAGAAGTATCTGATAAGGGTATCGCTGCCGTCTTTTTCTGCAAGAAGATGGAACCTTTCATCCAGACGCTCGGATACTCGTGAGAAAACGTTGATCGATCTGCACAGAAGACCTGTCTCTCTGGGAGCATCAGCGCCTGCGGCCATTATCTTCTGCCACCTTCTCCGGTCTATTCCAGGGAGTTTGACTTCATCAGAGAGCTTGATTTCGTTCTTTCCGTGAGGCCATGGATCTTCTGCATACGCCTGCAGGAGCTTTCTCCATGGACGGAGCAGATTCTGCATTCTTCTGTTGCCTCTGGCATGTTTCCAGGTTTTTTCCATCCATGATGTGCGCAGCTCCGGCGACCAGATGCCTCTGACCCTTTCCGGAAGGTTGGCTGCCTCGTCAACCAGAATGGCGCATCTTGCTGCAGTGGCATCATCCGCAAAGAATCTTCTCAACTGGATACCCGGATCAAACACGTAATTGTAGTCACAGGCAACAAGGTCGCATCTTTGAGAGATGTACAGAGAAAGCTCGAACGGGCAGACTTCCGCCTCAACCGCTTTTTCGAAAATCAGTTCAGGAGTGATGAGTATCCGCTCTGTGAGTTCCTCCACCACACCTGTTTCTCTTATTCTGGGGCCGAAAACATCTGCGTAGGGGCATTCTTCAGGATTGCAGTTCTCCATCTCCATGGGGCATGAATTTTCCCTTGATGAGATGATGATTGTTCTGAAGTGAAATCCCCTGTCGATGATCCTCTCCATTGTTTCTGAAAGGATGTTCTTCTGGGTGTTCTTCGCTGTGAGGAAGAAGAGGATGTTCCAGTTTTTCACTGCAGGAGGTATTGCCCCTGCCAGAACTGCAACTGTTTTGCCTGTTCCCGTAGGAGCCTGCATGAGAAGCTCGCCTTTTTCAGTGCCGTTTTCCATCACTCTGTCGATTATCTCCTGTTGTCCCGGTCTTATGTCTTCAAAGGGAAAACTGAAGGTTTTCAGGTTTTTTTCAAGCTCTTTGTGCCTTTCCCATTCCTCCCTGACAAACAGTGATACATCCTCCAGGAAGCTTTGCCATATCTCTGTTCCCTCCTGTTCATCCAGCTCGAACTCCCTTGATTCCCTGGTATCCGGATCAGTATAGACCAGTGCAGCTCTGTGGATGTTGAGAGCTTCCCTGTAGAAAAGAACCTGAAGGATGTGATGAGCAGCTGGTTTTTCAGGAAGAGGCTGAGAGGTTTTTACTTCGATAACGGTGTTGTCTGCAGAGATAAGGTCTGCTCTGCCTGTAATAACGAAGTTTATGGTGTTCCTTGTTACTGCCATAACCACAGGGACTTCTGTTGAACACTCTCTTTCTTCCGCAAGCTCCATCTGCTTGCGGGTGTGTTCCTTCTGCCTGGTTCTGATATCTATTGACTGTTCACCGGATCTTAATGTATCAGGTGGACGGCAGAGGCCGATAAGCACCTTTATTGCTGATCTTACCGTACCGTTTTCCTGATCAAAGGGGATCAGCATTGTGCTGCCTGTCCAGTCTGTTTAGGGATTTTTAACAAGTTCATTGTTGTACTATATTGCGGTACTAAAGACGAAAGGAGACCCTGTGAACAAAAAGCCTCTGATCAGTGCTTCAGAGAGACTGAGCAAACTGCCGCCGTACCTGTTCGCTGAACTTGACAGACAGAAGAATACCGCCAGGAAACGCGGCCTTGACCTTATAGATTTCGGGATCGGTGACCCGGATATACCGACTCCTCCGGAGATCATTGAAGCTGGACAGGCTGCAATGGCTGAACCGGCTTATCACAGATATCCAAATGGTGCCGGAAGTGATTTCTACAGAGAGGCTTGCCGGGAATGGATGCAGAACCAGTTTGATGTGCAGTGCACTACTGCAGCACTCATCGGCTCCAAAGAGGGAATAGCTCATGTACCCATGGTATTCTGCAACAGGGGAGACCTTGTCCTTGTACCAAATCCCGGTTATCCGGTCTACAGGGCTTCAGCAATACTGGCAGACGCTATTCCCGTTGATCTGCCACTGCTTGGCGAGAACGGATTTCTGCCTGATTTTGACAGGATTCCTCCTGCAGTTCTCCGGGAAGCAAAGGTCATTTTTCTGAACTATCCAAACAATCCTACAGGTGCTGTTCTCAGCTATGATCAGATGAAACAGATGGTAGACTTTTCCAGGGCAAACAACCTGCTTCTGGCAAGTGACAATTCCTACAGCCACATAAGATTTGACGGCGAGAAGCCCATGAGCTTTCTCCAGGTGCCGGGAGCCGAGGATGTTGTGCTTGAGTTTCACAGCCTGTCCAAAACATTCAACATGACCGGATGGCGTATAGGATTTGTTGCCGGCGGTGCTGATCTTGTGAACACATTCATGGGAGCCAAAGAGAATATAGACTCGGGAGCCTTCACCGCTATACAGAAGGCAGGCGCTGTTGCAATGAGGATGGACATCTCTTCCTTTCACGAAAGACTTGAGGTCTACCGGGAGAGGAGGAAAGTTCTTGTTGACGGTCTTGAGAACCTGGGCTGGGATGTGTTCGATTCACCGGGAACCTTTTACGTGTGGGTGAAGCTTCCCAGAGGAGCAGACTCCATGGTTTTTGCAAGGAAGATGATCAATCAGGCTGGAATTGTTGTAACTCCCGGAAGCGGGTTCGGCACATGGGGAGAGGGATTTGTCAGATTTGCCCTTACCATTCCCTCACCGCGTATACATCAGGCAGTCGGTCGTCTTGAGCAGATGGAGCTTAAAAAGGGAAGGCTTCTGAAATGGCTGAAGAAACCCGCAGACTGACAGGGCTGCTCTCTCTCTCTGAGATCGGGCTTGTTCTGAAGCTGGGAGTCCACAAGTTTGAGAGGCTGGAGACCAGGAAGGTTCCGGTTGACATTACCCGCAGAGGTGTCCTGATGGAAAATGGTGAACCATCAGTTGACTACTCTATGGTGTGCTCTCTTCTTTCTTCCGAGCTTTCCCCTGAATACCTCTACATAGAGGACCTGGCTGCAGATATACTGGATCTGCTGGAGAGCAGATGGCCAGGGGGATGGACTGTTACAGTGCATAAGCTGCAACCTCCCACGGAATTACCCCTTCGTGCCGCATCGGTAACTGTTGAAAGCTAGACCGTTTGCCCTTGGGCTGGGGGGGAATCTCGGAGATGTGCACGCTGCTCTGCAGAATTGTGTTGATTCTCTTGCAGATGATGCCAGGATCTACCGTTTGAAGGTGTCCTGCGTCTATTCAACTCCGCCCTGGGGAGATGTTTCCGGCGGAGATTTCCTGAATGCCGCTGTTTCCGGTTGCTGGTACGGGGAAGATATGGAGCTTCTTGAGTTGTGCCGCAGTCTTGAGAAAGCATCCGGTTCTCCTGTCTCAAAGGATGGCTGTGCCCGGTTTATGGATGTTGATGTTCTTTTTCTGCAGGGGGGAGTTTCACATCCGGAACTTGTACTTCCGCATCCCCGTCTCTCCCTGAGAAAGTTCGTACTGATTCCCCTGTCAGAAGTATGGTCTGATGTGATACCGGGAATGGAATCAAGCCCCCGGGAGCTTCTTTTTAATGTAAATGACTGTTCATCCATTATATTCCAGGGTACTCTGGACGGATACTGACAGGGAGATGAACCCGTTTGAGGAATGGAAGATACCTCGTGGTTGAAGGACCTGTAGGGGTTGGGAAGACTTTTCTTGCCGGAAGGCTTGGAGAACGGCTCGAAGGAAGAGTTATTCTTGAAGAAACCGGTGAGAACCCGTTTCTGCCGTTATTCTACAGGGACAGGACCAAGTATGGATTTCAGGCGCAGGTCTCATTTCTTCTGGCCAGGTATGCCAGACAGTCCGGACTTGCCCAGCCTGACCTGTTCAGCAGATTTCTGATCTCAGATTTTCTGTACGGGAAAGGTCTGATCTTTGCCCGGGTCAGTCTTTCAGCGCAGGAGTGGTCCCTGTACGAAAAACTTGCCGGGCAGCTGGTTTCTCCTGCTCCGGCACCTGATCTTGTGGTGTATCTGCAGGCATCCACCGGAGTTCTTCTGGACAGGATAAACAGATTCGGCAGGAGTTTCGAGAGAGATATGGACAGGAACTGGCTGGATGAACTGGTTGATTCCTACAACCGATGGTTTCTTCATGACAGGTCATATCCTGTTCTGGTGGTTAACACGGATAATGTGGATTTCAGAAAAGACACGGAAGCGTTCGAGCGGCTGGTTGATGCGGTGCTTGAACACCCGGGAGGTCTGCAGGGATTTAATCCCTCAGCAGATGGAGGTTTGAGGATTTGAGAGTGATTACCACAGAGAAGGAGATGTCTTCACTGTGTTCCAACTGGCGGTCCAGGGGGCTCAATGTGGGATTCGTTCCTACCATGGGTGCCCTCCATGCCGGTCATCTTAAGCTTGTTGAACTGGCTGGCAGACATTCCGACAGGGTGGTAGTGAGCATATTTGTAAACCCCACTCAGTTCGGAGAAGGCGAAGACCTGGACAGTTATCCCAGGGTGCTTTCAAAGGATTGTTCTCTTCTGGATGAGCTTGGTGCTGCAGCTGTGTTTACACCTGTTCCTGAAGTGGTTTATCCAGTTGGATTTTCCACAGAGATCAGGCTTGCCGGTTTGACCCGGGGTCTTTGCGGAAAGTTCAGACCTGACCACTTTGCCGGAGTGGCAACGGTGGTTGCGGTTCTTTTCGGGATTATAAAGCCTGATATTGCAGTATTCGGTGAGAAGGATTACCAGCAGCTGTCTGTTCTGCGCCGGATGAATGCCGACCTTCGTCTGGGAGTGAATATTCTTTCCGCTCCCATTGTCCGGGAAGCAGATGGTCTTGCAATGAGCAGCAGAAACGCATATCTCTCTGTTGATGAAAGAGAACAGGCGACTGCTGTTCGCAGGGGGCTTCTTGCTGCGGCTGAACTTGCCCGAGGTGGGGAAAAAGAGTGTTCTGAACTGAAACAGGCGTTCCGGGAAGAGGTGGAGAAGATGCCTCTTCTGAAAATACAGTATGTTGACGCTGTTGACCCTTTCACAATGGAGAAAGTGGAAACGGTAAAGGAAAAAGTTCTTCTTGCTGCGGCTGTGTTCGCAGGGAAGACCAGACTGATAGATAATGTAATCATCGAACCGGAGGTTTGATTTGCTCAGGTGTTTTCTGAAGGCAAAACTTCACAGAATGGTTGTTACACAGGCAGAGCTTGACTACATGGGCTCTATCACCATAGACAGCAACCTTCTGAATATGACAGGAATACTTCCCAACGAGAAAGTCCTCGTTGCTGATGTGGATACAGGCAATCGTTTTGAAACCTATGTTCTGGAAGGAGAACCAGGAAGCGGAACCATATGCATAAACGGTGCAGCAGCCAGATTGTGCAGCCCGGGAGACAGGGTGATAATTCTGCAGTTTGCATGGATGGATATTGAAAAAGAAGGAATCCCGCCGCCTGTGATTGTTGTAGCGGACGATTCCAATCTTAATCCCAGGGAGCTTTAATGGTTACAACAGCTGTGATACTTGCTGCCGGTATGGGCAAGAGGATGAAGTCAGACCTGCCGAAAGTGCTGCACCCGGTGCTGGGGAAACCCATGGTGCAGCGAGCCTGTGAAACAGCAGAGGCTGCCGGGGTGGATAATGTGACAGTTGTTGTAGGGCACGGCAGAGAAAGCGTTATTCCCATGCTCGAGCAGAATGGCTGGGGCTGGGCTGTTCAGTCTGAACAGCTTGGCACTGCCCATGCTGTTCAGTGTGCACTTCCACTCCCTGAGGGAACAGACGAGGTAGTAGTGCTTCTCGGGGATGTACCCCTGCTGAGATGGGAGACAGTTGCAGAACTCCTTCAGGCCAGACGTGATTCAGAGGCAGCAATGGCAGTTCTTACAACCACACCTCCTGATGTAACAGGTTACGGCAGAGTGATCCTTGACCAGTCCGGCAGGATTCTGCGGATTGTTGAGGAGAAGGATGCCACCTATGAGGAAAAAAGCTGCAAGCTTATAAACACAGGAATAATGGCATTCAGTGCTTCCGTTCTTCTGGATGTTCTTCCGCGGATAGGTAATCTCAATGCGCAGGGAGAGTTTTATCTCACCGATGCGGTGACTGCTGCGGGTGAAACAGGCGGTTCGATCCTTTCAGTATTCACTCCTGAGTGGAAAGAAGTTGCCGGGGTGAATAATCCTCTGCAGCTTGCTGCGTGTACAGAAGCCATGAAAAAAAGGGTAACTGAAGCTCATCTGCTTGCGGGAGTTATCATCCCAGACCCTGCAACTGTCTGGATAGAAGATTCTGTTACCATCGGACGGGGAGTTCACATAGGCCGGAACTGCCGCCTGTCCGGAGAGACCATCATCGGCCCCGGTGCCAGAATTGGAGACGGAGCCATAATTGAAGCCGGTGTAATAGAAGCAGACTCTGAAATAGCAGAGTTTGCTGTGGTTGGAGTGGACCTGTGACTGAACGACTCTGGGCACCATGGAGATACGACTATGTTTCATCTCCTGAAGAGAAGAGCCATGGTTGTGTTTTCTGTGAACTGGGTACTGCGGATGCTTCAGACGATATTGAGAACCTGATTCTCTGCAGAGGTACACACAACTTTGCAGTATTGAACAGATACCCGTACATCAACGGTCATCTCATGATAATTCCCTACAGGCATGTTGCTGATCTGGGATCTCTTACCAGGGATGAGATGGGTGAGATGATGCAGATGGCGGTTACTGCTGAAAAAGCCCTTAAGACCGGGATGAAGTGCCAGGGAATGAATGGAGGATGGAACATTGGTTCTGCAGGCGGCGCTGGAATTCCAGGACACCTGCACCTTCATGTACTTCCGAGATGGGGTGGAGACACCAATTTTATGACAACAGTTGGAAGAGTAAGAGTCGTTTCCCAGTCCCTTGTGAAAGCGCTTGAGATTCTGACACCATATTTCAGGAAAGCATAGTGGCTGGAAGAACTGCAAAACGGAAGAAGAAGAGAAATATGCTGCCTGCGATACTTGTATCACTGGCCGCCGGCAGCCTTGCCACACTGGCTGTGCTCTATTCTCCGGAATGGATAAAGGAAGAAGCTGTAGAGATAACCAGGGTTTTTCATCTCTCCGATTCAACCCCTCCCCCTGATACAGTTCTTATTGAGATCAGGAATGGAGCAGGGGTTTCTGATCTGGCAATGAGGGCACAGAACTACCTGGAGACCAGGTCGGGAGATGTGGTTTTCTATGCCCCTGGACCACCTCTTAATGCGGAGGAAATGGATTATGCGGTAACGGTGATCCTCTCTCATGATACATCCTATGCAGCCGCCATGAGGGTTGCTGATGTGCTTGAAGTGGGTGATTCTTCGGTGGTGATGCTTCTTCCACCTGATGGCCAGGTGTCGCATGTAGATGTTACAGTTATACTTGGAAGAGACAGGGATGATCCTTCCAACTACATACCATACAGAGACTGAGCGGAGGTTTTTTTGAGCACAGAGAACGACGGTCCTGATATCCTCGAAGATATAGTCGAAGCGATTCATCAGCGGCACGGGTACGATGTTGTGGCAATGGACATGATGGAGTTCCCTCTTACCATGGATATCTTTGTGGTTGCCACTGCCGACAACAGGATACAGAGCAGAGCTATTGCCGATCATCTTGAAAGATCAGCAAGGGATCTTGGCTGGAGGCTTCACCACAAGGAAGGGTACGACGAGGGAAGCTGGATCCTGCTGGATTTCGTTGACTTTGTGGTACATGTTTTTCTTCCTGATGTGAGGAAATACTACAACCTGGAATCTCTCTGGAGCGATGCTCCAGTGAAGAAGTTCCAGGACAGACGCGGAACGGATCACAGTGATGACTTCACCTTTGATATCACCCCTGCAGATTCGGAATAAGCTTTCCAGCGCCATGGAGAAAGCTCTTACAGGAGTTTTCTCCATTGAGAAACCTGTGGTTGAAGTGGTTCCGTCAAGAAATCTGAAGCTGGGCGATCTTGCTTGCAGTTCAGCAATGCCCCTGGCTGGAGTTCTTAAGAAATCTCCCAGGGAAATAGCAGCTGTGATGGCTGATTCCGTTCAGGGCATTTCCCAGTTGGAGAAGGTTTCAGTTGACGGTCCCGGCTTCCTGAACTTCACACTTTCAGACGAGTACCTTCACTGCATAACAGAGTACCTTGCAGAGAACGGGATATCCCGGTTGATGCCTGAATCAGGATCAGGGAAAAAAGTTCTCGTTGAGTATGTCAGTTCAAATCCTACCGGTCCCCTTACTGTGGGTCATTGCAGGCAGGCAGTATTAGGCGACGCAGTATCCGGCCTTCTGGAAGCAACCGGCTGGGCAGTTGAAAAAGAGTACTATTTCAATGATGCAGGCAAGCAGATGGAAAGGCTTGCCGAATCCCTGGCTGCCAGATACATGCAGATCCTGGGCAGGGAGATGGAGATCCCGGAGGGCGGTTATCAGGGTGATTACATTACAGGCTGGGCTGGAGATCTCAGGAAGCTGAAGGGTGATGACCTGAGCTGGCCTGAAGAGAGCGTTCTTTTCCGTGAGTACGCAGGCTCAAGAGCCTTCGAGCTTATCCGCCGGGACCTGGAACTTCTTGGAATAAAGTTTGACAGGTATTTTGCAGAAAGCGAACTGATTCCAGAGGCGGTTAACAGTGCGGTAAAGATGCTTCAGGAGAAGGATCTTGTCTACAATGACAGTGAAAATCATGTGAAACTCTGGCTGAAACTCTCTGAGATAGGGAGACCTGAGGACAGGGTAATAGTAAGAGATGACGGAACCTGTACATACAGAATGCCTGACATAGCCTACCACCTGAACAAGTTCTCAAGGGGTTATGATCTCATTGTGGATATCTTCGGTTCAGATCACATTGATACCTGTAAGGATGTAGAGGCAGCCCTGTGCAGTCTTCTGGGTTCAGACACCGTCAAGAGTACTCTGAGAACCATACTTCACCAGTTCGTCACGCTGCTGCGGAATGGAGAAAAGGTCAAAATGTCCACCAGAGCCGGAGATTTTGTTACCCTCCGCGATCTTGTGGCAGAGGTGGGATCGGCAGATGTGGTACGGTACATCTTTCTTACAAGAAGGGCTGAAGCTCACATGGACTTCGACCTTTCAGTAGCTGCATCAGACAGTGATGACAATCCCGTTTTCTACGTTCAGTATGCTTTTGCCAGGATTGCCGGTATTTTGAGAAACATCCCGGAAGCAGACCCGGTCCGAGACTCAGCCAGCAGGTTTTCTGAACTTCTCACCGGTGACAGGGAGAGAGATCTGATGAGGCTCCTTGAGACAATTCCCCTGAGAGTTCATTCTGCTGCAGAAGCTCTGGAACCTCACCGGATAACTGACATTCTGGGAGAGATAGCAACCTGTTTCCACGGTTTCTATCAGCATCACAGAGTTTATGATCCGGAAAATCCATCACTTACCGCAGCAAGACTTACACTCTGCATGGCGGTGAGAAACACACTAAGTGATCTTTTGAGAATCATCGGGGTTAAAGCTCCCGATAAGATGTAGAGAGGAACAGTCATGTCTGTTCTTGTTGTAGGCTCGGTTGCTCTTGATACCCTTACTACTCCCGCCGGTAAAGCGGAGGACACTCTGGGTGGTTCAGCAGTTTACTTCGGTCTTGCCGCGGGTCAGCTGGACAGAGTTCGAATTGTCGGAGTTGTGGGACCTGATTTCCCAAGCAGGGAAAAGGAATATCTGAAGACAAGGAACGTTGATGTTGAAGGTCTTAAGATAGGAAGAGGCCCTACTTTCAGGTGGGAAGGTGTTTACGGCCCGGATTTCGGAGATGCCAGAACCATCAGAACTGAACTGGGTGTTTTTGCCAGTTTTGAACCTGAACTGCCGGAAAGCTACAGGAAAACCCCCTGCGTATTTCTTGCAAACATTGATCCCGAGCTTCAGCTTCAGGTGCTTGAACAGGTGGAAGATCCGGTCTGGATCGCCATGGACACCATGAACCTCTGGATTGAACACAAAAAAGAAGCTGTTTTAAAAGCAATGAAGAGAGTTGACCTTCTCTTTGTGAACGCTTCTGAGGCCAGACAGATTTCCGGTTGTTCCGATCTGTTCAGAGCAGGAAGATACATTCTCAAGAGAGGTCCCAGGTTTGTTGTAATAAAACTTGGTGCAAGTGGCGTGATGGTACTGGGCGGTCCCAGGCCATTCCTTCTTCCTGCATGTCCTGTGGACAAAGTAATAGATCCTACCGGAGCAGGGGACAGTTTTGCAGCTGGAATGCTGGGCTTCCTTTCAGGTGTCGGTGGACCTCTGACTTTCAGGAACATTACACGGGGACTCTGCTATGGTTCAGTCACCGCCAGTTTTGCCATTGGCGGATTTGGTGTTGAGGCCCTGAGAGAGCTGGACAGGGCTCAGATAGACGAGAGATTGAACTTCTACCTTTCAACCAACCAGCTGGACAGGGTTAAAGAATGAGCGGAATCGATTACAGGTCCAGCGGTGTTGATATTGATGAGGGAACAAGAGCTATCGAGCTGATGAAGAAGGAAGTCAAAAAGACCTTCAACAGTAATGTTCTCTCGGAACTTGGCCACTTCGGAGGGCTCTACAAAGCTGATTTCGGCGGGATGAACGAACCTGTTCTTGTGGCCAGTACAGACGGGGTTGGAACGAAACTGAAGGTAGCTTCCATGCAGGGAAGCTATTCAACAGTTGGAAGTGATCTTGTGAATCACTGTGTGAATGATATTCTTGTGCAGGGAGCAATTCCACTTTTCTTCATGGATTACATTGCCTGCGGAAGCCTTGATGCCTCAGTTGCAGCTGCAATAGTTACAGGTCTGGCAAAAGCATGTTCAGATAACGGATTTGCCCTTCTCGGTGGTGAGACAGCTGAAATGCCCGGTTTTTACAACAGGGGTGACTATGATGTTGCAGGGACCATAGTGGGAGTGGTGGAGCGCTCAATGATAATTGACGGATCTGCTGTTGCTCCAGGTCAGACGCTCATCGGTTTGCCTTCTTCAGGGCTTCACACAAACGGGTATTCTCTGGCCAGAGCAGTTCTTTTCGAGAAGGAAGGTCTTTCAGTAGACAGCAGGCCTGATGAGCTTGAAGGTGTATCGGTTGGAGAAGCGCTTCTTCAGGTGCACAAAAGCTATCTGAAAGAGATGAAGCCTCTTCTTGAGGAGAAACTGGTGACCGGAATGGCTCACATAACAGGAGGAGGAATACCGGGGAATCTAGTCAGGATCCTTCCTGTAGGATGCGGTGCTCTTATCACCCCTTCCTGGAATATCCCGCCAATATTCAGTTTGATAGGTAAACTGGGCGGTATTGCTGAAACTGAGATGAGAAGAGCTTTCAACATGGGAGCAGGCTTCCTGATAGCGACAGAACAGCCGGGCAGAACGCTGAAGGCGCTGGAAGCAGCAGGGGCAAAGCCCTTTACCGCCGGTGTAATAACCGATACCGGTACAATCGACTATTCCTGAAGAAAGGGGACCTGAATGAATCCGGATATTATTTCCGATCTTGCTCTGGATCAAGGCGGGTCCATACTTCTCGCAGTGATGGATGGAGTAGGAGACATTGCCATTCCGGAACTGCAGGGACTGACACCTCTGGAAGCTGCAGAAACACCTAACATGGACAGGCTGGCATCTGCTTCTGCTCTGGGGCAGCAGATTCCTGTGGGCAGGGGAATAACACCTGGGAGCGGCCCTGGTCACCTTGCCCTTTTCGGATATGATCCTGTGAAGTATCTGGTTGGCAGAGGTGCCCTTGCAGCTCTGGGGATCGGGTTTAATCTGCAGCACGGTGATCTTGCTGCCAGGATCAATTTCTGTTCTCTGGACAGTACCGGAGTGATAACCGACAGAAGAGCCGGGAGGATTTCCACTGAGAAATGCGAAGAACTGGTTAATGAACTTAAAAGTATCAGAATTCAGGGGATAGAGGTTTTTGTTGAGCCTGTGAAAGAGCACAGAGCCTGTGTGGTATTCAGAGGTTCAGGTCTGTCTCAGGACATCAGGGATACTGATCCGGGGCTTACAGGAGCGAAACCTCTTGACGTCAGGATCACCTCACCTGAGGCAGAGTACTCCGCTGAGATAATCAGAGAATTCATATCCTCGGCTTTTCACATCCTTCAGGGGAAGAAACCTGCAAACGGAATTCTTCTCAGGGGCTTTGCACTTCACGAGGAACTTCCCGGATTAAAGGAAAGATTCAAACTTAACGCATCTGCAGTTGCTCTCTATCCCATGTACAGGGGAGTTGCTTCAATGGCTGGCATGAAAGTTCTGCCTGTGGAGCCTGCAGACCTGACTGGAGAAGTGGCAGCCGCATCAGCGGCTCTTAAAAACGGAAGCGATTTCGTGTTTCTTCACCACAAGTACACAGACAGCTCAGGTGAAGACGGTGACCATCTCCGGAAAGTTTCTGAGATAGAAAAATTTGACCGTGCCATTCCTGCGATCCTTGACTGCGGGTTTGATGTGGTGTGCATAACCGGTGACCATTCAACTCCGTGCCCTATGAAGCTTCACAGCTGGCACCCGGTGCCTGTGATGATACACGGCGGTCCACAGAGAACCGGATGGAACTGCAGATTTACCGAACGGGAAGCCTCCACCGGTTCGCTGGGGACCTTTCAGGGAAGTGAATTGATGTCGCTGCTTCTTGCCGCGTCTGGCAGGCTGGGCAAGTTCGGCGCCTGATTTTGATTGACTCGGCACTGGTATGCGTATCCGGCGGTGTGGATTCCACAGCTGCTCTGCTTATGTGCAGCCGGCTATATCCCACTGTCAGAGCAGTTTTTGTTGATGTCCGGCAGGAGGGTGTTCCCTCTGAGGTTTCCAGGAGTTGCTCTGCTCTGGGAATTCCCCTTGTTGTTATTGATGCAGGAACCTCTTTCAACACATGTGTAAAGAATCCTTCTGAGAACATGATGCACATGGGTCTTACTCCGAACCCCTGTGCACTGTGCAACGCAAGGGTCAAACTTGCTCTTCCCTTTTCCGCTCTCAGGGATGATGAAGTACTGGTTACAGGGCACTATGCAGGGTTCACCGACGGTATCCTCACAAGAGGGTCTGATCACACAAAGGATCAGGCATACTTTCTCTCACTGGTATCAGCGGAAATTCTTCACAGGTGCTTTTTCCCCCTGGCACACTCAATGAAGTCCCATGTTCGTACTCAGGTGATATCTTCCGGACTTCCCTTCATCAGGAAAGAGAGTCAGGATTTGTGCTTTGTTCCCGGAGGAGATGGCCTGCCTGGTGAGATAGTTACCGTGGCAGGGGAAAAAGCCGGTACTCACAATGGCCTTGCAGGTTTTACACCTGGACAGAGAAAAGGCATTGGAGCCCACAAGGAGAAAAAGTATGTTGTCAGGCTTGACAGAAAGCGTAACAGGGTAATCATAGGGGACAAATCAGACCTTTACAGCAAAATCTGCTTTCTGAATAGTATCAACTGGCTGCAGAAGCCTCACGGCGAGCCGTTCCAGTGTCTCCTGCAGACCAGATACAGAAAGCCGGCATTTCAGGTAACAGTTATACCGGATATTGAAAATGACTCTGCGGTGGTAAAATTCCATGAACCTCAGAGATCAGTTGCACCAGGGCAGGTTGGTGCAATGTTTTCAGGCAACGGAGTAATCGGCGGGGGAATCATCTCCATTAAGGCAGGTGACTGAGATGACCAGCAGAATATCAGATGAAATAGAGAGACTCAGGAGCGAAAAGGATGCACTGATACTGGCGCACAGCTATCAACCCGGTGCAGTGCAGGATATTGCTGACCATGTGGGAGATTCTCTGGAGCTTTCCAGAATTGCCGCCAGGAAAAGTGCAGAGCTTGTGATATTCTGTGGTGTCAGATTCATGGCGGAAACTGCAAAGCTTCTTTCTCCAGACAGCAGAGTGGTTCTGGCGGCACCTGATGCCAGCTGCTCCCTTGCTGCGTGCATGAATGCCGAAGATCTGAGATCCATGAAGAAGCAGTACCCTGGTGTTCCTGCTGTGGTGTACGTTAACTCCACTCTGGAAGTGAAAGCGGAAGCATGGTCCTGCTGCACCAGTGCAAATTCGGTGGAAGTTGCAATGGCTGCCCCGGGGAAAGAACTGATCTTCGGCCCTGACAGAAATCTTGGAACATGGGTAAGGGAAAATTCCCATAAGAAAGTGCATATCTGGCAGGGAGGGTGTCATTGCCACAGCGGTGCTGATATCCGGGACCTGTTCAGCAAAAAAGCTCAGTGGTCCGATGCAGTAACTCTGGTTCATCCTGAAACACCCCCTGTATTCTGGAAGGAAGCGGATCATGTTCTGGGAACAGGCGGAATGATAAGGTACGTGGAAAATTCTTCTGCCGGAAGATTCATTATCGGCACTGAAGAGGGCATGATATACAGGCTGGAAACACTTTTCCCTGACAGACAATTCCTTGCAGCCGGTAACATTGTCTGCCAGGATATGGGTTTCACCACGCCTGAAGGAATTCTTCTTGCCCTTGAATCTCCAGGGAATGAAGTATTAATCCCAGGGGCCATTGCCGAAAAAGCCGCAGCTTCTGTTAGAAGAATGACAGAGATCGGTTGACAGGTGAACAGAACGCTGACCGCTGCGGTCTCCATGGTGTGGGAGCCATACGGTGTATCTGAGCAGGATATTTACGGAGAATATAGATATTGCCTTAACAGATCATACATAGACATGCTGGCTGAAGCAGGTGTTATTCCCCGGGGGATTATACCTGTTCACAACGCTTCTCATGAGATTCTTCTTGAGAACTGCGATATGCTCATTCTTTCCGGAGGCGGCGATCCGGATCCGTCCCTTTTCCGGCAGAAGGACCAGGGCAGCAGAAATCCCCGGATTAAAAGACCCGGCTGGGATATGGACCTGTACAGAGCTGCCAGGAGGCTTGACATACCGGTTCTGGGGATCTGTCTTGGAATGCAGCTTGTGGGGATTGTTCACGGAGCATCTTTGATACAGGATATTGATTCCGGAGTGGAAAAGCATATTGAACATGAGACAGCAGACCGCAAGCCTTTAGTACATCGGGTTACAATGGAGCATGGAACACTTCTGCATGATATTCTTGGTAATTCTGCAAGTGTATCCTCCTGCCATCATCAGGTTCTTTCCCGAGCCCCTGAAGGATTCAGCGTCTGCGCTGAAAGTCCCGATGGTCTCATTGAAGCCATTGAAAGCCATGACCGCAGAGTTTTAGGCGTTCAGTGGCATCCTGAGCGGGATTCCACAGGACCGGATATAATGAAAAGGTTTATAGAGATTGCGAGGATTTTGTGATCTGGGAGTGTCTTCCTGTAAGAGTAGAGCGGATTTGGGGTTCTCTTCCTTCCTGCAGGGATAATGGCGATCCCGTAGGGGAGATATGGCTGTTCTGCAGTGAAACCATCCTGCGGAGCGATACCGGTGAAGAGAAAAAGCTGTCTTCATTTTTCCCCCGGGGGAAGGTTCCTTTAATCCTGAAAACCCTTCATTCCAGGCGTGATCTCTCAGTGCAGGTTCACCCGGGTAAAAACAGAATATATCCGGTAAAGGATGAATCCTGGGCAGTACTTGAAGGGGGTGGCAGAATTCTCCACGGAATAAGAGAGGGGATATCTGCAGAAGAGTTCGCCGGAGCTGTGAAGCAGGGATCAGTGGAAGAATTGCTCCTGTCTTTCCCGGCTGAACCCGGGGATCTTTTTCACCTTCCTGCCGGTACGATTCATGCCCTGGGTGGTGGACTTACCGTGCTTGAGGTACAACTCAACTGCAACATCACCTACAGGCTCTGGGATTACGGCAGGCGTGATTCCAGGGGTAACCAAAGAGAACTTCATACAGAGAAGGGTCTTGCTGCCATTGACTGGAGCAGTCAGGGCAAAGCAGAAAAAATCGTGAAGCTTCCTCTTTCAACGGAAGACTATTCTCTGAGAAATACAGGTGCCGGTACTGTTCATCTGGCGCCTATGGAAATTACGTATGCCCACAGCACCGGAAAGTGTTATTTCTCCGCTGATGGAGGAGAGCTGAAAACCAGCGGCGAGACCTGGATAGTGAGGATTGAGAATGAGCGGTGAAAATATATTCCCGGTGATCATGGCCGGAGGCAGAGGCACAAGATTCTGGCCGGCGTCAGTGAAGGCCAGACCGAAGCAGTTCATGGAGCTGATTGGTCAAGGTACAATGATACAGATCACTGCCCGAAGGTTCAGGAATCTTGCTGCACCTGGGAATGTTATTGTTGTAACCGGAGCAGAGCACGGCAGCACAGTTTTAAAACAGCTTCCGCTGCTGGACAGGAAGAATCTTCTTCTGGAACCTGTGGGCAGGAATACTGCAGCGTGTATAGGCTGGGCGGCTGAAACACTCAGAAGAAGAGGCAGCGGTGATGCTGTTATGGTTGTAGCAGCCAGCGATCATCTGATAGAGCCTGAATGCGGTTTTGAGAGTACTGTCAGACAAGCGGTGACCCTTGCAGAGCAGGGTTATCTCTGCACTATAGGGATACCTCCCGATCACCCTGCAACAGGTTACGGTTATCTCCAGAAGGGTGAGGAGATCTCACCAGGCTGGAAGGTAAAAACCTTCAGAGAGAAACCGGATGCTGCGACTGCCCTTGAATATGTTGCTTCAGAAGAATTCCTCTGGAACTCCGGCATGTTCATATGGAAAGCTGATGTTTTCCTTGAAGAACTCGGCAGGTACATGCCTGATCTTCTTAAAGCACTGCAGAATATGGACGACAGCACTTCTCCGCCGGCAGAAGTTTACGGAGCTCTTGAATCGCAATCAATTGATTACGGAGTAATGGAGAAAACCCGCAGGGCAGTTATTGTTCCTGCAGAGTTCAGCTGGAGCGACATAGGTGACTGGCCCGGAGCCAAGAAGGCCGGTGTCTCTTCAGGAGAGAAACTGGAAATGGATTGTTCCAATACAATGGTATTTGATGAAACCGGTCGCCTGACAGTGCTGGTTGGTGTCAGTGATCTGTGTGTGGTAACAACAGATCGAGTTACTCTGGTTATGGCAGATGAGAAATCCCAGAAGATCAAGGGTGTTGTAGAAAAACTGGAGAGAGAGAAACCGGAACTGACCTGAGGTTAATCAATAATTACCCGGGCTCCCACAGGAAGCCAGTAGTAGGCCCATCTGGCTGTAAAAAATCCCAATCTGACGCATCCGTGTGAAAGAGCTTCACCAAGCCTGTGTTCCACCCCTGGGGATGCCTGGTGAAGACCGATTGCTCCGCTTTCCTCAAGACATTGCCAGTAAGGCATTCTTACTCTGTATGTACTGGAAACAGGTGCCCACCTTTTGTAGAGTATCTCGAATTCACCTCTGGGAGTTGAGTGCCTGGGCGGACTGCCAGTGGAAACAATTGCCAGATTCGCCTCTCTGTCGCCCTCAAGGAAAACAATTACCTGTTCTTCAATGTTTACATGTGCAATTCTTTCTCCTGGAGAAGGCGGCGGAACCTCATCCGGCAGAGCAAAGAGAATGCCTCTCCACAAAAGAAACGGTATTAGAAAGCAGTTCACAGTTTATACCTCCATGGCAACCCAACATTCTGCATTAAAGAAGCCCTGAGGTCAAGTCCCTCCAGAGTTGACTTCAATTGATTTTTTAAGCAGATTTGCAGGTAATGTGCCTGCTGGCATTTTTTCTTAATACACGATTATTGTCTGAATGGAGGATTGATTTGAACCTTATGAAAATACTGGCTCCTGCAATTGCGGTTCTGCTGCTGGCAGCTGCCTGCTCATCACCTGCAGTAACAGGGATAAAAGTACACATCCAGAACAGTGAGTATCAGGATGCCATTCATCTCGCTGACAGTGTAATAGCCGGCGGAGAAGGTGAGAATCCTGAGGTATGGTACTGGCGTGGAAGAGCATACAGCATGATGCGCGACTGGGAAGGTGCCGCTGAGTCTTTCATGAAGGCTTACGAGCTGGATCCTGCAATTGGCGCCAATCTTACAAGCTACTGGCCTGCTTTTTACAACACAGCAGCTACATATGTTCAGGATGAAAGAATTGATGACGCAATGAGCATGCTTGAGACTGGTAAGAGCATTGTTCCAAGCCGTCCTGAGTTTGATCAGCTTATTGGTGACATTGCCCTGAATAACCATGAGTACGAACAGGCACTTGTCGGTTTTGAAACCTCTATTGACCTTGCTGTAGCTCAGATTGAAGCACTGCAGGCTACCCTTGAGGTAAGCCTTGATCCCGAACCAATTATGGATGAGATTGACAGAATGCGCGCAAGCGTTGTTCTCTCATCATTCAACTCAGGTTCCATCCTGAAGAATTTCTACATGAATGCTGAAACTGTTGAAGAAGCAGATGAATTCATGGCTCAGGCTGTGGATATCTATTCTCAGGCTCTGGCAATCGATCCCTCAAGCGCCGACCTGATGACCGGACTTGCTGAGTTCTACATCCTTTCCGAGCAGTTCAATGAAGCTCTGGGTATTTACGATGACGCTCTTATAGCTATTCAGAATGGTGTTGATGAGGGTTGGATATCAGAAGAAGATGCATCTTCAATGAGAGCCAGTGTTATGCTTACCAGGGGCTTTACTTTTATTGAGATGGAAAGATACGACGAGGGTATTCAGGCTCTCGAGGAGTGCCGTGCAACTCTCGGTGATACCTACCAGGTTCTTGCCATGATCGGTCATGCCAATTTCATCATGGAGAACTACAACCAGTCCATCGAAGTTATGATGCAGCTCGCTGACAAAGATGGTCTTGCAGCTGAAGAGTACGGCAATGCCTGGTACATGATTTATGCAAACTACATCAGGCTGGAGAAAGACAGTGATGCTCTCCAGGCAATCCAGAATGCCATTCAGTATGTGGATGACAATCCAGATTACTACGAGTACCTTGCACAGACCTACAGCACCCTTGGCAGGAATCAGCAGGCCATGGACGCTATGGCAAAAGCCGAGTCACTCAGGTAGCAAAACGCTCCCAGTCGTAAGACTGGCAAGCTGAATCACTGCGGTAGCAAACCTTACGCTCCCAGTCGTAAGACTGGCAAGGCTGAGTCGCTGAGGTAAAGTTATTAGTCGGTTCATAGATAAGAAGCCCGGGCAGAAATGCCCGGGCTTTAAGCATCAGGATGCTTTCAGCTACTCAAGTCTGATAAGCAGCTGATTCTTTTCCACCCGCTGTCCAGGTTCAACAGCAACCTCGGCTACTGTACCTGCAGCCGGTGAGGCAATCTCATTGTACATCTTCATTGCATCAAGGATGAGAAGAATATCGCCTTCAGCAACCCTGTTTCCAGGTTTTACCTTCACTTCTATAATGGTTCCTGGAATGAAAGCCTTAACAAGCCTGACATCTGGTGCTGCCCATCTGGCTTTATAGTTTTCAGGGATACTGGTTTCATACAGTGTGTCGTCTATGTTGAGCTTCTCTTTCGACATAACCTGCTCCTCCCTACAGCGGAATGTTTCCGTGGCGGCGGAAGGAATTACCGTGGTCCTGCTCGCCTGCAAACTCGAAAGCCTGGATTACCACTTCCCTGGTTCTTTCCGGTTCAACAATAACATCAACATAACCTTTTGAAGCAGCGACATATGGATTTGCAAACTTGTCCTCGTACTCTTTGACTTTTTCCTGTCTGGTTTCATCGGGGTTATCGCTTGAGGCGATTTCCTTACGGAAGACAATATTTGCGGCTCCTTCTGCTCCCATTACAGCTATCTCTGCAGTTGGCCATGCTATAACGCTGCTTGCCCCGAGATGACGGCTGCACATGGCAATGTAAGCTCCGCCGTAGGCCTTTCTCATTATTACTGTGACCTTCGGGACGCTTGCCTCGCTGTATGCATAAAGAAGTTTTGCTCCGTGTCTGATAACACCCTGGTGTTCCTGGTCTACACCGGGAAGGTATCCCGGAGTGTCAACAAAGGTGAGGAGAGGTATTCCGAAGGAATCGCAGAATCTTATGAATCTGGCTGCTTTGTCTGAAGCATTAACATCCAGAACACCAGCAAGATACCTTGGCTGGTTGGCGACAACACCTGTTGTTTTTCCATTAATTCTCGCAAATCCCACCACTATGTTTTTGGCATAGTTTTCATGCACCTGGAGGAATTTGCTTCTGTCGGCAACGCCTTTTACAACATCTACCACATCATAGGCCTTGCGCCTGTTATCAGGAATCAGGTCATGAGAGATGCCTTTAAGAGGTGGGGCTGGATCCTTTTCAGGAGGGGCTTCCAGGCAGTTTTCCGGGAGATAGCTGAGAAGATCCTTTATCTGGGAAAATGCTTCCTGTTCAGTCTCAGCATAGAAATGAGCATTACCGGTCACTGAGGTGTGGGTTTTTGCTCCGCCAAGCTCCTCCTGGCTGATGTCTTCACCAAGAACTGTTTTGATAACCTGAGGTCCTGTGATGAACATGTTGGAAATCCTGTTCACTACGAACACAAAGTCTGTAAGTGCCGGGGAGTAAACAGCGCCACCGGCACAGGGTCCGAGTATCAGTGAAAGCTGGGGAACAACACCACTGAGTTTTGTGTTTCTGTAGAAGATTTCTCCATACCCGCAGAGAGAGTCAACCCCCTCCTGTATCCTGGCACCGCCGGAGTCATTAATTCCCAGAAGAGGTATTTTTCTGTTGCAGGCTCCATCCATGATCTTGACTATCTTGGCAGCATGAGCCTTTCCCAGTGAGCCGCCGGCAACAGTGAAGTCCTGAGCAAAGATGGCCACCGGTCTGTCACTGACTTTCCCGTAACCGGTTATAACACCGTCTCCTGCCAGTTTCTTGGAGTCCATGCCGAAATCCGTGGCGGAGTGTTCTACAAATAGATCTGTTTCAAGGAAAGATCCGTTGTCCAGTATTTCATCAACCCTTTCACGGGCGGAGAGTTTGCCTCTGCTTTTCTGTTTTTCCAGAGCGACTTCGCCGCCGCCCTTGAAGAGCTTCTGCACCCTGTGCAGGAAATCATTAACTGTTGTCTTCATAGACATAAGACATCCTTCCTTCTTCTACTGTCAGTTATCTATAGACATCACAAGTTCTAGTCTGTTCGATGCATATTCAGGAAGATCAGTACCGCGGTCAAGTATGTACCGGTACTGGTCTGCGGCATCACTCAATCTGGTCTCATTCCAGAGGCAGTCTGCCAGCAGCAGCCTTCCTCCTGTAAACCCCGGAGCTATGGCCAGGGCTTCCCTACAATACTCAATTGCCTGTCCGTAGTCTCCCTGAATGGAAACAACAGCTGCAGCTCTTTGAAGGATTACAGGTCCTCTACCGGTTTCAAGGGCCATATCCGACAGCTCAAGTGCTTCTTCCATATTGCCGGTGAGGGCCTGAAACAGTGCAACCTGCGAGAGGCACCAGCCACTGAGTGAGTCCTGATTCACCCTGGCATACTGCAGGGCTCTCTGCTCCTGGCCGGTTGTCCACAGTGATGTAATCAGCGCTGTTCTCATATTCACAGGCGTCTGGTCAATTCCACCGTGAAAACCCAGCATGGATTCGTTATCATCAGGCCAGTTGCCCTGGAGGTATCTTACTGCTGTAAGAAGCTGACTGTCACCGGAAAGAGCAGCGTACTCAGCTGCTTTCTCAAGATCGCCTTCTCTGCAGGATTCCCAGCATAGAAGTGTGTATCCTGTGATGCCTGAATAGTTCATCTGCGGGAGAACTGCGGATGAATCTCCTCGGAACAGAAGCCCGGTGGCTATGGTTTCCATGGTTTGTGTGCTGTAGTGATCTTTCAGCCTCAGTATTTCTTCCGCAGCTCCTGAAGGCATCATATAGAGGGGTTTTGCAAGAAACTCTCCTGGATCAATGGGATCAAAATAATGGTATGCAAGAGATTCTGCATCACATGCCGCCAGCAGATCCTCTGAAGCATAAACTGCAACCAGTCCATCAATGAACACAGGTTTGAATTCAGGGAGCATAGCCGCTATTTGAACGGAAGAAGCGTTGTCCCATGAATTGTATATGAGAAGATTGAAACCGTACTGTCTGAACAGTTCGTACTGTTCCATTCTGTGACTGGCATCCGGTGCAACGGCAAGTACCAGGTATTCACGGTGAAAACCCTCCGGGAAAAGCAGGCATCTTCCGTCTACGAACAGAGGAAGTCTTTCCCCGAATCGGTACTCCAGGTATCCGGAAACTTCATTGGTATTGAAAAGCACGGCATTTTCCATCAGACAGGGATTGCTTTCCAGAAGGTCTGCCAGTGCCACAGGGTATACATCCCAGTCTACCCGGGCACCAAGCTCTCTTGGTGGACCGATCTCCCTTGGAATTCCGTATGTAAACGGAATCAGCAGCAGAAAAAGAGCCGGAAGTATTAAAGCCTTACCCGGCAACCGTATCCTGACCATCCCCGGGATCCAGGCCATCATGGCAGGTGCAAGCAGCTCTCCATTCCGGGCTGCAAAAACCGTGGCTGCAGAAAGTATCAGCAGAGCTGCTGTTCTGCCTTTGTTGATAACCTTTCTGAAGGCAATCAGCAGGATTGTTGTTATTCCCGTGAGTGACAGGAAAAGAACAGCAGTTCTGGAAACAGCCTTGTCAGGTGCGTACCTCGGGTCGAACGGGCTCCACCACTCTCTTATGGATTCCTTGAAAAGAGGCTGAGCCAGAAACGCAGGCAGATACTCCAGGGTTCTGTATCCGTTCGGGTGTATTCCGCTGGCAAGAAGAAGAACAAAAGGAGGTATTATCCAGGATGCAGCTTCTTTCAGTCTTCCTGACAGAATCCGGTCAATAGCAGGGACCGATGCAAGAAATATTCCCATGACAAATCCTGCATGGACATTCACCCACAGAATCTGGACCGGGAGAAGCACCAGAGCAAGTTTCCATGGTTTTTTCAGGCCCAGAGAAAGAATGTAGAGATACAGCGAGAAGAAAAAAATGCTAAAAAAATGGGGTCTGGCTATCCATCTTGGCTGCGCCAGTACCAGCCACATGGCACCGAAAATGAAGACAAACGCAGGAGAACCACCGTTTTTCACCCCTGCTCTTGCGGCAAAGAAAACGGAAAGTCCGATAAACAGGGCTTTCAGCAGAACAGGTCCCGCCTCGCCCAGGTGCTGCCAGGAAAAAGCCATTGCAGATTCAGCAAGCCATTCATGCTGAATCCAGCAGACACCCTGCCTTGTCCATGTGAAGGGATCTGTTGTTCTTACCTCGCCGGTTTCCAGAATGTCCAGCCCGTTGCGGAGATGCCAGAAGATGTTTCCGTTGTGTATGGGAGTAATGCAGTAGAGTGTTGCCAGAAGTGCTATAAGAACTTCCGGTCTCACTGCTTTTCTAAAAATCTCTGAGATTCGCAATTCTTGTCTCCGTCAGTTCGGTTGCTGCAAATTCCATTGCCCTGTTGAAAAAACTGTCAGCAAGGGCGGGATCATCGGTCTGTATCATTCTCCTGGCCCATGCCTCCGCTGCAATATCCATTGCCATGGGGTCCGGAGAGTAACCGCTGAATCGGAATATATCCATTCTATCCCAGTCGGTCCGGTAAATGGATGTCTCTGCCGGATGAAAGATCAGTCCATGGAGAACAAACTCCGGGGCTCTGTTCCACCCCCGTGAAATGTGAACGGTTCTTTCCCCTATCTGAACAGGGGCCTCCCCGGGCATTAATAACTCAAAGTAGTTGCCGAAGGGATCTGACAGAATAATGTCATTCCTTATACCCAGGTTGTGGAGGGTGTAGGCAGCATGGAATGTGTCATGGGCTACAGGTCGATAAATGGATCCCGGAGGGATCTCAGAAAGGATATCCGTGGTCCATCTGAGAGCAATGTCATCACTTGATCTGTCCGCCAGCATGATGCCTGAAATAGCAGATCCCGCCACGGCAGCTGGAAGCAGCCAGCTGAAAACCCGGGATAATGACAGGAGCTTTGCCATGCCTGCTGCTGATCTTACTGCAAGGGGAATCAGAAGTATCCAGAGCTGACCTGCAGGATCAGGAAGCTGATATGATGCAAGAAAAAGTAATGCAAGCACTGCAGGAATATCCCTTCTCATCTGGAATCTCCCTGCCGCCAGAGCCGTTGCAGAGATCACAGATCCTGTCACAGGTCCAATGAATGCAAGAGCTTCTGCCAGTCTGTGAAGAGACGGAGTGGAAAGTCTTCCGGAGTACATTGTGAAATAATTGACAAGACCTTCCAGGGTTACCGGATGCCCGTAATGCGCTATTGAACATGAACCTGCCCTGATGGGAATGTAGAGAAGCAGTGTAGCAGGGATAATTAAGGTCAGTACGGTTTTCAGCTTGAATTTCTTCGTAAGCATCATCGGGGCACAAAGCACAGAGACAGGATGTCCTGCAAAAATTGCCATTCCTGCAGAATATCCGGAGAGCTCGGTGCTGCTCAGTGCAATAGCTGTCAGTGTGAGAAGCATTGCCAGTGGATATACTTCCAGACTGTTTATTTGAGCCAGTACAGGAGCAGAAGTCACCAGGATTGCAGTTGCCATGAGAGAGGGTTTGAATGATACGGCGAATTTCTTCATGGCGATTATGCCTGCAGGAACAAGGATTGCCCCTGCCAGACAGTTGATCAATCTCATATGTCCGTAAAGTGGAGAAAAAATCATGGAAACAACTCTGAGAAGCATAACAAAGAGGGGATATCCAGGTGCATGGGTTATTTGAAGCTCTGCTCCGCAAACGGCAAATTCCGCCCCGTCCGTTGCATCAAAAGAAGGAGGACCCGTAAGCAGAGCCACTAGAAAGACCGCCGAGGAAAGGACGAAGACTACAAAGGTTCGGCTGGGCATGTTATTTGAGCAATAGAGTCACAAAGAGCCCTGGCCCAGGGAACATCAGAGAATGAAGGGACATCTGCTTCAGGGTCAGCTGCTGTAAGAATACCTGCCAGAATCGCCTGGTACTGGATGCTCTCGGGATATTCAGAAAGAGCATATAAAACAGCAGCCTTTGCTTCAGGGATGTTTCCCGAACTCAGTGCCGAATGAATTACCATCTGGAAGAGAGATCTGGATGGATGTCTGGCTGCAGCCAGTGATCTTGAAGCGAAAATCAGACCGCTGTCAGGTTTATCTGATGCGGAATACCACATTGATGCTGTTTCCAGAACCTCTTTGTCACCGGGCATGATTTGAAGACACATTTGCAGAAGGTCCTGTCTGTCAGGGGGGAAGCCTTCAACTATAGGAGCCCTTAGTCTTGCAAGCATGATGGGAACGCAAACGCCGAATCTGTTTTCAGCCAGTGTGTAGATCGAATCCCAGTTGGATTCACCTGTAATTGCTGACAGTGTTATTGCCCTTGCCCAGTCTGTGGCGCTTGATGACGGCGCCTGCAGGTATGCCAGGGTATACTGAAACGCACTCAGTGTGTCTCCCGCATTGAGAAGAGCTGTTCCCATGGATTTAAGGAGAAGGGGATTGAAGCCGGCCCGGGAATGGATTGAATTAAGGGATGTAGTATCTCCGGACAGTGCCAGGAAAGTAACTCTCATGGACAGAGCTTCGCTCAAATCCGCGGGATCTTCAATGGAATCCATGTACCGGAGAAATATCTCATTGAATTCAAGTGAATCACCACGGCTGAAAGCAAGATTCATGGAAACCTTCATCAGTGATGCTGAAGAGTCTCCTCTGGCGATGGAAGTTTCACAGAGATATCTGGATCTTGCATTAAATCCGTTCATCTGAGTGGTTTCAGCAAGTCTCTGCCATGAACCTCCTGCTGCTGCCTGCCTTGATGCGGATTCCATGGCCAGATCAATCCTTGAAGATCTGGCAAAAGTGTCTGCTGCCCGGTTCACTCCTCTAAGCCAGGCTCCTGTATCAGAAGCCGGAGGAGAGGCAATAATAAATGCCAGTGGAAGAATCAGAAGTGCTGAAAATACCGGTTTTCGGTTTGCCAGCATAATGGTCAGGGGGATCAGAACAACAGCAAAAACTGCTGATGGAGCCAGAAGAGTGAATCCCACTGGTGACATGGCTGTAATGAACAGCGCAACTCCGAATAATGGATGTCTGAATCTGTCAGGCAGGGGAAGAGCGGAAATCGCCAGGGAGAGCACAGCCAGAACAAGAGTTACCCAGCCTGAAGCCCATGCAAGGGACAGAGCAATTGCGGTCGCTGTAACTCTGAAGCTGCCTTTACCTGCAGAACCCGCTGTCAGCCAGAGGCATGAAAAAAGCGCCCCGGTGATAACCACAGCATCACTGAATGTTGTTCCTGAAGCAGCTGGAATTACCATTGCAGCAACAGTACCCAGAAACGCAGACAATCCAAGAAGAGCAAGACTCCTGATGGCTTTACGGAGCCTGCGCCACATTGGATTCAGGAGTTCCTTAACGTACCACAATGCAAGGAAAGAAACTGGAATCATGTCTACAATGTAAATATTAAAATGTGAGGCACCAGTCAGGGGAGTTTCTGTGGCTGCATGCCATTGAAGCATGGTAAGAGTCTGGCCGTCACCTGGAAAAAATGGCTGCAGAATCAATGCTATCAGATAAGGCCATGTGAAGAATGATAAAAACACCGGAGCAAAGAGGAGGGTGTTAAGCACACCCCTGAGAAGGCGTTTCCCCGGAGCTACAGCCCAGGTGAAAATGCCGGCAAGTATGCAGCCCAGTGCAGCTTCTATCCTTATGCCTGTTGTGGTACCTGTAAGAGTTACTGCAGGGTTGAAAAAATTCAGCAGGAACCAGCTGGCATTGGATCGTTCAAGAGGGAAATATCCGATGTCTGAAGTGGTGCCTGTCAGGCTGTCCAACAGCGGCGGGAGAAGAGTAAGTGTCCAGGCGAGAACCATAATTTTAAGCAGTTTGCCGGTACTGTATCCGCTGAAGATCCGCATGAAGAACACAAGGGTGAGAAGAGGAAATACATACGCTGCAGGAAAGTGGAGGAAAAACGCCGGAGAGGTAAAAACAATCCCCAGCTGGAGCGCTTCCATGAGATTTCTCAATACAACTGTGACAGTGAACAAAGCAGCCAGCTGCCATGGTGTTGCAGGGATTCTGTTGCCCCAGTCTATCAGTCTGTCTATTAAAATTCTGATCCTCATTCACTCTCCATTTGCAGAAATGTACTTAAAACCGGATAACCGGTTTCAATCCACTCAAGTTCGGCAAGAAGTAAAAATGAAGCATGGAAGTCATTCACTGCCATCCCCTGTATCTTTATTCCTGAAATACAATTTCCCGTAAATATTCCCCAGCCTCTGAACATCTTATCATGATCAGGCATGCAGTACAGGCAGGCTGTGATGTTTTTCTCCTGACCGGTGCGGCTCCAGAATGCAGTTATCTCTTCTATTCTGCTGGATTCCGTCAGTTCTTCCATAACAATATCAGGTCTTGTAAATTCGATGAGTTCAGCAATTGTGTTCTGTCTTATCAGCGGGTCTGTCCAGAGTGAATCAGCAAGAAGACTGGAATTCATTTCCGGCTGAACCAGTACTGGCACGCCCAGTGAATCAAGCCAGATCACAAGATGCTCCCTGTTTCCACTCCATTCCATCCCCTCCTGAAGGATTGCCAGAATCAGCATTCCCGCACTGTCAGCTTGAGCTGCTATCCGGTGGAAAGGATCATCTGATCCCTCAGATGCCGGGAAAAACCTTCCGAATGATGTGTTCTCAATATTTTCAACCGCTTCAGGCAGGAAATCTTCAGAACAGGGCACCCGAATAAGGACAGGGGTGTCGCATGTACACTCTATCAGGCTGCTGTCAGCGTTTGCCGTATTCTCCTTATCTGTGCAGGACAGAAGAAGGAGAAGGAAAACCTGGACAGCGAGAGCCTGCTTAAAAAAGTGCCCGGCGTTAAACCGGGCACTGTTTTTGATCAATGCTGCTCCTACCTGAGTATGGAAACTCGCTGGGTCTCTACTGAGTTGCCGTGACGAAGCACCATTATGTAGGTTCCTGAAGGAAGTCCACCCTGGAACTCAACTGAGTTGAGACCATCCTGAGCAGGGCCGCTGTAAATAGTGGCTACTCTTCTGCCTGCAAGATCAATCATGGACAGGTCAGCATGTCCTGAACCTGGAACAGAGAAGCTCACAGCGCTGCCTGCAGCCATGGGGTTGCTCTGTACTGAAAGATTCATCTCGCTGAGGCTTTCCTCTCCCTCTACACCGGTTGAGTAGGAAACAGTGTAGCTGTGGTCTCCATTGAGGGATGTATCAGTCATGAATGCAGGGAAGAAGACTGCATAGTCGTATCCGGCTGCCGGGACGGAAACTGTGATGTCTCCGGTTGTAGGGTCACAGTCCCACCACTGGAAGCTGAAGCTTTCATCGTTGTATACGAATGCTCCCAGGTTCCAGTCAAAGTAATCTCTTCCGTCAAAGTCCATTTCAATCCAGCCGTCCTGATAAGAACTCAGGTCGACCTTTATCCAGGCAATGCCATAGGTTTCAGGGGGATAGGGTCCCTGGTCGGCAGATCCCGGCAGAGTGGAGTGACTGTTGAATGAGAAAATTACAGGACCTGAAGCAGGGAGAGAAAGGTCCTCGTCCCACATGTTGTAGTTCTCATTGTAGTTACCGGCTACGAAGTAGCGCCAGAGTCCGTATGTCATGAATCCGGATTCAAGATCCATTCCATTGGCAATGAACATGTCATCATGGGCTTCCCACATGTTCGCACCGTTGGTGTCGGCACAGTTCTGCCAGACGTCTCTTACGGCATCTATTCCGAACATGAGTCCCATCATTCTCGGCCATATTGACGAGCCGTACCAGTAAGGATTACCTGTATCAATACTCTTCCATGGCTTTCTAACTGCACCTTCGCTCCAGAAGCCCATCCAGTCGTTTACGTCAGGATAGACCTGATCTTCCATCCATACAGCACAGTTCTCCATGAACCAGGTTGGCTCATTTACATCGTAAGTATTCTGAATTGCATGCTGGAATTCGTGAGAAGATGTGGTTGTAAGGTAGTTATACCCCAGATTGGTATTCATGGCTATGTGACTTGCACTGCAGTCCTGAGTTGAATCCGGAGGCTGATACTCGCCGCCTGAAGATGTGTATCCAAGGGTTGAACCGCTGATTGAGATGATGTAGACGTCGTAAAGATTGTCTCCACCTACTCCGTTGTCCGATGGGGGATGATAGTATCCCAGAGTGTTGCACTCTGTGTCCCAGGATTCATCGAAGTACCCGGCCATTTCCTCGGCATATGCCAGTGTTACTGCATCGCTGCCGGAAAGGGTGTAGTGAAATCTGAAGTTACCGTCGGGACTGACGAAAGTTTCTTCAGGACCGGAAAAGGTGGGTCTGTTGACCAGATCCAGCATTTCCTCAAGGGCAGCAGCAGACATCTGGCTGCTGAGGAGCATGGCTTCATGAAGAGCCGGTGATCCGCTGCGGCATGGTTCTGCACCGGCGGTATATTCCACAGGAAGTCTTTCAGGAGCAACAACGCTGTAAACCAGATAGAGGGCTGTCTGGTCAACGGAAAGCGCCTGGTCTTCCATAATTCTCTGTGATGCGGTATCTGCCATTACAGTAACCGACAACAACAGTACTGTCAGTATAGCAATTTTCATCTGTCCTCCAATTCATAAGCAGCAGAAACATTTACTCTGCTGAAAAAGAAATACCCTTGAATCTAGAATGTTTTTCTGCCCTTGTCCATAACACTTCAGGAACCGTTCAAGTTCCCGTGTTATACTGCAGGTTGCAGAGTATTGTATCAGTGAACATAGTTAGCTGCAGAATAAACCTGACAGAAAAAGGAGTTTCCATTGAGACTTACATTTCACGGCGCAGCCAGAGCGGTTACCGGATCACAGCATCTTCTTGAGACAGGCGGCAGGAAGATCCTGCTTGACTGCGGCCTTTCCCAGGGCAGAAGAGAACAGACTGAACAACTTAACAGGGAGTATGCTTATGAACCGGCATCACTTGATGCTGTTGTTCTCTCCCATGCTCACATTGATCACTCAGGCAAACTTCCGGGTCTTGTGAAGAACGGATTCAAAGGGATAATCTATTCAACAGCTGCAACCAGGGATCTTGCTGCTGTAATGCTTCCTGATTCAGCTCATATACAGCAATCGGATGCTGAATACATAAACAAGAAAAGAGCGAAGGAAGGCCTTGAACCGATCCAGCCTCTGTACGATCTGGAAGATGCCCTCTCTGCAATTGAGAAATTTGTTTCTCTCCCGTACGGGCTTTCATTTCAGCTCTTTCCCGGAGTGATGCTGAGATTTCTTGAAGCAGGACACATTCTGGGCAGTTCCCAGGTTGAACTGACTGTTGAGGAGAACGGGAAAAAGAGAGTTATCCTTTTTTCCGGTGACCTGGGCAGATTTGACAGACCCATACTTCGGGATCCTGACCTCACCTCCAGACCTGACGTGCTTATTACGGAAAGCACCTACGGCGGAAGAAAGCATGATCCCCAGGAGAAATCACTTCTGGATCTGGAAAAGGTTATCAATGATACAATCAAACGCAGGGGAAAGGTCATAATCCCGGCGTTCAGCGTGGGAAGAACCCAGGAAGTTCTCTATTTCCTTAATCTGCTCTTCATTGCGGGACGAGTTCCCAGAATTCCCGTGTTCGTGGACTCACCGCTCTCTTTCAATGCCACGGAGGTTTTCAAGCTTCATCCCGAAGTTTACGACAGTGAGCTGCGAGACCTTCTCTATGCCGGTCACAGTCCCTTCGACTTTGAGAATCTTCATTTCGTGCAGAGTGTCAGCGAGTCCAAAGCCATAAATACCATGCATGAGCCCATGGTAGTGCTGTCAGCTTCCGGTATGTGTGAGAACGGCAGGATCAGACACCATTTGAAAAACAATATTTCCGACCCGGCAAACACAGTAGTACTTGTGGGATACATGGCTGAGCACACTCTTGGAAGAAGAATCGGAGAGAAGCGGGAAACTGTCAATATCTTCGGTGTTCCCTATCCTCTTAATGCCAGGGTTGAGAAAATTGACGGCTTCAGCGCCCATGCAGACTCAGACGGTCTCATGAGATATTTCAAGGCAGTTGGAGAGAATGTTAAACAGATTGCAGTGGTTCATGGTGAACCTGAAGCTGCAGAAGCTTTTGCAGCGGATCTGAAATCTGTCAGCGATGCACAGATAGTGATCCCGGCTCCCGGGGAGTCTTTAGCCATTCATGGAACAAACTGAGAGGCATCTGATTATATTTGCCGTTGATGTATGAGTCCCATGACAGATCAGGAGCAGTCTCACTATGATTTTTCCCTTAGTTTTTGCCGCACTCACAGCCTTTACGGGGTTTTATCCACCCTTCCAGCCGCCTTCTGAGGGTATTGGCTCAGAGACCGCCGGTGGTGGAGTCAGGTCTTTTTCAATGGGCGGAGTTTCTGCAGGAGTTCCGGATTCAAACATGGTTTCCGTTCTGAATCCCGCCGCTTCTGCCTGGGCGGGTAATACCGGGCTGGCAATCGGAAGCAAGTTCAGAGATACTGCCAATCCAGACTGGAAGGATGCCTCATCTTTCCCTGATGTGTCAGTAATAATGCCTCTTCCACTGGGCCTCCAGTTTTCAGGCGTTCTAAGCGGCAGGTCCAGGTTTTACCTGGAAGACGAAATATCTTATGAGAACCTGTCAGGAGACATTGAATGGCACGGCTCTACCGCTGAGTCCTATCTGGGACTCACCATGAAGACATCAAGCACAATGGCTTTTTCTCTCGGTGGAAAGTGTTTCTTCGGTTCTGCACTGGGGGATGCTTATGCAGCATCAGAGCCTTCCG
Source organism: uncultured bacterium (assembly GCA_964386635.1). Lineage (GTDB taxonomy): Bacteria > Fermentibacterota > Fermentibacteria > Fermentibacterales > JCC-6 > Sabulitectum. Next base: position 20,719 of record CAYLRO010000006.1, on the reverse strand, counting down.
GTCCATTTGTACCCATCACATCCACCTACCGTGAGGATGTTGCCTTTGGAGCCGCATGGGGGCTTACTTTCGGGGCATTCATGAACTCAGGCCCAATCGCTGCAGGATTCTCTGTTACCACCGACCGTTCCGGTGAATTCTCCATTGACAGGACTTACATGGGTGGTCTGGAAGCGGATACTACGGAAACTTATTCCGTTCCAGGTGAATTCGTTGCAGGTGTATCCGCCCAGGTGCATCCCAGGGTACTTGTTGCAGTTGATTACTTTGGCAGGAAGGCACTTACACTGTTTGATCACAAAACAGATGAAGGCAGCTACATTGCTGCCGGATTTGAGGTTCTCCCTGGCTACGGCCTGAGAATCCGGGGAGGTTACAGAACTATGGACGGACTCTGGAGAGACGGAGCAGCAAGATATTCCGGCGGAATAGGATATTCTCTGGGCAGTGCTTCCATAGATGCCGGAACCAGCTGGGAAACCTGGGACGACCAGTCAGAAACAGTTTTCTTCATCGGATTACGAGCATCTGAGAATTGGCTGGGACAGTAGTAATAATTCCTGCCAGAATGGGTTCTGCCCGGCTCCCGGGCAAACCTCTTGCTGACATCTGCGGCAGGTCTCTTATTCTCAGGGTGCTCGACGGGGTTGCAGGCTCCGGCGTTTCCAGAATAGTTGTTGCAACTGATTCCAGCCGGATTCACGGTGAAGTTACTGCGGCTGGATATGAAGCTGTTATCACTGGTCCGGCTGAAAACGGGACTCAAAGGGTATATGCTGCATGGAAGATTCTCGGCAGTCCTGAGGGAAGAATAATCAACCTTCAGGGTGATGAACCGGGAGTTGACCACAGGTGGATAGATGCACTCCTGAGCGTTGATATGGATCCTATGACTGTAGCGACTCTGGCAGGAAAAACTGACATGGAGAAAGCGGCTGATCCATCAGTTGTCAAAGTTGTGTTCAGAAAAGACCGCAGAGCGCTGTATTTTTCCAGAAGCATCATTCCATGGAGCGGAGAGTTCTGCTTTCAGCATGTGGGTGTGTATTGTTTTACTCACACAAGCCTGCCTGTCTGTGCATGTTCTCCTGCAGGGAGATTGTCCTCAGCAGAAAAGCTTGAACAGTTGTCATGGATGGAAAACGGTGTTGATGTTTCCGTGGTTACCGGAGAATGGAATGGATTGGGTGTCGACACTCCGGAAGATCTTGAGGAGGCCAGAAGATGGTTCGGGAACTGCTGAGTAACAACCTTCCGCTTTTTATTGCAGGTCCGTGCGGGATAGAATCAGAAGACATTGTCATGAGAACTGCCGAGCACATCAGGCGGACCGCTGATAACCATGCGGGAAAAGCTGACTTTGTGTTTAAAAGCTCTTTTCTGAAAGACAACAGGACTGCTGCGGGAACATGGTCCGGTCCGGGAATGGAAGAGGGGCTTCGAATACTTGAAAAGGTATCAGAGGAATTCGAACTTCCTGTGGTCACAGACATACACAGCGCCTGTCAGGCCAGGCCTGTTTCAGAGGTCTGCTGCGCTCTTCAGATTCCTGCATTTCTCTGCCGCCAGACATCATTGCTCACTGCTGCAGGAGCCACAGGACTTCCTGTAAACATAAAAAAAGGTCAGTTCATGGCTCCTGAGAACATGAAAGGAGCAGTGGACAAAGCAAAACTTGCAGGTTCGCCCAGAGTGTTTCTCACTGAACGGGGAACATTCTTCGGATACGGAGACCTTGTTGTGGACATGAGATCCCTCTCTGTAATGGAAAACATAAGCGACGGCGTGATCATGGATCTCACTCACTCGCTTCAGAAACCCGGTGCTTCCGGCTCTTCCTCAGGAGGCGACAGATCTTTCGCACGGAGAATGGCAGGGGCTGCTGCGGCATGGGGGATTTCAGGAATGTTCATTGAAGTTCATCCAGACCCGGGCACTGCTCTGAGCGACAGTGCAGTCATGCTGGATTTTAAAGGTTTTGACAGTGTTCTTAAGGAGTCTCTTACTCACTGGAGAAGATCAGATGCCTGACCTGAAAGGTATTCGCCTTGTTGCACTTGATGTAGACGGAACACTCACTGAAGGGGGCTTGATCTATGGCCCTGATGGTGTGTCACAGGTGTTCAACTCGAAAGACGGGGCAGGGATAATGAAGCTTACCCAGGCAGGGGTGAGGGTCGCCTTTGTTTCCTTCAGGGATTTTCCATGCACAAGAAGACGGGCTGCTGATCTCGGGGTTGAATTCCTCTGTCTGGGCAGTACTGACAAGGCAGCATCTGTGAGAGCTCTTGCAGATCATCTTGATATTCCGCTATCCTCGGTACTGTTCATGGGTGATGACAGGATGGACATGCCTGCAATGGCTGTTGCAGGGATCTCTGCCTGCCCGGTTGATGCTTCGAAGGAGGTAAGGGAAGCTTGCGATATTGTTTCTTCAATACCTGGAGGCAGAGGTGCTGTAAGAGAAATAGCGGATGCAGTTCTGGAGGTTTTCGGTGAGTGATCTTTTTCCGGTTGCTGAAAGAGTTTTCAGGATAGAGACTGAATGGCTAGGTGCAACTCTCTCGCTTAACAGGGAATCTTTCACCAGGGCGGTTGAAATTCTGCACGGAACCCGGGGTAAAATAATAGTCTGCGGAATGGGCAAATCCGGGATAGTGGGAAGAAAGATAGCCGCAACCATGACCAGCACAGGCTCACCGGCTTTTTTTCTCCACCCGGCAGAGGGCATACACGGGGATATAGGCATGCTGGCTACTGGTGATACTGCTCTGGTTCTCTCCAAGAGTGGAGATACCGGAGAGATTGCCGCTCTTCTTCCCGCTCTGAGAAAACTTGAAATACCTGTGGTTGCCATTGTTACCAGCGAAGAATCCCTTCTGGGCAGATTTGCCCGTGTTGTTTTGAAGCTTCCGGTCTTGAAAGAGGCCTGTCCCTGGAATCTTGCTCCCACTGCAAGCACAACAGCAATGATCGCCATGGGGGATGCCCTGGCTATGGCAATGCTGGAGCTTTCAGGGTTCACCCCGGAGGATTTTGCAGATGTGCATCCAGGCGGAACCCTTGGCAGAAAGCTTCTCATGCGGGTTTCCGACCTTATGATCACTGACAGCCTGCCTGTGCTTCCACTGGATACTCCTTTGACAGAAGCTGTTGAAGAAATGACGGAGCACAGAGGTATATGCATAGCTGCAGATCCTGACGGTAAGCTGTCCGGAGTGTTCGTTTACGGGGATCTCGGAAGGCTTATAAAAACCGGATCAGATATTCAGAACCTCAGCCTTGGTGATGTAATGACTCCGGAACCTTCGGTCTGCCGGTCCGACCAGCTGGTGTCACTGGCAGTTCAGATAATGGAGAACAGAGGGATTACTTCGCTGGTGGTTCTTGACCGGCAGGGAAATCCTGCAGGAATACTCTATCTCCATGATGCCCTGGTTCTAGGCTTCTGAAAGGAAACATGTTCAGAAAATTCCGGCACCGGGTTCTCGAACCGGCCATAACAAAGCTGATTCTATTTATCGGACGATACTGTCCTGGTTTCATTACCCACACATTTGCCTCTCTGGCAGGTTTTTTTGCAGGTCCATTCATTTCACGGGCAGGTACCGTTCTCGATGTTAACAGAAGAAATATTGCCATACCGCTGGGCCTTAAGGTGAATGCATACCAGGTGGTAAACTCCACTGCCTGTTGTTTCTTTGACTTTCTCAGGTTCTCCCGCTTCAGTGATGATCATTTCAAAAGAGTTGTTGAGGTTCAGGGCAGAGAGCACATCCTGAATGCTCTGGAAAAGGGCAGGGGGGTGATTGCCATCACTGCTCACTACTCTGCCTGGGAACTGATTCCAAGAGCGGTTTCCCTGCTGGGAGCCAGGGTTGGAGTTGTAGGCAGAAAACTGTGGAATCCAAGAGTTTCTCAGGAACTTGATAATCTCCGGTCCAAACCGGGAATCGAGCTGATAGACAGGGGAGCTTCTGCAGTTGGGCTTATCAGAAGTCTCAGAAGAAACACTGCTGTGGGTATTCTCATTGATCAGGATACAATAACAGTTGAAAGCAGGTTTATTCCTTTTCTCGGCCTTGAGGCCAGAACACCTGTGGGACCTGCGGGGATCGCCCTGAGGTATGGGGTTCCGATATTAACCCTGCATATAGCAAGAAAGAGCAAAACTCGGTATCTTCTCACCATTGACCCTGTGGTTAACACTGAAGGATTCCAGAATGAAGACGGAGTGGAAAAGCTTACTGCTGAATTGAATAGACGGATCGGAGAGTGGATAGTTGAGGATCCCGATCAGTGGATCTGGTTTCATAAGCGCTGGGATCGTCGTCCTCCTGGCTCTGACGGGCTGCGGTGAACAGCCCGGTGAATGGTCTCAGGAGAGCGGCAAGGTACAGACCGTTTCAGGTATCAGGCTTGTTCAGTCCCAGGATGGCTTCCGTGACTGGATGCTTACCGGGGATTCAGCTGTTTACAGGGAAGAGGACAGCCTTCTTCTTATAACTGAAGTCAACATAGTTTTTTATGAAGAGGATATTCCTGAGAGCTTTGTAAGAAGCGATACAGGTTCCTCGGACATGATAAGTGGAAGAACTGTTCTATGGGGAAACGTATTTGCTGAAAATGCTGACGGCAGAACGCTTAACACCGAGCTTCTCAACTGGTCAGACTCACTTGAAACTTTCCAGACAGACTGCCTTGTGACATTCACAATTCCCGAGAGCACAGGCACAACTACCCTCCGGGGAAGAGGTGTTGTGCTTGACACCGGTCTCTCGGCCATTGGTGATGTTACAGTTCAGGAGTCTTTTACTGCTGTAACAGTGGGAGATGTTCTCATAGATGAATAAACGAATTTTTCCTTTAATACTCATGGTGTTTCTCCCAGCATCTTCAGCCGGTGTGTTTACAGTAACATCGGACAATGCTTCCACCACGACTTTGGAAACCGGTGAATCCATACTTGAACTCACCGGGAATGTCATTGTAACTGATGATCAGGTAACTGTTACCTCCACATCTGCAAAAGTGTATCAGGAATCCGAACGGGCTGAGTTTTTCGGCGGGGTTCATGTTGAGGCGGATACTCTGACTGCTGATGGAGACTTTCTCTCTTATTCCAGGGTTACAGGTGTGATGGTTCTGTCGGGAAATGCCGTTCTTGCAGACGGATCTTCCACCCTGACTGCAGACCGGGTGGACTGGTTCAGGTTCAGAGATAAGGCTACAGCAAAGGGTTCCGTTGTTCTTCAGGGAGACTGGCTGGGAAATGTTACCGGTGAGTACGCTCTGTATGACAGGGAAAGAGGAAGCCTTTTCGTTACAGTTGACCCTGTTCTGACAAGGGTTGAGGGCTCTGATACCACAGTAATTACCGCTGACAGGCTGGAGTTTTTCCCTGATAGCGAAAGAGCTGAAGCTCAGGGTAACGCACTTGTAACAATGGGTGCAAGGAACATGACTACAAGCAGCGAATACCTGAGATATTTCGGCGAAGAGGATAGAATGGAGCTGATCGGCTCCCCGGAGATAATTGCTGAAGAGGGAGAGCTTTTCGGCGACTGGATGGAAGGTCTTGTTGACGCCAATGGTGCTCTTGAGTTTCTCAGGATAGAGGGCGCCGCCTCAGGCAATCTGGAACAGGATGAGACGAAAGTTGATTTCAGCTCACAGAGGGCGGAGTTTGCCTTTATAGCAGGTACAGAGGACCTTGACAGCCTGATTCTTCAGGGAAGTGCAGTACTGAATATATTCGGTGAGGATTCACTGAGAACAGAAGCGAACACCATGAGTGCTGAAGAGATAGTGATCAGGTTTGAAAATGGTGAGGCCGAAGAGGTAGCAGCCAATGGAAGCGTTAGAGGAACATACAGCTGGAGCGGGGAATTCCGTGACTGAAATTGACAGACGGGCGAAAGTTCTTGAAGCCAGAGAGCTTGTAAAGAAATACAGAAAAAGAAAAGTTGTCAACGGAGTCAGTCTTCAAGTCAGCAGGGGAGAGATAGTTGGTCTTCTGGGCCCTAACGGAGCCGGAAAAACCACCACATTCTACCAGATAGTCGGGTTCATCAAACCTGATGAGGGAAGTGTATTCCTTGACAGCAAGGAGATCACAGGGCTCCCTATGTACAAGAGAGCAAGGCTGGGTCTTGGCTACCTTCCCCAGGAATCAAGTGTATTCAGGAAAATGACCGTTGCCGACAATCTCATGTGCATACTGGAGACAACCGGGTTGTCAAAGGCTGCAAGGAAGAACAAGCAGGAGAAACTGCTTGAAGAGCTTGGGATCTCAAAGCTGGCAAAACAGAAGGCGTACACCCTTTCCGGCGGGGAGAGACGCAGGGTGGAGATCGCCCGTGCTCTTGTCACTGATCCCGGTTTTCTCCTTCTGGATGAACCGTTTGCCGGAATAGATCCCATCGCCGTTGCAGAGATACAGGGGATAATCAGGGATCTTGCAGAACGGGGACTGGGAGTTCTGATAACTGATCACAGTGTAAGAGAAACTCTGGCCATTACCGACAGAGCCTACATCATGTATGACGGAAGGGTTCTTATTTCAGGGTCAGCAGAGGAACTGGCAGATGACCCTGAAGCCAGGAAGATATATCTCGGGGAAAGGTTCAAGTTGTAGATGCCTGAGCTCAGTACACAACTGAAACTGACACAGTCCCAGAAGCTGGCCATGACTCAGACCCTGAGGCAGCAGCTGGAGATACTTCAGATGCCTTCAATGGAGCTTGAAGGTCTGATCGCCACTGAGCTTGCTGAGAATCCTCTGCTTGAAGAGGATGGAAACTCATCTGATCAGACAGAAACCGACAAGCTTGAAACCGAAGTTCCTGAAGAGGAACCGGAAAGAAGCGATTCCAAAGAAGAGGATCCGCTGGACATTCTCAGGGAGATAGATGAGGATGTTGGAACAATGCCTGCCAACCGTTATCAGGAAGAGGAGCAGTGGCATCCGGAGGCGGTAAAGCCTGTGACTCTCAGCGAGCATCTCATTTCTCAGCTCCAGACTCTGGACCTCACCGGCGAAGCAGAGGATGCCGGGGTATACATCATCTATTCTCTGGACCGTCATGGTCTCCTTACACTTACCGATGATGAATTCGTTATCGGCTGGGATGGCCGCGGGGATGTTCTTCAGGATGCCCTTTCCGTAGTGAGGTCCCTTGATCCTCCCGGAGTGGCTCAGCGCTCAGCCAGAGATGCTCTTCTTTTCCAGATGCTGCTTCAGGATGGAGACAATGCCGTTGATACGGTGGAATACCGGATGATCGACATGTGTTTCGATGACCTGGCACAGAGACGAATACTTAATATCGCGTCGGAACTGGGAGTATCTCCTCATGAGGTTGAAGAGGCCATTCAGCGCATAAAAAAACTGAATCCATGGCCAGGGGCAGAATTTTCCGGAAGTTCAAGTTCTGCGGTTGTTCCTGATGTGATAATAGAGAAACACAATGGGAAATTCCTTGTATTTCTGAATGACAACCGTTTCCCCCATCTTGCAATAAGCAGCCGCAACCGGAAGGTTCTTGAATCACCTTCTGCAGGAGCGGTGGAGAAGGAGTATGTAACAAAGAAATTCAGAAAGGCCAGCTGGTTCATCAAGGCCATCAGACAGAGGCAGCAGACTGTGATACGGATATCACGGTTCATTACTGAAAAACAGAATGGATTTCTTGAAAACGGGGTTGATGCTCTTGTGCCTCTGACCCTTCAGGAGGCTGCAGAGGCACTTGGATTCAACCAGTCAACAATAAGCAGGGCAATCAACGGCAAATACGTTCAATCTCCCCAGGGGATTCACGAGATGAGATACTATTTCAGCAGAGGCAGTTCAGACAAAAATGTTTCGGCAGTTTCTGTGAAAGAGGATATAAAGCGAATCATCGCCTCAGAGGATAAAGCCAAACCGCTGAGTGACGAAAAAATCGCTGAGATACTGGATGGAAGTGGAACCAGTATCAAAAGGAGAACCGTAGCAAATTACCGGAAGCAGTTGGATATACCGGGCGCCAGAAAGAGAAGGCGCTTCTAAGGGGATTCAGAATGAGCAGCGACATCTTCAAAGGTTACAGAGGTATTACAAGAGAAGTAATGGAAAAATTCGGAATAAAGGTCTGGGACGATATTGTTCTGACTGCAGGAAGGAACGTATTCGAAGGAGTTGTTCTTCCCAGAAGCGAAACAGCGGACGCAGACCATATTGTTTTGAAACTGGCTACAGGTTACAACATTGGTGTATCGGCAACGAAGATAACATCAGTAGAGATTCTGGGTTCAAGAGAGGCACATTATCAGATCGCTGAGCAGGAATTCCCATTCGACCCGAAGAACCCCAGGGTAAAACTTCTGGGAACAGGCGGCACCATTGCAAGCAGACTGGATTACAAGACCGGGGCGGTGATCCCGGCATTCTCCCCTGGAGAGCTTTATGGCGCTGTGCCTGAACTCGCGGATATATGCAACCTGGACACTGAGAAGCTCTTCGGAATATTCAGTGAGGATATGGGTCCCAGTCAGTACATTACACTGGCAAAGGCCATCGAGAAGGAAATTGAAAAGGGTGTTGACGGCCTGATGATAGGTCATGGTACAGACACCCTTAGCCACACGGCAGCAGCGTTGACATACATGTGCCAGAACCTTCCTGTTCCTGTGGTTCTTGTGGGCAGCCAGCGTTCAAGTGACAGACCGTCCAGCGATGCAGCTCTCAATCTCATTCATGCAGCAAAAACTGCAGCCTTTTTCGATGCCTCAGAAGTGGTTGTCTGCATGTTCGGCCCTACAAGCGATCAGTACGGTCTTCTTCACCGGGGCCCTCAGGTGAGAAAGATGCACTCAAGCTACAGGTCTACCTTCAGGACCATAGGTGACAGACCACTTGCAATGGTGGACAGGGAAAAATTCACATTCCTGAAGAAAGATTATCTCAAGAGAGACCTGACCAGAAAACCCAATATCAGACCTGTGTTTGATGACAGGGTTGGATTGGTCTACTACTACCCGAACATGAAACCGGACATGATCGACTCTATGGTTGAAAACGGCTACAAGGGAATAATCATTGCCGGAACCGGCCTCGGCCACGTTAACAAAGCGCTTTACGAACCCATCCAGAGAGCAACTGATGCAGGAGTTCATGTTTTCATGACAGTGCAGACACTCTGGGGATATGCACAGATGTATGTGTACGATACAGGCAGACTTCTCATGCAGAGAGGCGTTGTTCCTCTGGGCAACATGCTTCCTGAAGCAGCTTACATCAAACTCGGCTGGGCAATGGGAGTAACCGATGATTTCGAGAAGGTGCAGGAACTGATGCTTACCCCTGTAGGCGGCGATATAACCGAGTCCGAGCCTCCAGATGGATATCTGGTTCTGCAGGGCGGTGTTCCTGAGGTCGAGGGCATATTTGACGGAATTAACAGATAGCTGAGGGGAGCCTGAACCATGCTGAAAATGGAAGCTGTTGATCTGAAGTTCCCTGAGGGATGCAACATTATCCTGGGGCAGTCGCATTTCATAAAGACAGTGGAGGATCTTTACGAGGCAGTTGCAGGTACTGTTCCAGGCAGTTCTTTCGGGCTTGCATTCAGCGAGGCATCAGGACCCAGGCTCATAAGAAGTGACGGAAACGATCTGGAACTTAAAAGAATTGCAGAGGAGAACATATCAGCCATAGGTGCGGGACACTGCTTCATGGTTGTTCTCGGCGAAGCATTTCCCATACAGGTTCTGAACAGTATCAAGGCCGTTCCCGAGGTTTGCAGCATCTTCTGTGCCACGGCAAACCCGGTTCAGGTCATAGTTGCACGAACGGAGCAGGGAGGAGGAATTCTCGGTGTTATCGACGGAGAATCACCTACAGCTGTGGAGTGTCAGGAGGATGTTTCCGCCAGGATCGAACTTCTGAAGAGATTCGGCTACAAACGCTGAACGGACAGGGGCTGGATACTTTCCACCGCTGACATGCTCCCGGATCCCTGCTTAACCGCCGCCGGGTGTAAGCGACTCAGTGGTTGTGCTGAACTGAGTACTGTTATGGTATCTTTCCTGATCAAAACCGTGAAAGGGAACAGTGGACAGGATTCTCTTTTATACTGGCCTTGTCATGCTGCCGGTACTGGGTATTCCAATACTTTGGTTTTCTGTGATGAATTTCCGCAGAGGATTCAAACGGGCTGGATGGATATCCATTGTAGCAGCATGCATTATCGGTATTGCTGCTCTGTTTCCCCCTGCACTTCAGATTACCGGTATTCTTCTGATCCTTCTGCTTATCCCTCTGAAGCATAAAGATGCTCCGGAAAGGAAACCCGGTGACAGGTTCGATGAGAGGGACATTTCTTTTTCAAGACAGAGGCTGAAACCAGGTTCGGATGACTATGCCGATTACTACCGCAGGTATCCTGAAAAAGAAAAAAGAGATGCTGCAACCAGGGCACTGCCCGGTCTCATGGCCAGGGGAAGCATGTTTTACAACAGAATGAATTCCGCTGCCACATATGCTGAATTTTCCGTTACAGAAGCACTTCACTCCATCAGTTCAGGTGAACCGTTCCAGAGCAAAGCAGAGGAATCACCGGAGGAGATCAGCAGGTACATAAACGGCTGGCTGGAATATCAGGGTTTCAGGTGCAGGGGAATCACCGCAGTCAGAGATGAACACTACTATTCCCATCACGGCAGAAGAGCTGAGAACTACGGTGTTAAGATCCCGGTAGAACACACCCATGCCATTGTAATAGGCTCAAAGATGAAGGAAGCACTCACCGGAACAGCTCCACGGAGTCCCGAGGTTGTAGAGGTGGCAATGAGATACCGGGATTCAGGTGTTGCAGCTGTGGAAACAGCAGCCTTCCTTCGGAGTCTGGGATACTCAGCCAGGGCTCACATTGACGGATGTTATCAGGTTATCCCCACGCTTATTGCCCTGGATGCAGGTCTTGGCGGATTCGGCTGGAGCAACCTGTTCATAACTGACATGTACGGTTCCGCTGTGAGATTTGCAGCAGTTACCACTGATTGTGAACTGCCGGTTCTGGAGAAGAGTGCAAGGGATTATCTCAGTTTCTGTCACCACTGCAGAAAGTGCGCCAGCCATTGCCCCTCGAAAGCGATCAATAGAGAGAAAATAGAGAGAATTAAAGCCGACAGATGCTATGCCTACTGGAATGCTTCCGGGACAGACTGCGGTGTCTGCATGGCGGTGTGTCCCATGAACCACCCGTGGGGTGTTCTGAAGAAGCTTGCATTGAAGTCATTCACTGCAGCGGTTCTGCTTCCACTGCTGGACGATTTGTTTTACGGCAGGGGAAAGCGGACTTCCGGAGTGCCTGAATGGATGAACTGCAGATAGAAACATGACAATACCTGGAGGGAGAAGTTAAGTGGAAGAGATTAAAATTGTTTCGTCCCATGAAGACCTTGCGGCTTTCCTGGGCAGGGAAGTGGGAAAGTCCAGCTGGAGATCAATTCCCCAGACGATGATCACTGCTTTTGCCGATGCTACAAGCGATCATCAGTGGATACACATCGATGAAGAACGGGCAGCTGTTGAATCACCTTACGGGAAGACCATTGCTCATGGCTTTCTGGGGGTGTCTCTGTTGCCTTCGCTGCTTGACGAGATCATTGAGATACGGAACTCGAAACTCACTGTGAATTATGCTATGGAGAATCTCAGGTTCAGCACACCGGTTGTTGTTGACAGCAGAGTGAGACTTGTTCTTACAGTTGAAGAGATAAGGGATCTCAGAGGGACAACAAGGGTTACTTTCGGTGTAACTCTTGAGATAGAGGGTGAGAAGCGTCCTGCGTACAAGGGGAGTGTGGTACTGCTCTATCACTTCCAGTAGGTCATTGCCTCCGAAAGAGTTTCTTCAGGGGATTGTGCAGGCTGCCAGCCGGTGAGCTCAGCGGTTTCGTTCTGCAGGATCGGCCATGCTGATGCTGTCAGTTCCTTTGCTTTTTCCCTTGTTACCATAGGGCAGCTGCCGGTAAAGGAGGCTGCGATCTCTGCCAGGAATCCTGCCGCATGTACAAAGAAACCGGGTACTCTCACCCTGATGATCTTTCTTCCTGCCGCCTGTTCAAGTGCTCTGTGGAATCTTTCCCAGGTTATCAGCTCCGGCCAGGATGGCTGAAGAGTTTTTCCTTCAGAAGATGGACAGTCCATAAGCATGACCATGAAATTCGCCAGGTCGGAGACAGAAATCATGCAGAAGCTTCCAGATGAAAGACCCATTGAAACAGTTACCCCGCGCCGTGCCCATTTGTAAAGTGGTGCAGTTGCCCTGTCTTCAGGGCCGAACACTGCAGGCGGGCGCACAATTGTGTACCGCCTTAATCCGGTGACAGCTCTTTCAGCAAGAACCTTGCTTCTTCCATAGGGAGTTACCGGTCCGGTGCCGCATGGTCCCGAAGCTGCCTGGCTTGAGGTAAGCACGAACAAAGCATCAGGACAGACTGAATCAGCAGCGCTTACAATGGCTGCTGTGGTTCCTGCGTTGATCCTGTCGAAATCTTCTCCTGACCTGGCTTTTACGGCTCCTGCCACGTGAAAGATCACGCGAACCCCCTCCAGATGCCTGGCGATGTCCTCGGCAGACTGCAGATCAACTGCCTGCACGCTGCACTTCTCAGGGATTCCTGTCAGATCTGAAGTGGGTCTTACCGCTGCGGTGACCTGGTGTCCCAGGCTCACAAGCTGCCTGGCGAGTTCTCTGCCCACAAAGCCTGAAGCTCCTGTTACAAATACCTTCATTCTTGTTCCTTCCAGTTGATTGGAATATGCTTTCTCTGCTTTGTTTCAGAAAGGTTTGTGATTAGATTCATAATTCATTTTAAGATATTGGAATTACACCTTCATCAATGAGGTTTCAATGGACATTTTTCAGAAATGCTACGACTACGACAGAGCCGACAAAGTGAAGGCAATGGGACTTTACCCTTACTTTGTTCCCCTCCAGGGCCATGTAGGTGCTGAGATGGAGATCGCTGGCCATGGGCTCATCATGCTTGGTTCAAACAACTATCTCGGGCTTACCGATGATCCATACGTAATGGAAAAGTCATGCGAGGCTATACAGAAGTACGGTACCGGCTGCACTGGAAGCAGGTTTTTGAACGGTACTCTTGATCTTCATCTGCAGCTTGAAGAAAAACTTGCAGGATTCCTGAAAAAGGAAGCCTGTCTCACATACAGCACCGGATTTCAGGCAAACCTGGGAACCATAGGAACTCTGGGAAGCAGGGAAGACACTCTCTATCTGGACAGGAAGAACCACGCATCTATTATTGACGGTGCCAGAATGGGTTATGCCAATGTGGTTAAGTACAGACATAACGATCTCGAGCAACTCAGGCACATTCTGGAAAAGAATGCCGGGAAGTCAGGCATGATAATCACCGACGGTGTGTTCAGCATGGAAGGTGACCTGGCTCCGATAAACGGCCTGGCCGATCTGGCAGAGGAATTCGGTGTCAGACTCATGGTTGACGATGCCCACGGTGTGGGAGCCATGGGAAAAACAGGAATGGGTACTGCTGAGCATCTGGGGTGTCATGACAGGGTCGACCTTCTTGTGGGAACCTTCAGCAAGTCTTTTGCATGCATAGGCGGTTTTGCAGCCGGTCCGAAAGAAGTGATCAGCTACCTGCAGCACAACGCAAGAACCAATATTTTCAGCGCCAGTCTTCCACCGGCAGCTGTTGCAACTGTCATTGCTGCCATTGATGTTCTTCAACAGCGACCGGAGCTGCTCACGCAGGTTCACGGTGCTGCTGCAAGGTGCCGCAACGGTCTATCCTCAATGGGATTCAATATCGGGTGCAGCGAAGCGCCCATTATTCCCATCATCGTAGGGGATGACCTGGACTGCTTCAGGTTCTGGAAGGACATGTTCGACAACGGTGTTTTTACCAATCCTGTAGTGTCTCCGGCTGTGGACCCGGGAGGGGCCATGCTCAGGACCAGTTACATGGCAAGTCACACTGATGACATGATCGACAGGGCACTTGAAGTGTTCGAAAAGGTGGGACGAAGCCACGGCCTGATCGGAGGGTGACATGACCTGCACAATAGAGAGTGTTTCCTCCAGGAAGCAGAAAAAAGAATTCATAATGCTTCCCTTCAGGATCAATGCAGATGACCCTCACTGGGTGCCGCCGCTTCTTATGAATGTCAGGGCTATAATGAATCCGAAACATCCCTTCCATGAACATTCAGAGGTAGAGTTCTTCCTGGCCAGGGATGAACAGGGCACTGTAAGAGGCCGGATCAGTGCCGCGGTGAACCATACTCACAACGAGTACCACAACGAGAAGACCGGTTTTTTCGGTTTTCTCGAATGTGACAATGACAAAGATATTGCAGCTCTTCTTCTCACAACAGCGGAAGAGTGGGCGAAAGCAAGGGGAATGCAAAGCATTCGCGGACCATTCAACCTTTCAACAAACGAAGAATGCGGTCTGCTTGTTGACGGTTTTGATACAGATCCCAGATTGATGATGCCCCACAATCCCAGTTGGCTGGGTGGGCTTGTTGAAGCAGCCGGATACACAAAGTGCATGGACCTTCTGGCCTACTGGGCTGACAGCACTGACAACGATTTCGAGAAGCTCACCAGAGTTGCCGGTATGGTGAAGAGAAGGGGTAACTGGACCGTCAGAGGAATAAACATGAAGGACCTTGAGGGTGAGATGCGCAAGGTGATGGATGTTTACAACGAGTGCTGGGGAGAGAACTGGGGTTTCGTGCCTATGACCGACAGAGAGTTCGCTGCCATGGTGGATGAGCTGAAGATGCTTATTACCCCTGCACTGACACCGCTGGTGGAGCTTGATGGAGAACTGGTGGCTTTCGGTGTTGGCCTTCCAGATGCAAACATTGCTTTCAAGAAGGGAAGAGGAAGGGCCATTCCCACCATACTGTCACTCAAAGTGCCTCCCTTCAAAGTGAAGATCGATCGTGTGAGAGTTCTTCTTCTCGGTGTGAAAAAGAAGTACAGGAACAAAGGGCTTGAAGCCATTGCAATAGATGAGATAATCAGGAACAGCAAAAAGATGGGCATGGGCCGCGGCGAACTCTCATGGATACTTGAGAACAACCGGGAGATGAGGGCCATTCTTGAGAAGCAGATGAAGGCTGAAGCCTACAAGACATACAGGATATATGAAAAGGATTTCAAATGACCGAGAGAGAACTTGTCGATCTTTACATAAAATTCTTCGAAAGCAAGGGGCATAAGAGGATATCAGGTGCCTCGATCATACCTGAGAACGACTCCACAATCCTCTTTACACCTGCCGGTATGCAGCCTCTGGTTCCTTTCCTTCTGGGAGAAACCCATCCTGCAGGATCAAAGCTTGTGGATGTGCAGAAATGCATAAGAACAGGTGACATCGATGAGGTGGGAGACGACACACACCTTACATTCTTCAGAATGCTGGGCAACTGGTCTCTCGGCGATTACTTCAAGCGTGATGCCATTCTATGGAGCTGGGAATTCCTCACAGGCGAAGAATACCTCAATTTTGATCCGGAAAAACTCAGTGTAACAGTGTTTGCCGGCGAGGGAGACATTCCTGCCGATGAAGAAGCAGCACAGATCTGGCAGGAAGCGGGAATCCCTCCTGAGCGTATTTACCGGTTCGGAATGAAAGACAACTGGTGGGGTCCAACAGGTTCTACCGGTCCGTGCGGCCCTGACACCGAGATGTTCTTCGACACCGGCAAACAGTCCTGTGGAGAACACTGCAAACCGGGCTGTTCATGCGGCAAATACTTCGAGGTGTGGAACGATGTGTTCATGGAGTACAGGAAGACACCTGAGGGAAATTACGAACCCCTTCCTCAGAAAAATGTTGATACCGGTATGGGCGTTGAACGCACTGTAGCCATGCTTGGCGGTTATGACACTGTATACGACATCGGCGTGCTGAAACCTCTCATTTCGAAGATTCGCCGGATGGCATCCCCGAATACCAAAACCACAAGAAGTGAAAGGGTCGTAGCAGATCACATCAGAGCTGCAACTCACATCCTTGGCGATGACCTGGGTGTTGTTCCTTCAAACCTTGATCAGGGTTATGTACTGAGAAGGCTTATCCGTCTGGCAATACGCCACGGGATGAAAATGGAACTTGCCTCTGGATTTCTCACTGAACTTGCCGAAATCGTCATTGATATCGAGGGTGAGGATTACTCTGAACTGAGAAGAAACCGCAAGGTCGTGCTGGATGAACTGAACCGGGAGGAGAAACTCTTCGGAGAGACCCTTCAGGCTGGAATAAAGCAGTTCAACAAGATGCTTCCCGGTCTTCTTAAGAATCCGAAGAAAGAGGTCGCAGGCAGACTGGCCTTCAAACTCTATGACACTTACGGATTTCCTGTTGAACTAACTGCGGATCTTGCAGCAGAGCACCATATGACAATAGACATGGAAGGTTACACAAAAGCTTTTGACAAGCACCGGGAGCTTTCAAAGCAGGGTGCCGATAAAAAGTTCAAAGGCGGTCTTGCAGACAACAGCGAAATGGTGACAAAGCTCCATACTGCAACCCACCTTCTTCATGCGGCTTTAAGAAAAGTGCTGGGAGATCATGTACAGCAGAAGGGCAGCAACATCACTGCTGAAAGACTGCGATTCGACTTCGTTCACGGCGAGAAGATGACCGAGGAGGAGAAACAGCAGGTTCAGGATCTGGTCAACGAAGCTATCCGGAAAAACATAAAGATTCATATCTGTGAGATGGCTCCGGATGAGGCAGACGAAAAAGGAGCTCTTGGTTTCTTCAAGGACAAGTACGACGATATAGTGAAGGTATACACTATAGAGGGCTACTCCATGGAGATCTGCGGCGGTCCGCATGTTGAGAACACCAGTGATCTGGGCAGTTTTAAAATTGTCTCCGAGAAAAGCTCCTCAAGAGGAGTGAGAAGGATAAAGGCGGTTCTTCAATGAACCTTGTAATCCTTGCGCTGATCACATCCGTCGGTAACTTCTCCGGAATATGGCAGACCACTTACGGTGACATGTACCTGGAGCAGATGGATGATCATGTCGTCGGCTGGTACAGCTACGGCGGTATGTCAGCAATCGAAGGTGATGTCACAGGGTCCAAACTGGTTTTCCGCTATGACGAGGGTTCTGTTTCAGGTGAAGGCTGGTTCCAGCTCTCTGAAAGCGGAAATTCCTTTGCTGGCGAATGGCGTGCAGACGGTGACAGAAGATGGAGCGAATGGGAAGGCCACAGATCCACAGAGGAAGCAGGCATCTGGCTGTTGATTCTCGAGGAGTACTGGCAGGAATCCATGACAGAGAACGAATACTCATTCGGTGAGATGCTTGCAGCCTGGCTGGGCCGACTGGAAAACGTGGAAATCAGACACCGGTTCATCCATGATGCAGGAGATCTCAATGAAGCTTGTGCCGAGGCAGCCATGCTTCCAGGTGATGTTTACCTTGTGATAGCCAGCCATGGAACAGAAGCTGGTATTTCCCTGAATGATGGAACGGTATCACCAGGTGAGATCGCTGAATCAGTTGCACTGATACCCGGACTGAAACTGGTGCACTTCAGCTGCTGTCTGATTATGTCCGGTTCAACGGATGAGGAAATCATCCGAGCGGTAAGAAATCCCAGGGAGGATTTTGCTGTGTCAGGATACACCACAAGTGTGGACTGGGGCGGCAGCGCCATCATCGAGTTCTACTACCTGAACCAGATACTCGAGAACGGGTTATCCCCGGAAGATGCCGCTGAAGCTCTGCTGAACGACATACAGTTTGCGGGAAGAGCAGGCACTCCCTACATGGACGGTGCCGGTTTTCAGATAAGAACACCCTGATCAATTCAGTGAAAAGAGGATAAATGGAACTCCTGAAAAGACTCTGCGAAGTCGACGGTATTTCCGGCAGGGAAGATGCAGTTGTCGAGCTTCTCAAAAATGAACTGAAAGACCATGCCGATGAGATAAGAACCGATGCCATGAAGAACATTATCGCTCTGAAAAAAGGTACACAGGGTGAAAATCGCAAGAGAATCATGCTTGCAGGTCACATAGATGAGATCGGTTTCCTTATCTACAACGTTAGTGAAAAGGGATATGCGTCCATTTCACCTGTAGGCGGCTGGATGGCCGGTTCCATTGCAGGTCACACCGTCAAAGTCTACACAAGGAGCGGAGAGGTTCTCAAAGGGGTTGTGTCAGCAGAGCCAGCACTTACTCCTGAAGCTGCGAAAAAAGCACCTGAGCTGGACAAACTGTTCATCGACTTCGGCATGGATGGAGAAACAGTGAATGAAAAGGTGGCCAGAGGTGACTGGGTCGCCATGGATACACCGTTCCAGGATCTGGGAGACTGCTTTGTAGCAAAGGCATTCGATGACAGAGTGGGTGCTTACATAATCACTGAAGCTTTCAAGAAGTACCAGAACCCCAACATCGATGTTTACTGCGTTGGCACCTCCCAGGAGGAGGTAGGTCTCAGAGGAGCAACAGTAGCTGCTCAGTCTGTGAAACCGGACATCGGAATCGCCGCAGACATCACAGGCGCAGGTGACACACCAGGATTCCCGGCAGCAAAAAAGATCGCGGATCTGGGTAAGGGTGTAGCCATCAAGCAGCAGGATGCAAGCGTTATCTGCTCTACAAGTCTTGTTGACTTCATCAGAGACATAGCCGAGGAAAAGGAGATCGATCACCAGATGGAGATCCTTGTGAGAGGCGGCACAGACACCAGTGCCATGCAGAAGTTCGGCGGAAACACCCACGCCACCTGCCTCTCCATTCCTACACGGAATGGTCACAGCCCTGTTGCCATTATCCACAAACACGATGTGGAAACAGCTGTTGAACTCCTCACAGAGTTCCTGAACAGGGCCCACAACTTCCAGGCGTAGCCGGGAAGTAGAGAACAGTGCTGGCAGCGAAAGCAAATAGTATCAGTACCAAAGAAAGTGGTATCAGTACTAAAGAGAGTCGTATCAGTATTTAAAGAGAGTAGCACCAGAGTTAAAGAGA